>DASSEU010000051.1:0-271545 GCA_035695125.1 Acidimicrobiales bacterium
GTCGACGGCGTGCTCCTTCAGGGCGTCGAGGGGGACGATGTCGAGCGCCCGCTCGTGGGTCGAGGCCAGGACCACCAGGGCCGCTGCCCCGTCGTGGTGGGCCCGCAGCCAGTTGACGGCCGTCACGCACCAGCGGTCACCCGGGACCAGTCCCGGGAACCGGTAGTGGGGCATCGGCGTCACCAGGTCGTTGCCGATGCCGCGCTGGTGCTCGAGGAACTCCGCGGTCACCACGGCGCAGATGGTGTGGCTGCCCAGGTCCTCGGGGCCGGTGTTGCAGCAGCCGTCCCGGTAGAAGCCGGTGAGGGGCTCGGTGCCGCAGGGCTCCAGGGCGGTGCCCAGGACGTTCCGCTCGGTCATGGCCGGAAGTATCGCCGCCATTGTCCGGGTCCCGGTTGATTCCGGGCTGACCGCCGCACCAAAGGCCGGGAGCAGGTCACCAAGGGGGGACGGATGGCGGCGTTCGGTATCCGAATCGGAAAACTGCCCAGAGGCCGAATCGTCGGACTGGCGGCGGGGGCGGGGGCGGTGGTCGTCGGCCTGTTGGTTGCGGCCCTGGTGGCCGGGGGGGGCGGCGGTCCGTCCCGGTCCACAACCACCACGGGGGCGCCGATCCTCGGCGCCGTATCTCAATCGGGCGCCGGCGGCGGATCGGCCGGAACAACTGTCAACGGTCCCGCCGCCGCCGCAGCAGGCGGCACCGCCGGTGCGGGATCGACCGCCGGCGTGGTGGGCGGAGCCGGGTCGGCGGCGGCCGTCCCTTCGTCTGGTGCCGCCTCCGCGCCGGCCCCGGCCCCGCCCCTGGTCCCGGCCAAGGTGATCAAGAACGGCCAGATCTATCTCCAGGTGCGCCCCGGCCGGGTGGCGGCGGCCCTCAACGACCTCACCCTCCTGGCCGCCGCCGAGGGCGGCTTCGTTGCGTCCACGACCTCGGCACAGGCCGGACCGGCACCGTCGGGCACCGTTGTCCTCCGGGTCCCGGCCGGCGTCTTCGAGGTGACGCTGGGCCGGGTCCGCGCCCTCGGCACGGTCGTGTCGGCCTCCACCTCGGGGCAGGACGTGACCGCCCAGTACGTCGACCTGCAGGCACGCATAACCGCCCTTCAGCAGGCCCAGGGCCGTTATCTGACCATCCTGGCCCGGGCCAACACGATCGGGGACATCCTGGCCGTCCAGCAGCAGATCGATTCCGTCGGCACCCAACTGGAGCAGCTCGAGGGCCAACAGCGGGTCACGGACGACCAGACCAGCTACGGGACGCTGACCGTGAACGTCGACCAGCGCACCGCTCCGCCTCCGCCGGCCAGGCCGGCGCCAGGGCCCTGGAAGGCAGCCGTGCTGCGCGCCGGGAACGGCTTCGCCGACGGGATCCAGGGCCTGGTGTCGGTGTCCGGGACCCTGGCCTTCGCCCTGGTCCTGGTGGCGGCCCTGGGCGCCTTGTCGTGGTTGGGGTGGCGGCGCCTCGGCTCCCGGCGGCGGCCGCCCGGTCCCGTCACATCGGCGCCGGCAGCCGGCACGGGCGCGCCCGCCGCCTGACCACGGGGAGGATTACCGCCCCCTGCCGGTGAATGTCGGTGCCATGTCGGTCCGGTTGCGGCGCGTCCGCCTGGTGGGCGCCGTCGTGGCCGGGTCTGTCTGCGCCTTGCTGGCCGCGGTCAGCGGGCCGGCCCACGCCGCCCCGCCGGCCACGGCGGGGTGCGACCAGGCCCAGCCCACGCTGCGGACCATCACCGTTCCGCCGCCGGCGGGGGTCCACGTGGTCGACGACCGCGTCGACGTGCTGGTCCCGCCGGGCTACTGCGCCTCGGGCCGGCACTACCCGGTGCTGTACCTCCTGCACGGGGCCGGGGACACGTACCGGTCGTGGTCGGCCAACACAGACCTGGTGTCGTTCGAGCGGGCCCACGCCTTCCCGCTGATCATCGTGATGCCCGACGGGGGTCACAACGCCACCGCCGGCTGGTACTCGGACTGGCTCGACGGCCGGTACCAGTACGAGGCCTTCGACACCGGGGTGCTGCCCCGCTACGTGGACAGCCGCTACCGGACGGTCCGGGGTGACCGGGGGATCGCCGGGCTGTCGATGGGCGGGTTCGGGGCGCTGTCGTTCGCGGCCCGCCATCCGGGGATGTACCGCGTCGCGGCCAGCTTCTCGGGAGCGGTCGACATGCTCTACGGCGCTCCCGCCTCCGGCGTGATCTTCGACCAGCTGCACGACGCCTACGGAACGCCGAACGAGGACGTCTGGGGGAGCCAGGCCGGCAACGAGAGCGTGTGGGCGGCCCACAATCCGGCGTCGCTGGCCGCCAAGCTGGCCGGCACGGCGCTGTTCCTCGCCTCCGGGACGGGCACGCCGGGCGGAGCCCAGGGAGACGATCCCGGCAATCCCGGCGGCTACGGCCTCGAGCACGGGGTGTTCCAGATGAACCTGTCGCTCGTGCGCGCCCTCGACCGGGCCGGCGTGCCCCACACCGACGACTTCTACGCCGGCGGCTACCACGGCTGGCCCTACTGGCAGGCCGACCTGCACTGGGCGCTGCCCCAGATCGCCTCCATCCTGGGACCCTCCCGGCCGTGACGGAGAGGTCCCCGATCGTCAGCCGCCGGTCCCTGCTGAAGGGAGCCGCCGCTGGTGCCGCTCTGGCTGTGGCGGGCCCCCTGGTCGAGGGCCGCGCCGCACCCCGCGCCCTGGCCGCCGCCGGCACCCGGCCCTACCCGCGCCTGGCGGCCGGCACCGACACCCTCCCGCACATCGACCACGTGGTGGTGCTGATGATGGAGAACCACTCCTTCGACAATCACCTCGGGTCCCTGCGTCGGAAGGGAGTCGACGGTCTGTCCTTCGGGCGGGACGGCCGGGCCGTCAACTGGAACCCGTCCCCGTCGGGCGGCCGGGTGTACGCCCGCCCGGCCCCGTCGACGTGCCAGGCCCACTACCGCGTCGGCCAGGACTGGGACGCCAGCCACCGCTCCTGGAACCACGGGGCCAACGACGGCTTCGTGGCGGCCTGCAGCCCCGAGGCCATGCAGTACTACACCGCCGGGCAGCTGCCCTTCTACCACTCGCTCGCGTCTGTGTTCCCGGTCTGCGACCGCTACTTCGCCTCGGTGATGGCGCAGACCTATCCGAACCGGCGCTTCCTCATAGCCGGGTCCGCCTTCGGTCAGGTGGGCGACCCGTTCCCGTCCCCGACCGACCCCGACCCGCGCCCCGGCCGCTACGGCACGATCTTCGACATGCTCAACGCGTTCGGGATCTCGTGGAAGGACTACTTCGCCGACCTCCCCACCGCCGGTCTGTTCCCATACGTCGTCGAGCAGAACCCGGGCAAGGTCGTGCCGGTGGCGGACTTCTTCGCCGACTGCGCCGCCGGGACCCTCCCGTTCTTCAGCCTGGTCGACCCCGAGTCGTTCGAGGGCTCCGAGGAGAACCCCCAGGACGTCCAGGCCGGCGCCTACTACGCCTACCGGGTCATCGACGCCGTGATGAACAGCCCGGCGTGGGGATCGACGCTGCTGGTCCTCACCTTCGACGAGCACGGCGGCTACTACGACCACGTGCCGCCGGTGCGCGCCGTGCGTCCGGACGGCATCGCCCCGGCCGTGGCCGCCGGGGACACCTACGGGGACCTGTACAGCTGGACCGGCTTCCGGGTGCCGACCGTGGTCGTGTCACCCTGGGCCCGTCCCCACCACGTCTCGCACACGGTCTACGACCACACGTCGATCCTGCGGCTGATCGAGACCAAGTGGAACCTGCCGGCGCTGTCGGCACGCGACGCCAACGCCAACAACATGCTGGACTGCCTCGACTTGAGGCGGCCGGCGTTCGCCGAGCCCCCCGTGCTGACCCCTGCTCCGCCGCCGACGGGGCTGGCGGGCTGCATCGCCGCCGACCCGACGGGGCAGTAGGCAGCCGGGCGTTCGTCACCCCGGCTGCCTCGCCCGTCGTCTCAGGTGGTGAAGCTGCAGCCGGGGCCGCCGCTGTCGACCTGCTCGAGAAGCCCGTTGGACCCGAGGACGGAGGTGGGCGGCGTTCCCTCCTCGGTGTAGGTCTTGCCGGCGGGTGCGGACAGGATCGATCCCGTCGGCGGGTTGCCGACATTGGCGAGCGGCACCACGATCTGCACGGTCCCGTTCGGACCGGGGGTGAGCGTGCCGGTGTCCGAGTTGACTGCGGAGTACTGGTTGCCCGAGACCGTGCCGTCGGCGAAGTCGGGCACTCCCGTCGGGCCCACCTCGGCCTGGGCGAAGTACGTCGTCCCGTTCAAGGTCCACGTGCTGTACCAGGCCATCCCGGTTGCGCCCGATGGAACCTGGGTGGACAGATTGGCGACGGTCAGGGTCGCGACCAGGTTCGAGCCGCTCACCGCCAGGTTCCCTGCCAGCAGGCTGAGCTGGGGGTCGGAGTTGCCGAGAATGTCGGTGGCGGTGTGGGGCGGGTTGGTCCACAGCGGGCCGCCGGCCGGGCAGGTCCCCCCGCCGCCACCGGACGAGCACGGGGGCAGCCCGGGCTGGCCGCAGTCCTGTGCGGCCGGCGCCGTCACGTTGTCGGGGGGTGTGAGCGTCGCGTTGCCGGTGGCGTCCACGGCCAGGTGGGTGACGTGGGGCGCGCCGAGACCCGAGACGTAGTCCCAGCCGGTGGGGTCGAGCGGGCTGCGGGGCAGCGACGTGTAGTAGCCGTTGCCGGTGATCGGGCTCTGCGGCGGCCCGCTGCCGATGTCGAAGAAGTCCTGGGCGTCGCTGCCGCCCTTGCCCAGCTTGTAGAGGGTCTCGTTGGCGAAGCCGAGGCCCCCGAAGACGGGCGTGCCGGCCGAGCTGGTGCCCGTGGCCGGCGCAGCCGCCTGGACGCGGGCCCACATGCCCATCCACAGCGGGGAGGAGAGGCTGGTGCCGCCGCCCGCCTGGTCGGGCGCGCCGCCCATGGTCGTGGCGTACCCGTTGCTGATCACGTCCCCGGACTGCGCCGCCACGTCGGGAACGCCGCGGCACGGCGTCGGCGAGGAGTACGGCGTGCCGTCGGGCTGGGCCAGGCAGTCCTGCTGGTCGAGCAGCGAGATGCCCTTCTGGTAGGCCGGCTCGGGGATGTAGAAGCTGTTGCCTCCGCCGGTGAACGTCCACGCCGTCTCCATGGAGCGCTGCGAGTTGGACGCCGGCGGGGTGGCCGTGTTCGGCGTGCCGTAGAGCACGGTCCCGCCGACGGCTACGACGTACCGGCTGGAGGCCGGGTAGCTGGTCTCGGGGAACAGCTCGTTGCCGACGCCGTTGACGTCGACGGCCACGGCCGGGCACGACGAGCCGGTGTCACCGGTCGAGGAGAACAGGGTCTTGCCCTGCAGCGTCGCCTCCTCGAGGGCGGTCTCCGACGCGCTGGTGAACTCGACGCCGGCGGGGCCGGCCAGCACTCCGGCCGTGGGGGCGTTGTTGTCGGTCGGCTCGAGGACGGCGCTCGTCGGGTCCTCCTCGCACTCCCCGAACGAGGCGTTGGCCTGCAGCGGGCCGTTGGCGTCCCCGCTCCAGGCCTGGAAGTCGGCAAGGACCGACGAGTCGGTGAGGTCCTTGGCGAAGTACAGCGTCTCCCCGTACGCCTTCGGTGCCATCCCGGTCGAAGCCTGGGTGTCGATGTCCCACTCCCCGGCGCCGGATGTGTCCTGGAAGTCGTCGTTGACCGAGTGGACGGTCACCGGGATCTGGGCCAGGCCGAACTCACCCTCGAAGGCGCGCAGGTCCTTCAGCGGTCCCGCCACCGCGCCCTCCCCGAGCACTCCCATCTGCTGGCCCTGGCCGAAGTCGGCGTTGGGATCGGAGTAGGCGGTGGGCTGGTCGTAGATCGACCAGAGGTCCTGGGGCGTGGTCAGGCCGATGCAGGTCCCGGACAGGCACGTGTCCTGGGCCGGCGTGCCGTGGGGGGCGTCGGCCGACGGGGCGTGGTTGTACGTGTGGGCCTTGAGATAGCTGTTGAGCCCGAGCACCCCGTCGACGCCGAGGCCGGCCGGGATCGTGGGGCCCGTGGTGTTGGCGTAGAAGGTGGAGCCGTCGGGCGCCGTGAAGTTGGCGAGCGTCACCGAGAAGGTGGACTCGGCCTGGCCGGCGGTCCCGGCCAGCAGCAGGTACTCGTTGTCCGTGGACACGAACACCTTCCGCAGCCCGGCCCGGGTGGCCCATGCCTCGACGGCGGACTCGGTGGCGGCCGGCACGCCGAACTGGGCCGCCACGTCACCGGCGGAGAGGAAGCGGTGGTACTGGGCGCTGCCGGGGGTGTAGATGGCCCGGTAGGAGGCGTCGAGCCCGCTCCGGTCGGGGCTGGCGATCGTCACCCCGACCTGCACGGGCGTGGACCCGGGGGTCGGTGACGACGGGAGGCCGGACAGGCCGGAGAGGACGTCCCCGGTGAGCACAGTGGTGGCGGCGCCGGCCGACGCGGCGCCGGCCGGGACGGGCGCCGCACCCGCGGCGAGGGTGCCGGCCGTGGCCAGGGTCCCGGCGGCCAGGGCGGCGCCGACGGACCGGCGGAGGCGGGGGACCAGACGCAAGACGACCTCCTCGGGGGGCCGGCTCCGCTGCCGGCTCACCCCCGTTGGTTCGTCGTCCGCCCGGAAAGTCCCTTTTCGGGCGGATCACCCGAAATCTCTAACCGGCCCCGAGGAAGCGGCCGCCGCGCCCGAGCTCGGCCCGGTACCACTCGATGGTCTCGGCCAGGCCCTGCTCCAGGGTGTGGGTGGGCTCCCAGCCGAGCAGCTCCCGGGCCCGCCCGTTCTCGCAGTACATGGCCCAGATCTCGGTGGGCCGGTGGGGCAGGGCGCCGATCCTGGGCTCGATGGGGTTTCCCATCAGCTCCAGCACCTTGAGGGTCAGGTCGCGGATGGCGATGTCCTGCCCGCAGCCCAGGTTCACGACCTGCCCTTCGGCGCGTGAGGCGCCCAGGGCGGCCACGAAGCCGTCGGCCAGGTCGGTCACGTAGTTGAACTCGCGGGTCTGGCGGCCCTCGGTGGTGAGCAGCTCCTCCTTCCGGAGGGCGGTGAGGATGATCTCGGGGATGATCCGGTCGGGCGTCTGCCACGGGCCGTAGGCGTTGAAGGGGCGCAGACAGACGATCGGCCAGCCGTAGGCCTCGTGGAACATCAGGCTGTAGCGCTCTCCGGCGTACTTCGAGACCGAGTACGGGGAGATCGGGTTGACGGGGCCGTCCTCCCGGAACGGCACCGGGACGTCCCCGTAGATCTCGCTGGTGCCCGTGTACACGAACCGCTCGTAGTCCCCCGCCAGGGCCAGGAGCAGGTTGACGGTCCCGTGGATGTTGGTCACCAGGCTCTCGTCCACCCGCTGGAACGACTTCCCGACGTGGCTGAAGGCGGCCAGGTGGGCCACCAGCTCGGGCCTGACCGTGCGGGCCATGTTCTCCATGGCCGAGCGGTCGGCCACGTTGGCCTCGACGATGCGGATGTCGGCGGATATGTCGGCCAGCCGCACCGGCAGCAGGGACGACACCGACGCCGACATGGCGTAGACCTCGGCCCCCCGCTCCAGGAGGGCCCGGGTGACGTGGGAGCCGATGAAGCCGCCCGCCCCCGTCACCAGCACCCGCCTGCCCCGCACGGCCTCGGCGCCCGGGGCGGGACCGCCTGCCGTCGTGCTCACCGGGCGGTGTCCCCGAAGGAGCCGTGGCGCCCGGCCCCGGCGGCGAAGCGCGCCGCTCCGTCTCTCGTCTCCCCGCTGCGGATGGTGGCCAGTCCCAGCTCGGCCTCGAGCCCCAGGGCCCCGGCCTCGGCCATCCCCCACTGGGCCAGGGCGGAGGCCCGGTCGCTGCGGGTGCACAGGGGCGGGAAGGCGGCGATCGAGCGGGCCAGCGCCACCGCCTCCTCCAGGGCCCGGCCCGGTTCGGCCAGCCGGTTGGCCAGGCCGATGGCCAGGGCCTCCGTTCCGTCGACGGGCCGGCCGGTGAGAATCAGGTCCATGGCCCGGCTGTGGCCGATCAGCCGGGGCAGCCGCACCGTGCCGCCGTCGACGAGGGGCACCCCCCAGCGCCGGCAGAACACCCCGAACACCGCATCCCGGGCCGCCACCCGCAGGTCGCACCACAGAGCCAGCTCGAGTCCGCCGGCCACGGCGTGCCCCTCCACGGCGGCGATCACCGGCTTGCCCAGCACCAACCGGGTCGGCCCCATGGGCCCGTCGCCGGTCGGCTCGACCCGGTTGCCCCGCCCCGTCGCCACCGCCTTCAGGTCGGCGCCGGCGCAGAACGTGCCCCCGGCCCCCGTCAGGACCGCCACCGCCGCGGCCGGATCGGCGTCGAAGTCCCGGAAGGCGTCCGCGAGCGCCGCCGCCGTGGGCCCGTCGACGGCGTTGCGCACCTCGGGGCGGTCGATGGTGACGACGGTGACCGGGCCGTCGTGCCCGACGCTGACGTTCATCGCCCGAGACTCAATCGGCCTCGGGACGGATCCCCCGCAGACCGGCCCAGGCCAGCTCGGCGAGGTGCAGGGCCAGCCCGTCCAGGGACACGGCGAAGCCCGGGTCGGACATGGCCCGCCGCCCCGTCACCTCGGCCATCCCGACGAGGGCGTGGGCCAGCTGCCGGCGGTGCCGCTCGTCGACGCCCGCCTCGATCAGGGGGGCGATGGCCTCGGCCATGGACTCCTCCACCCGCTCGACGGCGTCGGCGAACTCCCGGTCGTGCCGGGAGCTCCCCAGGAACAGGAGCTGGAAGGCGCTGCGGTGCTCGCGGACGAAGGCGAAGTAGGCGCGGAAGCCGGCCTCGACCTGCTCATGGGGACGGGCCGCCGCCGCCGTCGCCTTGCCTACCGCCTCCTGCAGCTGGCGCCCGACGTCCTCGAGGAGCTCGAGGTACAGCTCGCGCTTGGAGCTGAAGTGCTGGTACAGGACGGGCTTGGTGATCCCGGCCGCCTCGGCCAGCTCCGCCATGGACGTGCCGTCGAAGCCGCGGGTGGCGAACACCTCGAGGGCCACGTCGAGCAGCTGCCGGCGCCGGCGGGCGGCAGGGAGACGGGGACTGGTGCGGGGGCTCATTTCTTGACCCAACGGTAACAACGGCCCGGCGGGAGCGGCCGGGGGGAGCAGGAACGCGAGCGCCGCGTGGCGAACCTTGGCCCTCGATGAAGACGGTGCCGGGGACGTCACCTCAGAAGCTGTCCCGCCGCCCGCCCGAGGCGCGCCGGCCCGACAACGCCACCATGTCGCGCCTGACCCTCATGGCGGTGCAGATGAACCGCCGCCGGTCCCGTCGGAGCGGGCGGGGCCCCCGCGCCGACGGCTGAGCCGCCCCAGCACCCCTTCGAGCCTCCCCGGCAGGTCGGCCAGGTCGAGGTGGCGCCGCACCGCCTCCCGGTTTTGCTCCAGCAGCTCGGGGTCGGGGTCGTCCAGCCACCTCCCCAGGGCGGCCGTCTCCGCCAGCGAGAACCAGCGGAAGCCGAGGCGGCGTAGCTCGTCGGCCACCGGGTAGGGGCCCACCAGCACCGGGCGCCGGTGCACCGAAGCCTCCACCGCCGGGTTCCCGAAGCCCTCCCACGACGACGGCAGCAGGACCACGTCGGCGGCGGCGTAGGCGTCGGCCATGACCGGGGCGGGGCGGTGGAGGACGGGAACCCGGGCGCCCGCCAGCACCCGCTCCAGCTCCGGTCCGTAGCCCTCCTCGGCGGGGCCGGTCAGCCAATAGGTGGCGCCCACGGCCCGGGCCGCCTCCAGCCCGGCCGGGACGTTCTTGCGCCGGATGGCCCGCGTCGGCTGCAGCGCCAGCCGGACCCCATCCTCGACCCCGACCTCGGCCCGTCCCCTCCGCCGGTCGCCGCTCTCCTCCAGGGGAAAGCAGTTCCTCACCACCACCGCCCCCACCCCCCGCTCCCCGAGCTGGCGGCGGGAGAGGTCGGTGATCGCCACGTGGACCCAGTGCGGGTCGTCGGGCACGGCGTCGCCCATCCCCGACCGCTGCCACGGGAGGTCGTGGTGGTGGAGCACCGCCGGCCGGCCCCGGAGCTCCGCTGCCACCGCGGCCGCCGCCGCCGGGTTGAGCGGGAGCGAGCAGACGTTCTCGGCCACGACCACGTCGGCGCCGGCCAGCGCGGCGGAAAGAGCGCCCCGGTCGGGCGGCTCCTCCGTCCACGCCCCGAGCCCGGGGACCAGCCGGTCGGCGTCCCCCTCGCCGGCCACGGTCCACACGACCAGGTCCAGGGCGCGCAGCGCCCCCACCCACTTGGCCGCCTCGACCGACACGCCGTCGAGGCCGCCGAGGCGGTAGGAGACCACGGCGGCGCTCGAGAAGGGGCTCACGGGGCCAGCCTCCCATCACACTTCTTTTCGGCACACTCCTTCTCGGCACACTCCTCTCCGGCGGGACAGGCGGTACCTTCGCCCGCCATGACCGCGATGGCCACCGACGGTTCCGAGGCGCTGCTCTACGAGGTCGACGGGGCGGTGGCCACCGCCACCATCAACCGGCCCGAGAAGCGCAACTCCCTCTCCCCGGAGGTGATCGGGGGCCTGCGCCGGGCGGTGGCGGCGGCGGGGGCGGACCCCGCCGTGCGGGTGCTGGTCCTGACCGGCGCCGGGGACCGGGCCTTCTCGGCCGGGGCCGACCTGACCGGCGGGGACGGCGGCTTCCTCGGCGGCCACGAGAGCCGGGGGGACATGGCCCGACTGTTCGAGGAGCTCTGGGCGCTGGGCAAGCCGACCATCGCCAAGGTGCGGGGCTACGCCCTGGCCGGGGGCTTCGGGCTGGCCCTGGCGTGTGACCTCGTCCTCGCATCCGACGACGCCCAGTTCGGCACGCCGGAGATGAACGTGGGGCTGTGGCCCTACATGATCACGGTGCCCATGGTCCGCTCGATGCCGCCGAAGAAGGCGCTGGAGCTCATGATGACGGCCCGGCGGGTCGATGCCCGGGAGGCGGCGGATATCGGCTTCGTCAACCGGGTGGTCCCCGCCGCCGAGCTCGACGCCGCGGTGGGGGAGATGGCCGCCACGCTGGCGGACAAATCGCCCGTGGTCATGCGCCTGGGGCGGGACAGCTTCTACACGGTGTGGGACCAGGCGGCCGGTCCCGCCCTGCGCCACCTGCACGCCATGCTGAGCATCACCAGCCAGACCGAGGACGCGCGCGAGGGACTGGCCGCCTTTGCCGAGAAGCGGGCCCCCCGCTGGGCGGGGCGGTGACCGGTAGCATCGAACACGTATGAGCACCGATGCCATGCCCGTCGACCACAGGCCCGACTTCGACGCTCCCGACTTCGACGCGGTGGTGATCGGGGCCGGGTTCGCGGGCCTGTACGCCCTCTACCGCCTCCGCGACGAGCTCGGCCTCTCCGTCCGGGTGTACGAGACCGGTGACGGCGTCGGCGGCACGTGGTACTGGAACCGCTATCCCGGCGCCCGCTGCGACTCGGAGAGCTTCTACTACTCGTACTCGTTCTCCGACGAGCTGCAGCAGGAGTGGGTGTGGAGCAGCAAGTACCCCGAGCAGCCCGAGATCCTCAGCTATCTCAACCACGTGGCCGACCGCTTCGACCTGCGCCGCGACATCCAGCTGGAGACGCGTGTCACCAGCGCCGTGTTCGAGGAGGACGCCGACCTGTGGCAGGTGACGACCGAGCGGGGTGACGTGGTCACGGCCCGGTTCCTCATCAGCGCCGTCGGGTGCCTGTCCGCCGCCAACGTGCCGGCCATACCCGGTCTGGACACCTACGAGGGGGAGTGGTACCACACCGCCGCCTGGCCCCACGACGGCGTCGACTTCAGCGGCAAGCGCGTCGGCCAGATCGGGACCGGGTCGACGGGCATCCAGGCCGCCCCGGTCATCGCCGCCGGGGCCGACCACCTCTGGGTGTTCCAGCGGACCCCCAACTACACGGTGCCGGCCCGCAACCACGACATGACCCCGGAGCAGGACGCCGCCATCAAGGCCGACTACGCCCGGATCCGCCGCAAGGCCCGGCGCTCCTTCGGCGGCTTCCCGTACGACGCCAGCGACAAGGGCGCCCTCGAGGTGACCGACGAGGAGCGTCTCGCCACCTACGAGCGGCTGTGGGAGGAGGAGGGTGGCTTCAAGTTCATCTACGGCTCCTACAACGACATCCTGATCAACAAGGCGTCCAACGACACGGCCGCGGATTTCATCCGGGCCAAGATCGGTGAGATCGTGAAGGACCCCGAGGTGGCGCGCCGGCTGATGCCCACCGACTACCCGTACGGCACCAAGCGCCCTCCCATCGACACCGACTACTACCAGACGTTCAACCGGGACAACGTCACTCTCGTGGACCTGCGCGAGACCCCGATCACCGAGATCACCCCGAAGGGGATCCGTACCACCGGAGCCGAGTACGAGCTCGACATGATCGTGTTCGCCACCGGCTTCGACGCCATGACCGGTTCGCTGCTCAAGATCGACGTGCGGGGCCGCAACGGCCTGTCCCTCCGCGACAAGTGGGCCGACGGGCCCACCACCTACCTCGGCATGCAGATCGCCGGGTTCCCGAACCTGTTCGTGATCACCGGTCCGGGCAGCCCGTCGGTGCTGGCCAACATGCCGATGGCCATCGAGCAGCACGTGGAGTGGATCGGGGACTGCATCACCCGCCTGCGCGAGACCGGCATGACCGCCGTCGAGGCCACCGAGCAGGCCGAGGAGGGCTGGGTCGACCACGTCCGCTCCATCGCCGAGGTCACGCTGTTCCCGCTGGCCAACTCCTGGTACGTGGGAGCGAACATCCCGGGCAAGAAGCGGGTGTTCATGCCGTACGTCGGCGGCTTCGCCCCCTACGAGAAGCAGTGCAACGACGTGGCCGCCAAGGGGTACGAGGGCTTCGTGTTCTCGAACCTGTCGGCGCAGTCAGCCCAGGCTGGGGCGGGCGGCCAGGGCGCGTAGGGCGTCCTCCACGGCCTGGCGCTCGCGGCGGTCGTGGGTGTCCGAGAGCAGCTTGGTGAGCCGCCGGCGCCACTCGTCGGCCAGGACGGGGTCGAAGCCGGCGCCGGTCCGTTCGATGTCGCGGTCCAGGAGGCGCAGCTGCAGCTCCACCTCGGTGTAGCGGCAGACGACTACGGGGAGACGCTCGGCCTTGGCCGGGGGGTAGTTGGTCCCCGCCACCAGCTCGTGGGGCTCGAGCTTGAACAACCCGGCCAGGAGGGCCACCGTCCGCTCCCCGGGGACGCTGATCCCCGCCTCGAGGTGGGAGACCGCCACCCGGGAGACCGCCAGGCGAACGGCCAGGTCCTGCTGGGTCCAGCCGGCGGCCGCACGCATGCGGGCTATCCGCCGGCCGAGATTCTCGGCCATGCCAAGTGGCTTAGCAGACGGGGCGCCTCCGGCGGGTTACAACGGTGCCCATGCCCAGACGCGCGCTGATCACCGGCATCACCGGACAGGACGGATCCTACCTGGCCGAGTTCCTCCTCGACCAGGGCTACGAGGTGATCGGCATGCTGCGTCGCAGCAGCACGGTCAACTTCGAGCGGATCACCCACATCCAGGACAAGGTCACCCTCGTTTCCGGTGACCTCCTCGACGAGGTCTCGATGATCAACCTGTTGCGCGAGCACCGCCCCAGCGAGGTCTACAACCTGGCGGCGCAGTCGTTCGTGCAGACCTCGTGGAGCCAGGCCGTGCTGACGGGGGAGACCACCGCCCTCGGCGTGACCCGCATCCTCGATGCCATCCGCATCGTGGACCCCGAGATCCGCTTCTACCAGGCCAGCTCGAGCGAGATGTTCGGCAAGGTCATCGAGGTGCCCCAGCGGGAGTCCACGCCGTTCTATCCCCGCAGCCCCTACGGGGTGGCCAAGGTCTACGGCCACTGGATCACGGTGAACTACCGGGAGAGCTACGGCCTCCACGCCACCTCCGGGATCCTCTTCAACCACGAGAGCCCCCGGCGCGGCCTCGAGTTCGTGACCCGCAAGATCACCCACGGGGTGGCGCGCATCAAGCACGGGCTGGACACGACCCTGCCTCTCGGGAACCTCGAGGCCCAGCGGGACTGGGGCTACGCCGCCGACTACGTGCGGGCCATGTGGCTCATGCTCCAGCAGGACGAGGCCAGCGACTTCGTGGTCGCGACCGGCACGACCCATTCGGTTCGAGAGTTCTGCGAGCTGGCCTTCGGCCACGTCGGCCTCGACTACCAGGACCACGTCGTCACCGACGAGCGCTTCATGCGCCCCGCCGAAGTCGACCTGCTGGTCGGGGACCCCGGGCGGGCCCGCGACGTCCTGGGCTGGAAGCCCGACGTCGACTTCCCGACGCTGGTGCGCATGATGGTCGACGCCGACCTGAATGTCGTTGCCAGCCAGGGCCGATGACGACCGAGGTGCGCGCCGAGATCACCGGGAACGTCTGGCAGGTGCACGTCGAGGTGGGCCAGGCGGTGGCGGCGGGGGACACCATCGCCATCCTCGAGTCGATGAAGATGGAGATCCCGGTGGAGGCGCCGGTGGCCGGGACCGTGGCCGGGCTGCACGTCGCAGCCGAGGGCCGGGTGCAGGAGGGCGATCTCATCGCCGTCATCCAATGAGCGCCATCGGCCTCGACGTCCGCTCCTCCGAGTCCGGGGGGAGCTGGGCCGTCGTCACCATCCGGCGGCCCGAGCGCCGCAACGCCCTCGACACCGCCGCCTGCGGGGAGCTCGAGGCGGCGCTGGCGTCGGCAGCGGCCGGCGGCGCCCGGGCCCTCGTGCTGGCCGGCTCGGAGGGCAACTTCTGCGCCGGCGCCGATCTCGGCACCGTTCGGGACGACGACTTCCACCCCGCCCTGCGCCGGGTTCTCATGGGCCTGGTCGAGACCCCCATGGTCTGCATCGCCGCCGTCGAGGGCGCCGCTCTCGGGGCCGGGGTGCAGCTGGCGGTGGCGTGCGACCTACGGGTGGCGGCCCCCGACGCCCGCTTCGGCGTGCCGGCGGGGCGGCTGGGCCTGGCCGTCGACCACTGGACCGTGCAGCGCTGCGCCCTTCTGGCCGGCCACGGCCCGGCCCGGGCCATGCTGCTCGGGGGCCAGGAGGTCGACGGGGAGGCGGCGGTGCGGACCGGCTTGGCCCAGCGCCTCGGCGGCCGGGCCGAGGCCGAGGCGTGGGCCCAGGACATCGCCGCCCTGGCGCCGCTCACCCTGGCCGCCCACAAGCTGGCCCTCAACCGCCTGGTGGCCCCGCCCGACGACCCCGAGGTGGTCGCGGCCCGCAGCCGGGCCTGGGCCAGCCGGGACCTGGAGGAGGGGATCACCGCCTTCCGGGAGCGGCGCCGGCCCCGCTTCGAGGGGCGCTGACCCCGGTCAGACGTTGGACGGCAGCAGCCGGGTGACGTTCTCGAAGAAGAAGTAGAGGAACACGAGGAACACCGGCGCCCCGCCGACGTAGGCGGGCCAACCGCGGGGCAGGCGGGGCCTGAGGCGCCGGGCCCCGAGCCAGGCCAGGAACCACACGGCGGCGGCGGCCAGGCCCCACCCGACCACGTCGGGGATGGCTGCCGACGATCCCGTCGTGCTGTTGGCCGCCACAGTCGAGTCCCCTGGGATCGTGGCCGGGGTCTTCGGCCGGGTGGTGGCCGTGGTGGACGGCTTGGTGGCCGGGGGGTGGGCCAGGGTGGCCTTGATGATCAGGCGCTGGGCGGCGCTGAAGCGGGGGTTGCAGGTCGTGAGGGTGAGGTCGTAGCCGGGCTGGGGAGCGATCACCGACACGTCGCTCGGCAGGACCGGGAACGGGGCCTGGCTCACGTCGTACTCGCAGGTCGTGGCGCAGGTGCCGGTGAGGGTCTGGATCATGATGTGGTCGCCCGGCACGAGCTCGTTGAGGTTGTAGAAGGGCGCCCCGTAGGTGGTGCGGTGCCCGGCTATGGCGGCGTTGCCCGGCTGGCCGGGCAGGGGCGTGCCCGGGTAGTGGCCCGGGCCCTTCATGAGGTCGTCGTGGCCCACGCCCTCGACGATGAACTTGTCCACCCCGATCTTCGGGATCTGGATGCGGCCCACGGCGTAGCCGGGCAGGACGGCGGCCGGAGGGGCGGCCGTCGTCGTCGTGGTCGACGCCGACCCCCGGGTTCCGGGGTGGGCGCGGGGCTGGTGCGCCTGCTGCCACTGCTGGGCCAGGCTGTTCTGGCTGCGCGCCTCGGAGATGTTGGTTCCCCACAGCTCGTAGGCGACGAACAGCAGGAGCAGCACGCCGGCGGAGATCAGGATTCGGCCGGCCGCGGCCAGGGCGCGTCGCATCACCCGACGGTACCCAAGCCGCTTGGATCCCTCGCGGCAGGCCCCCGTAGCATTGGCCGACCCGTATGGTCGACGCCGTCCGCCTCCGCTCCGTCGTAGCCCTCGCCGGCCGCTTCCCTCTGCTGGCGGGTGCCGACCTCAGCGCCCGCCCGGGCGAGGTGGTCCTGCTCCGCGGCCCCAACGGGGCCGGCAAGACCAGCCTCCTGCGGGTCTGCGCCGGCCTGCTGGCGGTGACGTCGGGGCAGGCGACGGTCCTCGGGGAGGACCTCCTCGCCGACCGCCGGGGCATCCGGCGCCGGGTCGGCCTGCTGGCCCACGCCACCCACCTCTACGACGACCTCACCGTGGCCGAGAACGTCCGGTTCTTCGTCCGGGCCGCCGGTCTGCCCGGGGATGCCGCTGCCCCCGCCCTGGCCCGCCTCGGCCTCACCGGGCGCCTGGCCGACCTGCCCGCCTCCCGCCTCTCCGCCGGTCAGCGCCGCCGGGCGGCCCTGGCCGTGATCGCGGCCCGGGAGCCCGAGCTGTGGCTGCTCGACGAGCCCCACGCCGGGCTCGACGCGGGGGGCCGGGAGCTGGTCGACGAGCTGGTGGCCGCCGCCGCCCGCCGGGGCGCCGCCGTCGTCATGGCCTCGCACGAGGGGGGGGCGGTCGAGGAGCTGGCCCATCGCACGGTGGTCGTCAGCGGGGGCCGCTCGGTTGAGCAGCCGGTCGGGTCGTCCCTCACCTCGTCCGTCGAGCCGGCGGCCGGATCGTCGGCCGGATCGTCGGCCGGCCCGGACCCGACCCCCGGGGGCCGCCCGGAGGAGCAGATCCTTGTCGGCTGAGGTGTGGCGGGCCGCCGCCCTCGTGGCGGGGAAGGACCTGCGCATCGAGCGCCGGGCGCGGGTGGGGGCGCAGCAGGTGGCCCCCTTCGCCCTGGTGGTGCTGGTGCTGTTCGCCTTCGCCTTCGACGCCAACCACACCCTCCTGCGTCAGGCGGCGCCCGGGCTGTTCTGGGTGGCGGTGCTGTTCGCCGGGGTCCTCGGGGTGCAGCGCAGCTTCTCGCTCGAGGCGGCCGACGGGGCACGCGACGGGCTGCGCCTCACGGGCATGGACCCGGCCGGGATCTTCCTGGGGAAGGCGGGGGCGCTGGCCGGGCAGCTGGTGGTGCTCGAGGCCGTCCTGGCCGCCGGGGTGGCGGTGCTGTACTCGACGAGCCTGCGCGGCGGCGGGCTGCTGGTCCTCACCTGTGCTCTGGCCACCGTCGGCCTGGCGGCGGCGGGCACGGTCTACGGGGTGGTGGCCGCCAGCGTCGGGGTGAGCGAGACGCTGCTGCCCCTTCTCCTCCTGCCGGTGCTGGCGCCCGTGCTGCTGGCCGCGACGAAGGCATGGTCGGACGCCCTCACCGGGGCCCCGGGGGCATGGGGGTGGATGCGGATCCTCGGCGTCTTCGCCGTGGTGTACGTGGCCGCCGGCGTGCTCGCCTTCGGCCCGCTCCTGGAGGAGTCGTGAAGCCCCGTTATCTGGGCATCGCCGCCCTGGTCGGCCTGGCCGCCACCGTAGCCCTCGGGCTGGGGGTGACCCCGCCCGACCAGGTGATGGGGGACCTGGTCCGCCTGCTGTACATCCACCCCGCCGTGGCGTGGGTGGCCTATCTGGCCTTCGGGGTCACGGCCCTCACCAGCGTGCTCTACCTGTGGCCCCGCACCCGCTCGATGTTCTGGGACCGGGTGGGCGCCTCGTCGGCGGAGATCGGGGTGGTGTTCTGCGCCCTGACCCTGGTCACCGGATCGCTGTGGGGCCGCCCGACGTGGGGCGTGTGGTGGCAGTGGGACGCCCGCCTCACGACGACCGCCCTCCTGCTGGCGCTGTTCGTCGGCTACCTGGCCCTGCGCCGGGTCTCGGTCGACCCGGTGGCCCGGGCCCGGCGCTCCGCCGTGGCCGCCCTCGTCGCCTTTGCCGACGTGCCGATCGTGCACATGTCGGTGCTGTGGTGGCACACGCTGCACCAGGCCCCGACCGTGCTGACGCCGGGCCTGTCGAACCCGACGCTCTCGCCGTCGATGGGCTGGACGCTCCTCCTGTCGTTCCTCTCGTTCACCGCCCTGTACGGATGGCTGCTGATGCACCGCTACCGCGCCGCCGTGCTCGAGTCCCGGCTCGACGACGAGGGAATGGAGCTGGCCCTGGCGGAGCGATGGGCCGAGGCGAAGGTCGACGCGGCGTGAGCTACGTGATCGCCGGCTACGCCGTGACGTTCTCCGGACTGGCCGCCTACACGGGATGGGTGCTGCGCCGCCGGCGGACCCTGGCCCGGCAGCTGCCGCCGGGCCCCCGGTGAGCCAGGCGGCAACGCCGGCGCCGGCCGCCCCGGCCCCGCCGCCCGTCCCGCCGCCGGCCGTGCGGCGTCGGCGGTCGCGCCGGCGGGCGTGGGCCATGGTGCTGGTGGTGGTGGCCGCCCTCGGCTTCCTCCTGGCCAAGGGTCTGGCCGGGGCTACGACCTACTTCTACACGGCGGACCAGGCGGTGCACATGCGCCCGCAGCTGGGTGACAACCGCTTCCGCATCGAGGGCACGGTGGTGCCGGGCACCGTCCGGCGCGTGGGTGACCACGTCGACTTCTCGATCGCCAACAACGGCGTGCAGGTGGCCGTCGACAACACCGGTTATCCGCCCCAGCTGTTCCAGCCCGGGATCCCCGTGGTGCTCGAAGGTCAGTTCCAGGGCGCGACGTTCGTGAGCGACCTGATCATGGTCAAGCACACCTCGACCTACACCGCCGCCCACCCGCAGCGGGTGCACAACTTCGTGGGCAAGGGCGGGGGCGGCGGCGCGGGGACGGGACCGTGACCGACGGAGTCCTCGGCCACGCCGGTGTCCTGATCGCCTTCGTGGCGGCGCTGGCCGGCGCGGCCCTTACCGCCTCCGGGCTGCTGCGGAGGCGCCTGGCTCCTCTGGCCGGGGTGACCGGTTACGCCTGGGTCGTGCTGGGGGGCGCGGCGCTGGCGGTGGGGGCCATGGAGCACGCCCTCGTCACCCACGACTTCTCGCTGCAGTACGTGGCCCAGAACGACAGCCTGCGCACCCCGCTGCTCTACCGCGTGACCGGGATGTGGTCGGCGCTGGCCGGATCGATCCTGTTGTGGGCGGCGGTGCTGGCCCTGTTCGTGGCCGCCATGGTGTGGCGCTTCCGGGGCCGGTCGGCGGACCCCGTCGTGGGCTGGGCGCGCGTGACCGCCTTCACCGTGGCCGCCTTCTTCTTCGGGCTGATGCTGGCCCCCGCCGATCCCTTCCGCTCGGTGGTCGGGGCCGTCCCAACCGACGGCGCCGGCCCCAACCCACTCCTGCAGAACAACCCCCTGGTGGCGTTCCATCCCCCGCTGCTGTACCTGGGATACGTCGGGTTCACGGTGCCGTTCGCGTTCGCGGTGGGGATGCTGGTCACCGGCCGGGTGGGGGAGGACTGGCTCCGCGAGACCCGCCGCTGGACGCTCGTGGCCTGGGGCTGTCTCACCGCAGGCATCGTGCTCGGGGCGTGGTGGTCGTACCAGGTGCTGGGCTGGGGCGGGTTCTGGGCGTGGGACCCGGTGGAGAACGCCTCGTTCGTCCCGTGGCTGACCGCCACCGCCTTCCTGCACTCGGCCGCCGTGCAGGAACGCCGCGGGATGCTGCGGGTCTGGAACCTGTCGCTGCTGTCGGCCACGTTCAGCCTCACGATCCTCGGCACCTTCCTCACCCGCTCGGGGGTTCTCGAGTCGGTGCACTCGTTCACCGAGTCGAGCATCGGGCCGATCATCCTCGGCTTCTTCGGCCTGGTGGTGGCCGCTGCCGTCGTCCTCATCGGCTGGCGCGCCGACCGGCTGCGCGGCCCCGGCGCCCTCGACTCCCCGGTGTCCCGCGAGGGCGCGTTCCTGTTCAACAACGTGCTGTTCTCGCTGTTCGCATTCGTCGTGCTGCTCGGCACCGTCTTCCCGCTCCTGGTGCAGGCGGTGAACGGGAAAACGATTGCCGTCGGCGCGCCCTACTTCGACCGGATGGGCGCGCCGATCACCCTCTGCCTGCTGTTCCTCATGGCGGCCGGGGTGGCGCTGCCGTGGCGGCGGGCGTCGGCGGCCACCGCCCGCTCCCGGCTGCTCCTTCCGGCGTGGGCGGGGGCCCTCACGATCCTGTTTTCGGCTCTGGCCGGTCTGCGCGGGTGGGAGCCGCTGGTGGCCTTCGGGTTGGCGGCCTTCGCCGGCACGGCGGCGGCCCGCCGGCTGCTGCTGTCGGTGCGGAGGGAGGGCCCCCGGGCCCTGTTCGGCCGGACCGGCGGCGGCATGGTCGTCCACCTCGGGGTCGTGATCGTGGCGGCGGCGCTGGCCGCCTCCCTGTCGTACGGGAAGCGGACCGAGGTGCGCCTCGGCGTCGGGCAGTCGACCCGCTTCGACGGTCACACCGTGACCTACCTCGGGGACCGGCAGGTCCGCCATCCCAACCGCACGTCCCTCGACGCCCTCGTGCAGCTCGACGGCGGACGCGTAGGTGAGCCCGCCATCAGCCAGTTCGTGGGTGTGACCGAGGGCATCGGCACCCCGTGGGTCGTGTCGGGCATCCACGACGACGTGTACCTGACCCTCGACGTCGGGCCCAGCACTCCGGGAGGAGCGGCGGTCATCGGGGTGGTGGTCCAGCCCCTGGTCCGCTGGCTCTGGGTCGGCGGGATCGTGATGGTGGTCGGAACGGCGCTGGCGGCGGTCCCGGAGCGGACGCGGGGCCGCTCCCGGCGCCGGCGGCCCGGTTCTCAGGGTGCCGAGGTCCGGCCGTCGCCTCGGGCGCCGGCCCGGGAGGCCGGGGCCGAGCGGGACGGGGCCGACGAGCGTTCCGGCGTCCCCGTGCCGGTCCGGTGAGGCGGCTCGTCGCTCTCGGGGTTGCCGTGGCGGTGGCAGCGCTCGTGGCCGTGCTGGCAACGCGGCCCCCGGCCCAGACGGCCCAGGCGGCCAGCCCGCTGCTCGGCCAGCCCGCCCCGGGCGTTCACGGCGCCGGTATCGACGGTAGGTCGGTGGACCTGGCGACCATGCGGGGCGGCTTCGTGCTGGTCAACTTCTTCGCCAGCTGGTGCGGGCCGTGCCACACCGAGCAACCCGCCCTCATCGGGCTCTCGCCGCAGGTGCACGTCCTCGGCGTCGTGTTCCAGGACAGCGCGGGCAACGCCCTCCAATTCCTGCGCCGGGGCGGCGCCAACTGGCCCGCCATCGCCGACCCGCAGGGCGCCCTGGCCCTGGAGTGGGGTGTCCGCGGCCCGCCCGAGTCCTATCTGGTCAGCCCGGACGGGACGGTCGTGGCCAAGGTCGTCGGACCCGTGACGGCCTCACAGGTCGACTACCTGCACAGCGTCATGAGCCGCACCCTGCGGTCGGGCCAGTGAGCCGCACCCTGCGGTCGGGCCAGTGAGCCGGGTGCGCGGCTGGGCCCCCTGGATCGTCCTGCTGATCGTGCTGGGGGTCGGTCTGGGCATCGGTGCCACGCCCTCCGGACCGCCGCCGACCGTCGACCAGCAGGTGCGTGCCATCGCCGCCGAGGTGCGCTGCCCCTCCTGCGCCGACCTCAACTCCGCCCAGTCCAACGACGTGACCGCGGTTGCCGTCCGCGCCGCCATCCGCCAGCGCCTGGTCCGGGGTCAGTCCCGTGCCGAGATCGAGGCGTTCCTCGTCAGCCGGTACGGCCCCGACATCCTTCTCCGACCGCCGAGCCGCGGCGTCGGGGGGCTGGTGTGGCTCCTCCCGGTGATAGCCGCCACCCTGGCCCTGCTGGTGGCCGTCTGGGCGCTGAGACGCTGGCGGGCGCCGGCGGGCGGTGACCCGTCGGCGGCGCGGATTCCGGACGCGGGCGACGAGGCCCTGGTCCGCCGCGCCCTCGACGAGGTCCGGTGACCGCTCCCGTGGACATCCCGATCGGCGGCTCTCCCGATTCCGACCGGGCCACCCTGGAGGCCGAGCGGGACCGCCTCCTGGCATCCCTCCGCGACATCGAGTCGGAGCACGCCGCCGGCGATCTTCCCGACGCCGACTACCAGGCCCTCCGGGACGGGTACACGGTCCGGGCCGCCGAGGTCCTGCGCCGGCTGGAGGCGCGGCCCGAGCCCCCTCCTCCGGCCGCCCCCGCCGACGTCGGCGGCGACGCCCGGTCGGGCGGCGCCGGCCCCTCGCCGGGTGACCGTGACGGTTCCGACGGTTCCGGCCGTCCGGGCGCGCCCGCCTCCCGTCGCTCCCGCCGGCGGCTGCGGATCGCGATCGCGGCGGTGGGGGCCGCCCTGGTCGTCGCTGGCGCCCTGGTCCTGGTGGTCGGGGGATCGGGCTCCCGCCAGCCGGGTCAGACCGTGTCCGGGAACGTCCCCCCGTCCCCGGCGCAGGAGCTGGTGGCGGCGCGCCAAGCCATGGCCACCGGGGACCAGGTCATGGCCCTCCGTCTGTACCAGGCCGTGCTGAACGTCGAGCCCAACCAGCCCGAGGCGCTGGCCTACAGCGGATGGCTGCTCCGCCTCTCCGGGGACGTTCAGAAGAACAGGGCGCTGATCGACGCCGCCGTGGCCGCCGAGCGCGCCTCCGAGGCGGCCGATCCCGCCTATCCGGACCCCCACTTCTTCCTCGGTGTGATCCTCCTCGACGACCTGCACGACCCCGCTGCCGCCATTCCCCAGCTCACCGCCTACCTCGGCTCGTCCCCGTCCCCGGCGGTGAGGAAGGCCGTCGAGCCGGTGCTGGCCCGGGCGCGCCAGGAGGCGGGCGCGCCGGGGTCCTCGAGCCCGGGCTCCACCGGCACGCCCTGACCCGGGCACCGGGGACTGCCCGGGCGCGGGACCCGGCAGCCCGGATTCAGGTCCGGAGGGAGCGCAGGCGGCCAACCACCTCGGGGAGGGCCGTCACGAGGGCGTCGATGTCGGCACCGGTCGTCGACCAGCCCACCGACACGCGGAGGGAGCGGTCGGCGTCGACTCCCATGGCCGCCAGGACGGGGGACGGCTCGAGGGACTCCGACGAGCAGGCCGAACCGGAGTGGACGGCTATCCCGGCCTGGTCGAGCCCCAGCACGACCGCTTCCGCCTCCACCCCGCCGACGCCGAGGCAGACGATGTGCGGCAGCCGGTGCCGGGGGCCCGGCCCCGTGTCCCCGTAGGGCTCGACCCCGTCGATGGAGGCCACCAGGTCGAGCACCCGGCCGGTCAGCCTGTCCGCCACCGCCGCCTCGGTCTCCAGAGCTCCGGCCGAGAGAAGGGACGCCGCCACCCCGAAGCCGACGAGGGCCGGCACGTTCTCGATCCCGGCCCGGCGGGCCCGCTCCTGGTCCCCCCCGACTATCAGCGGGTCCAGGCGGAGTCCCCTCCGCACGAGCAGGGCGCCGGCCCCCTTGGCCCCCCCGAGCTTGTGGGCGGAGACCGACATGAGGTCGGCTCCAGAGGATCCGAACCCCACCTCGACGTGGCCGCAGGCGGCGGCGGCGTCCACGTGGACCAGGGCACCGAGGGAGTGCCCGGCCTCGACCACGTCGACCACGGGCTGCACGCTGCCCACCTCGTGGTTGGCCCACTGGCAGTGGACCAGGGCCACGGCTCCGTGCTCGGACCGGGCCCGGGCGCCGGCCTCGAGCACGGCGCCGGGGTGGATGCGGCCCACCCGGTCGACCGGCACCTCGACCACCGGTGCCATGCGGAGGGAGGCGTCCCGGACGGCGGAGTGCTCGACGCCGGCGCAGAGCACGGCGCCCGGTCGGTCGCGGCAGACCCCCCATACGGCGGCGTTGACGGCCTCGGTGGCGCCGCTGGTGAACACGACCTCGCGGGACCGGGAGCCGACCAGGTCCGCCACCGCCTGGCGCGCCTCCTCCAGCGCGACCCGGGCCATCCGGCCCTCGGTGTGGACCCGGGCCGGGTCGGCGGCGGCGGGGCCGGTCAGCCACGAGGTCATCGCCTCGACCACCTCGGGGCGGGCCGGGGACGTCGAGGCGTGGTCGAGGTAGTGGCGGTGGGCGGCGGCGGGGGCGCCCGTCGGTTCGCTCAGACGATCGTCACGCAGGCGGTGGCGCCCTGCGCCCGGTTGGCCTCGGTGGTCGGGGCGGTGTCCCCGTAGAGGCCGGCCAGCATCCCCCTGACCATGCCGCGGTCGACGGCGCAGATCACCGGGTGCTGGACGGCGGTGTCCCCGAAGGGGCACAGGTCCGAGATGATCGCCAGGGTGCCCGACCGGGCCTCGGCGTGGGCGGCGAAGCCGTGGGCGGTCAGGGCCTCGGCCACCGCCTGGAGGGCGGAGCGCAGCGAGCGCTGTCCCTCTCCGGGCGCCATGTGGGCGGCCAGGGACCGCCCGTACTCCTCGCCCACCTGCTCGGCCATGGCCTGGGCCACCTCGGGGGGCAGCAGCCCCAGGGCGTTGCCCAGCAGCCGCACCATGAGGTCGTCGCTCTTCAGGTGCAGCCCCAGGCCCGAGCCGCCCGGGGCGGCGCGGTAGCGCTTGGACGGCCGGCCCGCTCCGCCGGCGCCGGGACGCTCGAGGACGACCTCGAGGTACCCGCCGGCGGCCAGCTTGTCGAGATGGTGGCGGGCCACGTTCGGGTGGAGGTCGAAGTGCTCGGCCACCTCGGTGGCGGTGGCGCCCTTCTCGCTGCGGGCGAACAGATAGATGTCCCGCCGGGTCGGGTCACCGAAGGCCGAGGTCACGGCGGCCACGGCGGCCGAGAACTCCGCGTCCGAGAGGATGCGCTCGGTCTGAGCCTGCGCCACGATCGGTATTGTACCTATGCCGATAGGGGAAATGTCCGTGTCGCAGCAGCATGAGCCCAACCAGCAGCGGATGGCCGGGCCCGCCGGGCGGGTCAATCAGTTCATGACGCCCGGATCCCGGACCCGGGTGCTGGCCATCTCGTCCGGCAAGGGCGGGGTGGGCAAGTCCTCGGTGACCGTGAACCTGGCCGTGACCCTGGCCGCCCGGGGCCACGCCGTGGGCATCCTCGACGCCGACGTGTACGGGTACTCGGTGCCCCGCATGCTGGGTCTCACCGAGCGTCCCGCCATCGAGAGCGAGCAGATCGTCCCCCCGGTCGCCTACGGGGTGGCGTGTGTGTCGATGGGCTTCTTCGTCGGCGAGGACCAGCCCGTCATGTGGCGGGGCCCCATGCTGCACAAGGCCCTCGAGCAGTTCCTGGTCGACGTGGCCTGGGGGGAGCCCGACTACCTGCTCGTGGACATGCCTCCCGGCACGGGGGACGTGGCGCTGTCGATGGCCCAGTACCTCCCCCGGTGCGAGTTCCTCGTGGTCACCACCCCGCAGTCGGCGGCCCAGCGCGTGGCGCAGAAGACGGCGTACATGGCGCGCAAGCTGAAGCTGCCTCTCCGCGGCGTGATCGAGAACATGTCGTGGTTCACCGGTGACGACGGCAGGCGCTACGAGCTGTTCGGGGCGGGCGGTGGCCAGGAGCTGGCCGACAGCCTCGGTGTCCCCCTCCTGGGACAGGTCCCGCTGGTGCCGGCGGTGCGCGAGGGCGGGGACCGGGGCGCGCCGGTGGCGGCCACCCATCCTTCCGGCGAGGCCGCCCGCGCCTTCTCGGTCCTGGCCGAGCGGGTGGTGGAGATGGGACCGGCCCGCATCTACCGCTCGGAGCTGAAGATCCGCTGAGCTCCCCGTAGCGGGGCGCCAACCATTCCCAGGCCCGGGCCCGTATCTTCGTGACGTGGCCACCGCCCGGAGCACCGCCCCGACCGCGGCCGGCAGCCACAACGTGCCCGTCGGCCGGCGGGTGTTCCTGGGGATGGTCGGCCTGGGGGGCCTCGGGGTGGTGGTGGGCTCGTACGTGCAGCGGGGCGTCGGCGCCGCCGTGCGCAGGATCTCCCCGGTGGCGGGCACGGGCATCGCCGGGCTGATCCCGGGGGCGGACCGCTTCCGCATCTACTCGGTCACGCCGGGACTGCCCACCGTCCCCGTCGCGTCGTACCGGCTCAAGGTCACCGGCCTCGTCGACCGGCCCTTGGACCTGACCCTGGCCGACCTCGAGGCCATGCCCCGGACCACGCTGGTGAAGGACTTCCAGTGCGTCACCGGGTGGCGGGTGCCCGGTGTGCGCTGGGACGGCGTGCTGCTGTCCGCCGTGCTGGACGCGGCCGGGGTACGGCCCGGCGCCACCGCCCTGGCCTTCGACTCCTACGACGGGACCTACACCGAGAGCCTGACGATGGCCCAGGCCCGCCGCCCCGACGTGATGGTGGCCTACCGGTTCGAGAACGGCCCCATATCCCGGGACCACGGCGGGCCGGCCCGCCTGTACGTGGCTCCCATGTACGGCTACAAGTCGGCCAAGTGGCTGTCCGGCATCAGGGTGGTCAACCAGGTCGAGCCGGGCTACTGGGAGCAGGAGGGCTACGACGTCGACGGCTGGGTGGGACGTTCGAACGGCCGCAGTGACCGACCGATCGACTGACGACCTGGCGCGCTTCGACGTGGTCGAGCGCGTCCTGCACTGGACGACGGCGGGCATGTTCGCCGTGCTGATGCTGACCGCCGTGCCGCTCTACCTCGGGTCGGTGTCGTCGATCATCGGCCGCCGGGCGCTGGTGGCCGACATCCACACCTGGACCGGTGTCGCGCTTCCCGTACCGCTGCTCGTGTCGCTGGTCGGGCCGTGGGGAGGGGGCCTGCGTGCCGACGTGCGGCGGTTCTCCCGCTGGAGCGTCGAGGAGCTGCGGTGGCTGCGCACCCGTGGTCGGACCGGCGTCTCCCGCATGGGCAAGTTCAACCCGGGCCAGAAGCTCAACGCCGTGTTCGTAGCCGGCGCCATCGTCGTGATGCTGGGCACCGGCGCCGTCCTGCGCTGGTTCGGCCCCTTCCCAGTGTCGTGGCGGACAGGGGCCACGTTCGTCCACGACGTGCTGGCCACGGCCATCTTCGTCGTGGTGGCGGGACACGTGGCCTTTGCCGTGACCCATCGCGACGCCCTCGCTTCGATGTTCACGGGGCGGATCAGCCGGCGGTGGGCCCGCCGCCACGCCCCGGCGTGGCTGGAGGAGATCGACCCCGGCCGGGACGACGGGTCCGGGCCGCGGCCGCAGGAACGGGACGCTCAGATGCCCCGGGGCAGACGGGAGCTGTCCCAGCCCAGCAGGGCCACGGCGCAGCGGAACGCGTAGCGGTCGGTCATCCCGCCGACGTAGGTGACGGCCCGCCGGACGGCCTCGGAGCTCCCCGCGGGGGCGTCCTGCCCGCCGGGGATCAGGTTGGGGCGGTCGGAGAAGCACTCCACCAGCGCCCGCAGCACCTCGACGACCAGCTCGGCCTGGATCAGCGACGCAGGGCGGAGGTAGATGCGCTCGTAGTTGAAGGCGCGCAGCGCGGCCAGGGCGTCGGCGCGGGGCTCGGACATGCCGACCACGCCGGTGGTCGTGACGGTCTCCACGAGGTCGGTCACGAACGTGCGCAGCTGCTGGGAGCGGGTGCGGCCGCACTGATCGACCACGACGGCGGGCAGCATGTCCGGGGTCACGATCCCCGCCCGGGCCGCGTCCTCCAGGTCGTGGGCGCTGTAGGCGCAGCGGTCGGCCCATGACACGACCTCGGCCTCGGGCGTGGCCGGGGCCGGCCGGGACCAGCTGTGGTTGCGGACCCCGTCGAGGACCTGGCGGGTCAGGTTGAGCGGTGCCAGCACCACGTCGGCGCCCCAGACGGCGTGGTCGAAGCGCTCCTCCAGGAAGACGCTGAGGGCGTCCTCGCTGGCGTGGCCCCCCGGCCCGTGGCCGCAGTCGTGGCCGAGGGCTATGGCCTCGGTGAGGGCGGTGTTGAGCCCGCACGCCCGCGCCACCGCCACGGCCACCTGGGCCACCTCCAGGGCGTGGGTGAGCCGCGTGCGCTGGTGGTCGTCGGGGAAGACGAAGACCTGGGTCTTGCCGGCCAGGCGACGGAAGGCGGTGGAGTGCAGGATCCGGTCCCGGTCCCGCTCGAAGCAGGTGCGCAGCGGGTCCGCGTCCTCGGGCCGGGCCCGGTCCCCGGCCCCCGTGGACCGGGTGGCCCCCGGCGCCAGGGCGGCGGCCTCGTAGGCCTCCCGCTCCTCCCGCCCGATGGCCCCCGTGCCGACGAGGGGCACGGCCGGGCCGGCGTGGGCCCGCCTGACCCGGCGGCTCCCCTCCGGCTGGTCCAGGCGGAGAGGGTGGCCCTCCATGGTCGAGGCCCACTGGCGGGCCCGCTCGGTGACTTCTCCCATGTCGCCAGTGTTACCCGGCGGTGTGACGGTCCGGAGGGAGCCCTCCGGACCCCCGGTACGATGACCGCCCCGGGCTGGAAGGAGCCGTTTTGTTCGTGGTTCGTGTCGGCGTCACCCAGGCGCCGAGGGAGATCGAGATCGAGCTGGCCGACGACACCGACCGCGCCGCGCTCGGAAAGTCCATCGACCAGTCCCTGGGCAGCGCCGACGGGGTGTTGTGGCTCGAGGACCGCAGGGGGCGCCGGGTCGGGATCCCCTCCGCCAAGGTCGCCTACGTCGAGATCGGGTCCCCGGGAGACGACCGCCGGGTCGGCTTCGGGGCGCCCTGAAACCGCTCCTCGACCGCCGGCTGCTCTTCGTGAGCGGCAAGGGCGGGGTCGGCAAGACGACCATGGCCGCCGCCCTGGCCCTGCTGGCCGCCGAACGGGGCCGGCGCACGCTCGTGTGCGAGGTCGACCCCAAGGGGGACCTGGCCGCCTCCTACGAGTGCAGCCCCACCCGGTTCAAGCCGACCGAGCTCCAGCCCGGCCTGTGGGCCATGTCGATGAACACCGAGGAGTCCCTCCGGGAGTACCTCAGCCTGTTCCTGAAGATCCCGGTCGCGGGCCGCATCGGGCCTCTGGCCCGGGCCTTCGAGTTCGTGGCCACCGCCGCCCCCGGCGTGAAGGAGATCCTCACCGTCGGCAAGCTCTGCTACGAGGTCCGCGAGGACCACTACGACCTCGTCGTCGTCGACGCCAGCGCCACCGGTCACATCGTCGGGCAGCTCTCCGCGCCCCAGGGCATCAACGAGCTGGTCCACGTCGGCCTGGTCCGCCAGCAGACGGGCTGGATGCTCGACGTCCTCTCCGACCCGGAGCTCACCGGGCTCTGCATCGTGGCCACGCCGGAGGAGATGCCGGTGAACGAGACCGTGGAGCTGGCGGCCCGGGTCAGGGATGAGACCACCGTCGAGCTGGCGGCCGTGATCGTCAACCGGGTGCTTCCCGAGCTGTTCACCCGCTCCGAGGAGGACCTGTTCGAGACGCTGTGCGAGCCCGAGGTGGCGGCGCGCATCGAGAAAGAGGCGGGGGGGGAGCCGGGGCCGATCCTGGCTGCCGCCCGGCTGGCGGTGACCATGCGCCGCACCCGGGCCGCCCACCTCGACCGCCTCCGCGAGGGCATCGACCCCGCCGTGCCGATGCTGTACGTGCCGTACCTGTTCACCCGCGCCCACGGGGTGCGGGCCCTCCGCCAGGTCGCCTCGGCCCTGTCGGCGGAGCTCGGACTGTGACCCCCGCCAAGACGACCGGTCCCGCCCCCACCATCGACCAGCTGCTGGCGGCCAAGGAGATCGCGGTGTCGTGCGGGTCGGGCGGCGTCGGCAAGACGACGGTTGCCGCCGCGGCCGCGGCCATGGCCGCCCTGCGCCACGGCGGCAAGGTGCTGGTCCTCACCGTCGACCCGGCCCGCCGGCTGGCCGACGCCCTCGGCCTGGCGGGCATCGGCAACGAGGAGCGCCCGGTCCCCGCCGAGGCCTTCCGCGACGCCGGGATGTCGCCGCGCGGCGAGCTGTGGGCCGCCATGCTCGACACCAAGCAGTCGTGGGACGCCCTCGTGCGCCGGCATGCCCCCGACACCGCCACCGCCGAGAAGATCCTCGGCAACCCCCTCTACCGCAACATCTCGGGTCGCTTCGTCCAGAGCCACGACTACATCGCCATGGAGCGGCTCTACGAGCTGCACACCGAGGGCCGCTACGACCTGATCGTGGTGGACACGCCGCCCACCCGCAACGCCATCGACTTCCTCGAGGCTCCGCAGCGGATGAGCGACTTCTTCTCCAGCCGGCTCCTGCGCTGGCTGATCGCGCCGTACCGGTCGCGGATCGTGAACTTCGCGTCCCGGCCCTTCTACCAGGTGGCCGACCGTGTGCTCGGCACTCAGTTCCTACAGGACATAGCCGAGTTCTTCATCCTGTTCCAGACCATGTACGACGGCTTCGTCGAGCGGGCCCAGGCCGTGTCGCGGCTTCTCCACGACCGGCGCACCACGTTCCTCGTCGTGAGCACGCTCGAGGCCTCTCCCCTCAACGAGGCCGAGTTCTTCATCGACGCCCTCAACGAGCGCAAGCTGCATCTGGGCGCGGTCGTCCTCAACCGCGTGCTTCCCGACTACCTGCTCGACGAGGCCGCCACCGGTGTGGCCGAGCGCATCGCCGAGTCGGCGTCCAAGCTGGCCGAGACCCTCGGGCCCACGGTCGGGGAACCGGCGCCGCTCGAGCGGGTCCTGGTCGAGATCAGCGAGAGCTTCCTCAACTTCCAGGTGGTGGCCCAGCGGGAGGCCGAGCAGCGCGCCGAGCTGGCGGTGAGCCCCGAGGTGATCGCGACGGTGCCCTTCTTCGAGACCGACATCACCGACCTCTCCGGCCTGCTGCGCCTCGGCCAGCACTTCTGGGGCTAAAGGGCGCGGGCGGGGCCGTGCTCGACTACCACGTGCACCTGTGGCCCCACGGAACGCGGGACCGCCCGCCGACCGTCGACGAGCTGGCCGGCTACTGCGAGCGGGCCGCCGCCCGCGGCGTCGGGCAGATCGCGCTGACGGAGCACCTGTTCCGCTTCTCCCGCGCCCGGGAGGCCGTAGGGGAGTTCTGGGCGGGGAACGGCGCCGACCGGCATCTGGCCGGGGTGATGCGGGCGTACTGGGACGAGCACGCCCACGCCGACCTGGACGTGTACGTGCAGGCGGTGCTGGACGCCAAGGCGGCCGGGCTGCCCGTGCTGCTCGGCCTCGAGGTCGACCACTACCCGGGTCGCATGGACGCCGTGGCCCGCTTCCTGTCGGGCTACCCGTTCGACGTGCTGCTCGGGTCGGTGCACTGGATCGGGCGGTGGCTGTTCGACTGGCTCGAAGACCCGGCGTCAGCGGCGGAGTGGGGCCGGCGGGGGATCGACGCGGTGTGGGACGCCTACACGTCCTGCCTGGAGGAGCTGGCCGCCAGCCGCACGTGTGACGTGCTGGCCCATCCCGATCTGGTGAAGATCACCGGGCGCCGCCCCGGGCCCGGGCCCAGCGCCGAGTTCCACGCCCGGATGGCCGAGGCCGCCCGCGTCAGCGGGATGGCGGCGGAGGTGTCGTCGGCGGGGTGGCGCAAGCCGGTCGAGGAGGCCTATCCCGCGCCCGACCTCCTGGCCCGGTTCCACGCCGCCGGCGTCCCCGTGACGCTCGCCTCCGACACCCACGGCGTGGGGGATGTGGCCTTCCGAAGCGCCGACCTGGTCGAGATGGTGCGGGGCGCCGGCTACTCGGAGCTGGCCGGCTACTCCGGCCGGCGCCTCCACGCCGTGCCGCTGCGGCCATGATGAACGAGACCCTCCCCGAGTGGCTGGCGCCCGGGGACGTGGCCCACCTGCGGTCCCTGATCGCGTCGTGGGGCATGCTGGCCGACCTCTGCTTTGCCGATCTCCTGCTGTTCACCCCGGTGGTGGCGGGGGAGGCCGGCCGCTTCGTCGTCGTCGGCCAGATGCGTCCCAGTACCAACCCCACGCTGTACCGGGAGGACATGGTCGGCCGGGTCTACACGGACGCGGACCGGCCCGCCCTGACCCGGGCCTTCGCCTCCGGCACGATCATGGAGGGGGAGTTCCAGCCCCCCGGCGGGGAGCGGGCGCGCGTGCAGTGCATACCGGTGCGCCGTTCCGGCACGGTCCTCGCCGTGATCACACGCGAGTCGGCACCGACGGTGGGCCGGCGCCAGGGAGAGCTGGAGCGGGTGTACGTCGAGACCTTCGACCGCTTCGCCCGGATGATCGTGAGCGGGGAGTTCCCCTTCGGAGGCGGCGAGGAGTGGGCCGGTGAGTCCCCGCGGGTCGGCGACGGCGTGCTGCTCGTCGACGCCGGCGGCCGCATCGTCTACGGGTCCCCCAATGCGGTGAGCGCCCTGCACCGCATGGGCGTGACCAGCAATGTCGAGGGGGCCAAGCTCGAGGAGCTGGGCCTGGAGGCGCACTCGGTGAGCCGGGCGCTGAGCGCGGCGGTGCCGGTGACCGAGGAGGTGGAGCGCCGGCCCGACACGAGCGTTCTCGTGCGCACCATCCCGCTGCTGGAGGAGGGCCGTCCGACGGGGGCCATGGTGCTCCTGCGCGACGTCACCGACCTGCGCCGGCGGGACCGCCTGCTCGTCTCCAAGGACGCGACCATCCGCGAGGTCCACCACCGGGTGAAGAACAACCTGCAGACGATCTCCTCTCTCCTGCGGCTGCAGGGGCGGCGGCTGGGCTCGGAGGAGGCGCGCACCGCCCTCCAGGAGGCCGAGCGCCGGATCCGCTCGATCGCCATGGTCCACGAGGTCCTGTCGCGCGACCCCGGGGACCAGGTGGCGCTGGCCGAGATCGTGCGCTCGCTGACCCACATGGCCGAGGACGCCGCCGTGTCCTTCGAGGGCCCGGTGCGGATCGAGCTGGACGGGGAGCCCGGGGAGGTGCCGGCCGAGGTGGCCACCCCGCTGGCCGTGGTCGTGGCCGAGCTCCTGCAGAACGCGGTGGAGCACGCCTTTGCCGGGCCGGGGCCGTGGGAGGAGAGCCGGCGGCGGGTGGGGATCGAGTTCGACAACGACGGTCAGGACCTGATCGTCACGGTGTGGGACAACGGCTGCGGGCTGCCCGAGGGATTCGACGTCGACCGGACCACCAGCCTCGGCCTGTCGCTGGTGCGGGACCTCGTGACCGGTCAGCTGGCGGGGACCATCACCATGAAGGTCGACCGGGGGACCCGCGTGACCCTCAACCTGCCCCTCCCCGAACCGGAAGGGCTCGCCTAGTCATGGCGGCGGGCACCCGGGTCCTTCGGACCACGCCCGCCGCGTGCCGTGGGGCCCCGCCCCCACGGCGGGCCCGCGGCAGTGGGTCGGTGCTTCCCGCTAGGAAGCTCTGCGCTGGGCGGCCAGCCAGGAGCGGCGCAGCTTGCGGCGCTCCTCCTCCGAGGTCCCGCCCCACACGCCGGACTCCTGATTGGTGGCCAGGGCAAACTCCAGGCACGGCTCCAGCGCCGGGCACTCCCGGCACACGGCCTTGGCGTCCTCGATCTGCTCGAGAGCCGGTCCCGTGGTCCCGATCGGGAAGAAGAGATCGGGATCGGTGTCGCGGCACAGGGCCACGGTCCTCCAGTCACCGGTGTCCCAGTCGATCGATCGGCTCCACGTCAGGGCCACGGCGGCCTCCTCGGCACTGAGTTCAGATTTAGTGTCTGGCAGCTTCGTGAATTTGTTCACATGCGGCCCGCCCGAGAGACCCGGGCCGGATTTGCACGATGTGTGGATCATAAGGTGAGGGTGGTGGGAAAGCAAGGATTTGACCCGTCGAACTTGCGTCCGGTCCTGGTCATCGGGCACCGGGGGACGGGGGTCGGGGAGGGGGAGAACACGCTGGGCGGCTTCGCCGACGCGCTCCGTCTCGGCGCCGACGGGATCGAGCTCGATGTACGGCGCACGGCCGACGGGGCGCTGGCCGTCCACCACGACGCCACGGTGCCGGGACTGGGCCCGGTGGCGGCCCTCCGCGTACGCGACCTGCCCGGCCACATCCCTCTCCTCGAGGCGGCCCTCGACGTGTGCGCCTCGGGGGTGGTGAACGTGGAGGTGAAGAACGGCCCGCACGAACCGGGCTTCGATCCCGACGAGTTGGCCGCCCGGGAGGTGGCCACCCTCCTGGCGGGCCAGGCGGACCGGCTGGCCGCCGGGGCCCTGATCGTGTCCTCGTTCAGCCCCGCCACCCTCGACGCCGTGGTCGCCACCAGCCCGGAGGTGCCCGTCGGGCTCCTCACCATCGGCGCCGTGGATCAGGAGCAGGCACTGGGACTGGCCGTCGAGCGCGGCTACTCCGCCCTCCACCCCCACCACGAGGCCGTCACCGCCGAGCTGGCCGGGGCCGTCCACGCCGCCGGCCTGCTCCTCAACACCTGGACGGTCAACGAGGCGGAGCGGGCGGTGTGGCTCGCGTCCTGCGGGGTCGACGCCGTGATCACCGACCGCGTCGCCGACGTGGCCGCAGCCGTCGACGCCCTGGCGCCGACGGGTCCGGGGGAGGCCCGGGGGCGCCCCCGTCGGGAGCCGCCGGCACCATGAGATCGAGCACCCCGGGCGTGTGGGCCACCGCCAGGTGGTCCGCCGTGCCCAGGTAGTCCCCGTCGACCTGGTAGGGGACGGGCCCGGCCCCGGTGTGGGACCACACCTCGGCAGCGGCCAGACCGGGGCGGGCCCAGACCCTGGGGTGGCGGGCCACCCGTCGGCCCGAGCCGAGGGCGCGGCCGGCCACGCCGAGGAGCGAGCGGGCGCCGAGGGAGGTGAAGGCCACGACCGACAGGCCCGAGTCGAGGTCGGCGCCGGGAGCCAGATGGAGGGGTCGGGGCCCCAGGTAGGTGTAGGGGTCGCTGTTCAGGAACACGGCGAAGTAGCCGTCCTCCAGCTCCTCGTCTCCCGCCTCGACCCGGAAGCGGGGGCGGCGCCGGTCGTAGCCGCGCACGACGGTCTGGACCGCGGCCAGCACGAACACCGGGTGGCTGGCGTAGCGCTTGAGGGCACCCCGCCGCTCGACCCGGTCGATCACCGCCGCGTCGAAGCCGACGCCGAGGTGGAACAGGAAGCGCCGGCCGTTCACCAGGCCCATCCCCACGCGGCGGCGCACCATCTCGTACCCGTCCCGTCGCTCGTCCCAGACCCGGAGGGTCTCGAGGAGCTGGCCGGTGGCGTCGACCGGGTCGGGCCGGACCCCGATGGTCCGGGCGAAGACGTTGGTCGAGCCGCCGGGCATCACCGCCAGCGCCGTACCCGTCCCGGCCAGACCGTTGGCCGCCTCGTTGAGGGTGCCGTCCCCGCCCAGGACCACCACGGCGTCCCGGCCGTCGGCGGCGGCCTCGGCCGCCAGCTCGGTGGCGTGGCCCCGGGCGGCGGTGAGGACCACCTCCAGGTCGTGGCGGGCGGCCAGGGCCTCGGCTATCACGACCCGGACCCGCGGCGTGACGGCCGACGCCGACACGTTGACGATCAGCTGCAGGCGCACGGATGGAGGTCCCCGTCAGGCGGGCGGTGGGGCCCGGGGGGCGCCGCGGTCCTCAGCCCTCGGCGGCTACCGCACGCAGCTGGGCCAGGGAGCGGGCCAGCAGCCGGGAGACGTGCATCTGGCTGATCCCGAGCTGGGACGCGATCTCCGACTGGGTGAGGCCCTGGAAGAACCGGAGGAACAGGATCCGCTGCTCGCGGGGCGGCAGCTTCTCGAGGAGCGGGGACAGGGCGGCCCGGTCCTCGGCGGCGGCCATGGTCGGGTCGTCCTCGCCCAGCTGGCTGGCCAGCGTCGAGGACCCCTCGTCGTCCGGACCGGGGGCGGGGGCGTCCAGAGACGCGAACCGGTAGGCCTGGCCCGCCTCCAACGCCTCGAGCACCTCCTCCTCCGACGCCTGCACCTCGATGGCCAGCTCGGCGATCGTGGGGGAGCGGCCCAGCTGCTGGGACAGCGTGGCCACCACCTGGCCCAGCCGGAGGTACAGCTCCTGGAGCCGACGGGGGGCCCGCACGGCCCAGCCCTTGTCCCGGAAGTGGCGCTTGAGCTCACCGACGATGGTGTGGGTGGCGTAGGTGGAGAACTCCACCGCCCGCTCCGGGTCGAAGCGGTCGACGGCCTTGACCAGCCCGATCGAGGCCACCTGGATGAGATCGTCGAGCTGCTCGCCGCGGTTGGCGAAGCGCCGGGCCAGGTACTCGGCCAGGCCGAGATGGGCGTTGACCAGCTGCTCGCGCAGCGCCGGGTCCCGCGAGCCGGCGAAGTCGGCGAACTGCTGACGCAGCTCGTCGCGCTGCTCCTTCTCGGGTGGGCGGTCCCGCTGGGGCCGGGCCTGGGGCTCAGTCGCCATCCGGTCCCTTCCCGTTGCGGTGCCCTCCTTCGCGGGCCTGCTTCCGGAACCACACCGTCGGCTGGCCATCGTCCTCACGCACGTCGTGCTCGTCGGCCAGCGCCGAGAGGATCTGGTGGGCCAGGCCCGACAGCGCCACCGGCGGGCCGCCCGGATCGAAGTGCCCGTGGCCCTCCACGCAGATCCCGCCGTCCTCGATGACGTAGCGCAGGGTGACGATGCCGTGGCGACCCGACGGCCCGATGACGGCGTGGCAGAGCTCGTCGACCGCGAGCCGGAGGTCCTCGATCTCGTCGTAGCTGAACCCCAGCCGGCTGGCCAGCCCCGTTGCCGTCACCCGCGCCAGCCGCACGAACTCCGGACCCGCCGGGACGACCAGGCGCACCTCATCCGCAGTCGCCAAGTGGGTGACGCTACCCGACTTCGGCACCTCCACCCACCCGAGCGCCCCCATTCGACGGCCCCCGGCCCCATCCGTGAGAATGCCGCCATGAACGTCGTCGTATGCGTGAAGCAGATACCGGACCCGGCCGCCCCGGGGCAGCTCGACCCCGGAACCAAGACCCTCAAGCGCGAGGGAAAGCTGATCCTCGACGACTCGGACGCCTACGGGGTGGAGATGGCCCTCCGCCTGGCCGAGAAGGCCGGTGGCGGGGAGGTCACCCTCGTCTCGATGGCCCCCAACGGGGAGACCAGCGGGCTGCGCACGGCGCTGGCCATGGGCGCGGCCAAGGCCATCCTGGTGAGCGACGACACCCTGGCCGGCAGCGACGCCCTGGGGACGGCCAAGGTCCTGGCCGCCGCCATCAAGCGCACCGAGTTCGATCTCGTGGTGGCGGCCACCGAGTCGACCGACGGCTATACCGGCACCACGCCCGCCCAGATGGCCGAGCTGCTCGGGCTGCCGGCGGTGACCTTCGCCAAGTCGGTCGACGTGGGTGACGGGAAGGTCAAGGTCAACCGCCAGACCGAGGCCGGATACGACGAGGTGGAGTGCCCGCTCCCGGCCCTCGTCACCGTGACCGCCGGCGTGGTCGAGCCGCGCTATCCGTCCTTCAAGGGGATCATGGCGGCGCGCAGCAAGCCCGTCGAGCAGCTGACCGTCTCCGACCTCGGCCTGTCGGCCGACGAGGTCGGCGCCAAGGGCGCCCGCCAGGAGGTCGTCGACGTGGCCCCGGCCGAGGAGCGCAAGGCGGGAGAGAAGATCACCGACGAGGGTGACGCCCATGAGCGGGTCGTCGCCTTCCTGGCCGAGCTGAAGCTGATCTAGGGGAGAGGTTCCGAGAGGCATGGCAATCGAGAAGATCTGGGTTCTGGCCGACGTCGTCGACGGGAAGGCGTCGTCGGGCGGCCTCGAGCTGCTGACGGCGGCGCGGGGCTTCGGCTCGACGGTGGACGCCGTCGTCTGGGGCCAGGGTGCGGCCTCCTCCGCCGCCGCCCTCGGCTCCCACGGAGCGGGGCGGGTGCTGGCCGTGTCCGACCTCGGAGGCGGCCTGGCCGGGCCGCCGGTGGCCGCCGCCCTGGCGGAGCGCATCAACGGGGGCGAGGCGCCCGACGCCATCCTCGCCAGCTCGAGCTACGACTGCCGGGACATCATCGGCCGGCTGTCGGCCAAGCTCGACCGGCCCGTGATCTCCAACATCGTCGGCATCGAGAAGGAGGGGGACGGTCTCGTCACCCAGCACGCCATCTTCGGCGGCACCCAGATAGCCCGGGCCCGCTTCACGGGCCAGGCGCCGGGGCTGTTCATCGTCAGGCCGAAGACCTTTGCCGCCGAGGAGTCGGGCGGCGGCAGCGCCGAGGTCGTCGAGCTGTCCGCCGGTGACCTCGGAGCGACCGGAGGCGCCAAGGTGCTGGACCGCCACGTCGAGGAGCGTGAGGGTCCCACCCTCGACGAGGCGGCGGTGGTCGTGTCGGGTGGCCGCGGTCTCGGCGGGGCCGAGGGCTACGCCATGATCGAGGAGCTGGCCAAGCTGCTCAACGGGGCGGCGGGCGCGTCGCGTGCCATCGTCGACGCCGGTTGGGTGCCCTACTCCCATCAGGTCGGCCAGACCGGCAAGACGGTCAAGCCGACCGTCTACATCGCCTGCGGGATCTCCGGCGCCACCCAGCACATGGTCGGCATGAAGGGATCGAAGAACATCGTGGCCATCAACAAGGACGCCGAGGCCCCGATCTTCTCCATCGCCGACCTCGGTGTGGTCGGCGACGTCCACAAGGTGCTGCCGAAGCTGATCGACGCCGTCAAGGCCAAGAAGTAAGGCCGAGGGCGGCTCCACCGTGGCCGGACGCACCGCGGCGGCGCGCTGGGTCAACTGGGGCGGCAACCAGCGCTGCGCTCCGGCGCACGTGGCCCGGCCCGCCTCGGTGGCGGACCTCGTCGACGTCGTCAAGAGCGCGGCGTCGGAGGGACGGACGGTCAAGCCGGTCGGCTCGGGTCACTCCTTCACCGACATCGCGTGCACCAGCGGGGTGCAGGTCCGCCTCGACCGCTACGACAGGGTCGTCTCGGTGGACCGGGAACGGGCCCGGGTCACGGTGCAGTCGGGCATCACCATCCGCAGGCTCGGGGAGGAGCTGGCCGCCCTCGGCCTCGGCATGCCGAACCTGGGGGACGTCGGCTACCAGACGATCTCGGGGGCGGTGTCCACCGGCACCCACGGCACCGGCTCCCGCCTGTGCGGGCTGGCCGCCCAGGTGGTCGGGCTCGAGCTGGTGACCGGTGATGGCTCGGTGCTGTCGTGCTCGGCCGAGGAGGAGCCCGAGCTGTTCTCCGCCGCCCGCATCGGGCTGGGTGCCCTCGGGCTGATCTCGACGGTCACCCTGCAGTGCGTGCCGGCGTTCAACCTGCACGCCGTCGAGACGCCGATGCGCGTCGACGACGTCCTGGCCTCCCTCGACGAGCACGTCGACGGCAACGACCACTTCGAGTTCTACTGGGTGCCCCACACGGGCTGGGCCCTCACCAAGGCCAACAACCGCACCGGCCGCCCCGCGGGCGGGCGCAGCCGGGTTCGCGAGTTCTACGAGCAGATCGTGCTCGAGAACGTCGCCTTCGGCGCCGTCTGCCGGCTGGGTCGCCTGCGGCCGGAGTGGACGCCCCGCCTGGCCACCGCCGTGCCGGGCAGCGGCACGCGCGAGTACGTGTCGCGCAGCGATCAGGTGTTCACGACGCCCCGGATGGTCCGCTTCTGCGAGATGGAGTACTCGATCCCCCGGGCCGAGTGCGCCAACGCCCTCAACCAGCTGCGCGCCTTCGTCGACGACGCCGGGCTGATGGTGAGCTTCCCGGTCGAGGTCCGCTTCTCCGCTCCAGACGACATCCCCCTCTCCACGAGCGAGGGGCGGGAGAGCTGCTACATAGCCGTGCACATGTACCGCGGCCTCTCCTACGACCAGTACTTCCGCGGCGTCGAGGCCATCATGGCCCCCCTGCAGGGCCGGCCCCACTGGGGCAAGCTCCACTTCCGCGACGCGGCCTCGCTGCAGCCCGTCTACCCGCGCTGGGAGGAGTTCCAGGCGGCGCGGCGGCGGACCGACCCGGAGGGCCGGTTCTCCAACGCCTACACGAGCAGAGTCCTGGGGGACCTCTGACTACCCGGTGAGGGCGCCGGCGGGGCTGGGGTCCCCGCCGGCAGCGGCGGGCGTGGTGCGAAGCACCCGGGTGCCCGCCGCCATGATCAGGCGGGGTCTCGGGCTGAGACGGCCCAGGCCCTGCCGGCTGCCGGATCGGCGAGGGCCAGGCCGAGCCGCCATCCGGTAGGTCTTCCTTCCGGCTCGAAGGACCGGAGCTCGAGGCGTTCCACGGCGGCGCCCATGGCGGCCGGATCGACCGGCCACTCGTCGAGCAGACCGGCCACGGCCGCCAGCACCCACCACGCCCCGAAGCGCCCGGCGGCCATTCCCCTGCGCCGGCCGTGCTGGCCCCCGCTGGCCCCGCACCAGGCCATGACGGCCAGGGCCGGCCCGGGGCGCACGGGCCTCGTCTCCGTGGCCCCCACGGCGGCGGCGGCCGCGTCCGCCCCGCCCTCGACCGCCACGGCGGCGGCGCGGCCCCCCGACTCGGCCGTCCAGGCCCCGACCAGGTCGAGCAGGGCCCTGACGGCGTCGTCCGGGGGGAGGGGTTCACCGGCGGGGCCGGCGGGCCGGGCCGGGCCGGAATCCGTATCGGGGTGGGGAAACTCCCCGCCTTCGGGCCTGTAGGTCGCCACCGGGTACTCCGGCTCCCACGGGGCCAGCGTCAGCGGCACCTCGACCAGCTGCCGGGGCACGGACCGGTTGTCGGCGGACAGGTCCTCCCCCCGCACCACCCGCTCCTGGGCCACCACCACCGCCAGCGGGGGGTCGCTCAGGTGGGGAGCCAGATCGGCCCAGGTGTGGGTCGACGCCGCCACCTCGGTCAGCGGCCCGGGGGCGAAGCGGCCCTTCCCCGGGGCCACCACCCGCCCCGCCCACGGCCCGGGCGCCTCGAGGGCCAACCGGTAGTCGGCGTGGGCGGCGGCCGGCCAGAGCTGGCGGCCCCGCTCGAGCGCGGCCCGGCACCGCCGGGCCAGGTCCTCGAGGCCGTCCCAGTCCCCGTCGAGGCACAGGCCGTTCACGATGCCGACGAGCTCGTCCACGTCGCCGCGCTCGACGGCGCCGGGAAGGTCCGGCCTCACGCCCGGCTCAGACCAGGGGCCATCACACGAGGGGCCAGGGGTAGGGCCGGCGTTCCGGGTGCGGGGCGGGCAGCTGGGGGTGGCGCAGCACGGCCCGGGCCCGCCGCACCAGGGCTTCGGGCTCCCCGTCGTCGAGCAGGGCCGCCAGCCGGTCGGGAACGCCGGCGGCCACCCGCTCGATGTCCGCGAGCAGGTGCTCGGGCACCTGCTCCCCGGCGAAGTCCCAGATCACCGTGCGCAGCTTGGGCTCGACGTGGAACGACAGCCCGTTGTCGATGGCCCAGATCCGGCCGTCCGCGTCCAGGAGGCAGTGGCCGCTCTTGCGGTCGGCGTTGTTGAGCAGCAGGTCGAACACGGCGATGACCCGCAGCTGGTCGTGGTGGGTCGGATTCTCCATGAGCGTGAAGTAGTGCTCGGAGAAGTCGGCGTCGACGAAGCGCTGCAGCGATCCCGGCCCGAGCGGGGCGTCCTGGCGCAGCAGGGTCTCGGGCACCACGCTCCAGCCCAGGATCTCCGACAGCTCCCACGCCGCCGCCTCCCGCTGGTAGACGCCGTGGGGGAAGTCCCAGAGGGGCCGCTCGCCGCGGCCCGGCTTGTAGATGGCGCCGAGGCTGGCGCCGTCGCGGCACACCGAGACGAGGAAGGTGTTGTTCGAGCTCCACGGCATGCGGCCCTGGACCTCGATCTCCCCCTCGGCAAGGACCCGGAGCGCGGCGTCCTTCACAGGCCGGGAGGACGGTTCCCGTTGGTGCGGGGACAGGCGTGGCCGGCCGGGTCCAGGGGATAGCCGCACAGCGGGCAGGGCGGACGGCCCGCCTGGACCAGCTGCACGCCGCGGATGGCGAGGGCGGCCACCTGCTCGACGGTGGCGGACAGCCGGGCCACCGCCCCGACGTCGTCCTCCCCCACGGCCTCCTCGGCCACGAGCACGAAGTTGTTGGCGTCCTCCTCGTAGCTCACCCCGAGCGTCCCGATCACCCACGACGGCTCGGCCGGCTCCTCCAGCTCGAGATCGGTGGGCAGCTCCCCAGGCCGCCCCACCTCCTCCAGTAGCTCCCCCAGGTACTGGGCCAGCGCCGCCACCTGGGTCTTCTCCAGCTTGAGGGTGACCGTGTCGGGGCCGCGCCGGGCCTGGAGGAGGAACACCCGCTGGCCGGGCGGGCCGACCGCCCCCACCGTCAGCCGGTCCACGCTCTCCAGGTCGTAGGAGTCGCTCACGACGGGGCCAGCTCCTTGAGGTCCCCGAGGGAGTTCACGGTCAGGACGGTCGGGCCGCCGGCGCCGTAGAGAACCGCCGAGACCGAGCACGGGCTGATCACGATCCGCTGGAAGAGATCGAGGTGGATGGCGAGCGAGTCCGCCACCGCCGCCTTGATCGGGTCGGCGTGCGAAACCGCCACGATCCGCCCGCCCGGATGGGCGCCGGCCAGGCGCCGGAGGGTGTCGGTGACGCGGGCGTGCATCTCGACGAACGACTCCCCGGCGGGAAAGCGGAAGCCGCTGGGCCAGCGCTGGACGGTGCGCCACTCCGGCTTCTTGGCCAGGACCTTGAGCTCACCTCCGGTCCAGTCCCCGAAGTCGCATTCCAGCAGGCCCCGCTCGGTCTTCACCGGGACGCCGACGCGCCGTCCGATCGGAGCGGCCGTCTCCCGCGTCCGCTCCAGCGGCGAGGCGTACACGGCGTCGATCCTGCCCAACGCCACCAGCCGTTCCGCCACCGCCTCGGCCTGGGCCCGGCCCTCGTCGGACAGGTGCAGGCCGCGCGCCCGGCCGGGGAGCACCTTGCCGGTGGTGCCGGTCCTGCCGTGTCGCACGAGCAGGACCAGGGTGGCCGGAGGGGTCTTCGCGGCGCGGGGCGGCCGGGGAGGAGCCATGTCCAGCGCAACCTAACCTCCCGCGATGGGCGGGCGGGACTCACTGCGGAAGGTCACCTCGGAGGTCGTGGAGTGTCGCGCCTGCCCGCGCCTCGTGGCGTGGCGGGAGCAGGTGGCCAGGGAGAAGCGGGCGTCGTATGCCGGGGAGGAGTACTGGGGGCGGCCGCTACCGAGCTTCGGGGACCCGGCCGCCCACCTGCTGGTCGTCGGACTGGCGCCGGCGGCCCACGGCGGCAATCGGACCGGGCGGATCTTCACCGGGGACCGCTCGGGGGACTGGCTGTTCGCCGCCCTGTGGCGCGCCGGCTACGCCAACCAGCCCACGAGCGTGGCGCGCGACGACGGCCTGGCGCTGACCGGCGCCTACATCGCCGCCGCCGTGCGGTGCGCGCCGCCGGCCAACCGGCCCACGCCCGAGGAGCGCGACCGGTGCGCGCCCTACCTGGTGCGGGAGATGGCGCTGTTGCGGGACGTGCGGGTGATCGTGGCACTGGGCCACTTCGCCCATGAGGCCGTCTGCCGGCTGCTGGCCGTGCGGCCCAGGCCCCGCTTCTCCCACGGGTCCGAGGCCGAGTTGCCGGACGGCCGGATCCTGCTCGGGTGCTTCCACCCCAGCCAGCAGAACACGTTCACGGGCAGGTTGACCGAGGAGATGCTGGACGCCGTGTTCCGCCGCGCCCGGCAGCTGGGGTCTAAGCCAGGCGCTCGATGATCATGGCCATGCCCTGACCGCCGCCGACGCACATCGTCTCGAGGCCGATGGTCTTGTCGAGGGTCTGGAGGTCGTTGATGAGCGTGGTCATGATCCGGGCCCCGGTCATGCCGAAGGGGTGCCCGAGGGCGATGGCCCCGCCGTTGGGGTTCAGCTGGTCCTCGATCGAGATGCCGAGCGCGTCGCACACAGGCAGCACCTGGGCGGCGAAGGCCTCGTTCAGCTCCACCACGTCGATGTCCTTGATGCTCATGCCGGCCTTGGCCAGCACCCTGCCCACGGCCTCGATCGGGCCCACGCCCATGATCTCGGGGGCCAGGCCGGAGATGGCGCTGGCCTTGATGCGCGCCAACGGCTTGAGGCCGAGGCTGCGGGCCTTGTCCTCGTCCATCACGAGCACGGCGGCGGCACCGTCGTTGAGCGGACAGGAGTTCCCGGCCGTGACCCGGCCGTCCTCCTTGAACGCCGGCTTCAGCTCGGCCAACTTGTCGAGCTGGGTGTTGGCCCTGGGGCAGTCGTCCTGGCTGACGACGGTCCCGTCCGGCAGGGTGATCGGGGTGATCTCCCGCTCGAAGAAGCCGTTCTTCTGGGCCTCGACGGCGCGGTCCTGCGAGATCTTGGCGAACTCGTCCATGCGGGCGCGGGGCACGTCGTACTTCTCGGCCACGTTCTCGGCGGTCATGCCCATCGGGATGTACACGTGGTTGATGAAGTCGGAGCGGCTCTCGTCGGTGAAGCGGGGATTGAGGTCGTCGCGGTTGAAGCCCTTGCCGCTGGTGCGGCTCACGCTCTCGACGCCACCGGCCACGTAGGTGTCGCCTTCCCCCACCTTGATGGCGTGGAAGGCCATGCGAATGGACTGCAGCGAGGAGGCGCAGAAGCGGTTGACGCTGGTTCCGGGGACCGAGTCCGGCAGGCCCCCGAGGAGTCCGATGTTCCGGGCCATGTTGTAGCCCTGCTCCCCGGCGTGGTTGGCGGCGCCCATGATGACGTCGTCGACGTCGGCGGGCTTCACCGCCGGCGCCTTGGCCATGAGCGCCTGGACGATCGTGCCGCCCATGTCGTCGATGCGGGCATCGATCAGAGACCCCTTGAAGGCCCGCCCGATGGGGCTCCTGGCGGTCGCGACGATCACTGCCTCGGGCATCGTGTGCCTCCCCTTGCGTGTTGCTGTCTGCTCCGGACTCTACGGCGCGGGCGGGACGGGCGTCTCCCGGGGGGCCGGGGGCGCGACGCTCGGGCCTGCGCCCGGAGCCCGGCGGGAGCCCTCCAACTTCTTTCTGGGCGACTTTTGCGGCCGTATCTGAAGCTTCTTATACGGCCGCTCCAAACCGGACGGTTCGGGGCCGACCGTCCGAGAGCTGCGCCGGTTCCCGCGCCCGCGGTGTCGGCGTCACCACCCACGAGCGCGATTTTCCGGGCGTATCTGAATGCTCTTATACGGCCGCCTGTTGTGCTCGGAACAAACCTGGAGGAGAGCCCCGACGCCGGCCAGGCGGGGCGGTTCCGGGGCGGACGGGGGCGGGGGGAGGTGTCGCCGCAGCGACCCCTTTAGACGGACGCGGCCTTGGGAGGCATGAGCCGGGGGGCCGGGACGGCGGTCTCGGGCCACCGGGCCCGGCTCACCCTGGACAGCTTGCGCATCAGCGCCACGGCCCCGGGGTCGTCGTCGGCCGGGCGGGTCTCGATCACGCCGTCCCGCACCAGGCCGTCCATGACCTCGCGCCCCCGGTCCGTCCGGACGACCGTGAGGGTCCAGTCGTTGAAGGCCCCGATGCCGCCGGTCGAGATGTCGGCGTGCTCGGCGGCGAAGTCCGGGCACGACTTGCACCCCTCCCGGGTCCAGGCGTGGCACTCCTTGAGGGGGATCTCGTGGTAGTCCCCGTTGCGCATCCAGATCTGGAAGACGCCCTTGATGTTCATCTTCACCATGTCCTCGCGGGCCAGGCCGTACTTGGCCTCGAACAGCTCATTGAAGATGGCGTCGTCGAAGGTCTTGGAGCAGAGCAGCCCGATGTTGAGGGCGAAGCGCCTGGCCACCTTCCCCGCCTTCCGCGCCGCCATCACCGGGGGCGCCGAGGTCATGCAGCTCATCCCGACCATGGCGATCCGCTCGGCTCCGGCGCCGATGGCGTCGGAGTAGGCGAGGGTGTTGGCCGAGTAGGTGTAGCGGCTCCCGGCCGCGGCCAGGACCTCCTCCCGGGTCCGCGCCACGCCCGGCTTGGCCTTCCAGGTGGTGCCATCCCCTTCCAGATAGGAGACGAGGGCGGCGTCGATCACGTCGTGCTCCAGGGCCCAGATGAGGATGGCCGAGACCAGACCGCCGTCCTGGCCCTGCTCGTGGACCTGGGAGTCGGTGGCGCGGGCCAGGACCACGTCCTTGGCCACTCCCGAGACCTCCTCGACCGTGCGCTCCCGCCCGAACAGGAAGGTGTCGATCTCGGTCTCCCACTCCCGGAAGCGGGGGCACGCCCGGGTGCAGAGGGTGCAGCCCCGCACGCCGTGGGTGCAGTCGTCGAAGCCGCCGTCGGCCTCGACGTGGAAGGGCTTGTAGCGGCCGGCGTCGTCGTCGTAGCCGAGGACGTCGTAGGGGCAGGCGATGACGCACGCCGCGCATCCCGTGCACAGCCCCGACGTGACGACCTCGGTGTACAGGTGGGACCAGTGCGGCTTCTCGGGCGGCATGGGTGAGACTGTATTCACCGTGCCCGAGCTGGTGGAGGTGGAGGCCTACCGGGCCCTGGCCGAGAGAGGCATCGGGCGGACGGTCGAGAAGGTGCACGCCCCCGACGCCTGGTACCTGAAGGGCGGCCTCACCGCCCCCGCCCTGCGGTCGGCCATGCGCGGGCGGGAGTTGGTGGCGGTGCGCCGGATCGGGAAGCTGCTCCTCCTCGACACCGCGGGCGGTCCGACCGTCGGTCTGCGCTTCGGGATGACGGGACGGCTGCACCTCGACGGGGTGGCGGGCGTCGACCGGCTGATCTACTCGAGCAACGCCGCCAATCCGGCTTGGGAGCGACTGGCCCTCGGCTTCTCCGACGGCGGCCGGCTGGTGGTCAGCGATCCCCGCCGGCTCGGAGGGGTGGAGCTCGACCCGCCCGAGCACCGCCTCGGTCCTGACGCCGCCGCCCTCCCCGCCGCCCAGCTGCGCCGGGCCCTGGCCGGGTCGGTCGTCGACCTGAAGGCCCGGTTGATGGACCAGTCCCGGGTGGCGGGGATCGGCAACCTGCTGGCCGACGAGATCCTGTGGCGGGCCGGCCTGTCCCCGGTGCGTCCGGCGGGATCTCTCACCGACGACGAGGTGCGCCGCCTGGCCGGGGTGATCAGGAGGACGGTGGCGCTACTGGTCCGGCGGGGCGGTTCCCACACCGGCGACCTCATGGCCGAGCGGCGCCGGGGCGGTGTGTGCCCCGCCGACGGCGTCGACCTCGTCCGCGGCGTCGTCGGGGGCCGGACCACCTGGTGGTGCCCCGCCCACCAGACCTGACCGCCGGCGCAGGAGCATCCAGGCCAGGGTGGCCCAGCCGGCAACCGCGAGGAGGATGGCGGTGACCTCCACCGCGTCCCAGAGCCGGGGCACGGCCAGCCAGAAGAACTCGTCGGTGAACCGGACGATCCCCCACAGCCCGGCGAAGGCCGCCAGCATGATCCCCGGGGGCTGGCGCCGGGTGCGCTCCTCGATCCACCGCAGGATCACGAAGATCACGAAGCACTCGGCCGACTGGAACAGGGGCACGGGGATGCGGTCCCCGACCTGGCCGGCGTAGCTCATCCCGTACCAGGCGTCGGTCGGATGCCCGCCGCCGTCGATCATCAGCTGGGGCCCCAGCAGGCGGCCGAGGGCCCAGGACGCCATGAGGACGGGCGCTGCCACGTCGAGGGCGGCCCACGTGCTGATCTCCCGGCAGTAGCGACGCTGGAACCAGATGCCGGTGGGCACGCCGAGCAGGAGCCCGCCGAACGAGGACAGGCCGCCGTGCCAGACGGCGAAGATCTGGCTCAGGTTGTGCTCGTAGAAGGAGATGTTGGCGAGGACGTGGACGGCCCGGGCGCCGACGATGGCGGCGGCGATCACCCAGAGGAACGCCCGGTTCAACCACTCCCACGGATAGCCGACGGCCCGGAACCGCCGCCGCATGTACCACAGGGCGAACCAGAAGGTCAGGGCCAGCCCGATCCCGTAGGTGTGGATGTGGAACGGACCGATGTGGAAGTCCACCGGTATCGGCTTCAAGGGCCCGGATCGTAATGTGGCCGGCTTGACGGATGGCCTCACCCCCGACCGGTTCGTGACCGTGGAGCGGCGCCCCGACGGCGTGGCGCTCCTCCGGCTCGACCGCCCGAAGATGAACGCCCTGTCCGGGGCCCTCCTGGCCCAGCTGGCCGAGGAGGCGGACGGGCTGGCGGCCGACCCCCCCGGGGCGGTCGTCGTGTGGGGCGGGCCGCGGATCTTCGCCGCCGGCGCCGACGTCTCCGAGTTCGTCGACCCGGGGTCGGGGCGGCCCACCTCGGAGCGGGCGGCGGCGGTGGGCGCCGGCTTCCGCCGTGCCCTCGACGGACTGGCCGCCCTCCCGGTGGCCACGGTGGCGGCCGTCAACGGCTACGCCCTGGGCGGGGGCTGCGAGCTGGCCCTGGCCTGCGACCTACGGGTGGCGGGTGACGACGCCCGCTTCGGGCAGCCGGAGATCCTGCTGGGCATCATCCCGGGGGGCGGCGGCACCCAGCGCCTGACCAGGCTGGTGGGGCCGGCCCGGGCCAAGGACCTCGTCCTGACCGGCCGGCAGGTCGGCGTCGAGGAGGCCCTGCGGATCGGACTCGTGGACCGGGTCGTGCCGGCGGCCGACGCCCTGGAGGAGGCCTGCGCCCTGGCCGCGTCGCTGGCCGCCGGCCCCCCCGAGGCGACCGCCCTGGCCAAGCGGGCTGTCGACGGAGGGGCAGACCTGCCCCTGGCCGGCGGCCTGGACCTGGAGCAGGAGCTGTTCGCCGAGGTCTTCGGGACCGGGGACGCCGCCGTGGGGGTGGCCTCGTTCCTCGAGAACGGCCCCGGCAAGGCGCAGTTCCGCGAGTCCCCGTAGGAGTGCTGCGCCTCCTGCTGGTGGCGCTCTCGGTCGGCCTCTCCAACTTCGCGGCGGCGGTGGGTCTCAGCCTCTCCGGGGTCGACCGGGACCTGCGCATCCGGGTAGTCGTGCTGTTCGGCGTGTTCGAGGCGGGCATGCCGGTAGTCGGGCTCGTCCTCGGGCACGGGCTGGCGGGGACGCTCGGGTCGGCCAGCCGGTGGATCGGCGGGGGCCTGCTCGTGGCCACCGGGGTGTGGACGGCGCTGCGTCAGACGCCGGCGGGCGCCAAACCGGGCACTTGGCAACTGCTGGTGGCGGCGGCGGCACTGTCGGTGGACAACCTGGTGGTGGGCTTCGCCCTCGGGACGCTGGCGGTGTCCCTGCCCGAGGCGGCGGGGGTGATAGCGGGGGTCAGCGTGGCCCTCTCCCTGGTCGGACTGGAGATAGGGGCCCGGCTCGGCTCGCGGGTGGAGCGCTGGAGCGAGGAGATCGGGGGCGGGGTCCTGGTCGTGGTCGGGGCGGTGATCATGGCCGGGCTCCTGCACTGACCGACGCGCCGGTCGGCCCCGACGATTAGCCGCGTTTGCGACACGGCAGGATGACGGTGACAAAGTGTCGAAAGTCACAGTCGCCGGGGGGCGCGTCCACTGGGGGGGAACCGTGGGGACATCGAGCCGGGAGCAGCGCGAGACACTCGAGGCGGTAGGAGACCCGTTCGCCCGCAACACCCTGCGGGTCGCCTATCACGTCCGTAAGTACATCCTTCTGTACGTCTGCGGGGCGCTGGGGGCGCTGGCCCTCTCGCTGTTCCCGGCCCTGTCCGGCGGCGGGGGGCCGACTGCGGCGGGGACTTTGTCCAGCGGCTCGGGCGGAGCACCGTCGGGCCAGGGCGCCAACGCAGCGGCGGGCGCCGGCGCGACGGGCGCAACCGGCGGCGCCGCCGGCACCGGCGGGGCGCTGTCCGGGGCCGGGGGCTCGACGGCCGGCGGGTCGGCGGGCGGCGGCCTGGCGGCCGGCGCCACCTCCGGCGGTGGCGGCGGCTCGACGGCCGCCGGGGGACCGGTCGGCCAGGTCCAGGCCGGCACGGGTACGACCGTCTCCGGGCTGCCCTGCTCGGCAGGAGTGCACCAGATCCAGTGGTCGACCTACTCCGACATGTGCGTGAACAAGTTCGCGGGCAACAACGGCGGTGCGACCTACAACGGCGTCACGGGCAACGCCATCACGATCGCGGTGCGGGTGCCGGCCGACGCCCAGGGAGCCAACTCGTTGGAGCAGCAGGCCGAGAACGAGGCGGCGGGTGGGGTCAGCAACGACCAGCTCTGGGCCTATACGCAGAAGATCGTGAGCTGGCTGAACGGCCAGTTCGAGCTCTACGGCCGCCACGTCGTGCTCAAGCAGTACAACGGCCAGGGCAACTACACCAACGAGGAGCTCGACACGGGCCAGGCCCCGGCGTGCGCCGACGCCGACACCGCCGCCAACAGCATGCACGCCTTCGGAGTCATGGACTACACGACCTACGGCATCGAGACCGGGGTCTTCTCCGACTGCGCCGCCCGCTACCACATGTGGATCCCGAACGGGGCGGCCTACTTCCCGGAGTGGTGGTACAAGCAGCACAGCCCCTACGTGTGGAACGTCACCATGAACTGCGAGCTGATATCCCAGCAGGTGGCCGAGTTCGACGGCAAGGAGATCGCGCCGTTCCCGGCCAAGTGGGCTGGCAACGACGGCGTGCTGAACATGCAGAACACGACCCGGAAGTTCGCCACCTACGTTCCCGGCAACGCCGAGTACCAGTCGTGCGTCCAGGAGACGCTGAACATCGCCGAGAACACCTACCACGTCCCGAAGGGGCGGGAGGACCAGTACAACTACAACCTCGACATCTCGCAGTTCCCCCAGCAGGCCCAGCAGGCGATCGTCCAGTTCGCGGCCAACCACGACACGACCGTCACCTTGGCCTGTGATCCGATCTCCCCGATCTTCCTGACCCAGGACGCCGTCAACCAGAACTACTACCCCGAGTGGCTGGACATCGGGGTGGCCCAGACCGACTTCGACAGCTGGGGCCAGCTGTGGGACGCCCACGCCATCACCAAGCACCTGTACGGGATCTCGGAGGCGGCGTCGACCCAGCAGATCCTCAGCCCGGACAGTGACGCCGGTAAGGCCCTGACCAAGATGGGTCTTCCCATCAACATCGGCAGCGCCACCGACTACTACCTCCTGCTGTCGATGTTCAACCTGCTGCAGCAGGCGGGGCCCAACCTGAGCCCGGCCAACATCGCTGCTGGGGCGCCCGCCATCCCACTCGGGACGGGCGCCTTCGGCACCTGGCACTTCGGCAGCACACATTCGGCGATCATCGACGAGCGCGAGATCTGGTGGGACGGAGGCGCCAGTTCCCCGGCCGACCACAAGACCGGCACCTTCCAGGAGATGTACGGCGGCAAACGGTTCCAGTCCGGTCAGTTCCCGGCCGGCCAGCCGCCGTTCTTCCAGTGAGCCTGGCGGTCCGCGAGCGGATGTCCCCGGTCTCGGGGGCCGTCCGCCGCGCGTCCGACCGGGTCTGGTCGCTCCCCGGGGGGCGGGGGTTCTCGTGGCTCGTGGCGGCCATCGTGGTGTGGCTGCTGCTGGCCAGGACCCTTCCCCACGGGGCGCCGGCAGGGATCGTGATCCAGGGTGTGGTTCTCGGCGCCATCAACGGGCTGGTCGCTCTCGTGGTCGTCCTGGTCTGGCGCTCGAGCCGGGTTCTGAACTTCGCCGCCGCCAACATGGGTGCGGTGGCCGGGGTGCTGGCCATCGAGCTGCACATCAAGCTGAACCAGAACTACTTCGTGTGTGTTGCGACCGGGTTGGTGGCCGCCGCCGCCGTCGGGGCGCTGGTGGAGCTCTTCATCATGCGTCGCTTCTCCAACGCGTCCAGACTCATCGCGTCAGTGGCGACCATAGGCATCTCCCAGGTCCTGTACGGGCTGTCGGTGCTGATCCCGGTGGAGTGGAACAAGGGCAACAACTCGGGAAACTTCAGCACGCCCTTCAACATCCACTTCACGATCTCCCCCGTGCTGTTCAACGGGAACTACGTGGCAGCGATGGTCATCGTGCCCATCGTCATGGCCGCGCTGACGGTCTTCTTCCGCTACAGCAGCTACGGGGTGGCCATCCGGGCCGCCGCCGACAACGGTGACCGGGCCCGTCTGCTCGGCATCCCGGTGAAGCGGCTGTCGACGATCGTCTGGACGATCACGGGGATCCTCTCCGCCCTGGCCATCCTTCTCCGGGTGCCCATCCAGGGATTCTCTGCGTTCAACAGCGTCTCCAACGACGGCACCGAGCTCCTGCTGTTCTCGCTCACCGCCATGGTCATCGCCAACATGACCAATCTGCCGGTCGTCGTCTTGGCCTCGATCGCTCTCGGTGTGCTCGACTCGCTCGGGGCCTGGACCTTCCAGAATTCGAGCCTGGTCGACGCCCTGTTGCTGGTGGTGATCGTCCTGGCCCTGCTGGCCAAGCGCCAGAAGCTGTCCCGGGCAGCCGATACCGGGATCACGACCTGGCAGATGATCAAGCAGGTCCGGCCCATCCCGCCCGAGCTGATGCGCTTCAGGCAGGTGCGCCTGGTCGGCTCGGGTGTGCGCATGGTCGTGCTGGCGTTTGCCGTCACCCTGCCGCTCTGGGAGACGCCGGCCCACACGATGCTGTCCTCTCTGATCCTGCTCTACGCCATCGTGGCCGCCTCACTGCTCATCCTCACCGGTTGGGGAGGATTCATCTCCCTCGGTCACATCGCCTTCATGGGCCTCGGGGCGGGCACGGTGGTGAGCCTCATGGCCAACGCCCAGTGGAGCTTCTTCCCCGCCCTGGCCGCAGGAGCGGCGGTGGCCGGCGTCTTCGCCTTCATCCTCGGCGTGCCCGCCCTCCGTATCGGCAGTCAGATCTACCTGGCGGTCGTCACGCTGGCGCTGGCCGTCACCTGCGCCGACTACTTCTTCGTCCCCAAATACTTCCCGTGGTTCGCGACCACCAAGCAGATCACCCGGGCGCCGATCTTCGGACGCCTGGCCGTCGACACCGATCAGCAGTACTACTTCGTGTGCCTGATCGCCCTCGCGGTCGTTCTGGCCGCCGTACGCGGGCTGCGCAACAGCCACGCCGGCCGGGCCAGTCTGGCGACCAGCGACAATCGGCAGGCCACCCAGTCCTTCGGTATCAACACGACCCGACTGAACCTGTTCGCCTTCGCCGCCTCGGGAGCGCTGGCGGGGCTGGCCGGAGGGCTGTTCGCCGTTCTCGACCAGGGCTTCTCGACCGGTTCCTTCGACGCCAACGACGGCCTCAACTTCTTCCTGATGGTCGTAATCGGCGGCCTCGGATCGCTGTCCGGGGCGGTCCTCGGGGCCGTCTACGTGTATGGAGCGGCCTACCTGCTCCCCAGCGGAGGCTGGTCGTTCCTGGCCACCGGCTTCGGCGTGCTGATCGTCCTCATGTTCTTCCCGGGGGGGCTCGGGGAGCTGGTATTCCGGGCCCGGGACTGGTTCCTGCGCCGCTTTGCCGAGCGCCACGAGGTGCTGGTCCCGAGCCTGGTGGCCGACGTGCGCACGGACGTGTACTCGCAGGCGGGCAGGGACGTCCCCGACGACGTCGAGGCGGAACTGGCCCACGGGCTGGCGGCCGTCGAGCCCTCGTCGGCCGAGCCGACCCCGCTGCCCCTCGAGCCGGTGGGGGACCGGAAGTGAGCGCCGCCACCGAGACCCCGACGGGCGCCACGGGGCGCTGGGCGGTGCTCCGGGCCGCGGCCGGCGGGACCGGGCTGCTCCCGCTCGTGATCCTCGTGGGCTTCTCGGCGGTGATCAGCTTCGACCAGCAGGCCTTCGGCGTGCTGTCCCCCGACATCCGCAGCACCTTCCACATCAGCACGGGCACCACCGACACCATCGCCAGCCTCACGGCGGCGGTGCCGATCATCTTCTCCGTCTACCTGGGCTACCTCGGGGACAGGATGAACCGGCTGGTGCTCACCGCCGTGTGCGGGGTGCTGTGGGGCGTGACCGCCATCGTCACCGGCCTGGCGCCCGTAGTGGCCCTGCTCGTGATCGCGCGCTCGATCGGAGGCTTCGGCTTCCTCGCGACCGAGACGGTGGAGCCCAGTCTCCTTGCCGACTACTACAAGCCGGAGGGGCTCGGCACGATCTTCGGCGGCTACCGCTTCTTCGGTCAGGGATTGGGTCTGGCGGCAGGACCGCTGGCGGGCGTCATCGCCGCCATCTTCAACTGGCGGGTGTCGTTCGTGGTGCTGGCCATACCGACGTTCGTGTTCGTGCTCCTCCTGCGGCTGCTGCATGAGCCGCCGCGTGGGATGTCCCTCGGGATGTCATTGTCCGGGACCGGCAACCTCACCCTGATGGAGGGCTACCGGCGGGTACGCGCCATCCGCACCGCCCGGCGGACATGGACGGCGGCCTTCCTGTTCGGCGCCGGAACCCTGCCGTTCCTCACCCTCCTGTCGACCTTCTTCAAGGACGTCTACCACTACGGGGACACGCGGCGGGGGGAGGTGGCCGTCCTGTACGGCCTGGCCGGCCTGGCCGGCGTGGCCCTCGGCGGCGGGGTCACCCAGCGCCTGGTCGGTAGCCACCGGTTCCGGCTCCTGCCGGTGGCCAACGCCGCCTTCATCGTGGAGTTCGCGGCCGGCATCGTGGTCATGGCCGCCACCCACAACGTGGTCGTCTCGATAGTCGGCGCCGGCCTGGTCGGGCTGGGTGGCGTGGGCTTTTTGCCGATCTACACCACGCTCGTGGCCATCATCGTGCCGCCCGCGCTGCGGGCCCAGGCCTACGCCTGGACGCTCCTGTGGTACGGCCTGGGGGCCATCGGACTCACGATTCTGGTCGTCGGCCCTCTGATCAACGTGCACGGTCCCCGGGTGGCGCTGCTGGTGCTGGGCGGGCTGGTGGCCGCCGGCGGCCTGGTCGGGGGCAGCTGTCAGCGGTTCATCGACTTCGACATCGCCCAGGCGCAGCGCCAGGAGGAGGCGGCCCGGGCCGACGCCCTCCTGTCGTGCAAGGGCGTCGACGTTGCCTACGGCGGGGTGCAGGTCCTGTTCGGCGTGGACTTCGAGCTGCGGGCCGGGGAGATCGTGGCCCTGCTCGGCACCAACGGGGCGGGGAAGTCGACGTTCCTCAAGGCCATCAGCGGCCTGCTCGACCCGGTCGGCGGGGCCATCTACTTCAAGGGCCAGGACATCACCCACTCCGAGCCGATGGCCACGGCGCGGATGGGGATCATGCAGGTGCCCGGGGGGCGTGGCATCTTCCCCACCCTCTCGGTGGCCGAGAACCTCCGCGTGGCGGGGTGGATGTACCGCAAGGACCGCCGCTACGTGGCCGAGGCGACGAGGAAGGTCATCGACTACTTCCCGATCCTGGAGGAGCGGTCGGCGGCGCTGGCGGGAGACCTCTCGGGAGGCGAGCAGCAGATGCTCAGCTTGGCCCAGGCCTTCATCGCCCAGCCCGAGCTCCTGCTGATCGACGAGCTGTCCCTCGGACTGGCCCCGTCGGTCGTGAACCGCCTGCTCGACATCGTGCGCGGCATCCACGCCTCCGGCACGACCGTGCTCCTCGTGGAGCAGTCGGTCAACACGGCCCTGGAGCTGGCCGAGAAGGCCGTGTTCATGGAGAAGGGGGAGGTCCGCTTCTCGGGGCGGACCGCCGACCTGCTCGAACGCCCCGACATCCTGCGCGCCGTGTACCTGCAGGGGGCGGCGGCCGCCGGCACCGGGGAGAGGTCCGACAACGGGAAGGGTGGCTCCACGCCGAGCACGCCGGCCCGGGTCGACGCCCGCCAGCGCGCCGCCACGGCCCGCGCCCTGCGCGGGGAACCGGTCGTGCTGTCCACCCGGGGGCTCTCGAAGCGCTACGGGGGCGTGACGGCAGTCCAGGGCGTCGACCTGGACCTCCACCGGGGTGAGATCCTCGGCCTGATCGGCCCCAACGGCGCCGGCAAGACCACGCTGTTCGACCTGATCACCGGCTTCACGCCCGCCAACGGCGGCCGGGTCATCATGCACGACAGGGACGTGACCGAGCTGGGGGCGTGGCAGAGGGCGGCGTTGGGTCTCGGCCGCTCCTTCCAGGACGCCCGGCTGTGGCCGTCGTTGACCGTGGCGGAGTCCCTGGCCGTGGCCCTGCACGACGAGGCCGAGATCCAGGCCGCCTTCCCGGCCCTCATGGGCATCCCGCGTGTCGCCGAGTCCGAGGAGGACCTGGCCGAGAAGGTCGACGAGCTCGTCGAGATGATGGGCCTCCACGCCTTCCGGAACAAGTTCATCTCGGAGCTGTCGACCGGGTCCCGCCGGATCGTCGAGCTGGGGTGCATGCTGGCCCACCGCCCTTCGATCCTCCTGCTCGACGAGCCGTCGTCGGGGAGAGCCCAGCGGGAGACCGAGGCCCTCGGCCCGCTCCTCCTGCGCATCCGCGAGCAGCTGGAGTGCAGCGTGCTGATCATCGAGCACGACATGCCGCTGATCAGCAGCCTGGCCGACAACATGGTCGGACTGGACCTGGGCCAGGTCATCGCCTACGGAACGCCACAGGAGGTCCTGGAGGACCCCCACGTGGTGGAGTCCTACCTGGGGGGCAGCGTCCCGACGCTGCAGGCGCCCCGATGACGCCGGAGCGGCGGAGCATCCGGGGCCGGATCGGTGTCTTCGCTGCGTCACTGGTAACGGCCGTGGCCGGCGCCGGCATGGTCGGGCCCGCCCACCCGGCGGCCGCCGCCGCCCCGGTCCGTACGGGCTGGTGGAACACGGCCCCGGCCGGCTTCTTCCCGACCCAGACGTCCCCGGGGCAGCTGGCCGTGTCCGAGGGGGCCGCCGGGCCCATGGCGGTGGCCGGCCTCGCCTACCCGTCCGGCGGCGCCCCCGCCGGCGGGGCGGTGCTCACTCTCACCATCGACGGCAACTCGTCGTTCGGGCCCATCCAGGTGCAGGCCTGCCCCGTGAAGGAGACGAGTCTCGACTGGAAGGCCGGGGGCAGCCAGACCGGCTCCCCGCCGGCATACGACTGCAGCCGCTCCGTGGCGGGCCAGCTCGCGTCGAGCGGGTCCGCCGTGGCCTTCAGCCTCGGGTCGGGCCAGGCCGAGCCCGACGGCTCGTTCAACGTGGTGGTGCTGCCCGCATCGGGCGCTCTCCCGTTCCAGATGGTGGCCGACGCGCCGGGCCCGTCATCCCTGGCTTCCCGGCCTGCCCCGGCCGGCGCCGCCGCCCCGGCCCCCGCCCCCGCCGGCGGCGGCCAGACGGCACCGGCCCCCTCGGGCTCTCCCGGCGGGGAGGCCGCCCCGGCGCCGGGCGGGGCTGGAGGCTCGACCGCACCGGCGGACCAGGGGGTGACCTTCAGCCCCGGTGCCACCGGTGGGGTGGCGGCCCTTCCGGCGCCGGCGGCCCCTGCGCCCTCCCCGGCCTCGTCACCACAGGCGGCGCCGGCTCCGGGCTCGGCTCCGACCGCCTCGAACGTTGCGCCCGGGGCGGCCCTGGCGCCGCCGCCCGGCGCCACGTCGGGCCGCTCGAGCCCGACCGGGAGGATCCTCGGATTTGCCGCCCTGCTGATCGTGCTGGTCCTGTACTCCGAGGGGTTCGGTGTGCTCGGGGGGAGGATCAGACCGTTGTCCAGCCGCTACGGCCGTCAGCCCACCGCTGGCGCCGACAGGGTGTCGGCATAGGCCACGAGCCCGGAGACCGGGACCGTCCCCCGGACCCTGATCCAGCGGCCCGCGCCCAGGTCCACCCGCACCTCGGCGCCGTCGGAGCGGATGGCCGTCGCGGCCGGCCCCAGGCGCGTGAGCGTGACGGTCCGCGTGCGGGTGGCCTCCCCGTCCCACGGCGGCTGTCCCGGGGCGCTCTGTCCCGCCTCCACGCTGACCACGTCGGCTCCGTTGGTGAACGCCCACACGACCGAGGTGGCCAGGATCACCTGGGGGCTCTGGGGGTCGGGCTCGGCGAAGCGCTCCACCCCGGCCGGGCGGAAGCCGGCCGGGAGGGGCGGGGCGGGCAGGAACGTCGAGGCGGTCGGGTCGGGCTCGGCCAGCGGGGCGCCGGCGCCGGGCCGGACCCGTCCCGCCGCGCGCAGGGTCGAGGCGGGCACCGGATCGGGGACCGGTCCGACCTGGACCGCCACCGCCCGGCGGGTCTCGACCAGGCGGCCGTGGTAGGTCCAGTCCTCGCCGAGCTCGATGCCGTCCGCGTCCAGGCAGACGTCGTCGTGGTCGGCGCCGGTGAAGGGCGCGACCGGCCCGCTCGGAGGCCCTGAGAACCGGTACACCCGGCAGCTCCGGCCGGCCACGGTCAGGCTCCGGTCCTGGGGCCGGACCAGCCCCCGGTCCTCGAGCTCGGGGAGCTGGGTGGCCAGGTCCTGGTCGTTGCCCGGAGGCCCGGGCTGGCGCCCCGACACCGGGTGCAGGGCGCCCTGCTGGACGTCGTAGAGGGCGTCCTCGGTGAACAGGCTGCCGGCTCGGGCCGTCACGCCGGGTCCCGGGCGGCTCGCGTAGTCGAAGTCGGCGGAGACGAAGGGCCGGCGCACCGTGAGACGCTCCCAGGACACGATCCCGCCGCCCCCGGCCGCCAGGTTCCGGACGCGGTAGGTGACCTGGTACGAGGGGACCCGGTCGGGGGCCACCAGACGGGCCCGGGTGAGGTGGCGGGCCAGGGGCACGCCGATCCCCGCCCCCGCCATGACCGCGGCCACGCCGGCTATCACCGCCCGCTGACGGCGCAACGAGCGCGGAGAGGCGGCCGGGGGCACGGGGGCATTATCACCGGGCGTAGTCTTGGGTGCAGCGCCCGCTACGACGGATGGGGAGGTCCCGTAGTGAAGGAAGTTCTGCCGGCCAGCGCCCTGGCCCGTGACGACCGCTTCATCGAGGTCGACATGCAGCAGCGCCTCACCGACCCGCGCCTCGGCATGTCCACGGGCAACTACCAGCGGGTGGGAAGGCTCGGACCGGAGGACCCCGACGCGCCGGAGCGCTCGCGTGCCCTGATGCACGGCATCTTCATGGGGGAGATCCAGGCCCTCGAGGGCGCCGGGCGCACGTGCTGGGACTTCGACGACGTCGAGGCCCCCTACGCCCTCAAGCTGGACATGGCCCGCCAGTGCTGGGACGAGTCGCGCCACGTCGAGATCTCGGTGAAGCTGACCGAGTGGATGGGAACATCGATCGGGGAGTTCGCCGAGTCCCGCTTCTTGTACCAGGCGGCGTGCAGCCCCGACCCGGTCCTGCGCCTCACGGGCGTGAACCGGGCTCTCGAGGGGCTGGCCATCGACGTGTTCAACACCATGAAGGACTTCGCCGGGCTGGCCGGTGACCCGGTGCTGGGCTTCTGCGAGGACTGGATGCTGGCCGATGAGGTCACCCACGTGAAGATGGGATCGGACTGGCTGCGGACGCTCACTGCTGACGATCCCGAGCGCCGCTCCCGGGCCCTCGAGTTCCAGCGCACCGTCGACAAGCTGTTCAGCCTGGGCGGGGGCCGGGGCAAGGACAAGGACAGCCCCATCCGCCTGGCCGAGGAGTTCCGGCGCATGGCCGGCTTCACCGAGGACGAGATCGACGAGATCGACAAGCTCAGCGACGAGCGCCGCAAGGAGCTCCAGGAGATGGCGCGGGCCGCTGCCGGCTGACGGCCCGACTGGCGAGAGAGAGGTTGGAATGGCGGACATGGAGCTGCGTCGTCTGGGCTCGTTCGAGGTCAGCGTCGTGGGGCTCGGCTGCAACAACTTCGGGATGCGCATCGACGAGGACCAGAGCCGCGACGTGGTCCACGCCGCCCTCGACGCCGGGATCAACTTCTTCGACACGTCCGACAGCTACGGCGGGACCCGCTCGGAGCAGTTCCTCGGCCGGGCCCTGGCCGGCCGGAGGGACGAGGTCGTCATCGCGACCAAGTTCGCCAGCCCCGTCGACGACGATCCCGCGCACCGCGGCGCCAGTGCGCGGTGGATCACGGAGGAGGTGGAGAACAGCCTCCGGCGTCTGGGTACCGATCGCATCGACCTCTACCAGCAGCACTATCCCGACAAGGACGTCCCGATGGAGGAGACCCTCGAGGCCCTCGACGGCCTGGTCCGCGCCGGCAAGATCCTCGAGATCGGCAACTCCAACTTCGACGCCTCGCAGCTGAGCCAGGCCGACGCCATCAGCCGCCAGAAGGGCTGGGCCCGGTTCGTGAGCGCCCAGAACGAGCTGTCGCTGCTCCGCCGACGGGCGGCCGACGAGCTGCTGCCCGTCTGCGAGGAGCTGGGCCTGGCGTTCCTGCCCTACTTCCCGCTGGCCAGCGGACTGCTCACCGGCAAGTACCGGCGCGGCGAGGAGCCCCCCGAGGGGACCCGGATGCAGGCGTGGGGCTCCGGGTTCTCGGAGCGGCAGCTGACCGACAAGAACTTCGACCGGGTCGACGCTCTGACGGCGTGGGCGGAGGCACGGGGCCACTCCATCCTCGACCTGGCCTTCGCCTGGCTGCTGGCCCATGATCGCGTGTCCTCGGTCATCGCCGGGGCCACCCGACCCGAGCAGATCAAGGCCAATGTCGAGGCGGCCCGCTGGAAGCTGTCCGCCGACGAGCTGGTCGACCTGCGGAGGGTGCTGGCCGAAACCGCGTAGCGCGGGCGGTGGTGGCATAACCGACCGCATCCGGCGGGCGGGCCAGAATGGGGCAGGGGGTGAGGCATGTCACGTCATCGGGCACTGGTGCAGGTCCTGGGGGCCGTCGCCTACGGAGAGCTGAAGGCCTACGAAGGGGCGCGGGCGCGGGCGGAGGCCGCTTCTGACGAGGAGGAGCGCCGGGCCCACCGGCAGGTGGCCGCCGAGGAGCTGCGCCACCACAAGGGCTTCGTGCGCAGGCTCGAGGCCCTGGGCGCCGATCCGGAGCGCGCCATGGCCCCCTACCGGGCGCAGCTGGACCGGTACCACTCGACCGCGCCGTCGGACGAGCTGGCCGAGGCGGTCTCCTCCTACCTCGGCGAGGGGATAGCCGACGACCTCCTCCGCTGGCTGAGGCGGGTGGCCGACTCCGACACCGCCGCCTTCATCGACGACGTCCTCGAGGACGAGGCCGGTCACGAGGCGATGGCGGCCGGTGAGCTCCGCCGTTACCTCGACGCCGACCCGGTGCGGCGTCTCCGGTCAGGAGTGGCCGCTCTCGAGATGGCGGCGCGCATGGCCCGCAGTGGGTTCGCCGGGCGCGGACTGATGCCGTTCCGTGCGTTCGTGGAGCTGGGCCGCCCCCTCGATCTGCTCGCCGCGGTGGTGGGCGGCCAGGCGCGCCGGGTGGCCCGGGCGGGCATGCTGGCCGCTTGAGCGAGCCCCGCCCCGATCCGGGCTCGGCGGCCGAGATCGAGGCGGTCGTCCGGCGGTACCTGGCCCGGGTGGCCCGGCGCTACGTGCCGGCCGCCGTTCTGTTGGGGACGCTGCTTCTGATCGTGGCCCTGGTGCCCACCGTGTCCCCGTCGGCGCAGCCGACCGGGACCGGCAACGCCGCTGTGGGTGGCGCCGGTCAGCGGGGCGGGGCCGGGACGGCGGCGGGAGGCGCCGGTCCCGGTTCGCTGGGGACCACCCCCGGGGCCGGGGGGCCCGCCGGGGCGCCCCTGGACGGAGGGTCCGGCGCGCCCACCGGCGCCGGAGGATCGGGAGGGGCCCCGGCGCCGGCCGTCCCGGCCGCGGTGGCACCGGGGGCGGCGGGTGTCACGAGGACGGGGATCAACTGCGCGCCCGGCGTGCGCCAGTTCACGTGGTCCCGGTACGCCCCCATCTGCGTGCCGGCCTTCCACGGCAGCAACGGTGGTGCCACCGGCCAGGGGGTGACCGGCACCACCATCACGCTCTCGTACCGGCTGCCGAACTCGGCCCAGCAGCAGGCCATCAACGCCCTGGCCGGCGCCGCCAACATCAGCGACTCGGCCTACGTGTCGGACCTCCAGTCCTATATCAACTTCTTCAACACCCAGTTCGAGCTGTACGGGCGCAAGGTGGTGCTCAAGACCTACAACGGCCAGGGGGACTACATAAACGAGGACCAGGGCCAGGACCTGGCCGCGGCCCAGGCCGATGCGGTGACGGCCCGGGAGCTCGGCGCCTTCGGGGACGTCACGTTCTTCCTCGAGGCGTCTGCGGCCTACGAGCAGGACCTGGCCAGCCAGCGCGTGGTCAGCTTCAGCCCCGTGGCCGAACCCCATTCCTGGTACCAGCAGTACGCCCCCTACGAGTACTCAGTGGTGGGTCCGGACGGCTCGGTCGGGATCGACGAGTCGGCGGCCGTCGTATGCCGCCGGCTGGCCGGGATGCACGCCATCTTCTCCGGGAACACCGGTGACACCCTGCGCAACCGGGCGTTCGGCGCCCTCTACCCCGAGAACCCCGAGTACACCAACGAGGTCCGCCAGTACGAGCAGGACGTCGGCGCCCAGTGCGGGCTGACCATGCATCCCGTCGTGGCGTACTCGGTGAACATCGCCGAGTACGAGACCCAGGCGGCCCAGGCCGTGGCCCAGATGAAGGCCAACGGGGTGACCACGATGCTGTGTGCCTGCGACCCGATCTTCCCGATCCTGCTGACCAACGCCCAGCAGCAACAGGGGTACTACCCCGAGATCTTCACGTTCAGCTTCGGGGACCCGGTCAGCCGTGACTACAACCAGACGGCGTGGAGCCACACCGTGGCGGGTGGCGTCCAGTTCCCCCCCCTCAGCACGACCGAGGCCTACAAGGCCTTCCAGGTGGGCTATCCGGGCCGGCACCCGGCGGAGTGGCCGGGCGCCTCACCTCCCTATTTCTACGTGCCGTACTACACCCTCCTGCAGGTGTTCGACGCCCTCCAGGCCGCCGGCCCGGACCTCAACGCCACCACGTTCGAGCGGGGGATGTTCTCCCTTCCCGCCTCGCAGCCCGGGGATGTCGTGGGTGGACAGTGGGTCCCGGGGAACCAGGTTTTCGACCCGGTCACCAGCTTCAGCCTGGTCTGGTGGAATCCGAACGCGGTGAGCGACTTCGACCGCACCAAGGGTGCCTACCAGTCGTGCAACGGGGGAGCGGTCTACGACGTCCGGAATCTGGCCGCTCTGGGTGATCCCCACCAGCAGCTGAGCTGCTTCGGGAGGTAGTCAGCCGGTCAGCCGACCGCGTCCCACAGCATCCGGCTGTCGCTGGTGCCGGTGAGCAGGTCGACGGGCGCCTGCTTGTCGATATGACCGATGAGCCCGTTGTAGAGGCCGTAGCCGAGCAGCTCCTGCAGGCGGCGGGGCATGCGCCGGGCCATCTCGGCCGGGACGCCGAGCTGCTGGTTCTCCTGCTGGCGGATGTAGCCGGCGCAGTAGTTCATCGCCACCCCGATGCGCCGCTCGGTGGTCCGGTTGGCTCCCCCTCCGTGCCACAGGCTGCCGTGCCAGATCAGCACGCTGCCCCGGGGCATGGCGGCAAACTCGGATTCGTAGGGACGGCCGAAGTCCGGTGACCGGTCGGCGCGGTGGGAGCCACTGATGACCCGCGTGGCGCCGTTCTCCTCGGTGAAGTCGGTCAGCGCCCACATGGTGTTGCACACCGTGGGCGGATGGGGCTTGGGAATGGGGATCAGCTGGTCGTCGGCGTGGATGGGCTGAGCCGTCTCTCCCGGGCCGATGTTGATCGACGACAGCGAGGACACCAGACAGCCGGGGTCGAGCACCCGCTCGACCACGGGGAGCACGGTGGGGTGGACCGGCACCTCCCACCACGCCTCGGATCGGGCCAGGAGGTTGTAGATCCGCAGGGTGTTGGTGCCCTCGAAGGAGTTGGCGGCGGGCGCGACCCCGAGCTCGCCCTCCAGCCGATCGAGATCGGCAGCCAGCCGGTCGACCAGGTCGTCCCCGATGACACCGGGAAGGACCGTCCAGCCCCGCTCGGCGATCTCGGCGGCGGCGAGGTCGGGGGTGGCGGGGGTGTCGGTCATGTCGTGACCGACTGTACATTTCGCCGGATGGCGGAAGGGCGGGGAGCCACTGCACCCCTCGTCACGACCGTCGGGCACGGGACGGCGTCGGAGGAGGAGTTGACCGGGCTCCTGTCGGCAGCGGGGCTGGGGGCGCTTGTCGACATCCGGAGCTATCCGGGGAGTCGGCGCCACCCGCAGTTCGGACGGGACCGGATGGCGGAATGGCTGCCCGCCGCGGGGGTCTCCTACCGCTGGGAGCGGGATCTCGGCGGCTTCAGGCGGGCGCGTCAGGACTCGGTCAACACGGCTCTGCGCCATCCCTCGTTCCGTGGCTACGCCGACTACATGGAGGAGCCGGCCTTCGGCGCCGCCATGGACGTCCTGGTCGGGCAGGCCCGGGCGGAGGCGGTGGCGGTCATGTGCTCCGAGAGCCTGTGGTGGCGCTGCCATCGCCGGCTTCTCTCCGACGCCCTCGTGCTGTGGCGGGGGTGCGAGGTCCGCCATCTCGGCCACGACGGGCGGCTCACGCCCCACCGACTCACCGACGGCGTGCGCGCCGGCCCGGGTGGCCGTCCCGTCTACGACGTGGGGGTGACGGGCCGGCTGGACGTCTGACGTCGCGGCCGGCCGCCAGCGGCCGGCCGCTCAAGGACACATCCGTACGCGTCCGATGGAATAACCATGAGCCTCTGGCGCCGGGCCCGGCCGGCGGGATCGACTGCCTTCGTGCTGTCGGGCGGCGGGACCTTCGGCGCGTCGCAGGTCGGGATGCTCGAGGCTCTGACGGAGGCCGGCATCATCGCCGACGTCGTCATCGGGGTGTCGGTGGGCGCGCTCAACGGTGCCGGCTACGCCGCCTGCCCCGACCGGTCCGGCGTGGCCGAGCTGGCCCGCCTGTGGCGGGGGCTCACCGCCGACCGGATCTACCCCCGGGACCGTATGCACGGCCCCTGGCGGTACTTCCAGAGCCGGCCGTCGGTGTACTCGCCGGAGGGGCTGCGCAGCGTCATCTCCGAGTTCCTGCCCTACCGGGACCTGGCCGACGCGTCGGTGCCGGTCCACGTCGTGGCGGCGGCCCTGCCCGGCGTCACCGAGCGGTGGTTCGACCGGGGACCGGCCGTCGACGTGCTGGCGGCGTCGGCCGCACTGCCCGGGCTGTACCCGCCGGTGACCCTTGAAGGTGAGCAGCTCATCGACGGCGGAGTTGTCGACAACGTCCCGATCCGGCGCGCCGTGGAGCTCGGCGCCAGGCGCATCTTCGTCCTCCTCGCCGCCCCCAACGACCGGGTCTGGCCGGATCGGCCCTTCCGGATGATCCTCGAGGCGTTTGCCGTCGCCCACCGGGCCCGGTTCCTCCGCGACCTGGCCGACGTCCCGGCCGGTGTGGACGTGACGGTCATCGCCCCCGGGAAGGTCCCCGCCGGAGACTTCCGCGACTTCCACCACACCGACGAGCTGCTGGCCGCGGGCCGGGAGGCGATGGAGGCGGGCCTGGCGGCGGGGCCGGCCCCGTCGGTCCGGGCCGCTCTGGCCCTGGCCGGCTGACGACACCGGCCGGCAGCCCGCCCGGCTCAGACGCGGTTTTCCACCGTCGTCAGCGCCGCCAGGGCCGGCAGGAGCTCGGCAAAGACGTTGGCCTTGTCGAGGTAGAGGTCGGCGCCCCGCAGCACGAGGTCGGCCAGGGAGCAGAGGTCCGGGAAGGCCGACATCACCACGATGCGGCAGTCCGGGGCCCGGTGGCGGAAGCCCGGCAGGGCGTCGAGCCCGTCGAGCCCGCGGACCTGGAGGTCGATGACGACCACGTCGGGGCGCAGCCACTCCACGAGCGACAGGGCCACCCGCCCGTCGCGGGCGACTCCGACCAGCTCGAAGGCGTCGTCGGCGTCGACCATCGCCTCGAGGAGGTCGCGGGTGTATTCGTCGTCGTCGACGATCACCACCCGCCACGGTTCCCGGGGGGGATCGGCGTCCGGCATCGAGCCCTCCTCTCGGAAACGGGTCGGCACCACCCTGTGAGATCCATATCGGAGGAGGGGACGACGGCCTGTAATTACCGGGCCATACTCCGGTACGTGCGGATCGAGGTCGTGCACGGTGACATCACCGCCCAGGACGTGGACGCGGTGGTCAACGCCGCCAACGCCGCCCTGGCCGGGGGCGGCGGGGTAGACGGCGCCATCCACCGGGCGGCGCTCCCCCTCGACCGTGGACGAGGTGCGCCTGGTGGCCTTCGACGGCCAGACGGCCGGGCTCTACCGGGCCCTACTCGGGGCCTGACTCACCTGACGCCTCCCCGGGGAGGTTCCCGGGATCCAGGTTCTCGAGGCTGGAGCGGAACGCCGCAACCTGCTCCTCGATCGACTGCTCGTCGGGGGCCGTCGGGGCCGGTGTCTCGACCACCGCCCCCGCCTCGTCGAGGACGGCCTCGGCCACGAACAGCGGAGCGTGGACGCGCACCGCCAGGGCAATGGCATCCGACGGACGGCTGTCGAGGCGCTGGGGGCCCTGCGGCCCGTTGACGGAGAGCTCGGCGAAGTACACGCCGTCGCGGAGCAGGGTCACCTCGACCCGGTCCACCCGGGCGTCGAGCTGCTCGACCAGGGACACCATGAGGTCGTGGGTGAGGGGCCGGGGAGGGGTCTGTGAGCTCAGCGCCAGGGCTATGGCCGCCGCCTCCGGGCCCCCGATGAATATCGGCAGCACGCGGTGGGGCGCGTCGTGCTCCCGCAGGAGCACCACCGGGGCACCGGTCGTGGCCTCGACCTGCAGCCCGGCGATGTCGACCGGTATCACGTCGGCTCCGACCAGGCCGTCCCCAGCAGTGAGGTGAGGTTGAGACCGAACAGGCCCGGTTGCTCCTCGGGTGAGCACCCCGCCCCCCTGTAGTCGGCCAGCGGGGTGGCCGTGCCCTCCGAGTGCGGATAGTCGCTGCAGCACATGAACACGTCTCCCGCCTGGGCGGTGAGACGGGCCGGCAGCTCGTAGGAGAACGAGGAGATGCGGACATGGTCGAGGAAGTACTCGCTCGGCCGGCGGGAGAGCTCGGCGGGCGGTCGGCCGTTGAGCCGGTTCGTGAAGTCCCAGCCACCGTCGAGCATCAGCAGGTACTGCGGCACCCAGACGGAAGACAGCTCCACGATGCCGATCCGGAGCTCGGGGTGGCGCTCGAAGACGCCGTTGACGATGAGGTCGGTGACCGCCACCGCCGGGGCGGTGTAGAGGAAGACAGCCTCCATGACGGGAGCCAGCCTGTCCTCGGCGTCGGTGTACCAGGCGTCGTCGAAGATCCGGGTCTGGTCGGCAACATGGAAGACCGGAGTCACCCCGTGGTCGACGAAGGCGCGCCAGATCCGGTCGTGGGCGGGATCGGAGAGAGCCCGTCCGTCGACGGGCGCCGGGGCGATCATCGCCAGTCCGACCCCGGCGGCGGCCAGCCGGGAGATCTGGTCCTCGACCCAGGGACCGTCGCGCAGGGTCAGGTGGCCGACGGGGAACAGCCGGCCCCCGCTGGCCGGCCCGACCTCGGCGCACCAGCGGTTCCAGGCCGCCATGTTGGCGGTGAGCGCCGGCAGGCACCCGGACAGCTCCCTCTCCCAGAGCAGCCCGTAGTTGGGGAAGACCACGGTCCCGCCCAACCCCATCTCGTCCAGGCGACGGGCCCGGGCGCCCGGATCCCAGTAGTCGGCGGGGAGGGCCTCGTCGTAGCCGTACTCCGGGGCCAGACCCTCGCGGCGGCGCCGGCGGTGGCGCCCGACGGCAGCGGTGTCCCCGGGCAGCTGGACGTCGGCCAGGGAGAGGCGCCGGTCCCGCCACATGAGCCACGCGTAGCCCAGCTCGTCGTCTTCGATCCGCAGCGCCTCGTCCCGAACGGCCGGGTCGATGTGCTCGGACCAGAGGCTGCGGCTCTCGTAGAGGTGCTGATCCGAATCGACGACCGCCGCCACAGGACCTCCCTTCACGCCCGGGGCAGCCTACGCCCGGCCGGTCTCGGGGGTGCCTGACGTGCAGATGGACGGCACCTACGCGACCACACCGTGACCGGCGCCGAGATCTTCTCCAACCTGGGCCCGGCGCGCCTGACCCGACGGGGCGTCCCCGCCCTCAGGCGGAGAACACCAGGGGCAGCTCGTCGACCTGGCGCAGCCCGAAGGAGAACCGCAGCTCGGCGCCCTCGCGGATCCGGTAGTGGGGGATGCGCCGGTGCCACTCCCTCATCGCCACCCGCAGCTCCAGGCGGGCCAGGTGTGATCCCAGGCAGCGGTGCACGCCGGCGCCGAAGGCCAGATGGCGGTTCGGGTTCCGGGTGAGGTCGACGTTGTCGGCGTCAGGAAGGGCGCGCTCGTCGGTGTTGGCGGCGCCGATCGACACCCCCACGTGGGTGCCCTTCGGAATCGGGCAGCCGGCCATCTCCACGTCGGCGGCGGTGATGCGGGCCACGCCCGTGACCGGGGACTCGTAGCGCAGCAGCTCCTCGACGGCGTGGGGGATGATGTCCGGGTCGTCGATGATCCGCTGGCGCTGCTCGGGATGGCGGGCCAGGTACACCCAGTCGCACTCGAGGGCGTCGGTGACGGTGTCGAGGCCGGCCAGCAGCATGAGGAAGCAGATGCCGAGGATCTCGTCGTCGGTCAGCTTCTCCCCGGCCACCTCGGCGTCCACCAGGTGGCTCAGCAGGTCGTCGCGCCGCTCGGCCTTGCGCTCGGCCAGGATCGACTCGAAGTAGCCGTCGATCCGGGCGGCGTACTCCCGGTGGATCTCGCGGTTCTCCTCCTGGGTGGTCCCGCCGGGGCGCACGATCCTGTCCTTCATCTCCAGGAACATGTCGAGGTCCGAGTACGGCATGCCCATCAGGGCCAGGAAGACCGACGAGGGCAGGGGCACGGCAAACTCGGAGGCGAAGTCGCACTCGCCCCGGTCGATGAAGCCGTCGATGAGCCCGTTGACGAGCGCCGCGACCCGGGGCTCGAGCTTTGCCATCTCCCGCGGTGAGAACACCGGGTCGAGGAGGCGCCGGTACTTCACATGGTCGGGCGGATCCATCTGGAGGGGGATCAGCGGTCGCTTCTGACCGAGGTCGACCGCCTCCATGGCGGAGGAGAACTGGTCGGGATGCTGCAGGGCGTATTCCACCTCGGCCCGCCTGACCACCTGGTAGCCCCCGAAGACGCCCGGCACCACGGCTCCGGCGTCGCGCACCCTCTTGTAGAAGGGCTGGGGCTCGGCGGCGTTGCGCTCGTCGAGGAACTCCTGCGGGTCGAACTCAGCCACCGGTCATCCTCCTCGGGACCTGTCCCTTCAGATTCCGGACGGCGTCCGGTCGAAGGGGCTCGCGCTGTCGGCTCTTGAACGGGTCCGATGCTAACGAGCGCTCGCCGCCGGCTTGCGGCGCCGGGGCGCCGCACCCGCCGCGCCCGGCTTGGCGGGGCCACGCCCCCGGGTCCGGCGGGCCGGGCGCCCGGCGCTCCCGAGGTAGCCCTCGATCACCCGGGCGTCGCTCAGCACCTCGTCGGGCGGGCCCTCGGCTATCACCGTTCCGACCTCGAGGGCCATCAGGCGGTCGCTGATCGAGCGGACCAGCGGTATGTCGTGCTCGATGACGACGAGGGCGGCGCCCGTGCGGTCGCGGATGTCGAGCAGGACCGGCCCCAGTGCCTCCGCCTCCCGCTGGGCTATGCCGGAGGAAGGCTCGTCCAGCAGGAGCACCGAGGGGTCGTGGGCCAGCACGCACGCCAGGTCCACGATCCGCCTGGTCCCGGTCGACAGCTCTCCCACGAACTTGTCGGAGAAGGCGTGCAGCCCCATCGCCTCGATGAGCCCGTCCACCCGGGCGTTGATCTCGCGCTCGGAGTCCTTGACCGCCGGGGAGAGCACCACCGCCGCCAGGGCGTCGGGGACCGGGACGTGGCGCTCGAAGGCGGTGGCGATCGCCTCCCGGACGGTCAGAGTGGCGAAGAGGCGGGCGTCCTGGAAGGAGCGGCCCAGGCCCCGGATGGCCCTCATGTCCGCCGGCAGGGCGGTGACGTCCTGGCCGGCGAGGATCACCCGCCCGGCGCTCGGGGTCAGGAAACCGGAGACCAGGTCGAGCACCGTGGTCTTGCCGGCCCCGTTGGCGCCGATGAGACCGAGGATCTCCCCCTGCCGGACGGAGAACGAGACGCCGTCGACCGCCGTTATCCCTCCGAAGCGCACGCTGAGCTCCCGCGCCTCGAGGGCCACGGGGTGCTCGTGACCGCAGCTCGGGCAGGCGGCCAGGAAGGGGGGCCGTACCTTCCCCGTCCCCCCCGTCCTGGCCCGCGCCCGGGTGGCGGCGGCGCCGAAGAAGACGGCCCGGGCCACGTCGCCGCGGTCGAGCAGGTCGGCCGTGGGCCCGACGAACCGGACCGTCCCCTTCTCCAGGAAGACGGCCCGGTCGGCCAGGGAGGCGGCCGTGTTCAACGACTGCTCCACCAGCACGACCGACGTTCCCCCGGCGCGGATCGACTTCACGATCTCGAGGAGCTGCTCGACGACCACAGGGGCCAGTCCGAGGCTGAGCTCGTCGATCAGCAGCAGCTTGGGTCGGGCTATCAGGGCCTGGGCCAGCGCCAGCATCTGCTGCTCCCCGCCGGAGAGGTTCCCGGCCCGCTGGTCGATGCGGGCGCGCAGGATCGGAAAGGTCGCCAGGGCCCCCTCGGTGGCCTCGGCCACGTGGCCGGGGTCGGTCCGTTCCTGCGTCCAGGCCGCCAGCCGCAGGTGCTCGGCCACGGTGAGGGTCGGGAACACGGCCTTGCCTCCCGGGACCAGCACGACGCCCGCGGCCAGCGCCTGCTGCGGTGTGAAGCCGGTGATGTCGGAGCCGTCGAGCATGACGCGGCCGTGGTCGGAGGCGATCAGCCCGGATACCGCGCCCAGGATCGTCGACTTCCCCGCCCCGTTGGTCCCGAGCAGCGCCAGGACCTCGCCCCGTTCGACGTGCAGGTCGACCTCGAACAGCACCTGGGTCCGACCGTAGGAGACGTCGAGCCCGGTCACGACCAGGACCGGGTCGGCGCCCACGGGGTACTCGGTCCCGGCCGCGGGAGGCGTGTCGGGGGAGGTGGCGACGTCGGCCAGGAGGTTCGGCACCACGAGCTGGCGGCGCCGGGCCAGGGCGCGCAGCAGACGGTCCCGCAGCGCGTAGAGGGGCCCGCCCAGGCCACCCGGAAGGAACAGGAGGATCACGAGCACGCCGAGGGCGCTGGCGAAGAGCCGACTGAGCGTGGCATGGGTGAACGACGAGTAGTTGACGAAGGTGAGGTACGCCGCGCCGAGCATGGCGCCGGGCAACGAGGCCAGGCCGCCGATCACGGCCACCACGAAGACGGTGATGCTGGTCTCGGGGTCGAGGAGCGAGGTCACCAGACGCTGCTGCTCGTAGGCGTACAGGGCGCCGGCCAGGGCGGCCATGCCGCCGCCGACGGCAAATGCGGTGAGCTTGGCCCGCGCCGGGCTGACCCCGTAGGACTGGGCGGCCCGGGCGTTGTCGCGGACGGCTATGAGCGTGCGACCCACCCTCGACGTCCGTACCCGCCAGGCGACCGCCAGGCCGAGCACGAGGGCCAGCAGGACGACGTAGTACATGGTGTGCTCGGAGGAGAGGTCGAACTTGCGGAAGAGCACCGGGCGCGGGATGTCGGTGGCCGGGTTGGGCACCAGCCACGAGAAGTAGGCGGGGTTGAGGAAGTACGAGCCGGTGGCCAGGGCAAAGGCCAGCGTGGTGACGGCCAGGAACGGTCCCTGCATACGCAGGGCGGGGATTCCGAGGAGGAGGGCGATGACCGCCCCGACCGCCGTCGCCAGTGCAAGGGCCAGGAAGAAGTTCTTGCCGTGCAGCGCCAGAGTGCCCGCCACCGCCCCGCCGATGGCGGCGAAGGCCATCTGGCCCAGAGATATCTGACCGGCCCACCCGGTCAGCACGACGAGGGAGCACACGACCAGGGCGTAGATCAGCCCGACGCTGAACAGGCTGACCTGGCTCGGGGACCACGCCAGGGGGGCTATCAGCAGGAAGGCGCCCAGGCCCACGCCGCCGGCGAGGCGGGCGGCGCGGAACTCCGGCAGACGCCGTAGGGTCGCCGGCACGGCCCGCACCAGGCCGACCGCCGCCCATGAGCTGGCGTCCCGCTCGGCGGCGCGGTCGACCTCGGCGGGCCGGTTGGCGACGAGGGCCACGATGATCACGACGAGCAGCACGCCGTTCACCACGTCGGTGTTGCCGGTGCGGAAGAACACCGCCTGTTCCAGGACCCCGATGGCCAGCGAGGCCACGAGGGTCCGGGGCAGGCTCTCGAAGCGGCCGATGGCGGCGGCGGCCAGGGCAAAGAGCAGCAGGCTCGGTCCGAGGGCGGCGCCGATGGCCACCCCCTGGATCGGCAGGCGCAGCAGCACCCCCAGCCCCGACAGCCCGCCAGCCAGGATCCACACCAGGGTGTTCAGCCTCTTGACGGGGATGCCGAGGGAGGCGGCCCGGTCCGACGACTCGGCGGCGGCCCGGATCGCCACCCCCGCCCGGCTGCGGCGCAGGAACAGGAACAACGCCGCCGTGGCCACCGGGACGACCGCCACGATCAGCAGGTGGCCGCCGTTGAAGACGACGGGGAACCAGCTGAAATGGAACGGGAACGGCTGGGGTGGTTGCGGGACCGAGTCGTAGTTGAACAGCTTCGGCAGGGCGATGGTCGCGGCGTCGTAGAGCTGGGCCACCCCGATGGTGGCCACGGTCAGGATCAGCCGCGGGGCGCGGGCGAAGCGCCGCACGAAGACCAGCTCGGTCAGACCCCCGAGCGCCAGGGCGGCCACGAGGGCCACCGCCACCGCCAGCAGGTACGGCCACTTCGGCCCCACGATCAGGGAGGCGGCGAACACGCCGGCCAGGCCGCCGACGGACCCCTGGGCGAAGTTGATGATGCGGTTGGCGCGGTAGACGAGGACCAGCCCGACGGCCACCAGGCCCGACAGGGACCCGACGACGAGGCCGAGGAACACGATCGGCAGGGGGGCCGGGTAGACGACGCCGACGAGGAGGGAGAAGGCGAGGGCGGCAGCCGCCAGCAGCGCGGTGGCGCGGGGATCGCGGGCCGCCCGGTCCCGCGCCCGACGCGCCATGACCACCGTCACGAGCAGTCCAGGCAGGCCTGGCCGGCGGGGTAGGTGCCCGGGTTGGTGTCGGTGGGCCAGTCACCACCCCCCGGCGGGTCGTCCGTCACCGTGATGGGAGCGGGCGCGTTCTGGAAGACGTGAGGGGGACCGGTGTACCACTGACCGATCTGGTAGCGACGCCCCCCGTCGGCCCGGGTGATCATCCCCCGGCCGTTGTCACCCCTCTCGTCGGGACCGCTGGCGTTGGTGTCGTAGTACACCTCGGAGAAGTCCTTGATGGCGGTGGGGTACTGGCGGGTCCGGTACAGGAGCGGCCGCCCGGGAGAGCCCCCGGTGTGCGGGTAGGCGAGGGCGCCCGCCGAGAGGGTGGCGACGTCGAGGACCGGGCCGGCCATGTGGATCGAGGTGAACAGCTCGGCGATGCGGGACCGGTAGATGTTGATGAGGACGCCTTCGGAGCCGGGCGGGTCCTGGGGCCGGGCCCAGTGGTACTCGCGGTAGCCGGCGCTCTTGGAGACGGTGGCCCAGGTGATCCACAGCGGGGAGGTGCCGAAGGCGTGCCGCCACTGCTGCTGGTCGTACAGGCGCCCGGCCGTCGTCGTGTCCGAGAGCCCGGTGCCGGTGATGATCCACTCCGGGAAGAACGCCTGGCGGGTGGCCTCCTGGGTGATCAGGATCGGGTAGAGGGGATCCCAGAACGGCACGACGGTCGTGACGCCCGCCGCCTTCAGCTGGGCGATGAGGTTGGTGACGTCGGTCTGGTTACGCCCGGGGTCGTAGGAGTAGCCGATCTCCTTGAAGAAGTGGATCCCGCACTGCCCGAAGTACTTCTCGGCCAGGGGCTTGGCCTCCTCGAGCTCCGGATACGGCACCTCGTTCTGTCCGGTGACGTACACCAGCCCGAACTTCCGGGGACCCGTGACCCCCAGGCCGGCGTACTGCACGTTGTGGCCGGCCAGGTGCTTGCACACGTACTCGGCGGAGTTCTGGGCGTACTCGGTCAGGGTGGGAAGGGGACTGAACACGATCGGCGGCATGGCGCCGTAGATGTCCGACGGGTACGAGGTGGAGCAGAAGCACGGGATGTCCCGCAGCGCCAGCTCGCGGACGAAGGTGAGCGGGGCGCCCTGGGCCGGGTCCCCGTCGATGACCGCGAACGGCTTGATGTTGCCGGCGATGGCTATGGCGTCGGCCCGCGAGTTCTCGTCGCTGGTGGGCGGACCCGACGCGTTGAAGTCGACCATCACGACCTGGCGCCCGTAGGTCTCGTAATGGAGGTTCCCGTAGCGGGTGAGGGCCTGGTAGGCGCGGGACACCGTGGCCGGGGGGTCGGAGAGTTGGGCGCTCTGGAGGATGGCCCTGGTCCCGGGGTCGATCTGGGGGATGTAGCGGACCACGAGGATCTTGTTCCGCGTGACGCCCTGGCCGGTGGCCCCGCCGTTGTCCCTGCTGTTCCACTGCACGCACGGGGGCATGGCGTAGGAAACGCCCATCTGGCGACCGTCCCCCCGGCAGTGGGGACCGGCGCCCCAGGTCACGGCCGATCCTGCGGGCGCCGCCTGGGTGCTGCCGGCGGTGGAGCCGGCCGGCGTGCCGGGGCTGCCGGTGCTGCCACCCCCACCGCCGGCGTTGAGTGACAGGCCCGCACCCGGGCCCGCGGTGCCACTCCCTGCGGCCCCGAGGGCGGCCCCGCCGGACCCCGCCGCGGCCCCGGCCCCGGTGGATCTTCCCGACCCCGCAGCCGCGCCCAGCTGGGACGGGCCGGTCGTGGTGTTCCCGGGCAGAACGATCAGGGCCACCACGAGGCCCAGCACCACGGCCAGCGCCACCCCGTAGCGCTCCAACGCCTGTCGCAGCGTCATGTCTCCCCCCGACCGGACCCGGGCTGGGGAGTGGTTGACGGCGTCAACCCCGGTCAGGACTCTTCCCCAGCGCCGACCGCGGTCGGCGCCAACGTAGCCGAGGGTGGCGCCGGCGGCACCTCCGGTGGACGCTCGGGTGGTCGTTCAGGCCGCGGCGAGCATCAACGCGAAGTCCCCGGCGCGGTCGGTCCAGAAGCGCACCACGTCGAGCCCCGCCTCCTTGAGCTCGGCAACGATCCGGTCGGGCCTGAACTTGGCCGAGACCTCGGTGCGCATCTCCTCGTCCCGCCGGAACGGGATCTGCATTCCCAGACCCGCTGCGGTCACGGTCTGGTCGGCGCCGGACCGCAGGCGCATCTCGATCCACTCCCGATCGGCGTCCCAGCGGGCCACGTGGTGGAAGGCGTCGGGGTCGAAGTCGGCTTCGAGCTCACGGTTGAGCACGGCCAGGACGTTGCGGTTGAACTGGGCCGTGATGCCGGCGCCGTCGTCGTACGCGGCCACCAGCCGGTCCGGGTCCTTGACCAGGTCGGCACCGAGCAGCAGGTGGTCACCCGGCTCCATCAGGCCGCGCACCTGACGGAGGAAGCGGCGGCGCTGGTCGGGCAGCAGGTTGCCGATGGTCCCGCCGAGGAACGCCACCAGCTGCCGGCCATGGCGGGGCACCAGATGGAGGTGGCGCTCGAAGTCCCCGACCACGCCGAGGACGCTGAGGTTCTCGTAGGCCCCGGCCAGGTCGGTGCCGGACTGGCGCACGACCGGCTCGCACACGTCGAAGGGCAGGTAGCTGGTCGTTCCCGCCGGATGGAGGGCGTCGAGGAGGATGCGCGTCTTGACGGCTGCGCCCGATCCCAGCTCGACGAGGGCCTCGGCCCGGGCCACCTCCGCTATCTCCCGCGCCCGGTCGAGGAGGATCTCGCGTTCGGCCCGGGTCGGGTAGTACTCCGGCAGCCTGGTGATCTCCTCGAAGAGACGGGAGCCCTCCCCGTCGTAGAACCACTTGGGCGGGAGGTCCTTGGGCTCGGCAGCCAGGCCCCGGCGGGCGTCCTCGAGCAGGCGCGCCCGGGCGTCGGCGTCGTCCATGCACACCCAGACCGTGACGTCGGGTGTCGAGGCGGTGGGCCGGCTCACAGGTCGCGGGCCAGGCGCAGGCCGGAGAAGGCCCAGCGGGCCGAGGCCGGGAAGTAGTTCCGGTAGGTGGCCCGCACGTGACCGGCGGGGGTGACGCACGCGCCGCCCCGCAGCACGTACTGGTTGGCCATGAACTTGCCGTTGTACTCACCGAGCGCTCCCGGTCCGGGCCGGTAGCCGGGGTAGGGGGCGTACGAGCTCGACGTCCACTGCCACACGTCACCGAACAGCGACGGTTCGTGCCCCGCCGGGCCGGGCCGCAGCCGGCCCAGCCCGAGGAACCGGCCGGCAACCGGCCGATCGGCGGCCACCACCTCCCACTCTGCCTCGGTCGGCAGACGCGCTCCCGCCCACCTCGCGAACGCGTCGGCCTCGAAATAGCTCACGTGGCACACGGCCTCGGCGGGGTCGACGGGCCTCACGCCGGACAGCGTGTAGTGGCACCAGCCCCCGTCCACCGCCTGCCAGTACAGCGGAGCGTCCCAGTGCTCGGCCCGCACCGTGGCCCACCCCTCCGACAGCCACAGCTCGGGACGGTTGTAGCCGTCGTCGGCCATGAACTCGAGCCACTGCCCGTTGGTGACGAGCTGGTCGGCCAGCCCGAAGGGCTGCAGGTACAGGGTGTGGCGGGGGCTCTCGTTGTCGAAGGCGAAGCCGTACCCGTCGTGGCCGATCTCGACCAGCCCTCCGTCGTGGCCGACCCAACCGCCGCCTGCCGACGGTGCTCCGTCCGGACCGGAGAAGGGCGCGGGCGACGTGTCCGGCAGGTAGGCCGGGCCGAGCGGGTTGGCGGCCAGGACGTTCTTGATGTCCATGAGCACCAGCTCCTGGTGCTGCTGCTCGTGACTGCAGCCGAGCACGACGCGCCCCTCGGCGTCGTCGGGAGCGCCGGCCGTCAGCAGGGCCTCCACGGCGCCGTCGACGTGCGACCGGTAGGACGCCACCTGTTCGATCCCCGGTCTTGTGACCACGCCGCGCTGTCCACGGGGGAAGAACGGTCCGACTGTCTCGTAATAGGAGTTGAAGAGATAGGCGAAGCGCTCGTCGTAGGGGCGGTAACCCGCCGAATAGGGCTCGAGCACGAACGTCTCGAAGAACCACGATGTGTGGGCGCGGTGCCACTTGGTGGGGCTCGCGTCGGGCATGGACTGCGCCGTCTGGTCCTCGGCCGAGAGCGGTGCGGCCAACGTCTCGGTGAGGGCGCGTACCTGCCGGTAGCGGTCCGCGAGCGAGATCCCGACCGCGTCGGGTTCAGTCCGGAGCATGGGGGCCTCCCGGGAGGGGACGGGGACGGGCGCGTGCCGAACGTAGTGCCCAGAACGCGTTCGGGGGGAACGCGCTCGGGACGCCCCGCCGCCGGTGCGCATCGGGCCAGGCTATGGCCGTTGCTCAGCCCTTGGCCGTGATCCCCACGATCGGCGCCGCCAGGGACGTCCCGCCCGCCGATCCCCCGAAGGGGGCTCCGTAGGCGAACACCCCGCCGTCGGACGCGGCCAGCCAGTACCCGTCGGTGACCGTGTCGGCGCCGAGCCCGACCACGGGCCTGGTGAGGGGAAGGCTGCCCGCCGACCCCCGGAACGGGGCGTCCCCGAAGCTGAAGACACCGCCGTCGCTGGCGGCCAGCCAGTAGCCGGCCCCGTCGGCTGTGGCCGCCATCCCGACGATCGGCCGGTTGAGCCGGACGGCGCCGGTCGAGCCGTGGAACCCGGCGTCACCGAACGCGAAGACGCCCCCGTCCGACGCGACCAGCCAGTAGCCCCGCCCGTCCGGCGTAGAGGCCATCCCGACGATCGGCCGGTTGAGCCGGACGGCGCCGGTCGAGCCGTGGAACCCGGCGTCACCGAAGCTGAAGATCCCGCCGTCGGAGGCCACCAGCCAGTAGCCGTTGCCGTCCGGAGTGGCCGCCATCCCCACCACCGGGTGGGTCGGCCGGCTGGCCGCCGCCGACCCGTAGAAGGCCGCTGAGCCGTAGTTGAACACGCCTCCGTCGGCGGCCGGCAGCCAGTAGCGGGCGCTGGTCGTGGTGGCGGGGCCGCTGAAGGCCTCCACCGCCCGGCCGGTGCCGACGACCAGGAGGCCGTCACCGGCGGCGGGGGTGCTGAACGACGCCGGGGTCCCGGCCAGGTGCTGCTGGACCACCGCCGAGCCGCTGGCCGGGTCGAGCCCGTACAGCGTCTGGGAAGATCCCCCGACCGACCACACCAGCCCGCCGGCGATGATCGGAGGCCCCGTGGCGCCCGACGGGCCGGACCACGCCACGTGGAAGGAGGGCGGGTCGGCCGTCACCCGCACGTCCTTGATGCCCGAGCTGCACGCCACGTAGACGTCCGCCGGCCCGGCGGCCTCGCCCCCGATGGTGAAGCACACGTCGGCCGAGAAGAGCTGGCCTCCGATCCCGCCGAGGTGCGAGGCGGAGAGCAGATAGCCCGTCGATTCCTTGCCGACCTGGAAGACGAGGCTTCCCGACAGCAGCATGGGGCTCGTCGATCCGAGATCGGCGTCGTTGGCGTTGTCCGCCGCCCAGTTGGTCGGGGCAAAGGAGTCCAGCAAGGACAGCGTCGGCGACAGCTTGAGGACGCTGTTGCCCTCGTCGTAGCTGGTGGTGGAGCTTCCGTTCCCCGTGGCCACCCACACGTTTCCGGCGGAGTCGATGCTCGGACCGGGCGGGGCCCAGATGGCGCCCTCCCTGGCGGTCGGCACCTGGTAGGCGAGGAGCTGTCCCGGCCCCGACGTCGGAGCGGCCACGACCCATCCGTGGTACTGGCCGCAGTCCCCGTCCAGGCCGCCGTAGGGGATGTAGACGTGGCCGCCGGCCACCGCCAGCGCCCCCCGCTCCTGCTGGGTGGTCGGGTTCATCCCCGCCGGGTTGGCCGACTCCTGGAAAAGCAGCTTGCCGGAGGCGGCGTCGAGCGCCGCCAGCTGGTGGACCACCGCCCCGTTGGCCAGCATCTCGCCCACCGCGAAGAGCCGGCCGCTGCCCGGGTCGATGGCAGGCGTGGCCGTTATGCCCTCGGGATCGATGTCCCCGCACGGGAGATCCGACTGGGGGACCGGGGTCCCGATGTGCGTGCTCCACGCCACGCCCCCGTCGGCGGCGCGCAGGCCGTAGAGGGTGTCGTTCTCGGTGGCGACGATGACCAGCCCTCCCCACACGAGCGGTTCGGCGTACACCTTGCCGTCGAGCTGCGGGGAGACCCAGGCCTCGGAGACAGGGCGGTAGGAAGCCCCCGACGGGTCGTTCCCCGAGCGGAGGTTGTCGGCGTGGTACGTGCCCCACGCCGCGCTGGCGGTGCGGGGCGCCACGCCGGGGGGCGAAGCACCCGTCCCTCCGCCCCCGCTCCCCGCGGCCCCGCAGCCGGCCAGAGCGAGGACGGCGGCGGCCGCTGCCGTCCGCATCGGCGTGAGGAGGTGGGTCATCGCGGCACAGTAAGACGACGCGAACCCCCGTGCCGGTCAGGCCGGTCGCGCATCACCCGCCGGCGGCCGGGGGATATACGTCGGTCGTGATAGCTATCGGCTCCCTGCTCGTGGTGGTGGCCCTCTCCCTGGTGGTGACGAGGGTCGCGACCGTGATTCTCGTGGCCACGGGAATGTCGCGGAGCACGGCGCGCTTCCAGGCCCGCTCCGCCTTCACCGGCTCCGGGTTCACCACCAAGGAGTCCGAGGAGGTGGTCGGCCACCCGATCCGGCGTCGGGTGGTGATGACCCTGATGCTGCTCGGCAACGCCGGCATCGTGGCGGTGGCCAGCTCCCTGATCATCGGTTTCCGCTCGGGCGGCCACACCCAGTGGATCTCGATCCTCGAGCTGACCGTCGGCCTCGGCGCCCTGCTGGCGCTGTCGCGCAGCTCGACGGTCGACCGGCGCCTGACCCGCCTGATCCGCCGGCTCCTCGAGCGGCACACCGACCTGGCCACGCGGGACCTCGCCAGCCTTCTCGATCTGACCGGCAACTACGCGGTGGGGGAGCTGCATCTCGAGGAGGGGGACTGGCTGGTGGGGCGGCCCCTGGGGGATCTGGGGCTGCGCGACGAGGGCGTAGCCGTGCTTGGAGTCACCCGCGGCGACGGCTCCCACCTGGGCGTCCCGGGCGGCTGGACCGTGCTCGGCGCCGGGGACACCGCGGTCATCTACGGCCGCAGCGAGGCGCTGGACGAGCTCGACCGGAGGCCGGCGGGCCCGGTCGGGGACGGTCGTCACGAGGCGGCCGTGGAGCACCAGCGCCTGGTCGAGCTGGCGGAGCGGACCGCCGACCTCTCCCGGGTCGCCGGCTAGCCGCTCCGCGTGCCGGGGTGACGCCCCGGCGGCCCTAATAGCCTGCGCGGCGTGCTGATCAGGGATGCGGGCACCTTCTGGGAGCTGATCGAGCGCCGGGCCGAGCTCGATCCGGGTCGGCGCATGCTGGTCGACGAGCAGGACCGGGAGCTCACCTTCGGCCAGCTCCGGGACGACGCTCTGCGGGTGGCCGCCGGCCTGGTCGGCCTCGGCGTGGGGCCCGGGAGCCCGGTCTCCTGGCAGCTGCCCACCCGGATCGACACCGTGGTCGTATGCGCCGCCCTCTGCCGGATCGGCGCCGTCCAGAACCCGGTCATCCATCTGTACCGGGAGCGGGAGCTGGGGTTCGCCATGGCCCAGACCGGGGCCACCCATCTGGTCGTCCCCGGCGTGTGGCGGGGCACGGACTACGCCGCCCTGGCCGAGCGGGCGGGGGCCGAGCGGGGCGTCTCCCCTCAGCTGGTGGTCCTGGACCAGGGGCTGCCCGAGGCCGACCCGGCCGCCCTCGACGCCGTAGCCGTCCCCGCGGCCGACGACTCGATCCGGTGGATCTACTACACGTCCGGGACGACGTCGGACCCCAAGGGCGTGTGCCACACGGACGGGACGCTGATGGCGGGGGGGTGGGGCATGGTGGCGGCGCTGGGCCTCACCGCCGAGGACGTGGGGACGGTGGCCTTTCCCATCGCCCACATCGGGGGCGCCGACATGCTGGTCGGGCTGCTGATGACCGGAGGTTCCGCGGTCATGGTGGAGGCCTTCAACCCCCCGGAGAGCCTGGCCCTGTTCCGCCGGCACGACGTGACGATGTTCGGCGGGGGGCCGGCGTTCTATCTCGCCTGCCTGAACGAGCAGCGCAAGGACCCGGGCTCTCCGGTGCTCCCGAGGCTGCGGATCATGTCCGGAGGCGGGGCGCCCAAGCCGCCCGAGCTGCACTACGAGGTGATGAGGGAGATCGGCGGGCGGGGTGTTGTCCACGGCTACGGAATGACCGAGTCACCGATGATCGCCTCGGGCACGCCTGACGACACCGACGACCAGCTCGCCAACACCGAGGGCCGTCCCGTCGAGGGTGCCGAGATCCGGGTGGTGAGGACCGACGGGAGCGAGGCCGCGCCGGGCCAGGAGGGCGAGGTGCGGGTCAGGGGCCCGATGGTCTTCAAGCGCTACACGGACCCGGAGCTGACCGGCGCCGCCTTCGACGAGAAGGGCTTCTTCCGCACCGGTGACCTGGGCCGGCTGCGCCCCGACGGCCATCTCACGTTGACCGGCCGCCTCAAGGACGTGATCATCCGCAAGGGGGAGAACATCAGCGCCCGCGAGATCGAGGACCTGCTCTACGAGCACCCCAAGGTCCTCGACGTGGCGGTCATCGGGCTTCCCGATCCCGAGCGCGGGGAAAGGGTGTGCGCCGTGGTCCAGGCAAACCCCGGGGAAGCTCCCCTCGAGTTCACCGAGATGGTCGGGTTCCTCAAGGAGGCCGGCCTGATGATCCAGAAGATCCCCGAGCAGCTGATGATCAGGGACGAGATGCCGCGGAACTCGACCGGCAAGATCGTGAAGAACACCCTGCGCGAGGAGTACGCGTCGACCGGGTCGGACCGGGGGGCGGGCGCCGGATCTTGAGGGGGCTCCGCAGCACCGGGGCGGGCGTCCGGGTCACCGAGGTGCCCGACCCGGACGGAGGTGGCGTCCGCGTGCGGGTCCGGTCGTCGGGGATCTGCGGCTCCGACCTCCACCTGGCCGCCATGGGGGCCATGCCCGTGACCCTCGGCCACGAGTTTGCCGGGCTCCTGGACGACGGCACCGCCGTGGCCGTCTGCCCGATGGTGCCCTGCGGCACATGCGACCAGTGCCGGGCGGGACGCGAGCAGCTCTGTCGGACGCTCACTGAGCGGATCTACGGGGTGTCCCTCGACGGTGGGCTGGCCGACGTGGCCTACGTCGACGAGCGGTGCCTCCAGCCTCTTCCGGACGGCGTCGACGTGGCCGACGGGGCGCTCGTCGAGCCCCTGGCCGTGGCCCTCCACGGCATCCGCCAGGCGGGGATGGCCCCGGGACAGCGGGTTCTGGTGGTGGGCGGGGGCAGCATCGGACTGGCAACCGTGGCGGCGGCCCGCCACCTCGGATTCGAGGTCGACCTGGTCGCCCGCCACCCCGCCCAGCGGGAGCGGGGCTCGGCCCTCGGCGCCGGTGAGCCGGGCCCGGTCGAGTACGACGCGGTCGTCGACGCCGCCGGGACCCAGAGCGCACTCGACCGGTGTGTCGAGGCGGTGGTGCCCGCCGGGGTGATCGTGGCCGTGGCCACCTACTGGGAGCCGGTCGCCGTCGGCTACGGGCTGCTGGGCAAGGAGGCCCGGCTGGTCCCGGCGTCGATGTACGGCCACCGCCACGGGGACCGGGACTTCATCCAGGCGGGGGAGCTGCTGGCCGCTCGCCCCGAGGTGGCCGGTCTGCTCGTCACCCACCGCCTTCCTCTCGACGACGGCGCCCGGGCCTTCTCGCTTGCGGCCGACCGGGCCGAGGGGGCGGTGAAGGTCCTCGTCGAGCCCTGAGCGACGCCCGGGTCAGGCGTCGTAGCGCCCTGTGGGTGGTTCATCCGGCCCCGGTCACCGGGGGTTCCTCACCCTCCGCGTGGATAGGGGCATTCTCCGTGTTAGAAAAATCTTGCCTCGGGCGATAACTAGAGCCTATTAACTATCCAGTCCCTGACCCGGGCGACCGGACAGGGCTAGGCACAGCTGGGAGCGACGAGGCATGAGCAGGCGGACATGGAGGAAGCTCGGCGGCGCGGCCGGGCTCTCGACTCTGTTGGTGGCGACGTGGGGCCCGGCCGGCCCGGCGTGGGCCGAGGGCCACGGGGGACACGCGCACTCCGGGTCGGGCCACACTTCGGGATCGGCGGCGGCGTCATCCCAGGCCGACAAGGGAGGGGCGGCGCCGGCCGGCAACAACGGCACCGTCAAGGTGAACGACGAGGCCAGCCCCAACCAGGACAACGACGCCCACGTCGGGTGCAACTTCAGCGTGAGCTTCTACGGCTACGACACCGGAAACCAGACCGGCCAGCTGAGCTTCGCCGGCCAGGCCCCGACGCGGGGCTCGGGCTCGGTCACCCTGTCGGCCAGCTGGACCACGGCCGACCGCACGGGAGGCAACCAGCTCGACCGGACGGTCCCCGTCTCGTTCTCCCAGCTGGCGGGGATCTTCAAGGGCGTGGCCCCCGCCCACCGGGGCTACCACGTGAAGCTCACGGCCACCGTGTCGGGATCCCAGGGGTCCGACGTCAAGCACAAGGTCTTCTGGATCGACTGCCCACCGGCCCCGACCTCCTCCGGTGCCTCACCGTCGGGCTCCGGGACCGGGTCATCCTCGACGGGCGCGGGGCCGAGCTCGGCGCCGGCTGCGTCCGGGGCCGGAACGCCGCCGGCCGCCGCCGCCTCGGGGGCCACACCCCCGGCGGTCGCGACCGCCTCGGGGGTCACGCCGGCGGCGGGGCTCGTGACTCCGTTCACGGCGGTGGAGGGCCTGACGCTGGTGGCTCCCGCCACCGCGGCGAGCAGCCGAGCTCCGGGCACCGTGACGGCCGCAGCGGCGGGTGCGGCCAGCCTGGCGGCCCCGGGGAGCGGGCCGGCGGCTCTTCCCCCCGCCCGGCCCGGGGCGGCGGTGGCGGGTTCGACCCTGGCCTTCACCGGCTTCCAGGCGCTCGGGATGGCCGGCCTGGGCACGGGTCTCCTGGCCGGAGGCTCGGCGCTGGCGATCCTGGGCCGGCGCCGCCGACGGGGTTGAGCCGACCGTTCTAGACCGGATCCGACCGGGAACGTCGGCGGGGCGCATGTCCCGCCGACGTTCTCAGCCGGGTCGGGGGCGCTCCGGGACGGCTGCCTAGAGTGGCTCGCCACCCGCCACTGTGTAGACGGCGGGCGCGGGAGGGGTCGCTCATGAGGTACGTGAAGCTCGGACGGACCGGCCTGGACGTGTCGGTGATCTGCCTCGGATGCATGAGCTACGGGGAGCCCGGTCGGGGCAACCATCCCTGGTCCCTGGACGAGGAGGCCAGCCGGCCCTTCATCCGGCGCGCTGTCGAGCAGGGCATCAACTTCTTCGACACCGCCAACGTGTACTCGCTCGGCTCGAGTGAGGAGATCGTCGGTCGGGCGCTGGCGGACTTCGCCAACCGCGACGAGGTCGTCCTCGCAACCAAGGTCCACGGACCGATGCGCTCGGGTCAGAACTCCGCTGGCCTCTCGCGCAAGGCCATCATGACCGAGGTCGACGCCAGCCTCCGCCGCCTCGGCACCGACTACATCGACCTCTACCAGATCCACCGGTGGGACCGCCGCACCCCGATCGAGGAGACCCTCCAGGCTCTCGACGACGTGGTGCGGTCCGGGAAGGTGCGCTACATCGGCGCGTCGTCGATGTGGGCGTGGCAGTTCAGCAAGGCGCTCTACACCGCCGACCAGCACAACTGGACGCGGTTCGTCAGCATGCAGAACCACTACAACCTCCTCAACCGGGAGGAGGAGCGCGAGATGCTGCCGCTGTGCGCCGACCAGGGCGTAGCCGTCATCCCGTGGAGCCCGCTCGCCCGCGGCCGTCTCACCCGAGATCCGGGCGAGGTGACCGAGCGCTCGCAGTCCGACGAGTTCGGACGGGCGCTCTACGACCCGGCCGGGGCCGACGGGGCCGTGATCGACCGGGTGGCCAAGGTGGCGGCCGACCGGGGAGTGTCCCGGGCCCAGGTGGCCCTGGCCTGGCTTCTGGCCAAGCCGGTCGTCACCGCCCCCATCGTCGGCGCCACCAAACCCCATCATCTCGACGACGCCGTGGCGGCGGCGGAGCTCGACCTGTCGGCCGAGGAGATTGCCGCCCTCGAGGAGCCCTACGTGCCCCACCGGGTGGCGGGCTTCGTCTGACCCCAGTGGCGACGAGCCTGCTGACGGGAATCGATCTCACCGATCTCGACAACTTCGCCGCGGGCTTTCCCCACCATCTCTTCGAGATCCACCGTCGGGAGGCGCCGGTCTGGTGGCACGACCCGACCCCGCACACCCCCGACGGGGAGGGGTTCTGGTCGGTGGCCTCCTACCAGGAGACCCTCGAGGTCCTGAGCGACCCCGTGACCTACTCGTCGGAGCGGGGCGGTGACCGCCGCCACGGCGGGACCCTGATCCAGGATCTCTCGACGGCCGGGGTTGTTCTCAACATGATGGACGACCCCCGGCACGCCCGCATCCGGCGGCTGGTGAGCGCCGGCCTCACCCCGCGCACCGTGCACCGGCTCGAGGACGAGCTGCGCCGGCGGACCCGCCGCCTCCTCGACTCGGTCGGGAGCGGGACCGAGATCGACTTCCTGACCGACGTGGCTGCCGAGCTGCCGATGCAGATGATCTGCATCCTCCTCGGCGTCCCCGAGGAGGACCGCCATCGGCTGTTCGAGGCGATCGAGCCGGGCTTCGACTACCGGGAGGGTCGGCGGGTCACCGACACGACCGAGCAGATCGAGACGGCCCGTCGTTTCATGGCCGACTACGGGGCCAGGCTGATCGCGGCCAAGCGGGCCTGTCCTACCGACGACATGTTGTCGGTGGTGGTGCACGCCACCCTGCGGGACGTGGACCCTCCGCAGCTGTCCGACGCCGAGCTGTACTCGTTCTTCTCCCTTCTGTTCGCGGCCGGATCGGACACGACCCGCAACGCCATTGCCGGCGGTCTCCTGGCATTGATCGAGCGCACCGACCAGCTGCAGGCCCTCCGTGCCGACGCCGGGGGGATCCCGATCGCCGTCGAGGAGATGCTGCGGTGGACCACCCCGTCACCGTCGAAACGGCGCACCGCCACCCGGCCGGTCCGCCTCCGGGGCCAGAGCATCGAGTCCGGGGACAAGGTCGTGATCTGGGAAGGGTCGGCCAACCGGGACGACGCCGTCTTCGAACGGGCCATGGAGTTCGACGCCCGCCGCCAGCCCAACCCGCACCTGGCCTTCGGCCACGGCATCCACTTCTGCCTGGGCTCCAACTTGGCCCGCCTCGAGATGCGGGTGCTGTTCGAGGAGCTGTTCGCGTCGTTCTCCGGCTACGAGCTGGCCGCTCCTGTCGAATGGGGGCGGTCGAACCGCCACAGCGGCATCCGCCATCTGAGGGTGCGGCTCACGCGACCGTGAGATCCACCGGCGCCTAGCTTGTGACGGTGAGCGACACCGACCTCGGCCTGCGGCAGGAGGTGCGCGCCTGGGTGTCGGAGAACTGGGCCCCCGACCTGACGGTTCGTCAGTGGTGGCTCCGTCTGGCCGACAGCGGCTGGGGATATCCGACGTGGCCGCTTGATTGGTTCGGCCGCGGCCTCGGGCCCATCGAGGCCGGTGTGGTCCAGGAGGAGCTGGCCGCGGCCGACGTGCTCGGGCCTCCGTCCGGATCGGGTACGGCCATGGGCGGACCCGTACTCTTCATGTTCGGGACCGCCGGGCAGAAGCAACGCTGGCTTCCGGCGCTGGCCCGAGGAGAGGAGCACTGGGCGCAGTTCTTCAGCGAGCCGGGTGCGGGCTCGGACCTGGCCGGGGTGCAGACGCGCGCCGTTCGGGACGGGTCGCATTGGATCGTCAACGGCCAGAAGGTGTGGAACTCCGGGACTCTCTTTGCCGACCGGGCTCTGCTCGTGGCCCGCACCGACCCCGACGTGTCCAAGCACAAGGGAATCGGCTTCTTCGTCGTCGACCTGGATCAGCCTGGGGTCGAGATCCGACCGATCAGGCAGATGAATGGTCAGGCCGAATTCAACGAGACGTTCCTGACCGACGTCAGGGTCCCCGACGACAATCTGATCGGAGGGGCCACCGACGGGTGGGCCGTGGCCATGGCCGTGCTGGCCCACGAGCGGTCGGCGTTCGCGGGTGGCGGGGAACGCCAGCTGCGCTCCCCTTACGCCGGGAGCCGGGCCGGCTTCCTCGACCGTCCGGCCGATCAGGTGCTGGCCGAGATCAGGCACACCGCCCATGCCGCCAACGCCCTGCCGATCGGCTCCCTGGCAGACCTGGTGGGTCTGGCCCGGGAGCGGGGCCGGTTGGCCGACCCGCTCGTACGTCAGCGCATAGCGGCCCTGCACGCCTTCTCGGAGGCTCTCCGGCTGACGAGCCTCCGTGCCCATGCGTCGGCCCGGTCGGGCGGGGACGGAACGGCGCAGTCGTCGGTGGCGTATCTGGGTGGGGTGCAGCTCGTGCGCATGTACAGGGACCTCGTGGCCGAGATCGCCGGGCCCTACGCGCTGCTGGGTGACACCGAGGTGGCCGAGACGATCACGACCGCCCCGGCGCACGGGATCCAGGGTGGTAGCGAGCAGATCCAGCGCAACGTCATCGGAGAGCGTCTTCTCGGCCTTCCCCGGGAGCCCCAGGTCGACCGGGACGTCCCGTTCCGCCTACTGCGCGTCGGCACCCAGCGGGACTGAAGGCCGGAGGCCGGCCAACAGCCGGAGGGTGGCCTCGCGGACCCGCTGGCTCTCGGTCTTCGGGTCGTCGGCGCGTGCCAGCGAGAGGGCGGCGGCGATCATCGACCCGAACAGCAGCTGGGTGAGAGTGTCGAGGTCGTCGTGCTCGATCAGCCCGTCGGCGTGCAGGGCCGCCAGCATGCCCCGGATGAGCCCGATCTCGTGCTTCTCCCCGTGCTCCCACCAGTTGGCGAAGCCGAGCACGGCGGGACCCTCCTGGAAGCAGAGCCGGCGGTAGACGGGATCGAGGCAGCGCTCGAGGAAGCTGTCCAGTCCGGCCACGACCCCCCGCCACGTGTCAGGCGCCTCGGCAGCGGCGGCGTCGAGAATGGCGGCGCAGGCGTCGGCCTCGGCCAGGTCGGCGACGGCTTCGAACAGGGCCTGCTTGTTGGCGAAGTGGTGGTAGACGGCGCCCTTGGTCACCCGGGCCTCGGCCGCCACCTCGTCGAGGGAGGTGGCCGTGAACCCCTTCTCGGCGAAGAGCCGGGCCGCGCTCTCGAGCAGGGCGCGCCGCGTCGCCTCGGAGTACTCGTCGCGTCGGGAGCGGGGAGCGTCGTCCACGGTCGGAGATTGTACCATACTCCAAGTAGGTTTCGTACCCCCGCTCGGGTCTGGAGGCCCGGCGCCGTCGCCGCCGCTGCGGACGTGGGGGGCATAGTGATCGCCGTGAGCACAGCGGAAGGCATCCACGACCTCATGCCCCTGGTGGGCACGCTGGGGATCCGATTCGTCGAGTCGGGCCGGGCGGCGGTCCGGGCCACGCTCGATCACCGCCCCGAGCTCTGCACGACCGGTGGGATCCTGCACGGGGGCGCCATCATGGCCCTGGCCGACAGCACGGGCGGCTCCTGTGCGTTCCTCAACCTTCCCGACGGAGCGGCGGGGACATCCACCATCGAGTCGAAGACCAACTTCCTCCGCGCCGTCCGTTCAGGAACGGTGACGGCCACGTCCCGGCCCCTCCACACCGGCCGCACGGTCATCGTGGTCGAGACCGAGGTCACCGACTCCGACGGCCGCCTGGTCGCCAAGGTCACTCAGAGCCAGGCCGTGCTCCAGCCTCCCGATACGAGGTCGACGTAGTCCGCCGGTCCGGCGCCGGCGTCAACGGGACGACTACCGCTCCGAGCTGGTGATCCACTTCTCCACGGGGACCGGCCGGCTCGACGCCAGCTCGGCCAGAGCCTCCTCGGGGGACCGGGTCCGGACGATCAGCGCACGGTTGGCGGGCTTGAGGAGCCCGGCCACCACCATCCGGTCGAGCTGGGCGATCAGCGGCGCCCAGAAGTCGTCCACGTCGAGCAGGGCTATCGGCTTACGGTGGAGCCCCAGCTGTGACCAGGTCGCGACCTCGGCCAGCTCCTCGAGGGTGCCCAGGCCTCCGGGTAGAGCGACGAAGGCGTCGGACCGGTCGTACATGAGCTGCTTCCGCTCGTGCATCGAGTCCACCTCGTGGAGCTCGGTCAGGCCGGTGTGGCCCACCTCCCGACTGAACAGGCCGACCGGGATGACACCGATGACGCGGCCTCCCCCGGCCAGGGCGGCCTCTGCCAACTGGCCCATCAGGCCGACGCGGCCACCGCCGTAGACGAGCTCGATGCCCCGCGCAGCAAGCAGTGTGCCGAGACTCCGCGCCGCCTCCCGGTAGCGCGGATCGGGGGGCGTGGAGGATCCGCAAAAGACGCATACCGCTCTGAGGTCCACCAGGTCGCAAGTTATTCGACCGGCCCGGGCCGGCTGCAGAACTGCCACGGTCGGCGGGCCGTGTGCGACTTCTGCCCTTTCGGGAAGTGGGCGGCTATTTATCCTGCACGGAAAGCGCACGGCGCTGGAGGGACTCTCCTCTTGCCATGGGATACGAAGCGACGGTCTGACCAACGCTCCGAGGAGAGCGGGGACGGGGCGCGTCGTACCGACCGGTCAGGGACCGGGGTCCAGGCCACGATCCTCCGCCTCCAGGCGGCTGCCGGCAATCGCGCCGTCGGCGGGTCGCTCACCGACCTGGGTGTGGAGTCGCGGGAGCGTGTTCAGCGGTCGCGGAGCTTCTGGCAGGGACTGACCGCGTCCCCTCCGGCGGCGAAGCGCCTCACCGAGGTCGACCGCCAGGCTCCGCCCGAGCTGGTGACAGCCCTGCCCGACGTCGTGCCGGAGCAGCGCAACGAGGCGTCGCCTCCGGCCTACTCGGAGCCGGAGCCGGAGCTGGCGCAGGGCCAGGAGGACTTCGAGCGCGCCCTCGCCTACTCCGAGCCGGTCCAGGTGCCGGCGGACGAACAGCAGGAGCCCGGCCGGCCCCCGGTCGCCTACTCGGAGCTCCCCCCGGCCGGGGAGCAGCTGGAGCGCGGCACACAGCCCGTTGCGTACTCCGAGCCGGAGCGGCCGCCTGTCGCGCAGCCGCCGGTCGCCTACGCCGATCCCGGGCAGTTGCGTCGCCAGGAGGAGCCGCCTGCCCGCGTCCCGGTCGCCTACGCGGATCCGGGACTCCTGCAGGGCCAGGGCGTAGGCGGGGCCTCCCCGGGCCCGGGTGGGCCGGGACGCCCGTCGGAGGGGCCAGGCCCGGGACGACGGGGCTGGAGTCGGATACGCGAGATCGTCTCCACGGTCCGGGGGCAGTCACCGACGCGGGTCCTCCCCGGCCGGGAGGGCCCGGTGAAGCTGCTCAATGTCGACTCTCCCTTTGTGAAAGGCATGCCCGAGACCGTCGAGAACCTGAAGCCCCGTCGGCGCGGTGACTGGGCCAACTGGAACAACTACTGGCTCGAGGCCATCGATCCCAAGCACCGACCAGGTTTCGTCCTGGCGAAGCGCTGGGAGGAGTGGGCGCGGTCCGGAGACAGCGGCAGCTTCTGGGACTGGCTCGGTGACCGCGACATCGACCCCGCCAGCGACGACGAGCGGTCCATGGACGGCAAGAACGTGCAGTACGGGCTGAGCGAGTCGGAGCGGAGCCGGTTCATGGTTCTGGCTAAAGAGGGACAGCTCTACCGAGACGGCGCTCCCATGGACACGGCGGCCAACGAGACGGTCGCGAGCGGCTCAGGGTGGGCCATCTTCGTCCTCAGCACCGCTGGGGTCTTCTACGCCGAGTCACACAAGCAGGGTGAGTTCCACCACTCCACGTTCCTGGCCGGAGGCGCAGTCCGGGCCGCCGGCGAGCTGCAGGTCGGTGGGGGCCGACTCGTGAAGATCACCGGCAAGAGCGGTCACTACCGCCCTACCTCCGAGCACCTGCGCTACGCGGTCGGGCAGCTCGAGAAGCGCGGCGTGGACCTCAGTGCAACGCAGGTGGGCGACTTCCAGAAGAACCCGGACGGGACGCCGAAGAAGGACGCCGACGACAAGCTGATCTTCTCCTGGTACCGCGCTGCGGACTACCTGGAGCACGGGCCGGCGGCGGCGCCGATCCCGGATGTGACCGAGCCCGAGCCGCCCGGTCCCCACGCTCCGGACGAGTCCCGACAGCCCATTGCCGCCTCGGGACCGGCGGCGTCACTCAGCCCGGACCGGAGGCTCGAGCTGCTCCAACAGGCGCGTGATGCCGGCTGGCACCTCGAACCGGGCCGGGAGACGTGGACCGACGGCACCCAGGCCTATGTGCCCGAGGAGCAGGTGCTCGAGGCGATGCTCTCCTCAGGGTCGCACGACGAGGAAGAGGGTAACGACGCCCCGGCTCTCGAGATCGAGCCCGCCGAGCGGGAGCGGCTGCTCCAGCGGGCCATGGCCAGCGGGTGGCGACGCGAGCCCGGTCGCGAGACCTGGACCGACGGCGCCGAGGCCTACGTTCTCGAGTCCGACGTGCTGGAGAGGATGCAGAACGGCTGAGGACGGACAGCCCTTCTGTCTCCGATGTCTCACGACATCACAGCGCGCCCTCGGTAGGATTCGAACCTACGCACCCGGCTCCGGAGGCCGGTGCTCTATCCCCTGAGCTACGAGGGCGGGGTCACCACTCTAATTCCGCCCGGTCGGGCCTCGAACGGGTCCATCGTCGGGGTCGAGGCGGGGCTCGTAGGATCACCGGATATGGCGGGAGGGACCCTTCTGGTGGTCGACGACGACCCGGTGATCCAGAAGCTCCTCCAGGTCAACTTCGAGATGGAGGGCTATCAGGTCGTACTGGCCGGGGACGGCGTGGAGGCTCTGGAGAAGGCGGCGGCGGTGCAGCCCGATCTGATCGTGATGGACGTCATGATGCCGAGGATGGACGGTCTCGAGGCGGCCCAGCGCCTGAAGGCGGATGCGGCCACGGCGTCCATACCGGTCATCATCCTGTCGGCCAAGGCCCAGGACGCGGACGTCAAGGCGGGGCGTTCCACCGGGGCCGACGAGTACATGACCAAGCCCTTCGACCCCCTCGAGCTGCTCGACCGGGTGGCAGCGCTACTCGAGCGCCGGGCCTGACCGGGCCCTACATTCGCTCGGGTGCCTCGATCCCGAGGAGGCCGAGGCCCCTGCCGAGGACGGCCGCGGTCAGGGCGGACAGCCGGAGCCTGCTCTCGCGAACTTCGGGATCGGCGCGAAGTACCGGGCAGGCTTCGTAGAAGGTCGTGAACGTGGTGGCCAGCTCGAACAGGTAGGTGCAGAGCCGGTGGGGCTGCAGGTGATCGGCGCTGGCGTGGACGGCCCCGTCGAAGCCCACCAGTGCCAGGGCCAGGGCCCGCTCCTGGGGCGCCGTCAGCTCGAGGCCGGTGCCGTCGGAACCGGGCCCGATCTCCATCTCCGAACTGCGCCGGAAGATCGAATGGATGCGGGCGTGGGCGTACTGGAGATAAGGAGCGGTGTTCCCTTCGCGGGCGAGCATCCGGTCCCAGTCGAAGACGTAGTCCTTCACCCGGTCGTTGGCCAGGTCGTTGTACTTGACGCTGCCGATTCCCACCGCCTCGGCCACCTGGTCGGCGGCGTCACCTCCGAGATCCGGGCTCTTCTCCGCCACCACCGCCCGGGCCCGCTCCACCGCCTCGTCGAGCAGATCGGCCAGGCGGATGTTGTCCCCCGAGCGGGTCTTGAAGGGCCTGCCGTCCGGACCGAGGATCGTGCCGAACGGGGCATGCTCGGCACGGGCCCTCGGGCCCAGCCATCCGGCCTGCTCGGAGACCGAGAAGACCATGGCGAAGTGCTGGGCCTGGCGGGCGTCCGTCACGTACACCAGGCGGTCGGCGCCCAGATCGCGCACGGAGTACCTGACCGCGGCGAGATCAGTGGCGCCGTAGCCGTAGCCCCCGAACGAGTTCCGGACGATGAGGGGCAGCGGCCCCCCGTCGCGCCCGGTGAATCCCGGCGGGAAGGCGCACAGCGCCCCCTGGTCGACCCGCACCAGGCCCTTCTGCTCGAGCTCGGTGACCATCGGGCCGAGCGTGTCGTTGTAGAAGCTCTCCGGCCGGACGTCCTCGGGCCGGAGGGTCAGACCCAGGCGGCGGTACACCTGCTCGAAGTGACGGCGGGACTCCGCCACCAGCTCCTTCCACAGCACCAAAGACCCGGGGTCACCGGACTGCAGCGCGACCACCCGCGTCCTGGCCCGGTCGGCAAATACGGGATCCGAGTCCAGCTTCTCCTGCGCCTGCCTGTACAGCTCGTTCAGATCGGCTATGGACCTCGGGGCGCCGGCGTCGGACTCCCAGCCCAGGTCGACGAGGTGCTCGATGAGCATGCCGAACTGACGGCCCCAGTCACCGAGGTGGTCCTGGCGCATGACCCGGTGCCCGAGGAACTCGAGGATCCGGGCCAGGGCGTCACCGATCACCGAGCTGCGCAGGTGACCGACGTGCATCTCCTTGGCGACGTTGGGGCCGGCGAAGTCGATCACGAACCGGTGAGGCGGGCCCGCCGGGGTCACTCCGAGGGTCGGGCTGGCGGCAGAAGCCGTCGTCTCCGCCGCCAGGTAGGCGTCGTCGAGGGTCAGGTTGATGAATCCGTTACCGGCCACCTCGACCTTGGCCAGAACGCCCCGGCCGTCCAGGTGGCCGACGATGGCGTCGGCCACCTCCCGGCCCGGCCGGCCCAGCCGCTTGGACAGCGCCATGGCCGCATTTGCCTGGTAGTCCCCGAACCGGGCCTGCCCGGCCCGGCGCAGCACCGGGTCGGCGCCGGCCAGCTCCGGTCCGAAGGCAGCGGTGATGGCGCCCTGCAGGCGTTCGGTGAGGATATGTACCGGGTCCGGCACGACCCCCACGGTAGCTTCGGGTCATCTCCTCGCTTCCCCTCCGGCTGCTGCCCGACACCGCCGTGGTCGACGCCCGCGGCCGTCTTTCCGTGGGCGGCTGCGACCTCGTGGAGCTGGCGGGGGAGCACGGCACGCCCCTCTTCGTCTACGACGAGGACCACCTGCGGGCCCGGTGCCGCGAGGCGGTGCAGGCGTGGGGAGACGGTGTGGCGTACGGGTCCAAGGCGTTCCTCTGCCTGGCGATGGCCAGGCTGGCCCACGAGGAGGGGATGTGGGTCGATGTGGCCACGGGCGGGGAGCTGCACGTGGCCCTGGCGGCGGGGGTACCCGCCGGGCGCATCGTGCTGCACGGCAACAACAAGTCCGAAGCCGAGCTCCGTCGGGCGGTGGCGCAGGGTGTCGGTCGGATCGTCGTCGACTCGAACGACGAGATCGATCGCCTGGAGCTGCTGGCGGCGTCGCGTGACGGCGGCACGCCCCCCCGGGTGCTGCTGCGCGTGACCCCCGGCATCGAGGCCCACACCCACGAGTACGTGATGACGGGCCAGGTCGACTCGAAGTTCGGCTTCGGGCTGGCGAGCGGTCAGGCCGCCGCCGCGGTCGAGCGGCTGCACGCCCTCGGCCGTCTGGGCGCCGTCGAGCTGGTCGGCATCCACGCCCATATCGGGTCACAGATCTTCGTCACCGACTCGTTCGAGCGGGAGGTGGAGGTGCTGGCCCGGTTCTTCAACCCCCTCGGCCTGGCCGAGCTGTGCGTCGGTGGAGGCCTCGGGGTCCCGTACGTCGAGGGGGAGTCGGCCCCGACCATCACCGAATGGGCGCAGGCGGTCCGCCACGCCTGCGCCGCCTTCGGCGTGGCCGAGGGCACCCGTGTCAGCGCCGAGCCCGGCCGGTCGATCGTCGCCAGCGCGGCCGTCACCCTCTACACGGTGGGGACCGTGAAGGATCTTCCGGGGGTCCGCACCTACGTGGCGGTGGACGGAGGGATGAGCGACAACCCCCGCCCGGTGCTGTATGGAAGTGGCTACGAGGCCTTTCTGCCCCGGGCCACCGACGCGGAGCGGGCCCGTCGGGTCACGGTCGTGGGTAAGCACTGCGAGTCGGGGGACTTCATCGTCCGCGACGCCCGCGTCCCCGCCGACATCCGGGTGGGTGACGTGCTGGCCACCCCGGTCACAGGCGCCTACGGGCACTCCATGGCCTCCAACTACAACAAGGTGCCCCGTCCGGCCGTGGTCTTCGTGGCGGGAGGATCCGTCCGCACGGTGGTGAGGCGGGAGACCGAGGACGACCTTCTCAGGCTGGACTCCTGAGGAAGGTACGGTGGGCTCGTGAGCGCCGGTAACGCCACGCCCCCCGTCCGCGTCGGCCTTCTCGGCTGCGGCAACGTCGGCGGGGCTCTCCTGCAGATCCTGGAGTCCGACGCCGAGGTCATCACCGCCCGGACCGGCCTACGACTCGAGGTGACCCGGGTGGCGGTGCGCAACCTGGCCAAGGAACGCCAGGTCGAACTGGCCGACGGCGTGCTGACCCACGACGCCGCCGCCGTGGCCACCGCACCGGAGGTCGACGTGGTCGTCGAGGTGATCGGCGGGATCGAGCCGGCCCGCGGCCTGATCCTGTCCGCTCTCAAGTCCGGAAAGCCGGTGGTGACCGCCAACAAGGAGCTGATGGCCAACGTCGGTTCCGAGCTCGTCCAGGTCGCAGCGGCCAACAACGTGGATCTGCTGTACGAGGCGTCCGTGGGTGGAGGCATCCCGCTCATCCGGGCCTTGCGGGAGTCGCTGGCGGGGGAACGCGTCCGGCGCCTCATGGGCATAGTGAACGGCACCACCAACTACATCCTCACCCGCATGACCGAGGAGGGCACCAGCTACGCGGAGGCCCTCGCCGAGGCGCAGAGCCTGGGCTATGCCGAGCGGGATCCCACCGCGGACGTGGAGGGCTTCGACGCCGGCGCCAAGGCCGCCATCCTGGCCACGATCGCCTTCGGCGTCGAGGTCGTGGCAGGTGACGTCTACCGCGAGGGGATCAGCGGCGTGACGGCGCACGACATCGGGGTGGCCGACCGCCTCGGGTACGTGGTCAAACTCCTGGCGTTGGCGGAGCAGGACGACACCGGCGCCGTGGCCGTGCGTGTCCATCCCGCCATGCTTCCGAAGGACCATCCTCTGGCCGCCGTGCGGGGCTCGTTCAACGCCGTCTTCGTCGAGGGGGATGCCGTCGGTGAGCTGATGTTCTACGGAAGGGGAGCGGGTGGCCCACCCTCGGCCAGCGCCGTGCTCGGGGACCTTATCGACGCCGCCCACAACCTGCGGGCCGGCGGTGCGAGCCGTTCGGCCAGCCCGCCCCGCGCCGTCATCCGCCCGATCGACGAGCTCCGCTCCCAGTACTACCTCAGCATCGACGTCCTCGACCGACCCGGTGTCCTGGCGGCGGTGGCCCAGGTGTTCGGAGGCAACCGGGTTTCGATCCGCTCGATGGAGCAGACCGGGCTGGCCGACGAGGCCCGTCTCATCTTCATCACCCACACGGCCCGCGAGGCGGACGTGCAGGCCACGATCACCGGCCTGCACCAGCTGGACGTCGTGAAGAGGGTGGGGAGCCTGTTGCGGGTCGCCGGCCCGGAATGATGCGCTGGCGCGGGGTCATCGAGGAGTACCGCGACCTCCTCGACGTCGGGGTCGGCACGCCGGTCGTCACCCTCCACGAGGGCGGGACTCCGCTGGTCCCCGCGCCCCGGCTGTCCGATCGGGCCGGCGCCGACGTCTTCCTGAAGGTCGAGGGGGCCAACCCCACGGGGTCGTTCAAGGACCGGGGCATGACCCTGGCCATATCCCGGGCGGTGGAGCGGGGCGCCAAGGCGGTGGTGTGCGCGTCCACCGGGAACACGTCGGCATCGGCCGCCGCCTACGCGGCCCGCGCCGGGCTGGCCTGCGCCGTGCTGATCCCGGAGGGCCACATCGCCCTCGGGAAGCTGGCCCAGGCGCTGATCCACGGCGCCCGGGTACTCCAGGTGCGCGACAACTTCGACGCCGCCCTCAACATCGTGCGCACCCTCGGGGAGCGGGCACCGGTGACGGTGGTCAACTCGGTGAACCCGGACCGTATCGAGGGCCAGAAGACCGCCGCGTTCGAGGTGGTCGACGCCCTCGGGGACGCGCCGGACTACCACCTCATCCCCGTCGGCAACGCCGGGAACATAACGGCCTACTGGCGTGGTTACCTGCAGTACCGGCAGGCCGGTCGGGCCACCCGGCTGCCCGCGATGCTCGGATTCCAGGCGGCGGGGGCGGCTCCGATAGTCGAAGGACATCCGATCGCCCACCCCGAGACCGTGGCCACCGCCATCCGGATCGGGAACCCGGCCTCCTGGTACGGCGCCACCGCCGCCGCCAGCGAGTCCGGGGGATCGATCCGGGCCGTCACGGACGAGCAGATCCTCGAGGCCTACCGGTTCCTGGCTGCCGAGGAGTCGGTGTTCTGCGAGCCGGCGTCGGCGGCGTCGGTGGCCGGCCTGCTCGCCTACGGCGTGCCGCCGGGATCCCGGGTCGTGTGCGTCCTGACCGGGCACGGTCTCAAGGACCCCGACATCGCCATAAGCCAGATAGCCGTGCCGGTCCCGGTGGAGGCCGAGTACGACGCCATCCGGGCCGAGATCGGACTCTGAGTTCGGGGCCGGGGGGCGCAGCTTGTAACAGACGTCCCGGTGACGTACCATGGGCACGCATCGCGCGGTCGTCTTTGGGGGCGGTGCCACCCGGCTCCTCCCCTAAGGCTCCTTTCCGTTCCGGCTACGAGCCCCGCCGTATTCACGCGTGGGACCCGGGACAAACGGCAGCGGTCAGGGGGTCGCGGCAGCGTGGGGTTCAGCCCGGGCGTCCCCGGGCGGAGAGCCCGCCCGTCCATCAAACCCGCCCGGTGGAGCGACCACCGAGCGGCATCGACAACCTCAAGAGAGGTGCACATGAGCGATGAGCAGCAGCTCGAACGCTCGGTTCTTGAGCGCAAGGAGCGAGACGAGCTCCACGCCATCGCCGAAGCCATGGGGCTCAAGCCCGCCAGCCGGACCCGCAAGGGTGACCTGATCGACGAGATCCTGCGGGTGACGGGGGTCGTCACCGGGTCCGACAACGGCTCGGGGCCGGCGGCCTCGACCAACGGGGACGCCCCCGCCGCCGAGCCCGAACGCCCCCGGAGGGGGCGCGGCTCCCGCGCTGCGGCGGCGGCCAGCAGCGCCGCCTCCGAGTCGGAGGCGGGCGACGGGTCGGAGGCAACCGGTTCCGCGGCGACCGAGTCCGGATCGGCCCCCACTGACGGGCCCGGGGACGCGGCGACCGGGTCTGCGGCCGCCGAGGGCTCGGCCGAGGGCTCGGGGGCCGAGGTGGGGGCCGGCTCCGGCCGGGCCGACGCCTCCCAGGGCTCGGCGGCGCCGTCGGGTCCGGCGGGCGGTACCGACACCCGCAACGACCACCGCTCGGACGGACCGTCCCGTGCCGAGGGCTCCGAGCGCTACCAGCGTTTCGACGGCGGTGGAGGAGAGCCGGGGAACCGCCGCAACCGGAGACGCCGGGGCCGCGACCGGGGCACCGGCGGAGGGGGCGGCGGCGCCGAGCGCGACCTGCAGGGCTCGGGACAGGAGCAGCAGTTCCAGGGTGACCCGATCCCCGTGGCCGGTCTGCTCGACCTGCGCGACGAGGGCTTCGGGTTCCTCCGGGCCGCGGGGTACCTGCCCAGCCAGCGGGACGTGTACGTGTCGATCAGCCAGGTGCGCCGCTTCGCTCTGCGCAAGGGGGACTACGTCGAGGGGGCCAGCCGGCCCGCAGCCAGCAACGAGAAGTACCCGGCGTTGCTGCGGATCGACCGGGTGAGCGGCATGACCCCCGACGAAGCGCGGGGCCGGCCCCGCTTCGAGGATCTCACCCCCCTGTTCCCCGACCAGAAGCTCAACCTCGAGGTGCCCGGGGACGCCGCCAACATGACGGCGCGGATCGTCGATCTGCTGTCCCCGATCGGCAAGGGCCAGCGTGGGCTCATCGTCTCGCCGCCAAAGGCGGGCAAGACCACCGTGCTCAAGCAGATCGCCCATTCCATCGAGGCCAACAACCCCGAGGTCCACCTCATGGTCCTGCTCGTCGACGAGCGGCCCGAGGAGGTCACCGACATGCGGCGGTCGGTGCAGGGCGAGGTCGTGGCCTCGACCTTCGACCGGCCGTCCGAGGAGCACACCCTGGTGGCCGAGCTGGCCATCGACCGGGCCAAGCGCCTGGTCGAGATGGGCAAGGACGTGGTCATCGTCCTCGACGGCATCACCCGCCTGGCCCGGGCCTACAACCTGGCGGCGCCCGCGTCGGGCCGCATCCTGTCGGGCGGCGTCGACTCCGGGGCCCTGTATCCCCCCAAGAAGTTCTTCGGCTCGGCCCGGAATATCGAGGAGGGTGGTTCGTTGACCATCCTCGCCACCGCCCTGGTGGAGACCGGCTCACGTATGGACGAGGTGATCTTCGAGGAGTTCAAGGGCACAGGCAACATGGAGCTGCGGCTGGACCGAAAGCTGGCCGAGCGGCGGATCTATCCCGCCATCGAGGTCAACGCCAGCTCCACCCGCCATGAGGAGCTGCTGTTCGACCGGTCCGAGCTGCAGCAGGTCTGGAAGCTGCGCCGGGTCCTCAACGCCCTGGGGAGCGAGGGCAGCGCGGCGGCAGGCCTGGAGCTGCTCATGGACAAGATCAAGACCACCAAGAGCAACGCCGAGTTCCTGGCCGAGATAGCCAAGGGCCCGACACCCCCGGTATAAGGGAAGGCAGACATGAAGGCTGACATCCACCCCAGCTACGACGAGGCCACGGTGCGGTGTTCCTGCGGGAACACGTTCACCACCCGCTCGACCAAGGCCGACCTGCACGTCGAGCTCTGCAACGAGTGCCATCCCTTCTACACCGGCAAGCAGAAGCTCGTGGACACCGGCGGCCGGGTCGAGCGTTTCGAGCGCCGCTACGGCCGACGCAAGCAGCGCCGGGCCTAGCCCTTCCGCCGCCCCGTCATCGCCACGCTTCCTGACCGCGACGGGGAGCAGCGCGGGCGTCTGCTCGAGGCCAAGCTCCGCGCCGTCGTCGGCGGCCGGTGGGGGGACCTGGCCGACGCTGTGCCGGGCTCCTTCCCCGCCGGGTCAGCCCTGCGGCGCGGGAGCACGGCCTGGGTGTACGGCGAGGATCCCGAGCACCTGCTCGGCGGCGCCCTGGCCTGGGCCACAACGGCGGGGGTGGCCGAGCTCCACCTGATAGCCGAGGCCGGGACCGGCATGCTGGCCCGGCGGGCGGCGGCCTTCTCCCCGGCGCCCCGGGTGTGGCGCCTCCAGGGCCGCGATCTCCATCCCGCCCCCCCGGAGGACCTCGTACCCGAGCCGGGCCCCCCGGTCCTGAGCGTGGCGGTGAGCGCCGCCCTGGCCGCCGCCCGGGCCGACGGCGCCGATGTGGTGACCGAGCACGGGGTGGTCTCCGTCGAGGTGCTCGGGCTGGAGGTGGCGCGGGTGGAAGGCGGTCCCGACGGTCCCGAGCTCTCGATCGGCGTGGGCCGCCACGACCGCGAAGCCCGCCGCCTGGTGAACGCCGGGCTCCCGTCACGGGGCCAGGATCCCGCCGCGGAGCTGCGGGGCGTGGTGAGCCAGGTGCAGGTGCATCGTCGTGGCGGCGGCCCGGCTCATCCCGCCAACCAGCTGGCGCCGGAGCGCTGGCTCCGGGCCGTGCTGGTGCGCCGGCCCGAACTGGTCGGAGCGGCGGCCCTCGAGCCGGTGTCACCTCCGCTGCCCCGGCCCCATCTGAGGGCCCGCGCCGTGGCGCCGGCGGTGGGGACCGACACCGGCGGGGAGCGCCTGGCGGTGGTCTGCTCCACAGGTGTGGACCCCGAGCTGGTGCCCGCCGCCGTCGACGTCCGACTGGCCGCCGAGCGGGAGGGGCGAGTGGCCCGCCTGGCCGTGGTCGTGCCCGAGCGGGACGACCATCCCGTGACGCGGCGCCTGGTCGCCATGCTGGCCGAGCCGGCCGAGATCCGCACCGTGCCTTCCGACTGGCGGGCACTTACGTAGCCTGAGGCCAGATGTTCGAACGCTTGGACGAGCTCGAGAAGGAGTACGAGGACGTCCTGGCCCAGCTCTCGGACCCCGCCGTGCTCGGGGACCAGCGCCGCCGGGTCGAGGTGGCGCGCCGCCACAAGGAGTTGGAGGCGGTCACGGGCAAGTACCGCAGCTACCGGGAGGCCGAGGCCGACCTCGAGGCGGCGCGGGAGCTCTACGCGGAGGCGACAGGGGACGACCGCGAGATGCTGCGCGCCGAGATCGACCAGGCCGAGGCGCGCATGGCCGAGCTGGAGGAGGCCCTCAAGGTGGCCCTCCTTCCGAAGGACCCGAATGACGACAAGGGGGTCATCGTCGAGATCCGCGGGGCCGAGGGTGGGGAGGAGGCCAACATCTTCGCCAAGGACCTGTTCGAGATGTACACCCGCCATGCCGACCGGATGCGATGGAAGCTCGAGGTCCTGGGATCCGATCCGTCCGACATGGGGGGGTTCAACGAGATCACCTTCTCGCTGCGGGGTGATGGCGTGTGGAGCCGGATGAAGCACGAGGGCGGCCCCCACCGCGTGCAGCGAGTCCCTGTCACCGAGTCGCAGGGGCGCATCCACACCTCGTCGGCCACCGTCACCGTGCTCCCCGAGGCCGAGGAGATCGACGTGGAGATCGATCCCAACGACCTGAAGATCGACGTGTACCGGTCGACGGGTCCCGGGGGCCAGTCGGTGAACACGACCGACTCGGCCGTACGGATCACGCACGTGCCCACGGGCACGGTCGTGGCCATGCAGGACGAGAAGAGCCAGATCCAGAACCGGGCCAAGGCCATGCAGGTGCTGCGGGCCCGCCTGCTCAAGGCCGAGCAGGACCGCCAGAGCGCCGAGCTCTCCCAGCAGCGCCGCAGCCAGGTCGGCGGCGGGGGCCGCTCGGAGAAGATCCGGACCTACAACTACAAGGAGAACCGGGTGACCGACCACCGCATCGGCCTCACCCTGCACCGTCTCGACCGCATCATGATGGGGGAGATGGACGAGCTGGTCGACGCCCTGGTGGCCGACGAGCGGGCCCGCCAGCTGAGGGGAGAAGCCTGACGGCCACGTGGTCCGAGCTCCTCCGCCAGACCACCGCCGCCCTGGGCTCGGACCTCGACGCCCGCCGCCTGATCGAGGCCGCATCCGGGCGGGACGGTGCCGAGCTCTGGGACGCACTCGGGGACCCGGCACCGGAGCGGGCGGCGCGGCGCCTGGCCGAGATGACCGAGCGCCGCCGCGGCGGAGAGCCGCTCCAGTACGTGACCGGGTCGTGGGGCTTCCGCCGCCTCGACCTCATGGTCGACCGCAGGGTCCTGATCCCCCGCCCCGAGACCGAGGTGGTGGTCGAGGTTGCGCTGGCCGAGCTGCGGCGTATTTCCCGCCCCCGCCCCCTTCTGGTCGACCTGGGTACGGGCTCGGGCGCCATCGCCCTGGCGCTGGCCGATGAGGGCCCCGAGGCCGAGATCTGGGCCACCGACGTCTCCGCTCCTGCCCTGGAGGTGGCCACCGCCAACCTGGCGGGCCTCGGTGGCCGGGCCGCCCCCCGGGTCCGGCTGGCCCAGGGATCGTGGTTCTCCGCGCTGCCCGGGGAGCTGGCCGGCCGCGTCGACCTGGTGGTGTCGAACCCTCCGTACGTGGCCGAGGGGGACGAGGTCGAGGTCGAGGTGGCCCGCTGGGAGCCGCCCGACGCCCTCTGGTCGGGCCCGAGCGGCCTCGAGGCCACCGATGCCATCCTGGCCGAGGCGCCCCGCTGGCTGGCCCGCCCCGGCGGCGTGGTCCTGGAGGTGGCCACGGCCCGGGCGCGGGAGACGGCGGCCCGTGCCGAGGCGGCGGGCTTTGCCGTCCGCCTGCTTCCCGACCTGGCAGGGCGGGACCGGGTCCTGGTAGGGAGGCTGGAGTGCCCCTGATCGACGCCACCGGGACCGGCCCCGACCTGGACGCCGCCCTGGACGCCGCCGCCGCCGCCCTGGCGGCCGGCGGGGTCGTGGGCATCCCGACCGACACCGTCTACGGCCTGGCGGCGGCGCCGCAGGTCGAGGGGGCCACCGCGGCGGTGTTCGCCCTGAAGGGGCGGCCCGAGGGCGCCGCCCTCCCGGTGCTGGTGGCGGGCCTCGATCAGGCCGCCACGGTGGGGGACATGGAGGGCGCCGCCGGCGCCCTGGCCGCCCAGCTCTGGCCGGGAGGCCTCACGCTGGTCGTGCCCCGGCGCCCGGGGATCGCCTGGGACCTGGGTGGGGACGCCGCGACCATCGGTCTGCGCTGCCCCGACCACGAGGTGGCCCGGGAGCTGTGCCGGCGCTGCGGACCGCTGGTGGCCACCAGCGCCAACCGCCACGGGGAGCCCGCTCTGGCGGGTGCGTCCGAGGTCGTGGACTCCTTCCCGGGCCTGGTGGTCCTCGAGGGTGGGGAGTGCCGGGGCGTGGCCTCGACGGTCGTCGACCTCACCGGCGGGGAGCCCCGGCTGCTGCGGGCCGGGGCGGTCCCGTGGGAGGACGTACAGGCCGCCCTGGCCGTGGGAGGATGGGGCCCATGACCGTCCCCGCCCCCCTGGCCAGGGATCCCGAGGTGGCCGCCATCGTCGAGCGGGAGATCGAGCGCCAGAACACGACGCTCCAGCTCATCGCCTCGGAGAACTTCACGTCCCCGGCGGTGCTGGCTGCCACCGGCTCGATCCTCACCAACAAGTACTCGGAGGGCTACCCCGGCAAGCGCTACTACGGCGGGAATCAGGTCATCGACGAGATCGAGGACCTGGCGCGCTCCCGCGCCCGCGAGCTGTTCGGCGCCGACCACGCCAACGTGCAGCCCCACTCCGGCGCCAACGCCAACATGGCCGCCTACCTGGCCGTCCTCGAGCCCGGGGACACAGTGCTCGGCATGCGTCTCGACCAGGGCGGCCACCTCACGCACGGCTCTCCCGCCAACGCCAGCGGCCGGCTGTATCGCTTCGTGTCCTACGGCGTCACCGAGAGCGACGAGCGCCTCGACTACGACCAGATAGCGGAGCTGGCCCGCAGGGAGCGGCCCAAGCTGATCGTGGCCGGGGCCACGGCGTATCCCCGCATCATCGAGCCCGAGGTGTTCCGCCGCATCGCCGACGACGTCGGCGCCCTGTTCCTCTTCGACGCCGCCCACATCATCGGGTTGGTGGCGGGCGGGGCCCATCCCAATCCGGTTCCCTTCGCCGACATTGTCACGTTCACCACCCACAAGACCCTCCGGGGCCCGCGCGGGGGCGCCATCCTCTGCCGCCGGGAGTTGGCGGCAGCCATCGACAAGGCGGTGTTCCCCGGGCTGCAGGGCGGCCCCCTGGAGCATGTCATCGCCGCCAAGGCGGTGGCCTTCCGAGAGGCATCGGCGCCCGAGTTCGCGTCCTACGCCCGCCAGATCGTCACCAACGCCCGGGCCCTGGCGGCCGGCCTGTCCGCCGAGGGCCTGCGCCTGGTGTCGGGCGGCACCGACAACCACCTGCTGCTGGTGGACCTGCGGGCCCGGTTCCCCGAGCTGACCGGCAAGGTGGCCCAGGAGGCCCTCGACCGGGCCGGCATCACCTGCAACAAGAACCAGATCCCCGGTGACCCCCGCTCCCCGTTCGTCACGAGCGGACTGCGGATGGGCAGCGCCGCCGCCACCACGGCGGGCATGGGGGAGCCGGAGATGGCGCGCATCTCCGCCCTGATCGGTCGGGTGCTGGACGCGGCGGGGGGCGGCGCATCGGCGGGCGGGACCGGCCCCGATCTCGACTCCGTCGTGGCCGAGGTGCGCGACGAGGTCGGCCTGCTCTGCTCGAAGTTCACCCCGTATCCCGACCTGGCGTAGTCCGTGGCCGCCTACGCCGAGGTGTTCGCCCTCGCGGCGCTGCTCACCTACGGCCTGACCTTCCCCATCCGCCGGGTCGCCATCCTGCTCGGTGCCATCGTGGAGCCCGACGAGCGGCGTGCCCACCTCGTGCGCACCCCGACGATCGGCGGGGCGGCCATGTACCTGGCGTTCCTCGTGGCGATGGCGGTGGCATCGCTGATGCCCGCCTTCCACCAGGTGTTCCACCCCAGCTCGGCGCCGCTGGGGGTCGTGCTGGGCGCCACCGTGATCTTCGCAGTGGGGGCGGTGGACGACCTGCGGGAGGTCTCGGCGCCGGCCAAGCTGGCCGGGATGGTCGTCGCTGCGACCGTCCTCTACTTCCTCGGGGTGACGCTGTTCTACTTCCGGATCCCGTTCGCCGGCTTCATCGTGCTGGGCCCCGACCTCACCCCGCTGCTGACGGCGTTGTGGGTCGCGATCATGGCCAACGCCCTCAACCTCATCGACGGACTGGACGGGCTGGCGGCGGGAATCGTGGCCATTGCCGCCGGCTCGTTCTTCGTCTACGCCGAGCGGCTCTCGCACCTCGGCCTGCTGTCGGCCGACAACGTCGGCCCGCTCGTGGCTGCCATCGCCTGCGGGATCTGCGTCGGCTTCCTGCCCCACAACTTCCACCCGGCGCGCATCTTCATGGGGGACGCGGGGGCCCTGCTCCTCGGCCTGCTGATGGCGGCCTCGACCATGGTGGTCGGAGGCCAGACCGCCAACCAGGTCCACTACTCGGGTGAGACCTACTTCTTCTTCGCCCCCCTGTTCATCCCGTTCGTGATCCTGGGGGTGCCGATCCTGGACAGCGCCTTTGCCGTGGTGCGCCGTACGGCCCGCCGCTCCAGCTTCGCGGTGGCGGACCGGGAGCATCTGCACCACCGCCTGATGCGCCTGGGCCACGGCCACCGGCGGTCGGTGGTGATCCTGTGGGTGTGGACGGCCATCCTCTCCGGGCTGGTCCTGTACCCGACGTTCAACCTCCCCGGTGCCGACTCGGCCAACGCCATCGTGCCCTTCGGGATCCTGGCTCTGGGGGTCGTCCTGTACACGCTGTTCCACCCCGGCGTGCGCCAGAAGTCACCGGCCTGACACCGTCCGGTCACGGTTTTGAGGCCCCATAGCCTTCGTTTTGCATCACCTTTGTTCTCCATGCGAACATGCCGCCGTGACCCCCGAAGAACGCCCTCTCGGGCCTCTCTCCGGCCGTGAGCCGGCGCCCTCCGGGCATCCTCGAGTTCGCCCAGCTGGGGATGATCGGGGCGGTCTGCCTCCTCGGGGGCGGGGCCCTCGGCTGGTTCGTGGACAGCGAGACCGGGACCCTTCCGCTGTTCCTGTTCGTCGGCCTGCTGGCCGGCGCGGTCCTCGGTGCGGTGATGACGTGGCGCGAGGTGAAGAAGTCCATGTAGCTGGGACGGGAGGGGCACGGTGCTAGGCAACGGGATGCTCGGCACCGCCTTCCCGGTCACAGAGGTCGACGCCGTCATCCGGCGCACGCTGCGGGCGGCCCTGGGCCTCGGGATCCTGGCCGTGGGTGTGGGGATCGCGCTGGGCCAGGTGCTGGTGGGCCCGGGCGTGATCATCGGGCTCGGCCTCAGCATCTTCAACAACCGGATGTTCCAGATCTCCGCCGCCCGGTTCACCACCGAGGAGGGCAAGGTCGTCCGCAAGCCCTTCGCCTCGAGCGTGGCCGTCCGCCTCGGGCTCTGCACGGCGGTGGCGCTCATCCTCACGTGGACGGTCCCGCCGCTCGGATGGGGCGTGATCGGCGGCCTGGCCGCCTACCAGCTGCTGCTCCTGGTCAACTCGCTGGGGGCGCTCATCGCGTGGCAGCGAAGGGAGGCGGGGCGCGATGCCTAGCCTGGGGGCTTCGATCCTGGCCATCCCGAACATCCCGGTCGGGGACCACGTGGTGCGCAAGATCGGCGGGGTGTCGTTCAACCTCGACACGATCTGGACCACGCTGCTGGCCGGTGCCATCGTCCTCGGCCTCGGCCTGTACGTACGGGCCAAGGGCCGCTCGGGCGTGCCGAGCAAGGTCCAGCTGCTCTGGGAGTTCGTGGTCGGGTCGATCCAGGACCAGGTGGAGGCCAGCCTCGGGCCGCAGTACCGCCAGGTCGTGCCGCTGGCGGTCACGATCTTCATGCTGGTCCTCACGGCCAACTGGATCGAGGTCCTGCCCGGCGTCTACCACAACACCGACTACCTCCCGGCGGCCAGCGCCGACGTCAACCTCACCTACGCCCTCGGGATCCTCGTGATCGTGCTGGCCAACGCCGCCGCCATCAAGCGCAAAGGTTTGCGCCGGTACGTGGCCCACTACTTCCGGGCCCCCCGGATCATGTTCCCCATGCACATCATCGAGGAGGTGGTGAAGCCCTTCACCCTGGCCCTCCGACTTTTCGGGAACCTCTTCGCCGGTGGGATCATGATTGCCCTCATCCTGGCGTTCACCACGCCCATCTCGTCACCGGTGACGGCGGTGGTGACCATGGGCTGGAAGCTGTTCGACATGTTCATCGGAGCCATCCAGGCGTTCATCTTCGCCCTGCTGACGATCCTGTACTACGAGTTCGCCGTATCCGAAGAGGCGCACTGAGCGCCGTAGCGCGCACTGACCCCCCAGACATCATCCAGATAGGAGACATCCCTCAATGGCAGCAACCACTCAGAAGGCAATCGAGCTGGCCGGGGCGTTCGCCGGCGGTGGGCTGGCCATGGGCGGCGGGGCCATCGGTGCCGCCATCGGTGACGGCCTGGCCGGTAGCCAGACCATCGCGGGCATCGCCCGTCAGCCCGAGGTCCAGGGACGCCTGTACACGACCATGTTCCTGATCGTCGGTCTGGTCGAGGCCATGTACTTCATCAACCTGGCCATCATGGCCCTGTTCGTGTTCGTGCTGGCCAAGGGCTGATCGGCGCCGTGGTTCTCGCCTCCAACTTCCTCGTCCCCAACGCCACCTTCATCGTCGAGCTGATCGCGTTCCTGCTCGTGCTCGGCGCCCTGGCGCGGTGGGTCCTGCCTCCGCTCAACCGGATGATGGAGGAGCGCCAGAACACGATCCGCAAGGCGCTCGAGGACGCCGAGGAAGCCCGCCGGCGGGCGGACGAGACCGAGGTCGAGTACAAGCGGGCCCTGGACGAGGCCCGGGCCCAGGCCCGACAGCTGGTCGACGAGGCCAACCGTCTGGGGGAGGAGTTGCGTGCCCAGGCCCGCGAGCGCGGAGACCAGGAGTACCAGCGCATCCTCTCCCGGGCCACGGCCGACATCCAGGCCGCCAGCCAGCAGGCCGCCGAACAGCTCCGCGGCCAGGTGGGGGAGCTGGTGGTCCTGGTCGTGGAGCGGGTGATCGGACAGGTCATGGACGACCAGGCCCAGCGCGCCCTGATCGACAGGACCATCACCGAGGCCGAGAGGGAAGCCGGCATCGGAGGGGGCGCGGCCCGTTGAGAGTCCTACCGGGGAAGCGGCGTTGAGGGAGTCGATCCGCGGCTACGCCGACGCGGTGCTGGAGGCGGCTGCAGGCGGGGGCCGGGGCGCGGAGGTGGCCGAGCAGGTCTCCGCCGTGGCCCGCCTGGTCCGCTCGTCGGCGGACCTGACCGGTGTCCTGGCCGATCCCGGGGTCCCCGCCCGCCAGCGCCGGGCCGTGCTCACCGACCTGTTGGAGAGCCGCGTCTCCGCCGAGGTGGTCGGTCTGGTCGGCTACGCGATCGAGCAGGACCGGGCCCCGGAGGCGGTGGCCAACCTGGCCTGGCTGGAGCGGGAGGCGGGGCGCGCCGCCGGGGGAGAGGCCGCCGACGCCCACCTGGTCCTCGGCCGCTACGCCGCCCGGGAACGCATCGACGGCTATGCCACCTCCGTCCTCGCCGGTGAGGCGGCGGGGGACCGCCTGGCGGCGGTGGAGGACGAGCTGTTCCGCTTCTCGCGCATCGTGGCCGGGAACGAGGCGCTCCGGGAGGCGCTGAGCGACCGGGACCTGCCGGCGTCGCGCCGCGCCGAGGTGGTCTCCGATCTCCTGACCGGACGGGCCGGGGGCGCCACCGTGCGTCTGGCCGCCTACGCCACCCGGGTCAGCCGGCCCCGCGACGTTCCCGAGGCGCTCAACTGGCTCGTCGAGCGGGTGGCGGAGGAGTCCAACCGGCGGGTGGCCCAGGTGCGCGCCGCCGTGGCCCTCGACGAGGAGCAGCGCCGCCGGCTCGGCCAGGCCCTGGGGCGGATCACCGGCCACCCCGTCGACGTGCGGGTGGCGGTGGCGCCCGAGGTGCTGGGCGGGTTCGTGGCGGCGGTGGGGGACACCCTGGTGGACGGGAGCGTCCGGCACCGCCTCGACCTGCTGCGCGACCGCATCACCCTGCCCGCCATCGAGATCGACATCAGCGAACGGGAGTCCTAATGGCAGAGCTGACCATCAACGCCAACGAGATCGCGGACGTCCTCCGGCGCAACGTCGAGGGGTTCAGCCCCGGCGTGGACACCCAGCAGGTCGGCCGCATCCGCGACGTCGGTGACGGCATCGCCCGCATCACCGGCCTGGCCAACGCCGCCGTCAACGAGCTGCTCGAGTTCGAGGGTGGCGTCGTCGGGCTGGCCCTCAACCTGGACGAGGACTCGATCGGAGCCGTCGTGCTCGGGGCCGTCGAGCACCTCGAGGAGGGCCAGCTCGTGCGGGCCACGGGCCGGATCCTTTCGGTACCGGTCGGTGACGGGATGCTCGGCCGGGTCGTGAACGCGCTAGGGGAGCCGATCGACGGCAAGGGGCCGATAGCCGCCAGCGAGACGCGTCGCCTCGAGGTCCAGGCTCCCGGCATCGTGGCCCGCAAGCCCGTGCACGAGCCGCTGCAGACCGGCATCAAGGCCATCGATGCCATGACGCCGATCGGCCGGGGCCAGCGCGAGCTGATCATCGGGGACCGCAAGACCGGCAAGACAACGGTCGCCATCGACACGATCATCAACCAGGGCGGCCAGGGCGTTAAGTGCATCTACGTCGCCATCGGCCAGAAGGCCTCGACCGTGGCCCAGACCGTCGCCACCCTGCAGGAGTACGGGGCCATGGAGTACACCGTCGTGGTGGCGTCCCCGGCGTCGGACTCCGCCCCCTTCAAGTACCTGGCGCCGTACTCGGGCTGCGCCATGGGCCAGCACTGGATGGAGAACGGCCAGCACTCCCTGATCGTGTACGACGACCTCTCCAAGCAGGCCGAGGCCTACCGTCAGCTCTCACTGCTGCTGCGTCGGCCGCCGGGGCGCGAGGCGTACCCGGGTGATGTCTTCTACCTCCACTCCCGACTGCTCGAGCGGGCCGCCAAGCTGAACGACGAGCGCGGCGCCGGTTCGATGACCGCTCTGCCGGTCATCGAGACCAAGGCCGGTGACGTCTCCGCCTACATCCCGACCAACGTGATCTCGATCACCGACGGTCAGGTCTACCTGGAGTCCGACCTCTTCTATTCGGGGGTCCGGCCCGCCATCAACGTCGGTATCTCCGTGTCCCGGGTCGGCGGGGCTGCCCAGATCAAGGCCATGAAGTCGGTGGCCGGGACGCTCAAGATCGACCTGGCCCAGTTCAGGGAGCTGGAGGCGTTCGCCAGCTTCGGCTCGGAGCTCGACAAGGTCTCCCAGGCCCAGCTCGACCGGGGCTACCGGCTGACCGAGCTGCTCAAGCAGCCCCAGAACGCGCCCATGGCGGTCGAGGAGCAGGTGTTCTCGATCTATGCCGGCACGAACGGATACCTCGACGACATCCCCGTCGCGGACGTGCGCCGCTTCGAGTCGGAGCTGCTCGACTACCTGCGCAGCCGCCATGCCGGCCTGCTCGACCACGTCCGCACCAGCAAGGAGATGCCCGCCAAGGAACAGGTGGACGAGGCCCTCAAGGGCTTCAAGGGCATCTTCCAGCCGTCCACGACCGCGGAATAGCGAGGTTCCATGGCCGGAGGCCAGGAGCGGATCCTCCGTAGGCGGATCCGCAGTGTCCAGTCGACCAAGAAGATCACCCGGGCCATGGAGCTCATCGCCGCGTCGCGCATCGTGCGCGCCCAGCAGGCCATAGCCGCCGCCCGTCCCTACGTGGCCCAGATTCGCGAGGTGGTGGCCGATCTGGCCCGGGACCCCGAGGCCCGGCGCCACCCGCTCTACCGGGAGCCGGAGGAGGCCCGCCGGGCGGCCATCCTGGCCGTCACCGCCGACCGCGGCCTGGCCGGCGCCTACAACTCGTCGATCCTGCGGGCCACCGAGCGGATGATCCGGGACCACGAGTCACGCGGCCTCGAGGTCATGCTCGTGACCACCGGGCGGAAGGCCCAGTCCTATTTCCGCTACCGAGGGCGGCCACCGGAGGCGGCCTTCACCGGCTTCTCGGAGCGGCCCAGCTTCGAGGACGCCCGCCGGGTGGCGGCGGTGCTGATCGACGCCTACAGCGAGGGTCGCATCGACTCGATCCAGCTCATCTACACCCGCTTCGTCTCGCTGGGCTCTCAGGCGGTGACCCAGCGCCAGCTGATCCCGCTGCAGCAGGACGCCGCCCGGGAGGGCGCCGAAGGCGAGTCCGCCGCAACCGTCGCCTACGAGTACGAGCCCGGCGCCGAGGAGATCGTCGAACGCCTGCTGCCCAGCTGGGTCGAGGCCGAGGTCCTGGCGGCGCTGCTGGAGGCGGCGGCGTCGGAGCAGGCGTCACGCCAGCGGGCCATGAAGGCCGCCACCGACAACGCCGACGACCTGATCACCCGCCTCACCCGGGTCATGAACCGGGCCCGCCAGGACGCCATCACGACCGAGATCATGGAGATCGTGGGCGGAGCCGAGGCCCTGCGCCAGTCCGCCTCCGCCACAGCCGAATGAACAGGAGACCGAGCCGATGACCACGCTTGCCGAACCGACCCAGACCTCCGGCCGCACTCTGCGCGACGGCCGGGTCGTGGCCATTGCCGGACCGGTCGTCGACGTGGAGTTCCCCCCCGACGCGCTGCCGGAGATCAACTATGCCGTCGAGATGGACATCGAGCTCGAGGGCACGACGACCACCGTCACCGCCGAGGTGGCCCAGCAGATCGGCGAGGGCCGGGTCCGCTGCGTCTGCCTCAAGCCGACCGACGGCCTCCGGCGGGGCACGCCCGTGCGCAACACGGGCCGGGGAATCACCGTCCCGGTGGGAGACGAGGTCCTCGGCCACGTCTTCAACGTCATCGGTGAGCCCCTGGACGTCGCCTCCATCGGCGGCGTCGAGGACCGCTGGGAGATCCACCGCGAGCCGCCTCCGTTCGACGCCCTGGAGCCCAAGGCGCAGATGTTCGAGACCGGCATCAAGGTCGTCGACCTGCTGGAGCCCTACGTGCAGGGCGGCAAGATCGGCCTGTTCGGCGGGGCCGGCGTGGGCAAGACCGTCATCATCCAGGAGATGATCCGCCGGGTGGCGGACCAGCACGGCGGCGTGTCGGTGTTCGCCGGCGTGGGGGAGCGCACCCGTGAGGGCACCGACCTCTGGCTGGAGATGCAGGAGTCCGGCGTCATCAACAAGACCGCCCTGGTCTACGGCCAGATGGACGAGCCGCCGGGGGTGCGTCTGCGCGTCGGCCTGTCGGCGCTCACGATGGCCGAGTACTTCCGCGACGTGAAGAACCAGGACGTGCTGCTGTTCATCGACAACATCTTCCGGTTCATCCAGGCGGGATCAGAGGTGTCGACGCTCCTCGGGCGCATGCCCTCCGCCGTGGGCTACCAGCCCACGCTGGCCGACGAGATGGGGGAGCTCCAGGAGCGCATCACCTCCACCCGGGGCCGCTCGATCACGTCGCTGCAGGCCGTCTACGTGCCCGCCGACGACTACACCGACCCGGCGCCGTTCACGACCTTCACCCACCTCGACGCCACCACCGAGCTGTCCCGCGACATCGCCGCCCTCGGCATCTACCCGGCGGTGGACCCGCTGTCGTCGACGTCGAACATCCTGACGCCCGAGGTGGTCGGGGAGCGCCACTACGCCGTGGCCCGGCGGGTCCAGGAGGTGCTGCAGCGCTACCGGGAGCTGCAGGACATCATCGCCATCCTCGGCATCGACGAGCTGTCCGAGGAGGACCGGGTGACGGTGGCCCGGGCCCGTAAGGTGCAGCGCTTCCTCTCCCAGCCGTTCTTCGTGGCCGAGGTCTTCACCAACCTTCCCGGCATCTACGTGCCGGTGTCGGAGACGGTGGAGTCCTTCGAGGCTCTCGTCAACGGGGAGCTCGACGAGGTGCCCGAGCAGGCGTTCCTCAACGTGGGCGGGGTCGAGGGCGTGCTGGAGAAGGCCCGCCAGCTCCAGGGCGAGTAGGAGGGCCGGTGGCCACCACCCATGTAGAGATCGTCGCCCCTGAGCGCAACCTCTTCTCGGGCGAGGCGGAGATGGTCGTCTGCCGCGCCGCCGACGGGGACATCGCCTTCCTGGCCGACCACATGCCGTTCCTGGGCGCCCTCGAGGCCGGGGACATCCGCGTGGACACGGAAGGCGGGGAGCAGCTTCATTTCCCGGTCACCGGGGGCTTCGTCCAGGTCCACGACAACCGGGTGATCATGCTGGTGGTCGAGGGGGCCGAAGGCGCTCCCGCGCCCGACGAGGACGCCGCCACCCCCGAACCGACGGGCTAGGCCCGCCCTTGCCCCGCGTCCGACTCGGTGTGGTCCTGCTGGTCCCCGAGCCGGTCGCCACCGAGATCGACGGAATCCGGCGGGGCCTGGGGGACGGCACCCTCGGGCGGATCCCCGCCCACGTCACGCTCGTCCCACCGGTGAACGTGGCCCTCGACCGCGTCGACGAGGCCGGAGACGTGCTCCGCGCCGCCGGGGCCGCCCGCGCCGGTCCGCTCGAGCTGACCCTCGGGCCCGCCGTCACCTTCTGGCCGGTGACCCCGGTCGTATACCTGCAGGTCGGCGGCGCCCTGGCCGAATTGGACGCCCTGCGCGACCGCGTGTTCCGCGACCCTCTGGCCCGCCCGCTCACCTACGACTTCGTCCCCCATGTCACGTTGGCCGACGAGGTCGCCAGCCCCGAACGCATCGACGCCGCCGTCCGGGCCCTGGCCGACTACTCCCGCGCCGTGCGCTTCGACAGCCTGCACCTGCTGCGGGAGGGCCCGGGGCGCGTCTGGGCGCCGATAGCCGAGGCTCCCCTCGGGCCGCCCGGCGTGGTCGGACGGGGTGGGCTCCCCCTCGAGCTGACCGTATCGTCCCATCCCGACCTGACCGTCTCGGCCCGCCTCGGCGCTTCCCCGACGGTCGTGGTCACGGCCCGCCGTGAGGGGGAGGTGGTGGGTCTGGCGACCGCCCGGCTGGCCCTCGGCGAGCGCGCCGCCTGGCTGCTCGGCCTCGATGTGACCACCCTGGCCCGCCGCAGCGGGGTCGGCGCCCAGCTGATGGCGGGGCTGGCCTCCGCCCTCGTGGAGCGGGGAGTGGAGGTGGTGCGGACGGCGGCACCTTCGCCCCCGGGGCCGGCCTTCTCGGCCGCGGAGTCGTCACCCGCCGCCTTCCTGGAGCGGATGGGGTTCCACCCGCGCTCGGCCGAGGTGTGGGAGCGCCGGCTGTAGGGCCCCGGGGAGAGCTCCCCCGACCGAGCTGAAATGAACTTGCCGGTACGCCCGGAGATTTCAACTCGCAGAAGTCCCTGAGGTCCCGACCGAACCTCAGGAGAAGTCGACGAGGCTGAACTCCTGGAGCTTGGACAGGCGGTGCCAGGCCTCGACCAGGCGGACCGTGCCCGAGCGGGACCGCATGACCAGCGACTGGGTCGAGACCCCCCGGTCCCGCTCGTAGCGCACGCCGCGGAGCAGGTCCCCGTCGGTGACGCCGGTGGCGGCGAAGAAGCAGTTGTCCCCCGCCACCAGGTCGTTGGTGGTGAGGATCCGCTCGACGTCGTAGCCGGCGTCCACCGCCGCCCGGCGCTCGCCGTCGTCGCGGGGCCACAGCCGGCCCTGGATCTCCCCGCCCATGCACTTGATGGCGGCGGCGGCCAGTACCCCTTCGGGCGTGCCACCGACGCCGAACAGGATGTCGGCGCCGGCCCCGGGCCAGGCGGTCGACATGACCCCGGCCACGTCACCGTCGGGGATGAGGCGGATGCGGGCTCCGGCGTCGCGGATCTCGGCTATCAGCTCCTTGTGGCGGTCCCGGTCGAGCACCACGGCGGTGAGATCCCTGACCGGGACGCCCTTGGCCTTGGCCACGGCCTCGAGGTTGTGGGACACCGACTCGTTGAGGTCGACACTCCCGGCCGCCTCGGGCCCGACGGCCAGCTTCTCCATGTAGACGCAGGGGCCGGGGTCGAACATGGTCCCCCGCTCGCTGGCGGCTATCACCGCCAGGGCATTGGGCCGGCCCAGGGCGGTGGGGGTGGTGCCCTCGATCGGGTCGACGGCAATGTCGATGACCGGCGGGGAGCCGTCTCCCACCTGTTCCCCGTTGTAGAGCATCGGGGCCTCGTCCTTCTCCCCCTCCCCGATGACGACGACCCCGTCCATGCTCACGGTCTGGAGCATCACCCGCATGGCGTCGACGGCCGCCCCGTCGGCGCCCTCCTTGTCCCCCCGCCCCATCCAGCGCCCCGCCGCCATGGCCGCCGCCTCGGTCACCCGGACCAGCTCCATGGCCAGGTTGCGGTCCGGTGTCCTGTCCCCCGCAGTCATGCCGGGACGATACCCAGGCCGGGCCGGGAAGACGAGAGTGGAGGGGCGGGGGTACCGGTCAGGCGGCGGGCCAGTTGCCGAAGGGCCGCAGCCACCACCTGCGGCGGGTCGGGGTGACGTCGTCGACCCCGTCGAGGTAGGGGGCGGGATCGGGGGCGGGTGGCCTGGTCATCCGCTCGGCGGGGGGCCGGGCGGCGCGTTCCGCCGGGGGTCTGGCGGGGGCGGCCGGCGCCGGCACGGGCCGGGGCACCCGCTGGATCGGGTCCGGGGCCGGAGTGGGGGCCAGCTCGGCGGCGGGGCGCCGGGTCGGCTCCTGGGCCCCGTCGAACGGCTGGGTCGCCGCGGTCCGTGCCGGCCCGAGGGCCGGGGTCGGCGCCGCCTGGGCCGTCGTGGGGGCGGGAGCGGCCGCTTGAGGGGGCGGTGGGCCCGGCGGCGTCGGGGCCGCGACAGCCGGGGGCACGGGCGCCGGGGGCACCAGGCCCCGCCGCCCGTCCTCGACGATCAGGCGGGCCTCGGCCACGGCCACGGCGCGTATGCGCTCGGCCTCGGAGCGGGCCTCCCGCAGGAGCCGGGTGACGGCCTCGGCGGCGGCCTGGCGCATCTCGGCCGCCTCGCGCTCGGCCCGGGCCACGGTGCCGGCGGCGTACTCCATGGCGTCGGAGCGGATGCGGGCGGCGTCACGGCGGGCCACCGAGATGGCCCGCTCGATGATGGCCTCAGCCTCTTCCTCGGCCTCCTCCAGCCATTCGACGATCTCGTTCTCGGCCTCGGTGTACAACTCGATCATCGCCCGTCCAGGGTAACGACGGGCGGTTCGTCCCTGGTGGACTCCCCGGCGTTACCGTCGCGTGATGGCCGGGTCGGCGCTGAGGGCGCGTCTCTGCGCCCGGGCCCGGGTCATAGCCGACGCCCGGCTGTCCCCCGACGGGAGCCGGGCCAGCGCCGTCGTGCGCACGGTGGGACGGGCCGAGCTGATCGTGGTTCCGGCCGGCGGAGGAGCCGAGCTCGTGCTGTCGGGTGACCCCGACGTGGCGGGCGCCCACCCGGCCGGAGGCGGGGCGCACTGCTGGACCCCCGACGGGTCCGCTCTCGTCTACGTGGGTCGGGAGGGCGGCCTGTGGCGGGTGCCCGCCGGGGGCGGCCCGGCCTCGCCGGTCGGCCCGGCCGAGGAGCACCGGCCCGATCTCTGGAGCCCGGCGGTCTCCCCCGACGGGAGGACCCTCGTGTGGGTCGAGGACGGCCGCCGGGTGGTGGCGGCGGCTCTGGGGGGATCGCATCGGCCGGGGGGCCGGGGCCCGTCCCCGGAGGTGCTGACCGACCCGGAGCCGGACTTCGCGCTCGACCCCGTCGTCTCACCCGATTCGGCCCGGGTGGCGTGGGTGGAGTGGGACGTGCCGGCCATGCCGTGGGACGGGAGCCGGCTGGTCGTGGCCGGGCTGGGGACGGGACGGCGCCGGGTCGTGGCGGGCGGGGAGGCTGAGGCGGTGCAGCAGCCCCGCTTCGCCCCGACGGGCCGGCTGGGCTGGATCAGCGACGCCACCGGATGGGCCAACGTCTGGGCCGAGGGGGAGGGGGGCGCCACCGCCGGGCCCGTCCTGGACGAGCCGTTCGAGCACGCCGAGCCGGCGTGGGGCCCGGGGCAGCGGTCGTGGTGCTGGAGCCCCGATGGGCGGGCGGTGGGGGCGTGCCGGAACGAGGGCGGCTTCGCCCGGCTGGTGGTGGCGACGGCGGAGCGGGCGGGTCATGGGCGGACGGCCGCCGGCGGGGCTGGGGGCCCCGCCCGGCGGAGGAGCCGGGCCGTAGGGGACCCGGCGGGTCATGTGACCGTGCGGGAGCTGGGGAAGGGCTGGCACCACGGCCTGGGCTGGGCGGGGGACCGGATGGTGGCCGTCCGCAGCGGGGCCCGCACGCCCACCACGCTGGTGGGGATCGACCCGGCCGACGGGGCCCGGACGCCTCTGGTGCGGGGTCCGCTGGGTGGTGTCGAGGGCCCGTGGCTGGTCGAGCCCGAGCCGGTCGGGTGGGAGACCGACGACGGGGCCCGCATCCCCGGCCGGCTTTACCGGCCGCCCGGCGGGGAGGCACCGGCCGGGCTGATCATGTGGATCCACGGGGGACCGACGGGCCAGATGACCGTGACCTTCAACGCCCGCGTGGCCTTCTTCGCGTCCCGGGGCTGGGCCGTGCTGGTGCCCGACCACCGGGGGTCGACAGGCTGGGGCCGGGCCCACGCCCAGGGCCTGGCGGGCGGATGGGGGGTGGTGGACGTGGCCGACTGCTCCGCCGGCCTGCGGGTGGCGGCGGAGGAGGGGTGGGGCGGCGCCGGGGGGGCCGTGGTCATGGGCGCCTCCGCCGGGGGGATGACGGCGCTGCTGCTCCTGGCCCTGCACCCCGAGCTGTGCACCGCCGGCGTCGACCTCTACGGCGTCGCCGACCTCGAGTCCCTGGCGGCCACGACCCACCGCTTCGAGGCCCACTACACCCACAGCCTGGTCGGGCCCCTCCCGGAGGCGGCCGAGCTGCACCGCCGGCGCTCCCCGCTGGCGGTGGCCGAGCGGATCCGGACCCCGCTGCTGATCCTCCACGGCAGCGAGGACCCGGTGGTGCCGCTGGCCCAGTCCCTGGCCCTGCGGGACCGGACCCTGGCCTCCGGCAACCGGACCGAGATGCACGTCTACGAGGGGGAGGGTCACGGCTGGTCCCGCCCCGAGACGGTGGAGGACGAGCTCGACCGGACCGCCGAGTTCCTCGAGCGCCACGCCGGCCCCGGCCGTTGACCGGGGCCGGGTGACGGGCGGGCCGGTGTCACCGCGATGTCACTGACGCCGACGCCGGCGGGGGATACTGACAGCGTGGACCACGGCGCCGACTGCTTCCGGGTTAGGTCCGGGCCGCCCCTGGAGGGCACGGTGAGCCTGGGCGGCGCCAAGAACTCCGTCCTCAAGCTCATGGCGGCGTGCCTGCTCGCGCCCGGCACCTACCGCCTCCACAACGCCCCCCGCATCCTCGACGTCGAGATCATGGGGGACCTGCTCGAGTCGATGGGTGTGGTGGTGACCCGCGAGCCCGGCGGCCCGCTGCGCCTCGACGTCCCGTCCGATGTCACCCCCGAGGCCCCCTACGACCTGGTGGAGCGGATGCGGGCCTCGATCGTCGTCATGGGTCCCCTGCTGGCCCGGTGCGGCGAGGCGCGCGTCTCGCGGCCGGGAGGCGACGACTTCGGGCCCCGTCCGATCAACTTCCACCTGTCAGGGCTGGAGGCCATGGGGGCCACGGTCGAGACGAGCCACGGCTTCGTGATAGCCCGGGCCGAGCGGCTCCACGGGGCACGCATCGTCCTGGAGTTCCCGAGCCACACGACCACGGACAACCTGATGATGGCGGCGGTGCGCGCCAAGGGGACGACGGTCATCGAGAACGCGGCGCGCGAGCCCGAGGTCTCGGACCTGGCCGCCTTCCTCAACCGTATGGGCGCCCAGATCGTCGGGGCCGGCAGCTCCACGATCGAGATCGAGGGCGTGGACGAGCTGTCCCCGGTGGAGCACGAGGTGATTCCCGACCGGGTCGAGGCGGCCACGTTCATGACCGCGACCGGACTGACGGGCGGGGAGATCGTGATCAGCGGCGCCCGCGCCGACCACATGGACATGGTGATCCACAAGCTCGGGGAGATGGGTGTTCGCTCCAGCCCGTGCGCCGAGGGGCTCTGGGTGGCGGCCAAGGGACGCCCGCGCGCCGTCGACGTGGCCACGCTGCCGTATCCCGGCGTGGCCACCGACTACAAGCCGCTGCTGGTGACGCTGATGAGCGTCTCGGAAGGTGCCGGGATCGTCACCGAGAACCTCTTCCAGGGCCGCTTCAAGTACGTGGACGAGCTGCGCCGAATGGGAGCCGACATCCGCACCGAGGGCCATCACGCCATCGTGCGCGGGGTGCCCCGCCTGTCTGGTGCGCCGGTGAAGGCGCCCGACATCCGGGCGGGGGCGGCGCTCGTGCTGGCCGGGCTGGCGGCGGCGGGGGAGACGGTCGTGAGCGGGGCCCACCACGTCGACCGCGGCTACGAGTGCCTGGCGGAGAAGCTGGCGTCCCTCGGCGCCGACATCCGGCGCGCCCCCGCCGGGCCGTAGTGGCCCGCTCCCGCGATCCGAAGGCCCTGGTCGAGGCGGCCCGGGCCGGTGACCGGTCGGCGCTGGCGCGCCTGCTGTCGCTGATCGAGCAGGGTGGCCCCGACGCCCGGGCCGTGGGCCGGCTCACCTTCCCCCTGTCGGGAGGCGCTTACACGGTGGGGCTGACCGGCTCGATGGGGGCAGGCAAGTCGACGCTTACCGACCGGTTGATCAGCGAGGCGCGCGCCGGCGGGGCCGGGCCACCGGTCGGCGTCCTTGCCGTCGATCCGTCCAGCCCGTTCTCGGGGGGCGCCATCCTCGGGGACCGGATCCGCATGCAGGAGCACGCCCTGGACCCCGGTGTGTTCATCCGCTCCATGGCGTCGCGCGGCCATCTCGGCGGTCTGTCGCTGGCGACGCGGGAGGCCATCCGCGCCCTCGACGCCTCCGGGCTGCCGTGGGTCCTGGTGGAGACCGTGGGCGTGGGCCAGACCGAGATGGAGATAGCCCAGGCCGCCGACACCACGGTCGTGGTGCTCAACCCGGGATGGGGGGACTCGGTGCAGGCCAACAAGGCGGGCCTGCTCGAGGTGGCCGACGTGTTCGTGATCAACAAGGCCGACCGCCCGGGCGCCAAGGACACGGAGCGGGATCTGGCACGCATGCTCGACATGTCCCCCGGGAGCGAATGGCGCCCGCCGATCGTGCCGGCGGTGGCCACGACGGGGGAGGGGACGGCCGAGGTGTGGGAGACGGTCGGGCGCCACCGCCGTCACCTCGAGGACAGCGGCCAGCTGGCGGTGCGACGCCAGCGCCGCCTCGAGGAGGAGCTGCGCCAGATCGTGGTCCGCCGCCTCGAGCGCGACGCCTACGCCCGCTGCGGCGGCGCCGAGTTCGAGCGGCTGCTGGGCCAGCTGGCCGAGCGCCGCATCGACCCCTACACCGCGGCGGAGGCCCTGATCAGCGCGGAGTGAACTGCGGCGGGCGAGGTCAGGTCGGCGGGGCTGGGGTCCCCGCCGACAGCGGCGGGCGAGTTCCGAAGGAACCGGGTGCCCGGCGCCGTGTCTACGCCCAGGTGGAGTACCCGACGTCGGAGGGCCACAGCAGATCGGGGTGGGAGGGCAGCACCCGTACCGTGAAGCCGTAGCGGCCGGGGGCGTCGCACGCGAACTCGCCGGTGAAGCGGTGGGCGCCGTCCGCGTCCTTGCCGGCCGGTGACATGGCGGTGCGCTCGGCGTTCTCGAGGTCCTCCCCGGTGCCGACGTGGCCGTGGACGAGCTGCACGGCCACGTCCTCGACTCCGAGCGAGCCGAGGGCCACCACCGCGTCCACGCGTCGCACCGCGCCGAGGTCGGCGCCGGCGGAGTCCGAGCTCACCGAGCGGATCGACACCTCCTCCCACCCGGAGCGGACGCGCGCCTTCCACTCGCTCAGCTCCCGGGCCCGTCGGTGGCCCGACGCACTGATGGCGTCGGCCCGCGCCGCCTCCGGCTCGTAGACCTCTTCGACGTAGTCGCGCACCATGCGGCTGGCGGGGGCGAAGGGGCCGAGCGACCGCAGCGACTCCTTGATCCGCGCCACCCAGCGGCGGGGCACGACCCCGTCGATGCGGTCGTAGAACAGGGGGACGATCTGGCGCTCGAGCAGGGCGAACAGGCTGGCCGCCTCGGCGGCGTCGCGCCGGGCCAGGTCGGTCTCGGCCTCGGCCGAGGGGATGGCCCACCCGTTGTCACCGGTGAAGCACTCGTCCCACCAACCGTCGAGGATCGAGCAGTTGAGGGCCCCGTTCAGGGAGGCCTTGAGGCCGCTCGTGCCGCACGCCTCGAGGGGACGGCGGGGCGTGTTGAGCCAGACGTCGGCGCCCTGCACCAGGGCGCGGGCGACCGCCATGTCGTAGTCCTCGACGAACACGATGCGGTGCCGTACCTCGGGATCGGCGGCGAAGCGCACGACCTGGCGGATCAGCTCCTTGCCGGCGTCGTCGGCGGGATGGGCCTTCCCCGCGAACACCATCTGCACGGGCCGGTCCGGGGAGAGGAGCAGGGCCTTCAGCCGCTCGGGGTCCGAGAGCAGCAGCGCCGCCCGCTTGTAGGTGGCGAAGCGGCGGGCGAAGCCGATGGTGAGGATGCGCGAGTCGAGGGCGTCGTCGGTCCAGGCCGCGTCCGAGCCGCTGCCCCCATGGCGGAGGACGGCGGCGCGCAGCCGGGCGCGCACGGTCACGACCAGCCGGTCCCGCACCTGTTCCCGCACCCGCCACAGCTCGTAGTCGCTGACGTCGGCCAGGCGGTCCCACACCGACTCGGAGGCCTCCTGCCACGCCGGCAGCACCGCCCGGCCGAGCAGGCCGTCCATCTCGGTGCTCGTCCAGGTGCTGCCGTGCACGCCGTTGGTGACGGCGCTGATCGGCACCTCCTCCTCGGGGACGTCCGGCCACAGCGTCGAGAACATGGCCCGGCTGACCCGGGCGTGCAGCTTGGACACGGCGTTGGCCCGCCCGGCCAGGCGCAGGCCCATCACCGCCATGTTGAACGGGGCGTCGGCCGCCTCCCCGGGCTCGTGGCCGAGCTCCATCAGGGTCTCGATGCCGATCCCGCACTCCTTGGCCCAGCGCCCGAAGTACTTCTCCATGAGATCGGCGGAGAAGCGGTCGATGCCGGCGGGCACAGGCGTGTGGGTCGTGAACACGGCGCCCGCCTGCACCGCCTCGAGCGCCTCCTCGAAGCGCAGCCCCTCCTCCACCACGTGCAGGCGGATCCGCTCCAGCCCGAGGAAGCCGGCGTGGCCCTCGTTGCTGTGGAACACCTGGGTCGGCTCCTCCAGGGCGGCCAGGGCCCGCACCCCGCCGACTCCGAGCAGGATCTCCTGGCGCAGCCGGTGCTCGGAACCGCCGCCGTAGAGGCGGTCGGTGACGTTGGCCTCCTCCGGGCCGTTCTCGTCCACGTAGGCGTCGAGGAGGTAGAGGCGCACCCGCCCGACGTCGGCGCGCCACACCTGGGCCACCAGCGGGCGGTCGGCCAGGTCCACGGTCACTCGGATCCCCTCGACGGGGCGGATGGCCATGGTGTGGGGGTCGAGGTCGGGGAACACCTCGCGCTGCCAGCCGTCGGCGTCGAGGGTCTGGCGGAAGTAGCCCTGGCGGTAGAGCAGGCCCACGCCCACGAGGGGCACGCCCAGGTCGCTGGCGGCCTTCAGGTGGTCCCCGGCCAGCACGCCGAGGCCTCCGGAGTACTGGGGCAGGGCCTCGGAGATCCCGAACTCCGGGGAGAAGTAGGCCACGGCGCGCAGCGGGCTGCCCCGCCGTCCCTGGAACCAGCGGCCCGACTCCAGGTACCGCTTCAGGTCGGTGCGCACCTCCTCCATGAAGGCGGTGAAGGCGGAATCGGACTCCAGCTCGGAGAGGCGCTCCTGGCTCACCCGGCCCAGCACCGCCACCGGGTCCCCGTCGCTGCGGTCCCACTCCTCCGGGTCCACCCAGCGGAACAGGTCCCGGCTGCGGGAGTCCCACGACCAGCGCAGGTTCATCGCCACCTCGTAGAGAGGCTGGAGGCTGGCGGGGAGGCGGGGGCGCACGATGAAGCTGTGCAGAGCTCGCATCCGTCGAAGCTACCGCCGGGGGCGGACCCCGCCTGCCAGGACCAGGTTTCGCCGGTGCGGCCCACGTGGTAGGCCAGTCAGGTGCCCCGGGGCTCCGACGCGCCCAAGACAGGCTCCCGTACCGGCTCCCGCACCGGACGGGTGGTCATCGACTCCATCCGGCCCTCCACGCCGGCCGGCTTCCCGCCCAAGGCGGTCACCGGTGAGGCGGTGAAGGTCTCCGCCGACGTGTTCCGGGACGGCCACGACGTGCTGGCGGGCCAGGTGAGGTGGCGCCCCGCCGGCGGGGAGTGGCGCCAGGTGGACCTCCACCAGGACATCAACGACCGCTGGGAGGCCAGCATCCGTCCCGAGGAGGTCGGGCCCCACGAGATCGTCGTCGAGGCGTGGACCGACCGCTACGCCACGTGGCGGCACCACGCCACCGTGAAGCTGGCGGCGGGCCAGGACATAGACCTCGAGCTCGAGGAGGGCGCCCGCCTGCTCGAGACCCGGGTCAGGGGCGGGGCCCCGGCGGCCCTGGCCGGGGCGGCCCAGGCCCTGCGCGACTCCACCCGCCTGGCGCCCGAGCGGCTGGCCCCGGCCCTCGACCCGGCGGTGGCGGCGGCCATGGCCGGGCCGGACGGGGCCACCGACCTCACCTCGTCGGCGGCCCTTCCGCTGTGGGTCGACCGTCCCCGGGCCCTGCGGGGGGCGTGGTACGAGCTGTTCCCCCGCTCGGAGGGGGGGTTCAAGGGGGCGGCCGAGCGGCTGCCCGCCATCGCCGACATGGGCTTCGACGTGGTCTACCTGCCGCCCATCCACCCCATCGGGACCACGTTCCGCAAGGGCCGGGACAACACGCTCGTGGCCGGGCCCGACGACCCGGGCAGCCCCTGGGCCATAGGCGGGACCGACGGTGGCCACACCGCCATCAACCAGGAGCTCGGCAACGAGCGCGACTTCCTCGACTTCGTCGAGCGGGCCGAGGAGCTGGGCCTGGAGGTGGCCCTCGACTACGCCCTGCAGTGCAGCGCCGACCACCCCTGGGTCACGGAGCACCCGGAGTGGTTCCACGTGCGCCCGGACGGCTCGGTGGCCTACGCCGAGAACCCCCCGAAGAAGTACCAGGACATCTACCCGATCAACTTCTGGCCGGCCAAGGAGGTCGACCGCAAGGCGCTGTGGGAGGAGTGCCGGCGGATCCTCGAGCACTGGATCGAGCGCGGTATCCGGATCTTCCGGGTCGACAACCCCCACACCAAGCCGGTGGCGTTCTGGGAGTGGCTGATCCCCGCCATCCACGGGCCCCACCCCGACGTGGTCTTCCTGGCCGAGGCGTTCACCCGACCCAAGATGATGGCCAAGCTGGCCGAGGTCGGTTTCTCCCAGAGCTACACGTACTTCACCTGGCGCAACAGCGCGTGGGAGTTGCGCGAGTACCTGACCGAGCTGGCCCACGGGCCGACGGCCGACTACATGCGCCCGAACTTCTGGCCCAACACCCCGGACATCCTCTCGGGGCCGCTGCGCAACGGGCCGCTCTCGGTGTTCCGCATGCGCCTCGTGCTGGCCGCCACGATGACCCCGTCGTACGGGATCTACAGCGGCTACGAGCTCGGGGAGAACGAGCCCGCATCCGACACAAACGAGGAGTACCTGCACTCCGAGAAGTACGAGATCCGCAACCGCGACTGGGAGCGGCCCGATTCACTGGCTCCGTTCATCGCCCGGGTCAACGCCGTCCGGCGCCGTCATCCGGCCCTGGGGTGGCTGCGGAACATCACGTTCCACCACAGCGCCAACGACGCCATCCTCGCCTACTCGAAGCACACCGACGACCGCTCCGACGTGGTGCTGACCGTGGTGAACCTCGATCCGCTGGGGACCCAGGAGACGACGCTGTGGATCGACCTGGGGCGCCTCGGCCTGCCGTGGGACCAGCCCTTCGAGGCCTTCGACGAGCTGACCGGCCGGTCCTTCACCTGGCAGGGCCCGGAGCCCTACGTGCGGCTCGACCCGGCGGACACCCCCGCCCACCTCCTGCACCTGCGCAGGTTCTCACCCTGACGCCCGGGCCCCCGACCGAACGCCCGCCCCGCCGACCCCGACCCGCGGCGGCGCGCACGGGCCAGCGGCGCCAGGGGCAGCCCCGGCCCCACCCGGGCCGGTCGCGCCTGGCCGGGCCGTCCGCCGACGACCCGCAGTGGTACCGCACGGCGGTCTTCTACGAGGTGCTGGTGCGGGGCTTCTACGACGCCAACGACGACGGCACCGGGGACCTCAAGGGGCTCACCGGCAAGCTCGACTACCTGTCCTGGCTGGGGATCGACTGCCTGTGGCTGCTGCCGTTCTACCAGTCCCCCCTGCGTGACGGCGGCTACGACATCAGCGACTTCTTCACGATCCTTCCCGAGTACGGGGACCTCGGTGACTTCGTCGAGCTGATCGAGAACGCCCACCGGCGGGGCATCCGCGTCATTGCCGACATGATCATGAACCACACGAGCGACCAGCACCCGTGGTTCCAGGAGTCCCGCCAGGACACCACCAACCCGAAGGCCGACTGGTACGTGTGGAGCGACGACGACCAGCGCTATCCCGACGCCCGGATCATCTTCGTCGACACCGAGCGGTCCAACTGGGCCTACGACCCCGTGCGTCGCCAGTACTACTGGCACCGGTTCTTCTCGCACCAGCCCGACCTCAACTACGACAACCCCGAGGTGGCCCAGGCCATGCTCGACGTGGTGCGCTTCTGGCTCGACGTCGGGCTCGACGGGTTCCGCCTCGACGCCGTGCCCTATCTCTTCGAGCGCGACGGGACCAACGGGGAGAACCTGCCCGAGACCCACGAGTACCTCAAGCGGGTGCGCAAGGAGATCGACGCCACCCACCCAAACTCGGTGATCCTGGCCGAGGCCAACCAGTGGCCCGCCGACGTCGTCGACTACTTCGGGGACGGGGACGAGTGCCACATGTGCTTCCACTTCCCGCTCATGCCCCGCATGTTCATGGCCGTGCGCCGGGAGCAGCGCTTCCCGGTCACCGAGATCCTGGCCCAGACCCCGGACATCCCCGCGGGCTGCCAGTGGGGCATCTTCCTGCGCAACCACGACGAGCTGACCCTCGAGATGGTGACCGACGAGGAGCGGGACTACATGTACGCGGAGTACGCCAAGGACCCGCGCATGCGCCGCAACATCGGCATCGGCCGCCGCCTGGCCACGCTGGTCGACAACGACCGGCGGGTGGCCGAGCTGCTGCACGCCCTGCTCTTCTCGCTGCCCGGCAGCCCCATCCTCTACTACGGGGACGAGCTGATGATGGGGGACAACATCTATCTCGGTGACCGGGACGGGGTCCGCACGCCGATGCAGTGGTCCCCGGACCGCAACGCCGGGTTCTCGCGGGCGGACTTCGCCCAGCTGTACCTGCCGCCCCTGATGGACCCCGTGTACGGGTTCGGGTCCGTGAACGTCGAGGCGCAGATGCGCAACCCGAGCTCGTTCCTGCACTGGATGAAGCGCATGCTCGAGGTCCGCCACCAGCACCCCATGCTCGGCACGGGACGCTTCGAGGTGCTGCCGGTGGAGAACCCGTCCGTACTGGGATATGTGCGCATCGAGCAGGGAGAGGACGGGAGCGAGAAGGTCGTGCTGTGCGTCAACAACCTGTCCCGCTTCGCCCAGCCCTGCGAGCTGGCCCTCGGGCGCTGGGAGGGACGCACGCCTCTGGAGATGCTGGGCCGGGTGCCGTTCCCCCGGGTCGGGTCCCTGCCGTACTTCGTGACCCTCGGCCCCTACTCCTTCCACTGGTTCGAGCTGCTCGAGGAGGACCGATCATGAGGCTCACCGACGCCGTGGCCACCCTCATCGGCCCGTGGCTCGACCGTCAGCGCTGGATGGCCCACGGTGCGGACGGGCCCACGACCGTCGAGGTCGAGCACTCCGAGGTGCTGGTCCCTCCCGACGGGGACGCGCCCGGCGTGCTGTGGTTCCTCGTGCACGCCGGCCCCGGGCCCGTGTATCAGGCGCTGGTGGGCGTGCGCCCCGACGCCATCGACCTCGGGGACCGTGACGTGCTCGGCTTCGTGGACGCCGACGACGGTAAGCACTTCGCCTACGACGCCCTCGTCGACCCCGAAGCGGCCCGCAAGTTCGCGGCCCTCGTCGGAGTGCCGGGCGTGGCCGAGATGATGGTCCGCCCCGTCGGCGCCGAGCAGTCGAACAGCTCGGTCGTGATCGGGGAGAAGGTGATCATGAAGGTGTACCGGCGCGTGCACCCCGGCCCCAACCCCGACGTCGAGGTCGGCACCGCCCTGGACCGGGTGGGCTTCAACCACCTGCCCTCGCCGGTCGCGGTGTGGCGGCGCGGGGAGTACGACCTGGCCGTGGCCCAGGAGTACCTGGCCGGCGGCACCGAGGGCTGGGCCCTGGCCCTGGCCTCGCTGCGGGACCTCTACGGCGGGGCCGAGCCCGACCCGGCCGAGGCGGGCGGGAACATGGCGTCCGAGGCCCGGCGCATCGGGGACATGACCGCCCGGCTCCACCTGGCGCTGTCCGAGGCGTTCGGGCTGCACCGCGGAAGCGCCGACGACTGGGCCCGGGCCATCGAGGAGCGGGCCGCCTCCCTGCGCCTCGGCCCGCAGGTGGAGCGCCGGGTCGGCGCCCTGTCCGCCCGGGTGCGCAGGCTGGCCGAGACCGGGGCCCTCGGCCCCTCCATCAGGGTCCACGGTGACTACCACCTGGGCCAGGTCATGCGGACCGACAGCGGCTGGTACGTCCTGGATTTCGAGGGGGAGCCGGCCCGCCCCCTGGCCGAACGGCGGCTGCCCTGGCCCCCGGCCAAGGACGTCTCCGGGATGCTGCGCTCGTTCCACTACGCCGCCGCCGTGGCCCTGGCCGACCGGGACGACGCCGACCAGGAGGGCCTGGCCGGGCGGGCCCGGGCCTGGGAGCAGCACACCCGGGAGGCATTCTTAGAGGGCTACAACCGGGTGGAGGGCATCGGGAGCCTCCTGCCGGGAGGGGACCCGGAGGGGGAGGCCACCCGGGAGCTGACCACGTTCTTCGAGGTCGACAAGGCCCTCTACGAGGTCGCCTACGAGCGGGCCCACCGGCCCGACTGGGAGCAGATCCCGAGAGATGCAATCGACCGCCTGCTGGCGGGGTAGGGGGTAGGACGTGTCGAAATCCACGAGGACAGTGCCGGGACTGACCGCCGAGATCGAGAGGCTGGTGGCAGGCGAGCACGCCGACCCCCACCACCTGCTGGGCGCCCACGGCCCCGAGGTGCGGGCCTGGCGGCCGGACGCCGTGGCCATGCGGTTGCTCACCGAGGAGGGCAAGCGCATCGACATGCGCCAGGCCCACCCGGCCGGGTTCTTCGTGGCCGAGCTGCCCGACCTGGCCGAGAACGTCGCCTACCGCCTGGAGGCCGACTACCCCGACGGGGTCTCGATCAGCATCGAGGACCCCTACCGGTTCTGGCCCACCGTGGGTGAGCTCGACCTCTACCTGTTCGGGGAGGGCCGCCACCACCGCCTCTGGGAGGTCCTGGGAGCCCGCACCCTGGTCCATCAGGGCGTGCACGGCACGTCCTTCGCCGTCTGGGCGCCCAACGCCCGTTCGGCGCGGGTGGTCGGGGACTTCAACCTGTGGGACGGGCGCATGCACCCCATGCGCAGCATGGGCGCCTCGGGCATCTGGGAGCTCTTCCTCCCCGACGTCGAGCCCGGCTGCCGCTACAAGTTCGAGCTGCTGACCCAGGACCGCCGCCTCCGCCTGAAGGCCGATCCCTACGCCCGTCAGGCCGAGCTCCCGCCCGGCACCAACAGCATCGTGGCCGCCCCCGACCACCACCAGTGGCGGGACGGGAGCTGGATGGCCGAGCGCTCCGACCCGCATCCCCACGTGCGGCCCATGTCGGTGTACGAGCTGCACGCCGGGTCGTGGCGCCGCAACGGGGAGGAGGGGGGCCGGCCGCTGTCCTACGACGAGCTGGCCGAGCAGCTCCCTGACTACCTGGCCGAGATGGGCTTCACCCACGTCGAGTTCATGCCGCTGGCCGAGCACCCCTTCGGGGGGTCGTGGGGCTACCAGGTGTCGTCGTATTTCGCCCCCACGGCGCGCTACGGGAGTCCGGACGCGCTGCGCCGGCTGGTCGACGCCCTGCACAGGCGGGGCATCGGTGTGATCGTGGACTGGGTGCCGGCCCACTTCCCGCGCGACGACTGGGCCCTGGCCCGGTTCGACGGCACCGCCCTCTACGAGCACGACGACCCGCGCAAGGGTGCCCATCCCGACTGGGGCACGCTCGTGTTCAACTTCGGGCGCAACGAGGTGCGGAACTTCCTCATCAGCAACGCCCTGTACTGGTTGGAGTCGTTCCACATCGACGGCCTCCGCGTGGATGCGGTGGCGTCGATGCTCTACCTCGACTACTCCCGCAAGGAGGGAGAGTGGATCCCCAACCAGTACGGGGGGCGGGAGAACCTCGAGGCCATCTCGTTCCTGCGCGAGCTCAACGAGGTCGTGGTGGCCGAGGAGCCCGGGGCGGTGACTCTGGCCGAGGAGTCGACGGCGTGGCCGGGAGTGTCCCAGCCCACGTCCGACGGCGGGCTCGGGTTCACCTTCAAGTGGAACATGGGCTGGATGCACGACACGCTCGAGTACTTCGAGAACGAGCCCATCTACCGCCGCTTCCACCAGGACCGCCTGACCTTCGGCCTGCTGTACGCGTTCAGCGAGAACTTCGTGCTGCCGCTGTCGCACGACGAGGTCGTGCACGGTAAGGGATCGCTGCTCGGGAAGATGCCCGGAGACGAGTGGCAGCGCTTCGCCAACCTGCGGGCCCTCTACGCCTGGATGTGGGCCCATCCCGGCAAGCAGCTGCTGTTCATGGGCGGGGAGATTGCCGAGCCGTGGGAGTGGCGCCACGACCAGAGCCTGGACTGGCACCTGCTCGAGCACGGCTACCACCGCGGTGTGCAGGAGCTGATCCGCAGCCTCAACCGCGTCTACACCGCCCATCCGGCGCTCTGGGAGCGCGACTTCTCACCTGAGGGGTTCCGCTGGATCGACGCCAGCGACGTCGACTCCAACGTGGCGTCCTTCCTCCGCTTCGGCGCCGGCGGGCAGGGGCCGGCCGTGGTCTGCGTCGCCAACCTCAGCCCGGTCGTGCGCCACGGCTACCGCATCGGGCTGCCGGCCGGCGGCTCGTGGCGCGAGGTCGTCAACAGCGACGCCGCCGAGTACGGCGGCAGTGGCGTCGGCAACGGCGGGGAGGTGTGGGCCGGGGACCACCCGTTCCACGGGCTGCCCTATTCAGCCGAGATGACGCTCCCGCCGTTGGGCGTGCTCTGGTTAGCCCAGGATTGAGCTAAACCCCGACGGGGGCGCCGCGCAGATCGGCGGCGGCGATCTCGGGCGCCACCACGTTGATCGGCACCCCGGTGCCCTGCTCGAACGCGGCCGCCGTCGTCAGCTTGGGCAGCAGGTGGGCGTGCCAGTGGTAGGTGCCGGTGGCCCGGTAGGGCGCCGAGTGGAACACCAGGTTGAACGCCACGTCCCCGAGGTGGCCCTCCAGCCGCCGCAGCGCCTGGCCGATGGCCCGCCCGAAGGCGAACAGGGCGGGCTCCGGGGCGTGGTGCAGGTGGGCGTCGTGGTAGCGGGGCAGCACGAGCATCTCGTAGGGCAGACCGCTCCAGAACGGGCAGACCACGATCACGTCCTCGTCGGCATGGACGAGGCGATGGCCGGCGTCCTCCTCGGCGTCGATGGTCGTGCACAGCAGGCAGCTCCCCGAGAACCGGGCGAAGCCGGCCTGCTCGTCCACCAGCTCCCTCGGCACGAAGGGCATGCCGAGCAGCTGGCCGTGCGGGTGCTCGATGGACGCCCCGGCCTCCCGGCCCGAGTTCACGATGGCCTGGGTGTAGCGCAGGGAGCGGGCCCGGGAGTGGGCGTCGATCCGGTCCCGGATGGCGGCCATGACCAGGGCGGTCTGGCTGTCGTCGAGGTCGGCCCAGCCGGCGTTGTGCTCGGGGGACAGGACCAGCACCTCGTGGATCCCGCTGGCGGGGGCCTGGGTGAAGGCGGGGCCGAGGTGGGTCACCACCATGGGGTCGTCCCCGACGAAGGCGGGATAGAGGTTCGGCACCACCCTGACCTGCCACTGACCGGACGGTCCGTAGGTCTCCAGGGCCGGCGGGGTCGACTCCTCGTTGCCCCGGCAGAAGGGGCAGGGCCGGGCCGGGCCCGACTCGACCGGGAGGGAGCGCGACAGGAAGGCCTCGGGACGGGCGGCCCGGTCGGAGCTGACCACCACCCAGCGCCCGGTCAGCGGGTCAAGGCGTAGCTGGCTCAACTGGATCCCACTGTCGTACGCATTCCTTCCTGACTACCACGAGAGGTTACCGCTCAGCGTGTTCGTATCGTCGGCAAGGCCCGGGCTGCCACCGCCCGCTCTTAGGCTGGACGGGCCATGACCACCTACCTCGACCACGCCGCGACGACGCCGCTGCGCCCCGAGGCGGCCGAGGCCATGGCGCCCTTCCTCTCCGGGCGCTTCGGCAACGCGTCGGGCAGCCACGCCGTGGCCCGCGCCGCCCGGGCCGCGGTCGAGGAGGCCCGGGAGACGATGGCGGCGGCACTCGGCGCCCGGCCCGGCGAGGTGGTCTTCACCGGATCGGGGACCGAGGCCGACAACCTGGCCGTGCTGGGCACGGTAGCGGCCGCGCGGGGCGGCTGGGGTGGGGGAGGGCCGGGCCGACCGGCCGTCTGCACGGCGGTGGAGCACGAGGCCGTCCTGGCGTCGGTCACCGTCGTCGGGGGCACGGTCGTGGCCGTGGGCGCCGACGGGGTGGTCGACCTGGACGATCTGGAGGCGGCGCTGGGCCCCGACGTGGTCGTGGTCTCGGTGATGCTGGCCAACAACGAGGTGGGGGTCGTCCAGCCCTTCGAGGCCGTGGTCGAGGTGGTCCGGCGCGGTGCGCCGGGCGCCCTCCTCCACACCGACGCCGTCCAGGCCTTCCCCTGGCTGGACGTGGCCGACCTGGCGGCAGGGGCCGACATGGTGGCGGTCAGCGCCCACAAGTTCGGGGGGCCCCAGGGCGTCGGGGCCCTGGTGGTGCGGGGAGAGCGCGCCCCGGCCCCCGTCATCCACGGAGGCGGACAGGAGCGGGGCCTGCGCAGCGGGACCCACAACGTGGCCGGCATCGTGGGCATGGCGGCGGCGGCCGAGGCCACGGTCCGGCAGCGCCAGTTCACCGTGGCGCGGGTCGGGGCCCTCCGCGACCGGCTGGCCGACGGCCTGCTGCGGGCCGTGCCCGGGGCCGTCGAGACGGGGGGGCGGGAACGCAAGGTGGCAGGGAGCTGCCATCTCCGGATTCCGGGCGTGGAGAGCGAGGCGCTCCTGTTCCTCCTCGACGAGTCGGGCCTGTGCGCCTCGGCCGGGTCGGCATGCGCATCCGGGGCCCTCGAGCCCAGCCACGTGCTGATGGCCATGGGACTGCCCGAGGACGAGGCGCTCTCGGCCCTGCGGCTCTCGCTCGGGTGGTGCAGCACCGACGCCGACGTCGACACCGCCCTCGCGGTGATCCCAGCGGCGGTGGCCCGCCTCCGCTCGACCATCCCGGCCTGATGCGCGTCCTGGTGGCCATGTCGGGCGGGGTCGACTCGTCGGTGGCGGCGGCGCTGCTGCGCGACGCCGGGCACTCGGTCGTCGGCGCCACCATGAAGCTGTGGGGCGGACCCTCGGACTCCGGGTGCTGCTCGGTGGCCGATGTCGACGACGCCCGGCGGGTGTGCCAGCAGCTGGGCGTCGACCACCACGTGTTCAACTTCTCCGCCGATTTCGAGCGCCACGTCGTCGACCCGTATGTGACGGACCACCTGGCCGGGCGCACTCCGAACCCCTGCGTCGAGTGCAACCGGCACCTCAAGTTCGACCGCTTCCTCTCCCGGGCCCTCCGGCTCGGCTTCGACGTCGTGGCCACCGGCCACCATGCGCGCATCAGCGCAGGACGGCTGATCCGGGGCCGGGACGGGGCCAAGGACCAGTCCTACGTGCTGGCCGTGCTCAGGCGCGACCAGCTGGAGCGCGTCCTCCTGCCGGTCGGTGAGCTCACCAAGGCCGAGGTGCGCGGGTACGCCGCCGCTCTCGGCCTGCGGACGGCCGCCAAGCCCGACAGCCTCGACGTGTGCTTCATCACCGCCTCGGCAGGACGCGAGGCGTTCCTCTCGGCGCGGGCCGAGCTCCATCCGGGAACGCTGGTCGACGCCAGGTCGGGACAAGAGGTCGGCACGGTCGACGCCGTCGAGCTGGTCACGGTGGGCCAGCGACGGGGCCTGGCGTCGGGGCGCGACACCGAGCGCCGGTACGCCGTGAGCGTGGACGTGGGCCGGCGGCGGGTGGTCGTCGGCCGCCTGGAGGACCTGATGACGACCGCTGTCCCGGTGACGGCTGCGACGTCGACGTCGGACGAGCCGGTGCCGGAGGACACGCCTCTCCTGGTGCAGACCTCGGCCCACGGCCAGGCGGTGCCGGCCCGCCTCCGCGGCGGTGTGATCGAGCTGGAGCGGCCCATCCGGCGGGTGGCACCGGGCCAGACCGTGGCCTTCTACGAGGGGGACCGGGTCCTCGGCGCGGCGGTGGTGGCGTGACGCCGCCGGGATCCGCCGCCGGGGACGGCCCGGACGTGGCCCGCCGGGCCGAGGAGCTGCGCCGCCAGGTCGAGCACCACAACCTGCTCTACCACCAGCTCGACGCCCCCGAGATCAGCGACGCCGAGTACGACGCGCTGGTGCGGGAGCTGCGCCGGATCGAGGCCGACCACCCCGAGCTGGTCGACGACGCCTCCCCCACCCAGACCGTCGGGGCGGCGCCCTCGCCGCTGTTCGCCCCCGTGCAGCACCGGGTGCCGATGATGTCGCTCGACAACGCCTTCTCGATGGAGGAGCTGGAGGCGTGGGTCAAGCGCATGGACCGCATCGTGCCGGGTGAGGTGGCCTATGTCTGCGAGCTGAAGATCGACGGGGTGGCCATGTCGCTCCTCTACGAGAACGGGGAGCTGGCCCGGGCCGGCACACGCGGCGACGGCCGGGTCGGGGAGGACGTCACCGCCAACATCCGGACGATCAGGGCCATCCCCGACCGGCTGGCCATGGTGGACCCACCGGCGGAGATCGAGGTCCGGGGCGAGGTGTACATGCCCGTGCCCGCCTTCGAGGAGCTCAACAAGCGCCAGGCCGAGGCCGGCCTGCGCCTCTTCGCCAACCCCCGCAACTCGGCGGCGGGATCGCTGCGGCAGAAGGACGCCGCCATCACGGCGTCGCGGGACCTGTCCTTCTGGGCCTACGAGCTGGTCGTCACCCGCGGCACCCGCCACTTCACCTCCCACACGCAGACCCTCTCCTGGCTCGGGGAGGCAGGGCTGCCGGTGAACCCCCAGATCCAGCTGCTCCACGGCCTCGACGAGGTGTACACCTTCTGCCAGCGCTGGCAGGAGCACCGCCACGACCTCGACTACGAGATCGACGGCGTCGTCATCAAGATCGACGACCTGGCCCGCCGCCAGGAGCTGGGATCGACCTCGCACGCCCCCCGCTGGGCGGTGGCCTACAAGTTCCCGCCCGAGGAGCGCCACACCACGCTCAAGGGGATCATGGTCTCGATCGGGAAGTCCGGGAAGGCGACGCCGTTCGCCCAGCTGGAGCCGGTCTTCGTCGGGGGGTCCACCGTCGGCCTGGCCACTCTGCACAACGAGGACCAGGTCCGGGTGAAGGACGTCCGTCCCGGTGACACCGTCATCGTGCGCAAGGCGGGGGACGTCATCCCCGAGGTGGTGGGCCCGGTGCTGTCCCTCCGCCCCAAAGGCCTGCGGCCGTGGAGGTTCCCGTCGAAGTGCCCGGTGTGCGGCGGCCCGCTGGTGCGTCTCGAGGGGGAAGCCGACACCTTCTGCACCAACCTCGACTGTCCCGGCCAGCGGGTGCAGCGGATCATCCACTTCGCCTCCCGGAGCGCCATGGACATCGAGGGGCTGGGGGAACAGCGCGTCTACCAGCTGGTCAACGCCGGGCTGATCTCCGACGCAGGGGACGTGTACTCCCTGACCGAGGAGCGGCTGCTCGGGCTGGAGGGCTTTGCCGCCCTGTCGGTCTCGAACCTCCTCGGCGCCATCCAGGCCTCCAAGCAGCGACCGCTCGCCAACCTGCTGATGGGCCTGTCGATCCGCCACCTGGGCGGCACCGGCTCGGCGGTGCTGGCCCGGGCCCTCGGCCACCTCGACCGGATCATGGCCGCCTCCCCCGAGGAGCTGGCGGCGGTGGAGGGGATCGGACCGGTCATCGCCCGGTCCGTGCACGAGTTCTTCGCATCCGAGCGCAACCGGTCGGTCATCGAGAAGATCCGGGCCGCCGGCGTGAACCTGTCCGCCGGGGGCGGGCCGGCCGAGGACGTCCCCCCGGTCCTGGCCGGGCGCAGCGTGGTCGTGACCGGGACGCTCGAGGGCTTCACGAGGGAGGAGGCGGAGGCGGCCATCCTGGCCCGGGGAGGCAAGTCACCGGGCAGCGTCTCGAAGTCGACCTACGCCCTGGTCGTCGGGGCGGATCCGGGGGCGGCCAAGCTCACCAAGGCCGAGACCCTCGGCACCCCGGTGCTCGACGAGGAGGCCTTCGGGGCCCTCCTCCAAACCGGAGAGTTGCCCCGGTAGCCTTGGTTTGGTGCCGATGCAGCGTGTAGCTGACCTGCTCGGTCGGGCGCTGGGTGGCCGCTTCCACCTCCTTCTCCCCCTGGGCGCGGGGGCCTCGGCAGCGGTCTACCTGGCCGAAGACCACGTCCTGGGCCGGCGCGTCGCGGTCAAGGTGCTCCACCCGGCGCTGGCCGCCGACGAGTCCTTCCTGCGCCGGTTCCAGTCGGAGGCCAGGGCGGCGGCCGGCCTGCGCCACCCCCACATCGTCCAGGTCTACGACTGGGGGGAGGACGACGGCGTCGCCTACGTGGTCCTCGAGTACCTGGCCGGCGGCAGCCTGCGCCAGATCCTCGACCGGGCCGGCGCCCTCAGCCCCGCCCAGGTGGCCCAGATCGGCCGGGAGGCGGCGTCGGGGCTGGCCCACGCCCACGCCCGGGGCCTGGTCCACCGCGACATCAAGCCCGCCAACCTCCTGTTCGACGAGGAGGGGCGGCTGGCCATCGCCGACTTCGGGCTGGCCCGGGCCATGGCCGACGCCACCTGGACCGAGCCCGAGGGGGTGATCCTCGGCACGGCCCGCTACTCCTCTCCGGAGCAGGCGGTGGGTCGGGGGACGGCCGCCCCGACCGACGTCTACTCCCTGGCCCTGGTGCTGACCGAGGCCCTGACGGGGACCGTCCCGTTCTCCGCCGACACCACCGTGGCCACCCTGATGGCCCGCCAGGGGCGCAGCATCGAGGCCGGTCCCGAGCTCGGCCCCCTGGCGCCGGCGCTGACCTCGGCCAGCGCCGCCGATCCGGCCGAGCGGCTCTCCGCCGCCGCCCTGGCCGCCGCTCTCGACGGGGTCCTGCGCGCCGTCGGGCCCGCCGCTCCCGTGCCCCTGGCGCCGGCGCTGGTCGACACCACCGAGATCGGGGCCCCGGCCGGCCCGAGGGCGGGCACCGTGGCCCCCGCCGAGCCGGACTGGGCCGACGCCCCCACCCGGATCGGGGTGTTCGACCAGGAGGCGGCGACCATGCCGGCCACCGCCGGGGCCGTCGGTCCCGCCGGCGCCACCCGGACCGCCCCGGCTCCTCCCGGCGGTCCCGTCCCCGCCCCGCCCTCCCGGCGGGGGCGCCGGCCCGCGCTCTGGGTGGCGGTCGTGCTGCTGGCGGCCGTCGCCGCCGGCGTGGGCGCCTGGCTGGCGGTCGGGGTCTTCAAGCTGGCCACGCCCAGCCATCCGGTTCCCGACACCCGGGGTCGGACCGTGGCCCAGGCCGAGGCCATGCTGGCCCCCGACAAGTTCCACGTCCGCGTCGGTCCGGGCCGCTACGACGAGCAGCTCCCGGTCGGCCAGATCGTGGCCGAGAGCCCGGCGCCGGGGGGCTCCCTGAAGGAGGGCTCCACCGTCACGCTCTACCCGTCCCGGGGAGCGGCGCCGCGTGCGGTGCCCGACCTGACCGGGCTGTCGCAGACCGACGCCGTCGCCAGACTGCAGTCGGCCGGCCTGGCCGACCAGGTCGTGACGAAGAACGACGAGACGGTTCCGGCCGGCCAGGTCATGGACTGGTCCCCGAAGCGGGGCCTGCAGGCCAGGGGCACGGTCGTGACCCTCACCGTGTCCAGCGGGCCCGCCCCCCGGACGATCCCCTCCCTTGCGGGAGAGAGCTACGACCAGGCCGCGGCGCAGCTGGCCCAGCTGGGACTGGTGCCCAAGAAGGCCCAGGTCTACGACAACACCGGCACCTACCCGGCGGGCCAGGTCGTCGCGACCGATCCGGCGGCGGGAGCGTCCGTGGCCAAGGGGGCCACGGTCACGGTGAAGGTGTCCAGGGGCGCCCAGATGGTGCGGGTCCCCGACGTCACCGGGGAGAGCGTGGACCAGGCCACCTCCGACCTGCAGCAGGCCGGGCTGGTGGTCTCGAACGTCTACGGCCCGCCCAACCGGAGGGTCTTCGTGACCGATCCGCCCCCCGGGAGCCAGGTGACGGCGGGGTCGTCGGTCGACCTCTACACCCACTAAGTTCCGCGCCCATGGGAGCGCTGGACGGTCGAGTCGCCATCATCACCGGCGCCGGCCGGGGCATCGGCCGGGAGCACGCCCTGCTCTTTGCCGCTGAGGGGGCCAAGGTGGTGGTCAACGACCTCGGTGGCGCGCCCGACGGCACCGGTGTGGACCGCTCGGCAGCCGAGCAGGTGGTCGACGAGATCCTCGCCGCCGGCGGGGAGGCGGTGGCCAACGCCGACGACGTGGCCGACTGGGAGGGCGGCCAGCGCCTGATCAACGCCGCCGTCGAGGCGTTCGGGGACCTCCACGTGCTGGTCAACAACGCCGGGATCCTGCGGGACCGGGTGCTCGTCAACATGACCGAGGAGGAATGGGACTCGGTCGTCCATGTGCACCTGAAGGGGCACTTCGTCCCTTCCCGGTGGGCGGCGGCCTACTGGCGGGAGCAGAGCAAGGCCGGCCGCGAGGTGCGGGCGTCGATCATCAACACCTCCTCGACGTCGGGCCTGCTCGGCAACCCGGGCCAGTCCAACTACGGCGCGGCCAAGGCCGGGCTGGGGGCGTTCACGGTCATCACCGCCCAGGAGCTGGCCCGCTACGGGGTCAGGGTGAACGCCATCGCCCCCGCCGCCCGCACCCGCCTCACCGAGGCCACGCCCGGCCTGGGCGACATGGTGAAGGCCCCCGACGACCCCGGGGTGTTCGACATCTGGGACCCGGCCAACGTCTCGCCCATCGTCGCCTACCTGGCCACCGAGTCCTGCCCCGCCACCGGGAAGGTGTTCTTCGTGCAGGGGGGCCGGGTGCAGCTCATGCGCAACTGGTCTATGGGGGAGTCGATCGAGAAGGACGACCGCTGGACCGTCGGCGAGCTGGAGGCCTCCATGAAGAGCCTGGTCGGCGAGGATCAGGGACATTCTGGCTAATCCGGGGGATGGGGAATTAGCCCTCCCATCCGGGGGTATCCAGGACGTAGTATCGGATCTCGCAGGGCCCAAGGGGGTGGCGTTGCTGAGGCAGTGTTCCCCAGCCGCTGCCGGTGCCGCCGCCCCCTTGGGCCCTGCGGCGCGCCCGGCCCCGGGCTGGCCCCGCCCGTAGGGGGGCGGGGAGGCGCAGGTAGGGTCCCGGGGACCGATGAGCTCGTCACGGGACCAGCGCGACACCTTCACCATCGGCGCCGCGGGTGGGGACGAGGTGGTCGTTCCGTGGCCGCTGTTCCGCCGCCTCTACCGCCGGGCCCGCGAGGTCGTCCCCGGTCCCAAGGAGACGCCGGTCGGGGGTCGCCACCACCGCTGGGTGGTCCTCTGGACGGTGCTGGCGGGGCTGTTCTCGGTCAACGTGACCTTCACGATCTTTGCGGTGGCGCTCACCAACGTCGCCCACGGCCTGCACACCTCACTGGCCGACGTGACGTGGGTGATAACGGCCCCGTTGCTCACCTTCGGGGTGGCGGCCCCCGTGCTGGGCAAGATCGGGGACACCTACGGGCACCGCCGCCTCTACCTGGCGGGGACGGCCCTGGCCGTCGTCTGCGCCCTGCTCACGGCGGCGGCGCCCAACATCGGGTCGCTGATCGCGGCCCGGGCCCTGTCGGGGATCGACGGGGCGGCGGCGGGGGCGGCCTCGATGGCCCTCATCTTCCGGGTCTTCGAGGAGGAGGACCGGACCAAGGCCATGGGGTGGTGGTCGCTGGTCGGGGCGGGCGGCCCGGTCATCGGCGTGGTCGTCGGCGGGTTCCTCATCTCGGCCTTCGGGTGGCGCGCCCTGTTCCTCCTCCAGGCCCCGCTCACGACGGCCGCCCTGGTCGTGGCCTACCTGGTCCTGCCCGAGACCGAGCCGGCCCGCTCCGAGGCCTTCGACCGGGCCGGGGCGGTGGCGATCACGGTGTCGGTCACCGCCCTGCTGGTCGGGCTGAACCGGGGGCCGGTGATGGGCTGGTCCTCACCGCTGGTGGTCGGGGCGTTTGTCCTGTGCCCGGTGGCGGCGGTGCTGTTCGTGCGGGCCGAGCGGCGGGCCCGGGCGCCGCTGCTCCCACTGGAGCTGCTGCGCCGGCGCAACTTCTCGTTCCCCATCGCCAACCAGGTGTTCACCAACTTCGCCTACATGGGGGGCTTCATCCTGGCTCCGATCCTCCTGGAGCGGGTCTACGGCCTCTCGACGGCCGGGGCCGGCCTCATGGTGATAGCCCGCCCGCTCACCTTCTCGATCGTGGCCCCGGTGGCGGGCTACCTGGCCGGGCGGGTGGGCCAGCGCTTCTCGGCGGTGGCGGGATCGGCGGCGCTCGCGGCGTCGATGGCCGTATTTGCCGTGGTGACCCGGGAGTCGGGCACGACCTGGGTGATCCTGGCCCTGGCCCTGTCCGGGGTCGGGATGGGGGTGGCGTCACCCTCCGTGGCGGCGGCGGTGGCCAACTCCGTCGACGAGGACAGCCTCGGCGTGGCGAGCGCGTCGCAGCAGCTGATGGCCCAGGTCGGGGTGGTGGCCGGCATCCAGGTCATGCAGACCATCCAGGCCTCCCGCCAGGCGGCGGCGGGCCTGGTCGGGTCCTTCCACGACGCCTACCTGGTGGGCATCGTCATGTGCGTGGCGGCGGCGGCGTGCGGCTTCGGGATGCTCAGCCGGCGCATGACGGCCGCGTCCGAGCTGGCCATTTCCTGATCCCGGCCGGCCCTCCGTGTGCCCCGCCGGGCGGCCACCGGACCGGGTGAACCGCGGGGGGAGAGGTCCCGTATATCCGGTTGGCGAATTTTATGACGCCGCCGACGGAACATCGCACCGAGGGGAACGTGAGACGACTTCTGGCTCTGCTGGTGGGCCTTCTGATCCTGCCCGTCGCCGTAACGAGAGCGCCGGCCCGGGCCGCCACTCCGGGCCCGGGCGCCCCGGGCGGCACGGTGGCTGACTCGAGCGGGGAGTGGCCGCTGTACGGCGCCGACCTGGCGAACAGCCGGACCGTGACCGGCGGCCCGGACGCGACCGCGGTGGCCGGGATGAGGCAGGCCTGGCGGGCCGACTTCACCGACGGTGACTTCACGGGCACGCCGGTCGTTTCGGGCGGCGTCGTCTACGTGGGCTCCAACGGGGGCCGGGTCCGCGCCATCGAGGCGGTCCCCGTCGCCGGGCGTCCCGCCGGCCGGGTGCTGTGGACCGTGACCACCCCGACGGCTTCGGGGGGATCACCCGACCCCGTCAACGGGTCGTTGGCGGTCGCGGGAGGGGTGGTCTACGTGCCCGTCGCCCGCATGGGGGGGCCGTACGTACTGGCCCTCGACGCCGCCACCGGGAACGAGCTGTGGCGCACGACCCTGGACACCTCGACCGACGCCGACGTGTTCGGATCCCCGACGGTGGCCCCGGATCCCGTGACCCTGCGCTCTGTGGTGCTGCAGGGGGTGTCGGCCACGAGCGGGGACCCGGCGTCACCCCTACGGGGCAGCGTGTCTGCTCTCGACGCCCGCTCGGGGGCGGTGGTCTGGAAGACCTACACGGTGCCGGTCGGGACCAACGGCGGGGCGGTGTGGTGCACCCCGGCTGTCGACCCGGCCTCTGGGACGGTCTACGTCGGGACCGGGAATGCCTATACCGGCACGGCCGCACCCACCACCGACTCGATCCTGGCCCTCGACCTCCGTACCGGCACCATCGAGCGGCACTTCCAGGCCACTTCCGGGGACGTGTTCAGCTCCAGCACCCCGGGCCTGGACTTCGACTTCGGCGCGTCCCCGAATCTGATGACCGTGGGCGGCCAGGACCTGGTCGGGGAGGGGCAGAAGGAGGGCACGTACTGGGCGCTGCGGCGCTCCGACCTGTCCCCCGTGTGGCACAGCCAGGTCGGACCCGGCTCGGCGGCCGGGGGCATCCTGGGGTCGACCGCGTACGACGCGTCGAGCCGCCAGGTCACGGGGCCGATCTCGGCGCCGGGCTACGTCTGGTCCCTGGACGCCGCGTCGGGACGACCGGTGTGGGCCACGGCGGCGGCCGCCGACCCCGTCCATTTCTCCCCCGTCGCGGTCAGCAACGGCGTGGTCTACTCCCTCGCCAGCAGCGGCTTCGTGGCGGCGTGGGACGAGCAGACCGGCGTGCCGCTGGCACAGATGCCGCTGAACGACGTGGCCGCGCCCGGGACCTACTCGGCCAGCTTCGGGGGCGTCGCGGTGGCGGACGGACTCGTGATCGCCGACACCGGCAGCCAGGGCTCCGACGGCGCCATCGTGGCCTTCGGGCCCGGCTGAGCGCGCCCGCACAGGCCCTGCCCTCGATTATCCACCGGACGGGTGCGGGGGGATAGGCACCGGGCAGCCGGCAGAGAGGGCGGCCCGGGTGCCCGCCTCCACGTCGGTGAGGAAGGTGGCATGGAAGCGGTTGACCATGTTTGCCGACCCGACGACGAAGCACAGCTCGACCAGAGCGGCCGGCGTGAGGTGGCGTGCGAGCTCGGCGTACAGGTCGTCGTCGATCGGCTGCATCCGGGTGAGGCGCTGGGAGTAGGTGACCACGGCCCGCTCGACCTCGTCGAACACGTCGTCAGGCGGCGGGTCGTCCGCCAGCAGGGCTATCTGCTCGTCCCGGAGCCCGACTCCCCGACCGGAGAGCACGTGGGTCGGGACTCAGTAGTGGCAGGCGTTGACCACCGACGCGGTGAGGTAGGCCAGCTCGGTCAGGCGGGGGTCGACGGCCCCGCCGAAGTAGACGCCCGAGGAGAACGCCACCAGCGAGTCGAGGACGGCCGGGTTGTTGGCCACGGCCAGGAAGAAGTTGTTGTCGGTGCCGATCTGGTCGCGGACGGCCAGGAGGGTCTCCCGGCCCGGGGCTTCGGGCTGATCGGGGTCCACCAGCGGAATGCGCGCCATGCGACCAGCGTGGCAGGTTCCCCGGTCCCGAGTGAGACGCGTGAGGCCGGCTCACAGCGGGCAAGCTGAGGGCATGCGGACGCTGAGCAACGATCCCCCGGCCGGGCCGGTCCCGGCCCCTACCGGGCCCCGCCGCACCAAGATCGTCGCCACCGTCGGCCCCGCCTCCGACTCGCGCCAGGTGCTGGCCGCCATGAGGGCCGCCGGGATGGACATGGCCCGGGTGACCCTGGCCCACGGCGCCACGTCGGAGGCGGTCGAGCGGGTACGCAACCTGCGTGAGGCCGTGCCCGAGGTCTCGGTCCTCGTGGACCTGCCCGGTCCCAAGATCCGCGCCGCCCCGTTCCCCGTCGGGGGAGTGGTGCTGGAGACCGGGGCCGAGGTGACGCTCGTGCCCGGAGGGGCGGCCGGGCTCGCCTCGTCGGCGGAGCTGATCCCCGTTTCCTATCCGGCGCTGCTCGACGGGCTCGAGCCGGGGGACCGCGTGGCCCTCGGGGACGGCGGCGTGGCTCTCACCGTGCGCCGGCGGGACACCGCCGGCGTCGCCGCCGCGGTGGAATCCGGCGGGCTGCTCCAGGGCCGGCCGGGAATCACCGCCCCGGCCGGGCGCCTCACCCTCGAGACGCCGACGCCCGAGGACCTGGAGCGGGTCGAGGTCATGGTGGGCGAGGAGGTGGATGCCATCGCCATCTCGTTCGTCCGCGGCGCCGAGGACGTCGTGGCCGTGCGCCGCGCCGCCGAGCGCGCCGCCGAGCGGGCGGGCGCCCCGGTGCCGATGCTCGTGGCCAAGATGGAGACGCCCGAGGCCATCGCCGACCTGGACGCCATCGTGGACACCGCCGACGCCGTGATGGTCGCCCGCGGCGACCTGGGCGTGCGCATGGCGCTGGAGGACATCCCCCACAGCCAGAAGCGGATCATCCGCTCGGCGGTCCGGTTCGGCCGGCCCGTGATCACCGCCACCCAGATGCTCGAGTCGATGGTCACCGCCTCGTCCCCGACGCGGGCCGAGGTCACCGATGTCGCCAACGCCGTCCTGGACGGCACCTCGGCGGTGATGCTGTCGGGGGAGACCGCCGTCGGGGTCGACCCGGCCGGTGTGGTGGCCACGATGGCCCGCATCGCCCGCCGGGCCGAGCAGGACTTCGACTACCTGGGCTGGGGGACCAACCTCGGGGCCCAGGAGGTGGCGGGGGATCCGTCGTCCACGCCCCGGATCACCGCCGCCATCACCGCCGCCGCGTGGCGGGCGGCGGTGGAGGAGGACGCGGTGGCGGTCATCGCGTGCACCCGCACCGGCGCCACCGCCCGCGCCATCTCCCGGTTCCGCCCACCCATGCCGATCATCGGCGCCACGCCGTCCTCCCGCACGGCCCGGCAGCTGGCGATCAGCTGGGGGGTGGTGCCCCTCCTCGTCGGGGAGGCGTCGCGCACCGACGAGATCGTGTGGTTTGCCGTGCAGAGCGCGGTGCGGGCCGGCTTCGCCGCCCCCGGGGACGTGGTCGTGGTCCTGGCCGGCTCCCCCACCGAGGCCCAGCCCACCACCGACACGCTGCGGCTGGTCCGCGTCCACTGATGGAGGACCGATACGCCTGGTTGGAGGACGTCGACGGGGAGCGGGCGCTCGCCTGGGTGAGGGAGCGCAACGCCCGGACCGAGTCCGACCTCTTCGATGAGGGGTTCCAGGGCCTCCGGGACGAGATCCTGGAGGTGCTGGAGGCCGACGACCGCATCCCGCTCCCGTCGGTGCACCACTCGTCGGTGCTGAACTTCTGGACCGACCGCATCGTGCGGCGCGGCGTCCTCCGCCGCACCAGCTGGGACGCCTACCGGGCCGGCCGACCCGACTGGGACGTGCTCCTCGACGTCGACGCCCTCGGCCGCGACGAGGGCGAGTCGTGGGTCTACCAGGGAGGCTCCGTGCGCCGCCCCGACCGGCGTCGGGCCCTTGTCGACCTGTCCCCGGGCGGCTCGGACGCGTCGGTGACGAGAGAGTTCGACCTGGAGGAGCGGCGCTTCGTTCCCGAGGAGGAGGGGGGCTTCGTCCGGCCGCTCTCCAAGGGCTGGCTGACCTGGCTCGACGACGACACGGTCTATGTGGGCCACGACTTCGGGCCCGGGAGCCTGACCACGTCCGGTTACCCCCGCACGATCCGGCGGTGGCGACGGGGAACGCCGCTGTCCGACGCCCCGGTGGAGTTCGAGGGGGACGCGGCGGACGTGGCCGTCAGCGTGTCGGTCGAGACCCTCCCCGGTCACCGCCACCAGCTCTTCCAACGGGCGCTCGACTTCTACCGGTCCCGGAGCTGGATCCTCCGGGGGGACGAGCTGGTCCTTCTCGAGGTCCCCGAGGACGCGTCGGTGGCGGTGCGCGAACGCTGGCTGCTCCTGCGGCTGCGCAGCCCCTGGTCCGCCGGCGGTGAGCAGCACGCCGCCGGCACTCTTCTGGCCGCCGAGCTCGACGGGTACCTGGCCGGGGCCCGTGACCTCCGCGTCGTGTTCACGCCCAGCGCCAGCACCGCGCTCTCGGACTGGGGCTGGACCCGGCGGCGCCTCCTGCTCACCGTGCAGGAGCACGTACGGGACCGCGTCGAGCTGGCCGATCCCGACTCGGGTTGGAGCCGCCTGCCGTCGGCGCAGGCGACCGAGTCCTGGTCCCAGACGGCGTGGCCGGTCGATGCCGACGAGTCCGACGACTTCTTCGTCGTGGGCCAGGACTTCCTCCACCCGAACGCCCTGTATCTGGCGCCCGCCGGAGGGGCCGCCACCAGGCTGCGCTCGGTGCCGGACCGCTTCGACCCGACCGGGCTGGCCATGGCCCAACGCTTCGCGACCAGCGCCGACGGCACGCGGGTGCCCTACTTCCTGGTGGGCCCGGCCGCGGCCCTGGAGGAGGGAGCGCCGGGGCCGACCGTGCTCACCGGGTACGGCGGGTTCGAGGTGTCGCTCACCGCCACCTATGCGCCGGTCGCGGGGAGGGCCTGGCTGGCCGCCGGTGGCCGCTACGCCGTGGCCAACATCAGGGGGGGAGGGGAGTACGGGCCCGCCTGGCACGAAGCGGCCCTGCGGGCCGACCGCCACCGCGCCTACGAGGACTTCGAGGCGGTGGCGCGGGACCTGATCTCCGCGTCGGTGGCCACCCCGGCCCAGCTCGGGATCATCGGGGGCAGCAACGGCGGGCTGCTGGTGGGGAACATGTACGTGCGCACGCCGGAGCTGTTCGGAGCCGTGGTCTGCCAGGCGCCGCTCCTCGACATGCGCCGCTACAGCCACCTGCTGGCCGGCGCCTCCTGGATGGCCGAGTACGGGGACCCCGACGACCCCGCCCAGTGGGAGTTCATCCGTACCTTCTCCCCGTACCACCTGGCCGAGCCGGGCCGGCCCTACCCGCCCGTCCTGTTCACCACCTCGACGAGAGACGACCGGGTGCACCCCGGCCACGCCCGGAAGATGGCCGCCCGGCTGGCGGACATGGGCTACGACGTCACCTACTGGGAGAACATCGAGGGGGGCCACGCCGGCGCCGCCGACGCGCCGCAGCAGGCGGTGATGTCGGCGCTGGCCTACACCTTCCTCGGCCGCCGTCTGGGTCTCGGCGTCACCGCCGGGCGCTGATGCGCACCCGGGCGCTGCCGCCCCCCAGCCCGACGACCGTGGTGACCCTGCCGTCAGGCGGGACCCGGACGATCTGCGTCGTAGTGCTGGACGGTCCGCTGACCGTGACCTGGAGCAGCGAACCGGGGGCGTAGTAGCCGGGCGTGGTCACCGTCGCGGTTCCACTCCCGGAGAGCGAGTAGCCCGCCGCGCCCCCCTCGGTGAGGGAGCTGAACTCCTGGACGGCCGTCCGATCGATCGACACCGTGTAGCCCCACTGCGACCACCGCCTGTCGATCGAGGTGTACGAGACCGTGTCGGGGTGCGACGGATGGCTGAAGTCCTGCATCATCCGGGGCACGTAGGCCCGCAGGTCGCGGGCCCAGTAGGCGAAGGTGTGGGTTCCGTACACGTAGTTGTCGTAGTACGCCGGGATCCCGTCGGTCTGCAGGTGCTCGTAGAAGTGCTGGGTGGACTGGTACACCGCCCCCTCGATCAGGGAGCCGTATGCATCGGGACCGGAGTCGTAGGGCCCGGGCAGCCCCATCCCCGTCCAGAGGTAGATCCGCATGCCCCGCAGGTTCGTGTCCAGGGTGGCGGGATCGTGACCCTGCCAGTTGACCAGGTCCACTGCCGGGTTGCCGAGCTCCGAGAAGGGTGGCACCCGGTCGTCACCGACCTCGATGGCCTCGATCACGCCCACGGCCCCGGCAAACACCTCGGGGTCGCGCTCGATCTCCGGTGCCCCCGAGAACGACGCCATCGACACGAACAGATCGGGATGCCGGGCCGCCATCTCAGCCGAGCCGTACCCGCCCTGGGACAGCCCGGCCACGGCCCGCCCCTCCCGGGTGGCGACCGTGCGCAGGTTGTGGTCGACCCAGGGGATGAGCGAGTCGATCAGGAAGTCCTCGTACTGGGACGGCCCGTGGCTGGTCGTGCGGTCGACCCAGTTCGTGAACCAGAAGCCGCCGTCCCCGTCGAAGCCGGCGTCGGGCATCACCGTTATCAGCCCGTAGGGAGCGGTGGTCTGCTCGGCGCCGCCGTGGACGACCCAGTCCGACGCGTATCCGGAGGTCCCGTGGAAGAGGTACAGGACGGGGTAGCGCCGTCCCGGATCGGAGGTGTAGCCGGCGGGCACCAGCACGCGGACGTTCACCGGCCGCCCGAGATCCGGTGAGAGGACCGAGACGTTGTAGTCCCGGTCGTCGAACCGGGTGACGCCGAGGACGTGGAGACCGGCGCCGTCCCTGAACGCCACCGGCGCGGTGGACGCCGTGGCGCGCCCCAGGGGGACCACCGCCGAGGCGACCGCCACGACCGCCAGGGCGGCGCGCCGGCGTGAGCCGCGAAACCAGATCCACAGCGCCCCCAGCACCGGGAACAGAGTACGCCGGGCGGCCGGGCACGGGGCCGCCTACTGTGCCGGGGTGATCGTCGACCATCTGGATGTCGCACCGCAGGAGTTCGAGGCGGCGACGGGGTGGCAGATCAAGCCGGAGGGGGCCTGCAAGGCAGAGGTGTGCGTCCCCCTTGGCGGCGGAGGCTTCGACCTGCTCACCACGGCCGAGCGCCTGGGCATGGCGGTGGTTCCCGAGCCCGACCGGGACCTCTGGGCGGTGGGCCCGGAGAGCATCGGCGGCCGGGCCCTGGCCACCGCCGACGCCTCGGACTTCTCCCTCCCGTCGCTGGACGGGACGCCGTTCCGGATCGGCTCGCTCCGGGGCCAGAAGGTCCTGGTCGTCGCCTGGGCGCCCTACTGAGGCTGCCGCTGGGACCTGCCCGGGTGGCAGGCACTGCGCGAGGAGCTGCATCCCCAGGGCTTCGAGGTAGTCGACGTCTGTCTCGAGATGGCCGGCCCCGAGGTGGCCCGCCCCTTCGTGGAGGCGGCGGCGTCGACCCATCCCTCCCTGATCGACCAGACCCACTACATGGACGCCCGCTTCGGCGTGACCAACATCCCCCAGGTCATGTGGATCGACGAGACCGGCACGATCGTCCGGCCCCCTGAGCCGGCCAGCCCCCTTCCCGTCGGGGAGGCGGCGGTGCAGATGGCGGAGCTGGTCGGCCGGAGCGAGGAGCGGGAGCGCTACGTGGCGATGGTGCGGGACTGGGTGGCCAACGGCGCCGCCAGCCGATACGCCCTGTCCCCCGACGAGGTCGTGAGCCGGTCCCGGGAACGCTCGCCGGCCACCTCCGAGGCCGCCGCCCACTTCGAGCTGGCCCAGCACCTCTGGCGCGACCAGGGCTTCTCGGAGCGGGCCCTGTTCCACTTCAACGCCGCCCACGAGCTGCAGCCCGACAACATCACCTACAAGCGCCAGGCGTACTCGGCCCTGGCCATCTCCCGGTCGGGCGGTGAGGACCCCGACGGCTGGACCCGCTTCCGGCAGGTCCCGGGCGAGGGGGAGGACTGGCCCTTCGTATCGGACTTCAACCGGGACATGGTCCGCTTCCAACCCGAGCTGGCGGCCCGCCTCAAGCTGCCGGGCGCCGAGGAGACCTAGCTACTCACGCCGTCAGGCGGACGAGGCGATCCAGAGGAAGCCGCCGAGAAGGCAGCCGACTCCCACGACCGAGGCCAGGATGCCCACCGGGCTGGTCGCCACCCACGGTCCTTCGTCCGGGCGCGTCCCGCGCCGCCGCGATCGGGCCGCCTGTTCGAGCAGCCCCGGCTTCCACACCAACAGGACGAGGGCGGCCACCAGACCCACCCCGGCCAGGCCGCCGGCCTGGGTGGCGCGCTGCACGGCCGCATCGTGGCATTCCGCGAAGCGGTAGGCGTCGCGCGGGTGCACCTGGACGTCGGGAGGAGAGGCGAGGAGCACGCCCCAACCGGTCCCGGCCAGGCCGGGCCGGCATGACGTGACCGCAGGACCCGGCACCGGCGGATACGACCCGGGAATCGAGAGGGGGATGAGCATCAGCACCACCCCCCCGACGACGCATGCCGTCACCAGCACGACCGCAGCACCAACCCGCCGCACGCCTGGAAAGGCTAACGGTCGGAATTACGAGACCCGGATGTCGTTAAACGGATGTTGGAATGGCGTACACGCCGCACCATCCCCTGTCGTGCGGCTACATGGCCTCCCGGCGCAGGAGCTGGCGAAGCTGTTCGGGGGTGGCGGCACTGGGCTCGGTGGTCCGCATGAAGTCGACCAGGATCTCCACGAAGCGGTCGGGATCCTCGGCATGGGGGAAGTGGCCCACGCCCTTCATCACCTCCAGGCGGCTGTTCGGGATGGCGTCGTGGGCCTGGTAGGCGTGGGCCAGCGGGATGATCCTGTCGTCCTCACCCCAGACGATCAGCGTGGGCATGTGGGCGGCCAGGTAGAGGCGGTCCATGGCGCTGACGGACTGGCCGCCGGGGTCGATGACCGCACGCACCGTGCGGACGAAGGCGCGACGGTTCTCCGGCTCGGTGAGCGACCGGTACGAGCGCCACATCTCGGCCGTCCGAGCCCGCTGGATGCCCCGATCCCGCAGGAACCCGGAGACGGCGTCCCCCCAGTCGCGGACGAAGGAGGGGAACACGACGGGCATCACGTACTCGGCCCCGGGCAGGGTGAGAAGACGCAGGAGCCAGCTCACCTCGCGTCCGAGGCCGCCCGCGTCCACCAGGACCAGACGTTCGCACAGCTCGGGAAACTGGTATGCGAACTGCATGGCCACGCCGCCCCCGAACGACTGGCCGACCACCGTGGCGCGGTCGATGCCCAGAAGGTTGAGGAAGTCGCGCATGCCGCTGGCATGGTTCCCGAGCGAGTAGTCCCCCAGGGGCTTGGCGGACCTTCCATGCCCGAGGAAATCCGGGGCCAGAAGCGTGTACTGGCTCTGCAGGAGGTGCATGGTGGGGATCCACGTGCCGGAGCTTCCCGCCATCCCGTGGAGCAGCAACAGCACGGGACCTGCGCCCGCCTGCCGAAAGGCGACGTCGTAGCCGTGGACAGAGACCCGTTGGGCCGGGAACTCGCCGTCTCGCGTCGGGGCCATGGGCCTCATTCTCGCCCATCCACGATCGTTCGTGACCGGCGCAACGCCGGACGACGGGGAGTTACTCGGTGATTTCCTTGATAGGTACGAACCCTCTGCCATATCTGCACGCACCCGCCCTGCAGTAGAGGCTTCACCTGCACGATTCGCGGTCGGAAATGACTCCATCAGCAACCCCCGGTAGCGAACGGCGTTGCCCAAGCATGCCCCGTGCGTGACCTGCTTGCACGTGGACTGAGCTGAACATCGTCGGACGATTCTGGACGTCCACGGATAAACATGGACTCAACGTCAGGAGCCGGTCCGTGGATCGACCTCCTTAAGTACCATGGGCATGATGACCAGGCCGCCCCGCATCGTGGAAGCGGTTCCGCTCGAGGGCCTCCAACTACGCCTGACATTCACTGACGGTCTCGTCCGGGAGCTTGACCTCGATCCGGTTCTGAAGAGTGGCGTCCTGGGCGTCCTGCGCGATCCCGCTGTGTTCCGGGAGGTCCGGGTCGACGAGGTGGCCGGAACGATTGCCTGGCCAAATGGGGTGGACCTGGATCCCGATGTCCTCCACGGCGACTACCCGCCAGCCAGTGGGCAGGGCGCCACTGTGCTCACGGAGTACCGCCCCCAAGAGACCGGCTGACGCTCTCGATCCAATCGTTTGAGAGGCGGGGTAAGGCCGGCCGTAGGCCGCCCGATTAGGGCTTGGCCTTGACGACGCCGGGGCCCTGGATGTGGCTACTCACCATGGATGAGGCCCCCCGACCGGGGGGCCTGGTTGCCCCCACGAGAGCTTCGGGGCGACGTGTCGGAGAGGGGTGCAGCTTTCGGCAAGCGAGATGGGTGGCGCTCCCACCCGGGGCCGTCCTGCCGGGCAGGCAGCATGGTCACACTCGTGCCGTACGTTGCACCTCATGCCGGTGACATCGAGGACCCGGGCGGTCATCCGACGGTGACAGAGAAGTGACGGACGGCCAGCCCGAACCCCCCGATCGCGTCTCGTACGACCTAGAGGAAGCCTTGGAACTACTCGCGGCCCTCGAGGACGCTCGGGACGTGCTGGCCGACAGCGATCACCTTGCTGCGCTTGCTGAAGTGGAACACCAGATCGCGGAACTCAGTCGTAAACTGGGTTTCGATCATCCTCCTGGAGGACCCGATGGCCGATGAACTCCTGCGGGCGTCCGAAGCGGCCCGCCGCCTAGGCATGCCGACCAAGGAGCTGCTGCGGCTGGTCCATGAGCGGAAGATCCGCTACGTCATGGTTAAGGGCATCGCCCACATACCTGATGACGCCGTGGAGGAGTACCAGGCCAAGGCCTCGTAGCCCGCGCAGATCGCTCAGGAACAGGGATACTGGGCGGAGGACGTAGGAAGGAACCCGCCCGAGATCGGCACCTATGAGCGGTAGACGATCTGCTCCACCTCGACCACCAGCCGCTCGATGATGGCCAGTTCGTCCTCGGGGAGGTGCCTGTCGGCCCGAAGTGACCGGAGCGCCTCCATCAGTTGCGCCCACTCGTCTGTTAGTCCGGAGACGCGAGGCCAGCCTGAGAGGATGGTCCGCAGAGCACTCAGATCCCGCCGGTCGCACCAGCGGTCTACCAGCTCCTTCACCTGGTCGTCGATGGCGTAGTCACCAGTTGCCACGGGCGCATCCTTCCATGCTGCTAGTTAGCTGCGGGGCGATCCGTACCTCCGCGGACACGAACCCGCTGGTTGCCAGGGGTCTGCGTATGCAGTGCATAGGCGGCTGCATACTCAAGGACGGGCGTCACGTCCGATTTGTGCCCGAGAAACGCGCCTTGGACGTCTGCCCGATCGGCTCGCACCCGGTCTCACACGGGCCGGAGCGACGACCAAAGCGGCGGCCACCGCTGGAAGCAAGACCCTTCAGGGCAGCGGGTCGGGGCGCCGCTGGACCGGACTCCTGCGGGGCGCGGCCAGGTCTGGGCAGACAGGGCTCTGGGAGCCCAGCTGGTCGATCGCTTTCCGGCCGGTCACCGCAACGTCAGGGTTTTGCGATGCGATACGGCGCTCGTCCGTCCCATTTCGTGGCAGTGCCGCTGTTCGTGGCGGCGACCTCGTGGAGCAGCGCAGTGATGTAAGGACCCGTGCGCCCATCCCGGGCCGGAGTGCTCTCCCGATGCGCGCAGAAGGATTGCCGGGAGCGACCCTCCCGGTGCAGACGACCACACGGGGGCTTCAGCGACGGCGGGGCCCCGTACCGCCGCAAGTGAACCGTCTCGCAACGGCGGCCTGTACCAAGCGCCAACCCAGGCGGGTCCCTGCCCAGGAGGGCTGGCGCGGCCGCACCTACCCACTGACCCGATGAATAAACCTCGTCCAGACGCGAGCCGGAGGCGAACTACTTAGTGCGTACCGCGACCACGACACATCCCCATCGCTGCCGGTCGCGGTGCGCCCGTCTGGGTCAGAACACGCGGCCCCAAACAAACAAAGGAACCGTACCGATATGAAGAGATTACCTCGCTGCGCGGCTGCGGCCGCAGCCGTAGCCCCGCTCACCCTGTTGGGGTTGGCGGGCACGGCCTCGGCCCAGACCGCCCAGACTTACACGGCGAACCTGCAGCCGGTCCCGCTGAACGGCCAGACCAACGCCACCGGAACGCTGACGCTAAGTCTGAATGGCAATTTGGCCACCATCCACGAGCAGGTGTCGGGCCTGGCCGCCACGTTCATGGGCCAGCCGTTCCCGCACGTTCAGCACATCCACGGCGGGGCCATGGGTCAGTGCCCAACGGCGTCTGACGACCCGGACCATGACGGGGTCATCGATACCACCGACGCCCAGCCCGAATACGGCCCGATCCAGACGACTCTGTCGGAGCCACCGGGCGGGACGACGGCGGCGGACGGGACGAACATCAAGATCGCCCCGTCGGGGTCCAGCTTCACCTACGACCGCACGATCACCCTGGACCAGGCCACGATGAACTCGATCAACTCGAACGTCGCGGTGATCGTGGTCCACGGGCTGGATCCGGCCACCGCCCCCAAGGCGGCCACCACCCAGCAAAGCGAGATCCCCGGTACCAGCTCGCTGCCCATGGCGGCCACCGCTCCGGCGCTGTGCGGGGTGCTGGAGGCCATGCCCGGCGGTGCGGCCCAGACCGGTGCCGGCGGAACGTCGGGCACCCAGGACGCGGCCCTGTTCGGTATCGGCGGCGCGCTTCTCCTCGGCGCGGGCGGTGCAGCAGTAGCCCTGCGTCGCCGGCCGGCACGAGTCTCCAGCTGAGCTGAGTTCGTAGCTGTCGTGGCTCCACGCCAACCTCCCAAACGGCGGGGCCGGCTGATCGCGAAGGTTGCGGTCGCCGGTCTCGCCGCGGCGGGCGCCGCCACCATCAGCTACGCCTTCTCTGACCAAGCCCATGCTCCGGTTCCCAAGCCCAGCGCGGCGGGCCGGATCGCACCGGGCGTTCCCGGCCCGTCGGGTCGGCGCACGCAGGCCCCTGCCGCCCCCGACTCGCTGCGGGGGGGCAGCGCCGGGCCCGGCCCTGCCTCACTGCCCAGCGCAGTAAGTGTCCCGGCCATCGGGGTCAACTCCACCCTGGAGCAATTGGGTCTCAACCCCGAACGCAGCGTGGCGGTGCCCTCGAGCTTCCAGCAGGCGGGCTGGTACGACCACAGCGCCCAGTGCGGCCAGCCCGGGCCCAGCGTGATCCTCGGACACGTGGACTCCTACCGCGGCCCCGGGGTCTTCTTCCGCCTCGGCGCCCTGGCTCCGGGCGACGCCGTCATCCTGCGATGCGCCGACGGCGGGACCGAGATCTTCACCATCACCGGAGTCCGCCAGTACTCCAAGGATGCCTTCCCCACCCTGGCCGTCTACGGGCCCACCGTCACGCCCACCATCAGGCTCATCACCTGCGGCGGCGCGTTCGACCACGCCAGCGGCCACTACCTGTCCAACGTGATCGCCTTCGGAGAGCTGGAGTCGCGCACATGACAGCCGGTGTCGCAGCACTGCGCCGGGCGTGGACGTCACGCCCAAGCAAGGACGGGTCGGGTCTGACCCGTCGTCACCTGCAACTCGGGCTGGGGGTGTTGTGGCTGCTCGACGCCGCCCTTCAGTTCCAGCCCTACATGTTCAGCACCGCCTTCGCCCGGGACATGATCGCCGCCAGCGCCAACGGACAGCCGAGGTGGGTGGCCGTCGGCGTCCACTGGGCGGCCAGGCTCATGTCCTCGGCGCCGGTGGTCTCCAACGCCGCCTTCGCCACCGTTCAGCTGGCCATCGCCGTGTTGATCCTGTCGCGCCGCACGGCCCGGTTCGGCCTGGGCGCCTCCGTGGGGTGGGCACTCGGCGTGTGGTATTTCGGTGAAGGCTTGGGCGGGATTACCAGCGGCCAAGCCAGCCTGGTAAGCGGCGCCCCTGGAGCGGTGATCCTCTACGCCCTGGTAGCGGTTCTGGCCTGGCCCCCCCGCGCCGGCCTGGACCGACACGGCGACTCGTCAGCCTCGGTAAGCCGATTCGCGGGAGCCGCCTGGGCGGCCGTGTGGATCGGCGGTGCGGTCTTGGAGGTCCTGCCCGCCCAGGCCAGCCCGGGGAGCCTGGCCGCCACCGTCGGCTCCAACATCCAAAGCGCGGGCCGGCTGGCCGGCGCCGACCACACCATCGCCGCGGCCATCGCCGGTCTGGGCCGGCCCTCGGTCGTCCTGGTAGTCGCCTTGTTCTCCGCCGTCGGCGTAAGCGCCATCTACTCGCCCCGAGCCAGACGGATCGGCGCCGTGGTAGGAGCCGTGCTGGCCGGGACCATCTGGCTGTTCGGCCAGAACCTGGGCGACCTGGGCTCGGGCCAGAGCACCGATCCCAACTCGGCTCCCCTGCTCGGCTTGCTCGCTCTCGCAGTGTTCGGCTCGGCGCGCGCCGCATCCGCCCGCCAGACTCCCGCTTCTACGGCGGCGGCGGGGACGCCCTCCGATCCCCCACCCGGCCGTACCGGCGGCCATCCCAGATCTCCGGCGATCACCGGGCCGGCCCGTTGGCTTCGGCTCGCGGCCCTGGTGACCGTGCCCGGCGTCTTGGCCGGCTGGGCCAGCATCGCCGCCAAAGCACCGATCCCGTCGATGCCGGTAGGAATGGCGGGGCCGTCCATGTCCGGGATGACCATGGACGCCATGGCGTCCGCTCCGGCCCAGCCGGCGACATCACTACCGCCCGCCGAGGCCGGTCCATCGGCGTCGGCCCGGATGATCTGTGGAAGCGAGACCCGCCACAACGTCGCCCTCCTCCTGGGCCTGCCCGGTACTCCCAGTCCCTCCCCGCGATGGGCCGACCGGAACTACATCTGCGCTTACCACGAGCCCGCCGGCTTTCTCGTCCTATCCGTGGAAGAGTCCGCCAACCGCGTCTCGGCCCGCCAGTACTTCCTGTCGCTGCGCCGGTCGCTGGGAGCCACCCGCACTCTCGGCGGAATGGCCGGGCTGGGTCTTCCTGCTTACCAGAGCGACAAAGGGGTCGTGGTGTTCCTCAAGGATTCCGACACCCTCGTAGTCGATGCCACCGGGTTGGCCGGACGGATCGGGCCCACCGACGACACGACCAGCGACGTCGCCTACAGCTTGGCCACCGACATCATCGCCTGCTGGCGCGGCCAGTGACCCGGCCACATCCTGCTCGGATGGTCTCGGCTATCCGGATGACGGAAAAGGCTCTCGGCAGCCTGAGGCGCTGCCTGGGGCCGAACAAGGCCCCGGAGGTAAACCTGGCCAGTACGGTCCGATTGTCATCCGGAACCGTACCGGTGGCGAACTAAGGGTCGAATGGGTGCTCTCGCTGACAATCTGCACGCTCTCGGCGACGCCGCCCTGATGGTGGCGATCGGGCGGTGGCGTTCGGACGCTCTCGCCGAGGTCTACCGGCGCCACGGAGGGGCGGTCTTCGCCCTGGCCCGCCGGGTGACCGGCGACCGGTCCCGGGCCGAGGACGTGACCCAGGTCGTCTTCACCACCATTTGGGACCAGGTGGACCGCTTCGACCCCGAGCGGGGCAGCCTGCGGTCCTACCTGCTCACCCTGGCCCACCGGCGCTCGGTCGATCTCCTGCGCTCCGAGCGACGCCGGACTGACCGTGAGGCCCGCCTGGGGGCGCTGGCCGAGGCGCCGTACGACCTGGAACGGGAGGTCTGGGATCTCTCCCTGGGTGAGCGCGTCCGCGGTGCCCTGGAAGGCCTAGGGGCCGGGGAGCGCCAGGCGATCGAGTTGGCTTACTTCGGCGGGCATACCTACAGGGAGGTGGCCGCCATGCTGGGTGAGGCCGAGGGTACGGTGAAGAGCCGCATCCGCTACGGGCTGCGCCGGCTGCGCGCCGCGCTGGTCGACGTGGGAGCGGTGGAGTGACACCTCCGAGCCACGACGAGGTAGCCGAGCTGGTGGCCGCCTACGCCCTCGACTCGGTCGAGGCCGACGAGGCCCGCCTGGTCGAGGACCATCTGCGGGAATGCCCCCGGTGCCGGGCCGAGCTCGCCGACCATCAAGACACCGCCGCCCTCCTGGCCCATCCGGGCAGCGAGGCTCCGGTCGGGGTGTGGGAGCGGATCGCCGCCGAGCTCGGCGCCCAGCCCGAAGCACCGCCGATGCGAGTGGTGGTCGGCGCCGGAGAGACGGCCTCGCGGGTGCCCCGTCGCTGGGTGGTCCAGACCGTGGCTGCCGCCGCCGCGGTAGTGATCGCGGTCATGGGGGTGATGGGGGCGAGCCTCGTGCGCACCGAGCACCGAGTCGGCCAGCTGAGCTCGGCCCTGGCGGCCGACCGTGGCCTGGAACGGGCCGCGGCCGCGGCGCTGGACCCCCGCGCCCGGCGCGTCGCCCTCACAGCCTCGAACGGCGCCGCGGTGGCAGAAGCGGCGGTGCTCCCGGACGGGACGGCCTACGTGATACCGGCGGGCCTGGGAGCTCTCTCGTCGTCGCGGACCTATCAGCTGTGGTCGATCGTGGCAGGCCGATCTGTGTCTGCCGGCCTGCTCGGGGCCGACCCGAGGGTGACCGCCTTCCGGGTGGCGCCGGGCGCCACCGCCTTGGCGCTTACCGACGAGCCGGCGGGGGGATCCCCCCAGCCCACCAGCGCCCCCGTGGGCTCGGGCGCCATCTGAGTCCTCGGACCCATACGCGCAAGGGTCCGTGACGAAGTACGGGCATGGCATTCGACATCGAGGACTACAAGTCCCGCACCGGACGGCTCCGCTGGGATGACCTTGACCTCTCATCGTTCCGCACGGACCCCTTGGCGGAGTGGGCCCGGCGCTGTCTGCGCTACATGCACGACGTCGAATACCACACGGCGTGCTACCTGCGCGACCTGCTGGTTCACCCAGGCCCATACCGATCCCGAGGTGACGGCGTTTCTGTCCTTTGGGTCTTCGAGGAGTACTGGCACGGCGAGGCTCTGGCCGCCGTCCTGGCCGCCCACGGCGAGGCCTCCGGCGACGACCGCGTCGGGCCCATGCGTCGCCGCCTCGGGGTAGCCGACAAGCTGCGCCCGTTGTCGATGAGCGCGGCATCCTGGGTCGTGGGCGCCGAATTCGTGGCGGTGCACATGGTCTGGGGCGCCGTGAACGAATGGACCACCCAGGCGGGATACGCCCAGCTGGCCCGCCGGTCCGGTCATCCGGTCCTTGCCGAGCTGCTGAGACGGATCATGCGCCAGGAGGGTCGCCACATCGACTTCTACGCCTCCCAGGCCCAGGCCCGCCTGGCGGCCAGCGCCCGGGCGCGACGCCTGACCCGCTTCGCTCTGCGCCGGTTCTGGGCGCCGGTGGACTCGGGGGTGATGCCCCCCTCCGAGACCGAGCACCTCGCCCCGGCCCTGTTCTCGGGCCAGGAGGGCCTCGCCACCGCCAGGCGCATCGACCGCCGGATCGACCGGCTCCCGGGACTGGCCGGGCTTCACCTGTTGGAGACGACGGTGGCCGGCCATACCGACCCGGCCCCGAACGTGTCCGACTCCACCATCGTTTCCTTTCTCCGCCGCTCGGCGTGAGGCCGATCTCGGCTTCCCGTCGTTTCCGACCTCTGCTCGGGCGAACCCTGTGCCCGAGCGTCGCCACGGGGCCGGCCGACGGCGTTGCCCAGACTCGGCCACGTCGCTCTGCGACGACCCTCGCTCAGCGGGCCGATCACGGCCGCGCCGGTGCCCGGGCGCCATGGTTGTCGCCGGGCTGTCCGGCTTGGCTCCCCTGGCCCCTATCGCCGTTGATTCGAGCGCGGTGCGGCCGCGCCGTCGCCCGCCGAGGGTGCGCCGTGCTGGCCCGCGGCGTCGGCCTGCAGGTCCATGCTGTGGGCCCTCAAGGTCCTCGCCGCATACCGCCTACGGGGTCCACAGGCGGCCCGCGCCGCGCCAAGAAGACTCGCGTCAACGACAACTGGAGGCAAAGCGCTGATAGGGCCCGCCGCGAGTCGCACGGGTCGTAGGCTCGGAGAATGGCCGTGGGGGGCCCTTCGCTGACAGCCCGCTGGGTTGCCTCCCACCGAGCCCGGCTCGGGCCGCAGCGTCCGACCGTGGAGGGCGGGGACCCTGCCGCTGAGCAGGCACTCTACGAGGGCCTCTCCCGTCGCTTCCTCGTGTTGCCCGCCATGGCGCCCACGGGCATGACGACCAGGACTGGGTTCTTCGACACGGAGACGGCCAACGCCTTGTCCAGGGGAATCGACCAGGTCGTGATCCTCGGGGCCGGCTACGACGGCCGGCCCTGCGGTTCGGATCATCGGCCCGGTGGATCGAGGTCGACCGCCCCCTGACTCAGAAGGACAAGCAACGCCGGATCGAAGCGCTCGGCCGCCCGGTTGATCACATCGCCTTCGCCCCGGTCGACCTCGTGGTCGACGATATCGATCAGGCTCTCCAGCTTGCGGGCCAAGATCCGGACTGGGCGACGCTGTTCCTGGCCGAGGGTCTGTTCGCCTACCTGCCCACCGAGGTCATTCGCGATCTGTGCTCAACGCTCAGACGGCGCGCCGCGCCGGACAGCGTGTTCGTCTCCAACTACCGAGTCATTGCCCGGAAGGGGTCAAGGGGCCGAGGGCTGCGCGCCGGTATCGACGCTCTGCTGGTCCCCATCGGCGAGAAGCGGCTCGCCGACTTTCACGAAGGGGACCCCGAGTCGATCCTCAGGGATACGGGTTGGTCGCCGGCACGCACGGACCGCTCCTCACCGAACCGCCTCGACCAGGGAACCTACCTCCTGGTTGTCGCGGCCGATCCGGCCTGACTTGGGCAGCCAGATACCGGCGTCTCCCTGTCGCGAGTTTCTCGGGCGATTTCTCGGGGCGGCCTGCCCGACATCGCGTATGCAAGCGGCCCTTCCGTCCGTCGGCAGAGCGACGGCGACAAGCCTGTTCTGGCTCGTGCACTATGCAGGCCTCGCAGCCTTGCCTATGCTGCCTGTGACGAGCCTGATCAGCCGTCAGAGAACGTTGATCACGCTTCCGGCGCAGTAGGAGGAGTGGAAGGAGGGCCACGACCTGGACTTTCGTCGCGCCCATAACAGAATGGTCGCGGTGATCAAATGGTTGGCGGGGGCGCTGTTAGTTAGCTAGCTGGCGAGGATCGGCACCCTGCGCTACTAGGGCACGTCCGAGGCGTCGTACACCGCTGCGATCTCACGCGCCTCAAACGGCACAGCGGGCTCGCCCGGTACTCGGATGATCTCCTCGGCCCAGGCGACCTCGACCCCGGCGTAGACCCTGCCGTCGGCTAGCTCCACGGTGATCCTGTAGACGCCCATATGGACCTCGCCGAACTGCCTGACCTGCTCTTGCAGGTGCTCAGGGAGCCTCACCGCCATCGGGAGATGATGCCCTAGCTCTAGCTCGGGGAACGGCACTTCCGATCGCCAGCGTCGGTCGGTCCTACGCGCTGTCTAGTGGACGTCATGAGACGTCTGCTGGGTGCTGTCGGAGCGTGAACCCCGCCAGTGAAGACGGGCGTTGATCCAGCTCCGAACCTCATTCTCGACCTGGTCCACGGTCCCAGTGGCGTCGAGAACCGTAGCCGTCGGTATCTCGCTCGCGGCTGCTGAAAGGGCGGCATTGAAGTCGGTCCACTCCTCGACACGAGCCGAGACCCCGCCGGCTTGACGGTCAAGGCGCCAGCGCAAGACGTCAGGCGGACAAGTCAGGCACAAGAAGTGGACCGATTGGAAGTAGCCAAGAGCGTCGCGATTTGCCAGGACCTGCTCAGGCAGCATCGCGGAGAAGTAGACGACCGTGACATCGTTCTGGGCGATTTCGTGGGCGAGACGCATCATCGACCGCCAAAAGGCCGGGTAGTCCTGGTTCGGAGGGGCAACACTGATGAGGTCCTCGGCGTGGATGTCTGCATCGAACAGCACAGCACCAGGGATAGTCCCAGCGAGCCGAGCGCAGAGGGTCGACTTCCCCACACCGGCTGTGCCAGTGATGACAAGCAGTGGGGGTCGGACAAAGGCTTGCTCGTCGTAGCAATGCGGGCACCGCAGCACGTCGCCGACGACCGGTATCAAGTCGCTCCGGCACCCGCAGATCCCACATGTGAAGGGCACGCCGCGATCATGTCAGCGAGGAAGCTTCGATGCGCACGGGCCTGTGATGCCTGGCCCTGACGTGCCACGTATCGGCACCTTCCGAGCGGGTGCCTGGCGTCGTCTGAGATGCTGTCGCCATGGCTGACGGTGCGGGCGGACCGGTCGTGGCACCGGAGTTGGGCTACAGGGATGGCCAAGCCGCAATCAACTGGCTCACGGAAGTCCTGGGCTTCTCTTCGGGGGTCGTCATAACCAAGCCTGGCGGCGGAGTGGCACACGCCGAACTTTGGTGGCGGAACGGCGTGATCTTCCTCGAAGAGTTGGACGGGACCGAAGGCGGTTCCAGCACCATTTGCCTCGTGGCTGGGTCCGCGGCGGAGGTCGATCGCCTCTACGCCCAAGCACGGGCCGCAGGCGCCCCTATCGAGTTCGAGCTAGCCGACACACCGTTCGGGAGCCATCAATTCGCTGTTCGGGATCCCGAGCAAAATGTGTGGGTGGTCGGGACCTACCAGCCAGCACCATCGACCTGACGAACCCCCAACCGAATCCGCCCTCAGACGGCACCTACGGGCGGGTCAGCGGGTACCGTTGTCCTCATGTTCCGCAGGAAGCGGCGGACCGGTTCAGGCGAGCACTCGGCCCACGGCCGCCTTGCCGAAACGGAGCGAATGATTGAGTACGCCTCCGACCTTATAGCCGCTTTACGTGCCTACAGCCTCGACAGAGATCGCTTCTCACGGTTGCTTGGGACGGCCACGGAAGCGCACCCGATAAACACGAAGCTGTCTGAGATTTACAGGACTGACGCCGGCTGGGCGGAAGCGGAGCGTGCCTCCCAGGGGACGGTGGCTGACGCGGTGAAGATGAACGTCAGCGAGATGCTCGACGGGTACCTGAAGATGTGTCCGGATCTGACTTGGTCGAGAGACGAACTGACGATGGCGAAGGACGGCCTTGTGCGGTCGTCGTATCACGGCTGGCTGGTCGCGTATGCCGAGGAACTATCGGCCGACGGCAGGTGGCCATGCCCGACACCCTGCATCATCGACCCTCATTCGTTATTGGCGACCACTGGGTTCCTGCTCGCGAGCGCCGACTGGGACTCGGTGCCCGACCCCGTGTGGTTTGCTCTCGACAACCGCCGAGGCCTGTCCGTTTACCAGTGGACGGTTCAACCTCTTGGCGTGCCGGCGGACCAGGCCGTCACCAACCCAGCTATGCAGGCCCTCATCTCGTTGGGGGGAGTACTGATTGGCTGGGGATATTGGCTTGGGACCGCACAGATAATCGCTACGCGGTCGTGACCTGAAGTCGGCGCCGGACGGTGATCGGGTGGAGATCGAGTAGGTGGGCGACCTCCGCGACGGTCAGGAGGTCGTCGGGCACCGCCTAATCCTGCCCCTGAACATGCAGATGCCGCGACAGATTCGTCCGGTGGTCATTTGCGGCGCTTGCTCGCCTCATAGCGGGCAAGCGCCTTCACAGCCGACAACACGCGCGAGTCGTGAGCGCCGTGTTCCACCATCGCCTTGGCAGCCCACGATCTGTAGGCCCGAGCGGTGTTCAGGCTCTTCCCTTCACTCTGGACCAACCAGTCGGCGAAGCCGTTCAGCAACGCGACACTGCCCTCTGGGAGCTTCGACTGGTGAACACCACGGGCCGACCGACCGATCGTGGACAGCAGCTGTTCGACGTTGAGAGGACGACGGCGAGTCGGCATGTAGAGACTTTGTACCAGCTTTATATGACTTCTACAAGAGATTGTCGTCGATTTACCCCCAGCAGGGCCGCTGACCTAGATTGGGGTCGAGCCCGCCCAGACGATCTGCCTGGCATGGGTCAGGGCGTCGGCGTGGCCCTCGCAGGCCTCCGCCCGATGGGTTCGGCCGGCGCCGTCCCGGAACCGGCCCCGGAGCGCCACGGGCTCGGTGCAGTGGGTGGGAGGCCCCTTGCCGCCATCCCGGGCCACCATGCGGAAGCAGCGGCCGGGCTCGAGGTGGAAGGCGTTGGCGTAATGCTCCACCGTCGCGAGGCTCGCGCCGGGGTGTGACCACCCCGGCGATAATGGGCTCCGTGGACGAAGGCGGGTACCGGGCCACGGTCGTGATCGGCGTCGGCCCCATGGGCGCTGAGGCCCGCGATCTCGGCTGGGTGACCCAGGAAGCGATCGACCGTGGGATTACCCGGGTCAAAGACGACGGGGCGTCCTTCACGACAGATGTGGCCGAGGACGCCAAGCGAGCCATCACGGTGGAAGGCGAGACGGCGGAGGTCGTCCGCTGGTACTTCGAGACGGTGGTGAAGCTGCGGCGCGACGAGCCAGGTTGGGACGAGATGGACAGGCAACTGGCCCGCCAGGAGGGGAGCTGATGTCGAAGGAGCAGGCGGAGGTCACCCGACAGGCCCTCGAGGTGCTTACGAGCCACGTCTCGGACCTGGAAGGCGAATCAACGGACCTCGGTCGGACGTTGTTTCGCGAGGCTGTCGTCGGTCCGGGTGACGACGTACATGATGATTGGCGCCGGGCGGTGAACCTGGCGCTGGGCATGGGCAACCTGGCCTCGAAACTGGTACTCGAGCTGGCGAAATGTAAGGGGGAGACGACCCTCCAGATCACCCAACGACTGGGGATCTGGGCCAGCGCGATCGAGGACTTCTAGAAGACGGAGATGGACCGGCTCACCCCGGCCCGTCGGTAGCTCCGGCTCATGGCGCTCGAGTCAGACCTTCCTGGGCGGTGCTCCGATCATGGTCTACGCGATGCCTGGTGCCGGGCGCGCCCAGCTTTGGAATGTGAGATGGATCGTATTCGGGCGTTCCCGGAGAGCGCCCGCGATAAGAGGGTCGACGCAAGAGCCGCGCTCAATACTCGCTATTCATATGCCTGCCCCGACACAAGGCTTATCGACGAGTTGGCTGGACACGCTGTCGTGGAGGTCGGTGCCGCCTCCGGATACTGGGCCCGCCTCATCCACGATCGGGGTGGCGAAGTTGCGGCCTTCGACAACTGGAGCTGGTCGGGCTCAGGTGACCTTTGGTTTCCGGTTGCCCAAGGGGACGAGTCAACCCTCACCGAGTACGTGGACCGAACGCTTCTGGTAGTCATGCCGCCGCGACCCGGAGGTGCCGATCGCTTTGTCCGGCTGTGGCCGGGCAATCGTCTAGTGGTCGTCACAAGAGGTGGCTTCCCATTTGACGATGAGGTCTACCAGGAGACCGCAATATCCGAAGGGGGCTGGCGGCTTCTGGAGGACCGGCCCCTTCCGGAGGCCGTGGGATCCATGGTGGCGACGACCTGGCGTCGTTGACTCCTCAGCCTCCCAGAAGATGGACGATCTCCTGGATGCCGACCACCATGCCGGCCCCGGCAGCCGCACCAAGGGCATCGTGAACGATCCCCCCTAACGACGACAGGGCGGCACGCACGATCGACCTCTTTGGACGAGGTGACCTCAGCTGCGCCTCGATCGTCTCGATCTCGGCCACGGCTTCGGCCCGATCCTCGGGATCGTCTGCCAGCTGTCCGTCCTCTTCGAGCTGTCGGAGCTGACGGACGAGTGCCTCGACCCTCCGTTGCTCGTCGTGTGTCAGGACTGCCGCTGCCTGGACCGCTTCCTGATCCGGCTCATCCGAGAACTCCTCAAGCTCGAAGATGGCCCCCTTCAAGATGGCGACAGCCTCACCGCGCCCCGAGCGAAAGCTCTGCTGAAACGCTCGAGTGTGGTCGTCCCCAAGACCAAAGACCATCGGTGACCAACGCACCACACTGAACTTCGACCGGGCGTCGTCCATCTCGAGTCGGCGGAGGGTCGCCCCCGTCCGCTCGTGCCACTCCTTGAACTCGGGCGAGCCGTTGGTTGTGGTCTCTGGCAGACCCTCCAGTTCGTCGAGGCGTTGGCGGAGCAAGGCCAAGGCGCGGGCCGTCGAGATCTCAGCCACGGCGCTCAGAGCGGATAACTCTGCCATTTACGCTCCCCATGGACCCGCACTTTCTGTCAACGGCCAAGTTGAAGTCCCCGTCGGTGGCCATCCAAAAGTCCCCACCCCTCGGGTCTCTATGCGCTCTTCCTGACCCGGCGGACACCCCCCTTCGCCTTGGCCTCCCGCATGCGGTAGCTCTCGCCATCGGTGACCACGACGATGCTGTGGTGGACCAGGCGGTCGAGGAGGCTGACGGCGGTGGAGTGCTCTGGGAGGAACCGGCCCCACTGGTCGAAGGGCCAGTGGCTGGCCACCCCGAGGCTGACCCGCTCGTAGGCGGCGGCCACGAACCGAAACAGGAGCTGGGCGCCGGTGTCGTCCAAGGGAGCGAAGCCCAGCTCGTCGACGATCACCACGTCTGCTCGCAGGGTCTGGTTGATGACCTTGCCCACGGTGTTGTCGGCCATGGCCCGATAAAGGGTCTCGATGAGCTCGGCGGCAGAGAAGTAGCGCACCCGCCGGCCCGCCTCCACCGCCGCGTGGCCGAGGGCGATCAGGAGATGGCTCTTGCCGGTGCCGGCGGGGCCGAGCAGGCAGGGGTTCTCCTTCGCGGCGACCCACTCCAGGGACTCGAGGTAGTCCAGGGTGGCGGCGGGATCGACGACACCGCCCGGTCGAACTCGTCGATGGTCTTGCGGACCGGGAAGTTGGCGGCCCGCAGTCGGGCGGCGGCGTTCGACGCGTCGCGGGAGGCGATCTCGGCCTCGACCAAGGTGCGCAGGAACTCTTCGGGCCGCCAGCGCTGAGTGCGGGCGGTGACCAACAGCTCCGGAGCCAGGCGGCGCATCGAGGCCAGCTTGAGCCGGCGCAGCCCCGCCTCCAGATCCGCCGCCAGCGGCGGGGCCGGGGCGCTCACCCGAGTTCCTCGGGGGCGTAGTGGGCCAGGGCGCGGATCGGCACGGCGGGCAGATCGACGATGAGGGCCTCGCCGGGACGGACGCGCCGCGGCGTGCCGGCGCCGGCGGCCAGGATCGAGGCGACATCGGCGGCGCGCCAGCGCCCGAAGGCCACGGCCCGCTCCAGGGCGGCGATGAGCGCGTCGCGGCCCCAGGCCAACTCGAGAGCCACGATCTCGGCCAGCTCGGTGGGCAGCTTGGTCACCCCCGCTCCTGCCGCACCCTTGATGAACGCCTCGCCCACCTCGCCGAGGCCGACCACGGCGATCTCCGCCGGGGTGCGGGGACGCACGGCCCGCCGGGGCCGGGGCCTGGGTCCCCCGTAGTGCTCGTCGACTATGGACGTCTCGCCGGGAGCGACCAGGTGATGGGTGGCCATGACGGCGCCCAGATGGAGGATCCGCACAACGCCGGCCTCGGTCTGCACCTCGACGGTCTTGCCCACCAAGGCCTTGGGCACCGAGTAGCGCCCCGAGCCGAAGCGCACCGTGGAGAGGCGATCGACCTTGCGGGTGACCATCTTGGCCAGCGACGGCCGCAACGAGGGCAGCGGAGCGAACAGCCGCCGCTCCACCTCGAGGCGGCAGGCCGGCACGGCCATGGTCTCGGAGTGCACCGCTGCGTTCACCTCGTCGCACCAGGCCGCAGCCCCGGCGTTGTCGGGATCGGTGGCGGGCACCACCAGGTCGCGCTTCGAGTAGCCGACCAGGTGCTCCACCATCCCCTTGGACTCGGGGTCGGCGGCCTCGCAGAAGTCGGGGCGGAACCCGTAGTGGGTGGCGAAGCGGACATAGGCCGGTGTCGGGATCACCACGTTGGCGACCACTCCCGCCTTGAGACAGCCCATCCGGTCGGCCAGCACCACCTTGGGCACCCCGCCCAGGACCTCGAAGCACTCCACCAGGAGTCGCAGCGTCGTCTCGGCCCGCTCGTCGGTGGCGAAGCGCACGAATCTGAACCGCGACCACGCCGCCACCGCGCAGAAGATGTGGGTGCCGTCCTCCACCCCCCAGTCGATGATCAGGGTCTCGCCCGGTGACCACACCCCGGGGCGGCGCCCGGCGGCGTTGTCCCGCCTCCACGCCCGCTTGGCCTCGGCCACCACCCGGCGGAAGTTGCGGGCCGAGCCCGCATAGCCGGCCGCCCGAGCCTCGGGCAGGAGCCGCTTGGCCGAGATCCGCCCTCGGGTGGCGCCGACCCGCTTGGCCACCAGGTCGGCCACGCAGTCGGTGTTGGACGGGCGCACGGTCCGCTCCGGCGCAGTGTCCCCGGCCAGGTGGCGGGCCACGGCCCTCTTCACGGTCTTGGGGGTGGTGCCGCACACAGCGGCGGCCCCCCGGAAGCTGCCCACGTCGTAGTAGGCGGCCACGTAGTTCATCTTCTCCCTCGCTGATTTCATGGGGGGTCCTCCGGTCGGAGCGGTAGCTGGTGAGCACCGCCACCGTCCCCGGCCGGGGGACACAACGGGTGGATCCGTCAGCGAGGGGTGGGGACTTCTACATGGCCACCAGCGGGGACTCCTTCGTGGCCACACGCGGGGACTTTCTCATGGCCACGGACACTTTCGCAGGTGAGCGCATCGGTAAGCCGGATTTGGCTGACAACAGCAGGTCGGGGGTTCGAATCCCTCAGCGCACCTCAGCGCCCACTCGGAGTCCTGTCTGGCCGGCACCCGCCCAGATTGCCGGGTCTCGCGTCACCGGTTCGGGCGTAGTTCGAGCGGTTGACCCGATCAGATTCGCGGGATTACCTAACGGCGCATCCGCACTCCGCGGACCCCCCTGGAGAGGTGCCCCGGGGTATCCATCTCGGCGGGGCCGTCCCGGTTCGGCGAGTCTGCCTGACTGCCCCGGGGGCGCTGTCACACCTGGGCGGTAAATCCCATGCGTGAAATTCTTCCTGCCTCTTCACAGCCGGCCCTGGCCCGGGGACCGCTTCGGCTTCGTGGTCAGCCGGGGTTACGTACAGCTCGTCCGCTATTCAGGCCGTCCACCGGCCCATCGGCCGGGGGCGGCACCGCTCCGGCCGAGGCCGGACACCGATTTCGAGGATCCGGAGGAGCCGGGCAGCACGGCCGAGGCCCAGGAACAAGAGGAGGCCAGCGAGGAGCAGGAGGGTGCCGACGAGGAGCTGACTCCTGGACGAGGCGACAAGGGCCAGAGCTCACGGAGCCGCAACAACATGCGCCGGCTCTTCATGTCCCTCCCGTGGGAGCTGCTGGGTCCTCGCCCGGCGATGATCTCGCTGACCTATCCGGGGGACTGGAAGCGGTGGGTCCGGAACGGCCGGGTGCTCGAGGCGCACCGGCGGGCGTTCGAGAGACGCTGGGTCCGCAAGTGGGGTGAGCCTCTGGTCGGCGTCTGGGTCAAGGAGTTCCAGAAGTCCGGTAGCCCGCACCTCCATCTCTATGTAGGGCTGCCCGCCGCACTCTCGTCCGAGGACTACGAGGGGCTGCGCCAACGGACCCTGATGCGGCACCGGCTCGAGGCGTCGCTCGGTCGCCATGACGGGCGCGCTGCCCTGCCGGCCATCGGCATGGAGTACGGGGGCCAGTTCGCCATGTGGCTCCGGACGGCGTGGTCGGAGGTGGTGGGCACGCAGGGAGTGAGCAAGAAGCACCACGCCCGCGGCGTCGACGTCGCCGTCATGTTCTGGACCGACGAGGTGGCGGCCACAGCGGACCGGACCAAGGTCGCTGAGTACCTCGCCCGGGAGGCCTCCAAGTGGCGACAGAAGCGTCCGCCCGACGGCTTCGTCGGGGTTGGCCAGTACTTCGGGCGGTGGGGCCGCAAGGTGGGATTCAACCCGGTCACGGAGGAGGTGGAAGTCGGCCGGGCCGTGGCCGAGGAGCTGGAACGGCGGCTGGCCCGCTGGGTGGGCTGGAAGCTCTTCGTCGAGAGCAGGGGAGCGAGCCGGACGCTCAAGCCGAAGACCCTGATGTTCCTTCGGCACTGGGGAGACGGGATCACCGCCTTCGGCCTCGGGCCCGAGCAGGCGGCCCGGCTCCTGCGGTGGTCCGAGGCAGCAGCTGCCCGCAAGGCGGCGCGGCGCCAGAGTCAGGCGGAGGAGGTTGGCCAGGACGGAGCTCCTGACGGCTCGGACGGCTCTTGGCTTCCGGGCGGCCCGGCGGCGCAGCCGGGAGGGCCGCCCGCCGGAGACCAGGGGAGCGATGCGGAGCTAGTCGAGGAAGGTGGCGGCCCGGTCCAGGACCTCGGTTCGCATGGGCTCGAGGTAGCTGCGCATGGTCGTGGCGGGATCGCTGTGCCCCAGGACCCGCTGGATGTCGAGCAGGTCGAAGTGGTGGGCCCCGTCGGGGTTGACGGCCGAGTGGAGGATCCCGGCGGCGGTCCGGCGGAGGTCATGGGGCGCGACGTGGCCTAACCCCGCCTGGTCGGCCCGGGAGCGCACGGCGCTGGCGAGGGTGTCGTCGGTGACCCCGATGCCCCATCGGAGACCGGCGCTCTTAGGTCCCGGTCGGCGCCGGCAGAGGACGGGATCCGCGTCGGTCACGGGCCGGCCCAGGTGGTGTTCGTACTCGGCCCGGTACCGGTCGAGAGCGTCGACGAGGGCGGCGCCGGCGGTCACGGTGCGGGGCTTGCGTCCCTTGCCGAAAAAGGTGATTCGCCGAGTAACTCGGTCGAAGCCTCCCCACTTCAGGTTCACGATCTCGGCGAGCCGCATGCCGGACAGGCCCAACCGGAGGGCTATCTCGTCCCGGAGACCGTGGGCGCTGCCGTCCCGGCATGCGCCGATGAGGCGCTCGTAGGCCTCATCGCGCGTGAGCCAGCGCCCCGGGTGCTTCGCCTGAACCTTGCCGTAGGTCTTGGGGTACTGGCGGCGGAGCGGCGCCAGGTGAGGACCGAGGTCGGCGGCCAGTCCGGACCTGGAGCACCAGGTCAGGAAGGTCCTGACGCACGAGAGGCGCTGCCGGACGGTGTTGTTGGCCAGGGTGCGGCCGGCGCCCGTAACCCAGGTGAACAGGTCCGCTTCGGTCAGCTCAGAGGGGTGCTGGCGGCCCGTGACCCGGAACAGGTCGCGCAGCTGCCCGTCGTTCTGCTGGCGCGTGCGCGGGTTGGAGTAGCGGGCCAGGAACTCGAAGAGGATCCCGGCGAGTTCCTCGTCACGCCGGCCGATCGGGACGACCGGCGCAACGGATGACGACCGGGAGTTACTCGGTGATTTCCTTGATCTTCCCCGACACCTCGATGGCGGTGGGGTCGGGAGGGGTGGCCTGCATGACCATCAGCTTGGTCATGTCCCCCTCGACCTTGACCTTGCCGGCCATGAAGGCCTGCATCCCGGCCTGGGGGTTCTGCTCGACGAAGATGGCCTTGGCGGTCTCGTAGTCGACCGTCACGGTCAGGTCGGACGGGTTGATGTGGCCGGTGTCCATCTCCAGCTCCCCCGAGCTGGTGTCCATGTGGGCCTGCACGGTGCCCTCGCCGAACGGGACGGTCGTGATGTTCAGGTTCATCTTCACGACGTGGGGGGTCGGGGTGCCCTTGCCGCGGTACTCCTCGCGGATCTTGCGGGCCTCCTGCATCCACTCGTCGGAGAGGAACGGGTACTTGGCCATTCAGGTCGGCTCCCTGTCGTGGGGTCGGGTCGGCGGGAGGCTACCGGTCCCCTTGACCGGGCGGTCAAGTGAGCCCGGGACGTCCGGTAGCCTGCGGGTGATGCCGGCGGCCACCCGGACGGAGCGGATCGAGAACCGGGAGCGGAACCCGAAATGGAAGAACGCGCCCTTCCGGATCGAGATGTCCGAATGCATCAACTGCGACACGTGCCTGCGGCACTGCCCGCCGCAGTTCGGGGCCATCTTCAACCACGGGATCGACGTGATCATCCTCCCGGAGCTGTGCTCGGGGTGCCGGAAGTGCCTGGACCCCTGCCCGGTCGACTGCATCTACGAGGATCCGGACTGGAAGGCGGCCCCGGACGACTGGTGGGAGGAGCCGCTGGGGGCCGAGGACCCCTACCTGTGACGCTGGCGGGGACGGGCCGGGAAAACCGGCACCGCAGCCGCCGGGGCGCGCTTAGCTGTCGGCCGTGAGCAGCCGCATCTCCCGGGAGGACGTGGCCCACGTTGCCCACCTGGCCCGGCTGGCCCTGTCCGACGCCGAGATCGACCTCTTCGCCGGGCAGCTGGCCGCCGTGCTGGAGCACGCCGAGGACGTGGCCGCCCTGGACACCTCGGGGGTGGCCCCGACCGCCCATCCGCTCCCGGTCCGCAACGTGCTTCGGCCCGATGAGCCCGGCTCCTGCCTCGACCGGGAGGAGGTCCTGGCCCAGGCACCCCAGGCCGAGGACGGCCGGTTCCGGGTGCCCCGGATCCTCGGGGAGGAGCCGTGACCGGCGCCACGGGCCCGGGCGGCGGCCGGGCCGGGCGGGAGGCCAGCGCCGTCGACCTGGCGGAGGCGGTGCGGTCGGGTACGCGGTCGGCCCGCGAGGTCCTCGAGGAGCACCTGGAGATCGTCGGGGTCCGGGAGCCGGAGATCCATGCCTTCAACCTGGTGCTGGCCGACGAGGCCCGGGCTGAGGCCGACGCCGTGGACGCCGCCGTGGCGGCGGGACGGGACCCGGGGCCCCTGGCCGGGGTGCCGGTGGCGCTCAAGGACAACCTGTGCACCCGAGGGGTGCCGACCACGTGCTCGTCGCGGATCCTCGAGGGCTGGCGCCCGCCCTACGACGCCACCGCCGTGAGCCGGCTGCGGGCGGCGGGGGCGGTGGTGGTCGGCAAGACCAACCTGGACGAGTTCGCCATGGGCTCGTCCACCGAGAACTCGGCGTTCGGACCCACCCGCAACCCTCACGACCCGAGCCGGGTGCCCGGCGGCTCGTCGGGGGGGAGCGCGGCGGCGGTGGCGGCCGGCTTTGCCGCCCTGGCGCTCGGCTCGGACACCGGCGGGTCGATCCGCCAGCCGGCGGCGCTCTGTGGGGTGGTGGGCGCCAAGCCGACCTACGGGCTGGTCTCCCGATACGGCCTGGTGGCCTTCGCCAGCTCGCTGGACCAGATCGGTCCCTTCGCCCGGACGGTGGAGGACGCCGCCGCCCTCATGGAGGTGATCGCCGGTCACGACCCGGCCGACTCCACATCTCTTGCGGCGCCTCCGCCGTCGCTCCGCGAGGCGCTGGAGCTGGGTGTCGAGGGCCTGCGTCTCGGCGTCGTCACCGAGCTGATGGACGGCGTCGAGCCCGAGGCCGCCGCCGCCGTGCAGCAGGCCGCCGCCGCCCTGGAGGGTCTGGGGGCCAAGGTCGGCGAGGTCTCGGTCCCCGCCGCCGTGTACGGGCTGTCGGCCTACTACCTCATCGCCCCCGCCGAGGCGTCCTCCAACCTGGCCCGCTACGACGGCGTGCGCTACGGGCTCCGCACCGACGCCGCCGACATCACGGCCATGTTCTCCGAGACCAGGGCCGCCGGTTTCGGGCCCGAGGTCAAGCGGCGCATCATGCTCGGCACCTACGCCCTGTCGGCCGGGTACTACGACGCCTACTACGGCCAGGCCCAGCGGGTCCGGACCCTGATCATCCGCGACTTCGAGGAGGCCTACCGGGGCTTCGACGCCCTGCTGGCCCCGACCACGCCGGGCCCGGCGTTCGAGCTGGGTGCCAAGACCCAGGACCCGCTGGCGATGTACATGTCGGACGTCTGCACCATCCCGAGCAACCTCACCGGCCAGCCCGCCATGAGCGTTCCCTGGTGGCCGGCCGATCAGGCGCTCCCGCTCGGTGTGCAGGTCATGGCCCCCCCGCTCGGGGAGGCGGTCATGTTCCGCGTCGGCGCGGCCGTCGAGGCGGCGTCACCGCCCGCCGGGGGCGTCGAGGCGGCGTCACCGCCCGCCGGGGGAGTGGAGGCGGCGTCACAGCCCGCCGGGGGAGTCGAGGCGGCGTCACCGCCCAAGGCCGGAGGAGGTTAGGGCGTGACGACCACCAGGACGGAGTGGGAGACGGTCATCGGCCTCGAGGTGCACTGCGAGCTGCGCACCGCCACCAAGCTCTTCTGCCGCTGCCCGAACCGCTTCGGCGCCGAACCCAACACGCTCGTGTGCCCGGTTTGCCTGGGCCTGCCGGGGTCACTGCCGGTGCTGAACCGGCAGGCGGTCGAGCTGGCCATCCGCATCGGGCTGGCCCTCGGTTGCGAGGTACGCCCGTCGGTGTTCCACCGCAAGAACTACTTCTATCCCGACATGCCGAAGGACTATCAGGTCAGCCAGTACGACGAGCCGATCAACGTCTCCGGTCACCTGGAGCTCCCCGACGGCTCGCGCGTGGGCATCGAGCGCGCCCACATCGAGGAGGACACCGGCAAGATCACCCACGTCGGCGGTGGTGGGCGGATCCACGAGGCCGCCCACTCGCTGATCGACTACAACCGCGCCGGCGTGCCCCTCGTCGAGATCGTGAGCGCGCCCGACATCCGCTCAGCCGAGCAGGCCCGCGCCTATGTGAGCGAGCTGCGGGCCATCCTCGTGGCGACCGGTGCGTCCGACGGGAAGATGGAGGAGGGCTCACTGCGCGTCGACGCCAACGTGTCGGTGCGCCCGGTGGGAAGCTCCGCATTCGGGACGCGGTGCGAGATCAAGAACCTCAACTCGTTGCGGTCGCTCGGGCGGGCCATCGAGCACGAGGCGGAGCGGCAGGCCGCCATCATCGAGGAGGGCGGGACGATCCGGCAGGAGACCCGCCACTGGGACGAGGCGGCGGGCCGGACGCGGACCGGGCGGACCAAGGAGCAGTCCGAGGACTACCGCTACTTCCCGGAGCCCGACCTGGTGCCGGTGGCGCCCGACGACGACTGGCTGGCGGGGGTGGCGGCCGGCCTGCCCACGCTGCCGGCCGCCCGCCGGGACCGGCTGGCCGAGGCGGTGGGGTCCGCTGGCGGGGCCGGGACAGCCGAGGTGGCCCTGCTCGTGGAGCTGGGCCTCGACGACCTGGTGGTGGCGGCGGTGGAAGCGGGGGCGGACGGGCGCATAGCCGTCAACCGGGCCACCAACGAGATAGCCGCCGCCCGGACGGCGGGGCAGGGGAGCGTCGCTCTCGACCCGGCTGCCTTCGCCCGCCTGGTCTCCATGGAGGCCGACGGACGCCTGACCGCGACCCAGGCCAAGTCGGTTCTGGCCGAGCTGCTGGCGTCCGGCGGGGACCCGGAGGCCATCGCCAAGGCCAAGGGGTACGAGGCCCTGTCCTCCGACGCCCTGGCCGGCTTCGTCGACCAGGTCATCTCCGAGAACCCCGCCGAGTGGGAGAAGATGCGCGCCGGTGACCCGAAGATCGTGGGCTTCCTGGTGGGGCGGGTGATGAAGCTCGCCCGCGGGAACGCCGACGGCGGGGCCGTGACAGACGAGCTCAGGAGGAGGGCGGCGCCGAGCTGAGCATCGCCTGCAGGGCGTAGGCCGCCGGCTTGGGCCGGAGCCGCTTGTCGAACGGGAGGGCGGCACCGAACCCGGGGAAGGTGCCCGGCACCCAGGAGTCACCGTCGGTGAAGCCCCACGTCACGAACGTGTCGCACGCCGGCTGCTCCTCGCAGGCACGTAGTGCCCCCCCGTAGTCGGCCGCCTGCTGGGCCAGGCGGTCCGCGCTGAAGGGCGGGCGCATCCGCACGTCCATCTCCGTGACCGCGACCTGCAGCCCGAGGCCGGCGAAGCGCGCCATCTGCGCGCGGAGGGCGGACGGGTCGAAGGCGGCCGGGCCGGTGACGTGCAGCTCGAAGCCGACCCCGCCGACCGGGACACCGCTGGCGCGCAGGGACGCCAGCAGGGCGTAGACGGCGTCGGCCTTGGGTCCGGGTGCCTCGATCCCGTAGTCGTTGTAGAAGAGGACGGCGCCCGGATCGGCGGCGTGGGCCGCTGCGAACGCGTCGGAGATGTACGCCGGCCCCATCGATTGCAGCCACAGGTCGGGGCGCAGGGCGCCGTCGTCCCCGACCGCCTCGTTCACCACGTCCCACTGGGCCACCGAGCCCCGGAAATGCGATACGAGGGTCGTCACATGCCGCTCGAGGGCGGTCCGCATGCGCCCGGCCGCGCCCCGCCCGGTCGCGGCCCGTTCGAGCCAGGGCGGGTCCTGCTCGAACCACACCAGGTTGTGGCCCCGCACCACCATCCCGTGCTTCCGGGCGAAGCGGACCAGGCTGTCGGCCCCCGTGAAGTCGAACCGACCCGGCCGGGGCTCGGTCGTCACCCACTTCATGGCGTTCTCCGGGGTCACCATGTCGTACTCGGCGCCCAGCGCCGAGGCGTAGTCGGGATCGTCCGCCAGGGCGTTGACGTCGACCGCGGCCCCGACCCGTAGCCCGGCGGGGACGGCCAGCTGGCGCAGGGTGGGTACGAGCGGAGGGGGGCTGTGCGGGGCCGGCCCCCGGGCCCCGCCGCCCGCCGGCCCGGGACGGAAGGGACCGAGCACGCCGGTGAGTATCAGGGCCGACGCGAGCAGAAGCGCCGGTACTGTCTTCGCATGCCTGACGAGCACCGCCCATCCCATCCGAAGCCGCGCAGCACGGACGTGACGGAGGGGTACGAGCGGGCGCCGGCCCGGGCCATGCTCCGCGCCGTCGGCATGACCGACGACGACTGGGATAAGCCGCAGATCGGGGTGGCCTCCTCGTGGAACGAGGTCACGCCGTGCAACCTGCCCCTGGACCGGCTGGCCAAGCAGGCCAAGGAGGGGGTCCGGGAGGCCGGGGGGTTCCCGATCGAGTTCGTGACGATCGCGGTGTCGGACGGGATCTCCATGGGCCACGAGGGCATGCGCGCCTCGCTGGTGAGCCGGGAGGTGATCGCCGACTCGATCGAGTGCGTGATGCACGCCGAACGGTTCGACGCCATGGTGACGTTCGCGGGCTGCGACAAGTCCCTGCCGGGGATGCTGATGGCCGCCGCCCGGCTCGACCTGCCCTCGGTGTTCCTGTACGGAGGCACCATCCTCCCGGGCCGGCTCCCCGCCGACCCGGCCCGGGGCCGTCCCGACGACGTGGCCCTGGACATCGTGAGCGTGTTCGAGGCCGTGGGCGCCCACGCCGCGGGGACGCTGTCGGCCGAGGAGCTGTCCCTCATCGAGCACAACGCCTGTCCCACGGCCGGCAGCTGCGCCGGGATGTTCACCGCCAACACCATGGCCTCGGTGTCCGAGGCCCTCGGCATGGCCCTGCCCGGAAGTGCCTCGCCCCCCGCCGTCGACCCCCGGCGCGACCAGCTGGCCTACGACAGCGGCACCGCCGTGGTGCGCCTGCTCGACCTCGGCCTCACGCCCCGGCGGATCATGACGCGGGAGGCGTTCGAGAACGCCATAGCCGTGGCCATGGCCCTCGGCGGCTCGACCAACGTGGTCCTCCACCTCCTGGCCATCGCCAACGAGGCCCGGGTCGACCTCAGCATCGACGACTTCAACGCCGTCGGCGCCCGGGTTCCCCACATCGCCGACACCAAGCCCCACGGCCGCTACCACATGACCGACGTCGACCGGGTGGGCGGGGTGGCCGTGGTCATGCGGGAGCTGCTCAAGGCCGGGCTCCTCCACGGGGACTGCCTGACCGTGACGGGTCGGACCATCGCCGAGAACCTGGCCGCCCTCGACCCGCCCCGGCCCGACGGGTCGGTCATCCACCCCCTCTCGAACCCCATCCACGCCGACGGCGGTCTGGCGATCCTGCGGGGCTCGCTGGCCCCCGCCGGGTCGGTCGTGAAGGTGGCCGGGCTGGACGAGACCCACTTCGACGGCCCGGCCCGGGTCTTCGACGGGGAGGACGGGGCCCTCGAGGCCATCCTGGCCGGCGCCATCCAGCCCGGCTCGGTCGTGGTCATCCGCTACGAGGGGCCCAAAGGGGGCCCGGGCATGCGCGAGATGCTGGCCGTGACCGGGGCCATGAAGGGAGCGGGGCGGGGGGCCGACTGCGCCCTCCTGACCGACGGTCGCTTCTCCGGTGGGACCCACGGCTTCTGCATCGGCCATGTGGCCCCCGAAGCTGTGGACGGCGGGCCAATTGCCCTCGTCCGGGACGGAGACCGGATCGTGATCGACGTCCCCGGCCGGCGGATGGACCTCATCGTCGACGAGGCCGAGCTGGAGCGGCGCCGTTCCGAGTGGAAGCTCCCCCCGCCCCGGTACACGTCCGGGGTCCTGGCCAAGTACGCCCGGCTGGTCACCGGGGCCGAGCGGGGGGCCGTCACCGAGCCCTGAGACGGGGCCCGGGCCGGTGACCCGGCCCGGGCCAGTGACAGGGCCGTGACCGCCGTGTAACATCCACCCGAGATGTCCCGGACGACCTTGCCTGTTCTGACGCAGCTCGTAGTTATCACCTAGCGCACGCCGGACCCCGCGCGTGCGCCCAGACCTCCCCCCGGGGAGGTCTTTTCATTTCCCGGACAGGAGTACAGACAGATGAAGCTGACGGGGGCCCAGGCCCTGATCAAGAGCCTCGAGATGGAAGGCGTGGAGGTCATGTTCGGCCTGCCGGGCGGGGCCATCCTGCCCGTCTACGACCCGATCATCGACAGCCCGATCCGCCACATCCTCGTGCGCCACGAGCAGGGGGCCGGGCACATGGCCGAGGGCTACGCCCACGTGACCGGCCGTCCCGGCGTGGCCATGGTCACGAGCGGACCGGCCGCCACCAACATCGTCACCCCGCTCTGCGACGCCTACATGGACTCGGTCCCGATGGTCTGCATCACCGGCCAGGTGGCCAGCACCTCGATCGGCACCGACGCCTTCCAGGAGTGCGACACGACGGGGATCACGATGAGCGTGACCAAGCACAACTGGCTGGTCACCGACGCCGCCGACCTGCCCCTGATCGTCCGGGAGGCGTTCCACCTGGCATCCACGGGCCGGCCGGGACCGGTCCTCGTGGATGTCCCGAAGGACGTGTCGAACCAGCTCATGGACTGGTACTGGCCGACGGAGTCCGACGTCGAAGCCGACCTGCCCGGCTACCGCCCCAACACCCGGGGCCACAGCCGCATGATCCGGGAGGCGGCCCGCCTCATCTCCTCCGCCGAGCGGCCGGTGATCTACGCCGGCGGCGGGATCCTCAAGGCCCGGGCGGCCGAGGCCCTCCGGGCCCTGGTCGAGCTGACCGGCATCCCGGTCGTGACGACGCTCATGGCCCGGGGCGCCTTCCCCGACGGCCACGAGCTGTGCCTGGGCATGCCGGGCATGCACGGCAACTACACGGCCGTGACCACCATGCAGCAGGCCGACCTGCTGGTGGCTCTCGGCACCCGCTTCGACGATCGCGTCACGGGCAAGGTGGACGCCTTCGCACCCGAGGCCAAGGTTGTCCATGTCGACATCGACCCCGCCGAGCTCGGCAAGGTCCGCCGCCCCGACGTGCCGATCGTCGGGGACTGCCGGCTGGTGATCGAGGAGCTGATCCAGGCCATCCGGGCCCTGCCCGAAGAGGGCCCCGGCCCCGACCGCGCCCCGTGGATGGCCCGGATCCGGGCGTGGCAGCGGCAGTACCCGCTGACCTATGACCAGACCGACGACGGCCACCTCAAGCCGCAGTTCGTCATCGAGACGCTGCGGGACAACACCCCGGAGGACACGATCGTGGCGTCCGGAGTGGGCCAGCACCAGATGTGGGCCAGCCAGTACTGGCGGTTCAACCATCCCTACACGTGGGTGAACTCCGGGGGTCTCGGCACCATGGGCTTTGCCGTGCCGGCGGCCATCGGCGCCAAGGTGGGCCGGCCCGACCGCATGGTGTGGGCCATCGACGGGGACGGCTGCTTCCAGATGACCGCCCAGGAGCTGGTGACGGCGTCCTCGGAGCGGATCCCGGTCAAGATCGCCATCCTCAACAACGCCTACCTGGGCATGGTGCGCCAGTGGCAGGAGCTGTTCTACGAGGAGCGCTACTCCGAGGTGTACCTGTCCCCGGACCTGCCCGACTACGTGAAGTGGGCCGAGGCCATGGGCTGTGTCGGCTTCAAGGTCGAGTATCCCGAAGAGGTGCTGCCCACCATCGAGAAGGCCAACCAGATCGACGACCGTCCGGTGGTCATCGACTTCCGCACCGACAGCAGGGAGAAGGTGTACCCGATGGTCCCCGCCGGCGGGTCCAACGACAACATCATCCTCGACCCCAGCCAGGGGGAGGGGGGCCGATGAGCCCGACCGCCGCCGGCCGGGTGACCGGCGCCCGCCACCACATCCTCACGGTCACCGTCGAGAACAAGGCGGGGGTCCTGGCCCGGGTGGCCAGCCTGTTCTCCCGCCGGGGCTACAACATCTTCTCCCTGGCGGTGGCGCCGACCGACGACGAGCGGATGTCCCGCATCACGATCGTGGTCGACGTCGGTGGCACCGACCTCGAGCAGATCACCAAGCAGCTGTTCAAGCTGGTGAACGTGGTGAAGATCTCCGAGCTGGACCCGGCCCAGTCCACCGAGATGGAGCTGGTGCTGGCCACGGTGCGCACCGGGACCGAGAGCGGTTCCAGGAGCCAGATCATCGAGCTGGTCGACATCTTCGGGGGCCGGATCGTGGATGTGTCCCACGACACCCTCACCGTGGCCCTGGCCGACAACCCGGCCAAGATCGACGACTTCGAGGAGCTCATGCGAGCGTATGGCATCGTCGAGCTGCAGCGGACCGGGCGGGTGGCGCTGCCCAAGCTGGACCGGCAGGCGCCCCGCCTGCGCAGAGTGACCGGAAAGGTGGGCTGAGATGGCCAAGCTGTTCTACGAGAAGGACGCCGACCCGACGCTGATCGCCGGCCGGAAGGTGGCCATCCTCGGCTACGGGTCCCAGGGCCACGCCCACGCCCTCAACCTCCGCGACTCGGGCGTCGACGTGCGCGTCGGGCTGCGGGAGGGATCGGCTTCGAAGGCCAAGGCCGAAGCGGCGGGCCTGCGCGTGCTTCCCATTGACAAGGCCGTGGCCGAGGCCGACGTGGTGATGGTGCTGCTTCCCGACACCGACCAGGGCGACGTGTTCGAGGCCGCCATCGGCCCCAACCTGCAGGCGGGGGACGCCCTCCTGTTCGCCCACGGCTTCAACATCAGGTTCGGTCAGATCAAGCCGCCCGACAGCGTGGACGTGGCCATGGTGGCGCCGAAGGGCCCGGGGCACCTGGTGCGGCGCACCTACACCGAGGGCGGCGGCGTGCCCTCGCTCGTGGCGGTGGAGCAGGACGCCACCGGCAAGGCGCGCCAGCTGGCGCTCTCGTACGCCCACGCCATCGGGGCCACCCGGGCGGGGGTGCTGGAGACGACCTTTGCCGAGGAGACCGAGACCGATCTGTTCGGGGAACAGGTCGTGCTGTGCGGGGGGCTGACCTCGCTGGTGATCAACGGCTACGAGACCCTCGTCGCCGCCGGCTACCAGCCCGAGTCCGCCTACTTCGAGTGTCTGCACGAGCTCAAGCTGATCGTCGACCTCATGTACGAGGGCGGAATAGCCGGCATGCGGTTCTCGATCTCCGACACCGCCGAGTACGGGGACCTGACGCGGGGCCCCCGGGTCGTCAACCCGGCGGTGCGGGCGGAGATGGAGAAGATCCTGGAGGAGATCCGGTCGGGCAAGTTCGCCGAGGAGTGGGTGGCCGAGCACCGTGCCGGCCGGCCCCGGTTCAACGAGCTGCGTCAGGCGGGCCGGGAGCACCCCATCGAGAAGGTCGGGGCGGAGCTGCGGGCCATGATGCCGTGGATCTCCGCCGGCAAGACCCGGCCCCAGGACGTATCAGGGGGGTAGACGGCTGGTGTGCGCGCGTTCGCCGTTGGGATGGGGCCCCACGGCACGCGGCGGGCGAGGTGCGAAGCACCCGGGTGCCCGCCGCTATCAGAGGCGCTCCACGACGTAGTCGACGCAGCGGGTGAGGGCCGCCACGTCCTCGGGCTCGACGGCGGGGAACATGCCGATGCGCAGCTGGTTGCGTCCGAGCTTGCGGTAGGAGTCCGTGTCGACGACGCCGTTGGCCCGGAGCACCCCGGAGACGGCGGTGGCGTCGACGCCCTCTGCCAGGTCGACGGTACCGACGACCCGGCTGCGCTTCCCGGGATCGGTCACGAAGCAGCTGGCATAGGAGGACGCCTCGGCCCAGCCGTAGAGGTTGCCGGCCGAAGCGTCGCTGCGGGACGCCGCCCACTCGAGCCCGCCGTTGCCGAGCATCCACTCCACCTGCTCGGCCAGCATCAGCAGCGTGGCCAGGGCCGGGGTGTTGTAGGTCTGATCCTTGGTGGAGTTGTCGAGGGCCACGGCCAGGTCAAGGAAGGCGGGCACCCAGCGCCCCGAGGCGGCTATGCGCCCGATGCGGTCCAGGGCCGCCGGGGAGCAGAGCGCGACCCACAGGCCACCGTCGGACGCGAAGCACTTCTGGGGGGCGAAGTAGTAGACGTCGACCTCGCCCGCGTCGAACCGTAGGCCTCCGGCCCCCGAGGTGGCGTCGACGGCAACCAGCCCGGTGGCTCCTGCCGGGCGGCGCAACTGCATCATCACGCCTGTCGAGGTCTCGGTGTGGGTGAGGGCGTAGAGGTCGACGTCCTCACGCGCCACCGCCTCGGGGTGGGTTCCGGGGGTGGACTCGATGACCTCAGGGTCCTTGAGATGGGGGGCGGCGGTCGCGGCGGCGGCGAACTTGGACGAGAACTCCCCGAACGAGAGGTGCTGGCTGCGCTCCTCGATCAGGCAGAAGGTGGCGGCGTCCCAGAAGGCGGTGGTGCCACCGTTGCCCAGGAGCACCTCGTAGCCGTCGGGCACGGAGAAGAGCTGGGCCAGCCCGGCCCGCACCCGCCCCACCACGGTGCGCACCGGCTTCTGGCGGTGGCTGGTCCCCAGATAGTCGGTGGCGTGGTCGAGCAGGGCCTGCACCTGCTCGGGGCGGACCTTCGACGGTCCGCACCCGAACCGGCCGTCGGCCGGGAGCAGGTCAGGGGGGATGCGGATATCGGGAAGGGGAGCCGGAGTCACTGTGCAAGCATTGCAGCAATGGAGCGGATCTCTAGACGGGTCGCCGCGGTGGCCGAGTCGGCCACGCTGGCCATAGACGCCAAGGCCAAGGCCCTCAAGGCGGCCGGGGAGCCGGTGATCGGGTTCGGGGCCGGGGAGCCCGACTTCCCCACGCCCGAGGCCATCGTGGAGGCGGCGGTGGCCGCCTGCCGGGACCCGGCCACCCACAAGTACACGCCCACCGCCGGCCTGCCCGAGCTGCGCTCGGCCATAGCCGCCAAGACCGCCCGGGACTCCGCGCTGGCGGTCGAAGCTGCCCAGGTCCTCGTGACCAACGGGGGCAAGCAGGCCATCTACAACACCTTCGCCACCCTCCTCGACCCCGGGGACGAGGTGCTGGTGCCGGCGCCGTACTGGACCACCTACCCCGAGGCCATAGCCCTCGCTGGCGGCGTGCCGGTGCCGGTCGCCACCGACGAGCGGACCGGCTTCCGGGCCCCGGTCGACGCTCTCGAGGCGGCCCGCACGCCCCGCACCAAGGTCCTCCTGTTCGTCAGCCCCTCGAACCCGACCGGCGCCGTCTATCCGCGCGAGGAGATCGAGGCGGTGGGTTCCTGGGCGGCGGCGCACGGCCTGTGGGTCGTGACCGACGAGATCTACGAGCACCTCGTCTACGCCGGTCACACCCACCACTCCATGCCGGTCGTGGTGCCCGAGTTGGCCGACCGGTGTGTGGTGGTCAACGGCGTGGCCAAGACCTACGCCATGACGGGCTGGAGGGTGGGATGGATGATCGGTCCGCTCGACGTGATCCGCGCCGCCACCAACCTCCAGTCCCATGCCACCTCGAACGTGGCCAACGTGTCGCAACGCGCCGCCCTGGCGGCGGTCAGCGGGGACCTGTCGGCGGTGGCGGAGATGCGCGATGCCTTCGACCGCCGGCGCCGGCGTATCCACGAGATGCTCAACGAGATCCCCGGCGTCACGTGCGTGGAACCGGAAGGGGCGTTCTATGCCTTCCCTTCGTTCCGTGAGGTGCTGGGAAGGACGCTGCGGGGGCGCACACCGGCCAGCACGCTCGAGTTGGCCGAGGTGATCCTCGACGAGGCCAAGGTGGCCATAGTGCCCGGGGAGGCTTTCGGGGCCCCCGGCTACGCCCGGCTCTCCTACGCTCTCGGGGACCTCGATCTCGAAGAGGGCGTGAACCGCATCGGCAAGCTGCTGCAGGAGGCGTCGTAGTGGGTCGGATCCTCGTCACCGAGACCCTGGCCGAGGCCGGGCTGCAGATGATGGCCGAGGCCGGCCACGACGTCGATGTGAAGCTCGGCCTGTCCCCCGCCGAGCTCCAGGAGGCGGTGAAGGGCGCCGACGCCCTGGTGATCCGGTCCGCCACGAAGGTCACCGCCGACGTGCTCGAGGCCGCCGACCAGCTCGTGGTCGTGGGCCGGGCCGGCATCGGGGTGGACAACGTCGACATGGCCGCCGCCACCCGCCGCGGGGTGATGGTGGCCAATGCCCCGCAGTCGATCACCCTTTCAACCGCCGAGCACACCATGGCCATGCTCCTGGCGCTGGCCCGCAACGTCCCCCAGGCCCATTCCGCTCTGGTGGCGGGACGGTGGGAGAAGTCGAAGTGGGAGGGCGTCGAGCTCTACGGCAAGACCCTGGGCGTCCTCGGCCTCGGCCGCATCGGCACCCTCGTGGCTCAGCGGGCCCATGCCTTCGGCATGCGGCTGGTGGCTTGGGACCCGTGGGTGGCCCCGGAGCGGGCCCGCCAGCTGGGGATCGAGCTGCTCGATCTCGAGGAGCTCATGACCCAGTCCGACTTCGTGACCATCCATCTGCTAAAGACGCCCGAGAGCGTCGGCCTCATCGGTAAGGACCTGCTGGCCAAGGCCAAGCCAGGGATCCGCATCGTCAACGTGGCCCGGGGCGGCATCGTCGACGAGGAGGCGCTGGCCGAGGCGCTGCGGTCCGGTCAGGCCGGGGGAGCGGCGCTGGACGTCTTCGCCGAGGAGCCGGCCACCACCAGCCCGCTGTTCGAGCTGCCCAACGTGGTGGTGACGCCTCACCTCGGTGCCAGCACCCGTGACGCCCAGGACAAGGCGGGGGTGACCATTGCCGAGCAGGTGACCCTTGCCCTGGCCGGCCAGTTCGTCCCGCACGCCCTGAACGTCTCGGCCGGGGAGGCGTCCGAGGCGGTACGGCCGTTCCTGGCGGTGGCCGAGCTCCTGGGCGGGGTGTTTGCCGCTCTGCACGATGGCGCACCGTCGGTGCTCGAGATCACCTACCAGGGCGGCCTGGCGGAGCAGGACACCCGGATCCTCACCCTGTCCGTCCTGAAGGGCCTCTTCGTCGCGGCGGGAATCACCGACCCCGTCTCCTACGTCAACGCCCCCCAGATGGCGGCGGAGCGTGGCATCGAGATCAGGGAGACGACCAGCACCGCGGCCCAGGAGTACACCAACCTGATAACGATCTCCGGCGGCAGCCATTCGGTGGCGGGCACGGTGTCGGGCCCGCGCGGTGGGGCACGCGTCGTCATGGTCGATGACCACAGCGTCGATCTGCTGCCGGCGCCCAACATGTTGATCGTGCGCAACGAGGACACACCCGGGATGATCGGCGTGGTCGGCACGATCCTCGGGGAGGCGCGCATCAGTATCTCCAACATGGCCGTGGGCCAGTCCCCGAGCGGGGGGGCGGCCATGATGGTGCTGTCGACCGACACGGCCGTGCCGTCGGAGGTGGTGGAGCGGGTGGCGGCCAGCCCCGGGATCCTCGACGTCCACCGGGTGGTGCTGAACCCGCAGGCGTGAACGCTCCGGGCGGGACGTCTGGGGTCGGCGGTGCCGCCCCTACCGCTTGGCCCGGCTGAACCCGTCGGCCTCCGCCGCGGCCGGATCGACGTAGCAGCGGTCGGGGATCGTCCGGTCGTAGGCCAGCATGCCCGGGAGGTGGTACAGCCGGCTGGCCAGCTTGGCCTTCACCGGGTGGGTCGGCGGGCACGCCTTCCCGTCGGGCTCCACCCAGGCGGCGGCCGACCCGGCCGGCGCCTTCCTGGCGGCCGCCTTGCGCGGGGCGGCCTTCTTGGCCGACGCCACCGGCGCGGCTGGCACCGCTGTCGAGGCCGCTCCTGTCGATGCCGCATCTGTCGAGGGCGCAGCGCTCCCGGCCTCCTCGGAGTCGAGGTGCTCGCGGGGCTCGGGCGCCTCGGGCTCGGCCGGGCCCCGATCCCGGGTGTCGACGGCCGGCGGGGCCCCCATCGGCGCCGCCTCCCGGGGAACCGTCACGCGGCCGTGGGGGTGGTGGTCCCCGGTGCTCCCGGCCTCATGGGAGGGGCCGGCGCGCCGCACGTCGGGCCACTCCCCGTGCACGCCCGTGGCCAGGCTGTCCTGAGCGCCGCCGCGGCGGGACCGGGCGGCAAGCACGACGGCGGCCACCACTCCGGCCAGCACCCCCACCCGCAGCCCGATCCGGAACCAAGACCTCACCGCACCCCCCTGGTCACCGGAGCAAACTAGCGGGTACACTGTGATTCGTGACCCGTTCCGTGAACGCCGTCCGCAGCAGCCTCCTCCTTACCTGACGGCGGGCGCCGCCCCGGTGCTCGCCTACGACCTCCTGCTCCGGCAGGAGGTTTTTTGTTGCCCTGATTCACCGAACCGCCGATCCAGACACAGCCAGACCAGGAGCGTGAGATGCCCCCGCAGCCCGTGAGCCCGAAGAAGATGCCGTTCGAGAAGTACCGGCCCTTCCGGCCCCTCCCGCTCCGGCTGCCCGACCGGGAGTGGCCCAACCGCCAGATCGAGAAGGCCCCGCTGTGGTGCTCGGTCGACCTGCGGGACGGCAACCAGGCCCTCATCGACCCCATGGACCCCGCCCGCAAGGCCCACATGTTCGACGCCCTGGTGGGCATGGGGTTCAAGGAGATCGAGGTCGGGTTCCCCTCGGCCTCCCAACCCGACTACGACTTCGTGCGGCACCTGATTGAGGACGACCTCGTCCCCGACGACGTCACGATCCAGGTCCTGGTGCAGTGCCGGCCCGACCTGATCGAGCGGACCTACGAGTGCCTCCGGGGCGCCCGCAGGGTGATCGTGCACTTCTACAACTCCACCTCGGTGCTGCAGCGGAGGGTGGTGTTCGGCCTCGACAAGGACGGCATCACCCAGATAGCCGTGGACGCCGCCAAGCTGTGCCGCAAGCTCGAGGAGACCCTGCCGGGCACCGAGGTCCGATACGAGTACAGCCCCGAGAGCTTCACCGGCACGGAGCTCGAGTACGCCATCGAGATCTGTAGCGCGGTCATGGACGTGATCGAGCCCACTGTCGACCGCCGGATGGTCCTCAATCTGCCGGCCACCATCGAGATGTACACGCCGAACATCTACGGGGACGCCATCGAATGGTTCCTACGTCAAGTTCCCAACCGGGACCGGATCGTCCTGTCGCTGCACCCCCACAACGACCGGGGCACGGCGGTGGCGGCCGCCGAGTTCGGCGTCATGGCGGGGGCCGACCGGGTCGAGGGCACGCTGTTCGGGAACGGGGAGCGCACCGGAAACGTCGATGTCGTCAACCTGGCCATGAACCTGTTCAGCCAGGGCGTCGACCCCGAGCTCGACATCACCGACATCGACCGGCTGCGCCGGGTGGCGGAGTACTGCAACCGCCTCCCCGTCGGGCCCCGCCACCCCTACGTGGGGGACCTGGTGTACACCTCCTTTTCCGGCTCGCACCAGGACGCCATCAAGAAGGGGATGGAGGCCCTTCCCGCCGACTACGACTGCTGGGAGGTCCCCTATCTGCCGATCGACCCCAAGCACGTCGGGCGCAGCTACGAGGCGGTGATCCGGGTCAACAGCCAGTCCGGCAAGGGCGGGGTGGCGTACGTCATGAAGTCCGAGCACGGCTTCGACCTACCCCGGCGGCTGCAGATCGAGTTCTCCCGCTCCATCCAGACCATTACGGAGGACACCGGCACCGAGATCAGCCCTGCCGGCATGTGGTCGGAGTTCGAGCGGGAGTACCTCCCGGCCTCCCCCCGCCTTCTCCTGGTCGGCCACGAGGAGGCGACGCGGGACGGCGCGACAGGAGTGACCGCCCAGCTGCTCGTCGACGGGGAGCACCGGACGGTGAGCGGGCAGGGCAACGGACCCATCGCCGCCCTGGTCCACGGCCTGCGCAGCGACCTCGGGATGGACATCGAGGTGCTCGACTACGCCGAGCACGCCGTCGGGGCGGGGGCCGAGGCCAACGCCGTCGCCTACGTCGAGGTCCGCTCGGAGGACGAGGTGCGGTGGGGCGTGGGGGTGGACGAGAGCATCACGACGGCGTCGCTGAAGGCGGTGCTCGGAGCGGCCGAGCGTCTCCTCCCGCCGGCCTGACCAGCCAGGAGGGGAGCGCAGGGGTTCAGACCGTCATTACCCCGACGCCGCCTTCGGGGTCGACCAGCTCGGGATAGTCCTCGAGGCGGCCTCCACCCTCCCCGGCGTCGGCCATCTCGTCCATGCCGATCGGACCTGCCGCCTTGCCAGACAGGAACTGGCGGATGATCGGGTTGGTGCTGGCGCGCATCTCCTCCTTGCTGCCGAACTGGACGAGCTGGGAGCGGAAGAGGATCCCCATGTAGTCGGCGGTGCGCATCACCGAGGGGATGTTGTGGGTGATGATGAAGAAGCTGGCGCCGGTCTCCTCCTGGAGGTTGCGGACCAGCTCATCCAGGTAGGCGACCCGGACGGGATCGAGGCCGGAGTCGGGCTCGTCGAAGAGCACGATGTCGGGCTCCATCACCAGGGCCCGGGCCAGCCCGGCCCGCTTCTTCATGCCCCCGGACACCTCCCCGGGAAGCTTCTGGAGGTGGTCCATGAGCCCGACCAGCTCGGCATTTCGATGCACGAGCTCACGGATCTCCTTCTCCGACTTCCCCGTGTGCTCCCGGAGCGGGAAGGCGATGTTGTCGTAGAGGCTCATCGACCCGAACAGGGCCCCGTCCTGGAAGAGGACCCCGAACTTGCGGCGGATCCGGTAGAGGTCCTTGTCCCGCATGCCGACGATCTGCTCCCCCTCCACCCAGATCTCCCCGGCATCGGGCCGTAGGAGGCCGATGATGTTCTTGAGCAGCACCGACTTCCCGGTTCCCGACGGGCCGAGGATGGCGGTGGTCTTGCCGCGGGGGACGTCGAAGGTGATGTCGGAGAGAACGGTGTGGGACCCGAAGCGCTTGGTCACGCCCCGCAGCGAGATCACGGGCTCCGGCGACGGCACGGCTGAAAGCCTATCTTTCCCGGCTCCCGCTACTCTCCGCAGCCGTGGCGGTGGCGAGCGCGGCTTCGGCCAAGGCGGGGAACGCCTTGCGGGAGACCGGGAACATGTTCGCCCTGGCGCTCGAGGCCCTCCGCCAGTACAGCCCGCGCACCTTTCCCTACCGCGAGTTCGTGGAGCAGTGCTGGTTCCTGGCCCGGGTGACCACTCTGCCGCTGATCCTGGTGTCCATTCCTTTCGGGCTGGTCATAGCCCTGGAGGTCGGCTCGCTCCTGCAGCAGATCGGGTCCCAGTCCCAGCTCGGCGCCACCATGGTCCTGGCCGTGGTGCGCGAGGAGGCCCCGGTGGCCACGGCCCTGCTGATCGCCGGCGCCGGCGGCTCGGCCATGTGCGCCGACCTGGGCTCCCGCCGGATCCGTGACGAGATCTCCGCCATGGAGGTCATGGCCGTCAACCCCCTGCAGCGCCTGGTCCTGCCCCGCCTGGTGGCGGCCACACTGGTGGCGGTCCTGCTCGACCCGGTCGTGAGCGTGGCCGGGATCCTGGGCGGGTGGTTCTTCGGCACCCACGTGATCCACGTGACCTCGAGCAGCTTCTTCTCGGCGTTCTCGGAGCTGTCCCAGCTGCCCGACCTGTGGATGGCGCTGATCAAGGCGGCCGCCTGCGGGTTCATTGCCGCCATGGTCGCCTGCTACAAGGGCCTCTACGCCAAGGGTGGCCCCAAGGGGGTCGGGGACGCCGTGAACCAGGCGGTGGTCATCGTGTTCATCCTCGCCTTCCTCGTGAACTCGATCCTCACCGTGATCTACTTCAACTTCTTCCCCCAGAAGGTGATCTGACGTGGCGGCGCCCGCCCTGCAGCGCCCGGTCGTGCGCAAGGTGGCCGTGGAGCCGGCGCGCCAGACCGTGTCGGTCCTGGAGGGCCTCTACCGGCAGTTCGCCTTCTACCTGCGGATCCTGGCCGGGCTGCCGCGCGGCCTGCGCTACCGCAACGAGATCCTGGCGCTGATGGGGGACATCGTCTTCGGCCCGGGGGCCCTCGTCGTCGGGGCGGGAATGATCTTCGTCGGCGGCAGCATCGCCATCTTCACCGGCATCGAGGTGGGCCTCGAGGGCTTCCAGGGCCTGTCCCAGATCGGCGCCGAGGCGTTCACCGGGATCATCTCCTCCCTGGCCAACACCAGGGAGATAACGCCGCTGGTGGCGGGGGTGGCCCTGGCCGCCCAGGTGGGAGCCGGCTTCACCGCCCAGCTCGGGGCCATGCGGGTCTCGGAGGAGATCGACGCCCTCGAGGTGATGGGCGTGGACAGCTTCGTCTACCTCGTGACCACCCGCGTGTGGGCGGCGCTGCTGACGATGATCCCGCTGTACCTGACCATGCTGTTCGCCAGCTACCTGGCCACCGAGATCATCTCCACCAAGTTCTTCTACCTGTCGAGCGGCACCTACACCCACTTCTTCCGACTGTTCCTGCCGAGCATCGACGTGCTGTTCTCGGTGATCAAGGCCATGGTCTTTGCCGTGGTGGTGACGCTGATCCACTGCTACTACGGGTTCTTCGCGAGCGGCGGGCCAGCGGGGGTGGGGGTGGCGGCGGGACGGGCCATCCGGACCTCGATCATCGTCGTGGTCCTGCTCAACCTCTTGATGTCGTTCGTGATGTTCGGCAGCGGGACCACGGCCCTGCTCGTCGGATGAGGCCGACCGACGTGGGGGAGGCGCCGTGACCGAGCCGTCGCGGGGCGCCCGGGCCACCATCGGGGCGGCGGTGATCATCGTGCTGGTCGGCGTCTCGACCCTGCTCGTGCGACTCGCCTACGGCGCCTACACCAACGAATACCCGCTCGAGGGTGTGTTCTCCGAGGCCGGGCAGGGCCTGCACGTCGCCTCCGAGGTGCAGTACCGGGGGGTGCACGTGGGCTCGGTGGGCGGCATCCACCTCCGTGACCGCCGCGCCGTCGTCGACCTGCACATCGACCGCGGCTTCAACATCCCCGCCGACGCCGTGGCCACCATCACCGCCAAGAACGTCTTCGGGGAGGACACCGTCAACCTGGCCTTCCCGACCGGCCAGCACCCGCCGTTCCTGGAGGCGGGGGCGTCGATATCCCGGACGACGGTCGACGCCGGTCTCACCCAGTTCCTCGCCTCGGCGTCCCAGCTGTTGAACAGCATCAACGGGGTCGACCTGGGCACCGTCGTCTCGGAACTCTCCCAGGCATACGCCGGACAGGGTCGGGAGATCGCGGCGTCGATCGAGGAGGGGACCAAGCTGGCCGACCTCTTCGACCGGACCCTTCAGGACCAGATCCGGGCCCTGGACTCGTTCACCTCGTTCTCCGCCGCCCTGGCCCCCACCGGCCCCTCCCTCAACGCCATGGCGCAGGCGAGCAACCTGGCGCTGCCGGCGTTCAACGCCCAGGCAGCGGCGTACGAGAAGCTGCTCTCGGACTTCGCCCCGGTCGCGAACCAGCTGGCGGCTCTGCTGGCCGACTACCACCCCGACATCGCCGCCATGCTGACCCAGGGGGTCAACGTCAGCCGGGTCCTGATAGCGCGGCAGGCCGATCTGTCCAACGTGATCCACGGGCTCTACCGGTACACGTTCAAGTTCGCGGTGGGGCTCGGGCCCGAGACGCTGCCGGACGGATCGAAATTCGCCTTCTTCAAGACGTTCATCCTGTTCTCGGACGTCAACACCCTGGTGTGCGACCTGATAGCCCCGCCCCAGCCGGGTCTGTCGGCGCTCCAGCCCGTGCAGCAGGCTCTGACCGGCCCGGGCAGCCCGTTCAACTGCTCGGCGCAGATGGCGGCCTTCGCCGCCGCCCAGGCTGGACGCGGCCCCGCACTGGCGGTGTCAGGCCCCGGCGGCGCGACCGACGCCGCCCGGAAGGCGGCCCAGCAGCTGTCCAACCAGGTCGGCTCGATCGTGGGCCAGCCCGACAACGGCAGCTCGGGGACGATCGGTGGCACCCTGGGCCAGCTGCTCGGCGGGACGGCGCCGTGAGGGTCTTTCGCTACCTGCGCCGCCACCTGCGGGGCAGCACGCTGAAGTTCACCGCTTACGCGCTGGTGTGCCTAGTCCTGCTAGGGGGCCTGGCGGCGCGCATCGGAAACCTCCACTTCTTCTCCAACCGGGTGGGCTACCACGCCGACATGGCCGACGTCTCGGGTCTCAACCCCGGGGACGACGTGAAGCTGGCCGGCGTCACGGTGGGCCAGGTGGGATCCATCACCACCAGGCACGGACTGGCCGTCGTCGACTTCTCGGTCGACCCCGGCGTGCGGCTGCCCGTGGACACGCAGGTCGGGATCCGCTGGCACAACGTGCTCGGCCAGCGGTACCTGTACCTGTACCCGAGCGGCTCCGGCGCGTACCTGCACCCCGGCGCGACCATCCCGCCCAGCCGTGACGCCGGGGACGCCGACATCGGGGAATTCCTTAATGCCCTCGGTCCGGTGCTGCAGTCGATCGACCCGGCCGAGGCCAACGCCTTCGTCCAAGGCGTCCTCGGCGGCCTGCAGGGCAACCTCGACCAGGTCGGGGCGCTGATCGACAACGCCGCCACCGTGTCGGACACCGTCGGGTCGCTGCAGGTGCAGATCGGCCGGGTCATCGACAACCTCACGACCGTCATCGGCGCCCTCGGAGGGCGCAGCCAGGATCTCCAGCAGGTCGTCACCAACCTGGCCACGATCTCCTCCGCCCTGGCATCCCGCAACGACACCCTCGACGCCGTGGTCGAGAACTTCTCCAAGGTGTCGGGTGAGTTCGCGTCTCTGGTGGGGTCCAACCGGTCGAACCTCGACACGATCATCGCCAGCCTGCAGACGATCTCGGCCACTCTGGCGTCCCACAAGGGGGACCTGGACCAGGACCTGTCGACGCTCACGGCGGGCCTGCAGCCCTACACGTTGATCTCGTCCCTAGGCCAGTGGTTCGACGTCAACACGGTGTACGTCTGCCACGGCCAGGAGACGGCCCAGAACTGCAGCTACCAGGAGGGAGGGCCCAAGCCGAGCACGACCAGCGCTCCGGCGGCGGGCAGCGGAGGCCTCTCCGGCCTCATGAGCGGCTACCTCGGGGGCGGCTCGTGATCGGCCGCCTGCGCGGGATCTTCACCCGCTCCTTCACCGAGCGGAACCCGGTGGTCATCGGCGCCGTCGGACTGGCGGTGATCCTGGTTGCGGTGGTGCTGGTATTCGTGCTCAACCGCAACACCATCGGCGGAGGCATGGACCTCACCGCCCGCTTCACCAGTGCGGCCGGACTCCGGGGCGGGGACCAGGTGGTGCTGGCGGGCGTACCCGTTGGTTCGGTCACCGGTCTGCACCAGCGCGGCCAGTACGTCTACGCCGATCTGCAGGTGGACGGCTCCGTGCAGCTGCCGCTCGACAGCACCGCCAGCATCGAGGTGCAGACCCTGCTGGGCGCCCTGGCCGTGAAGTTCCAACCGGGCGGCGACTGGTCGCATCTGCTGCACGGGGGGGACACGGTCACGCGCACGACCGTGCCCTTCGAGTTCCAGCAGCTCCAGAACGTGAGCGGCCCCCTGCTGGCCCGCTCCAACGCCCCGGCCCTCAACCAGCTGCTGGCCGACCTGGCCACGATCACCAGGGGCAAGCAGGACCAGGTGGCCCGGATCATCGCCGGGCTCGACCGCCTGACCGGCACCGTGAACGCCCGTCACCAGGAGGTCGGTCAGCTCATCGACTCCGCCCACGCGGTGTCGGCGGCGCTGGCGTCGCGCGACCAGCAGCTGGCCCAGGCCGTCGACAACTTCGGCACGGTGATGGCCGGACTGGCCCAGCGCCGGCAGGCCCTGTCGGACCTGATCGCCAACACCCGGGCGGTGGCCGACCAGACCGCCGGCCTCGTCGGTGCCAACCGGGCCCGCCTCGACGGTCTGCTCTCCACTCTCAACACCGACCTCGACGTGGTGGCCCGTCACCAGGTCGACCTGGCCCAGGGCCTGTCGTACCTGGCTAGCGCCGTGCAGGGTTTCTCGTCGATCGGCTACTCGGGCCCGAGCAACCACCCCAACGACTGGGCCAACATCTTCACCAACCTCCTCGGCGGCGGAGACGCCGTCTACGGCTCGTGCGGCTACCTCGACCAGGCCCTCGACGCCGCCCTCGGACCGGATCCGAGCTCGTGCCCGGCGCGGGTGGGCCCACAGTGAGCGGGCTGACCCGCCGACGCCGCTCCGGGTCCCCGGCCCGCCCGGGCCGGCTGGTGGTTGCCGTCCTGGGTCTGCTGGCCTCCACCGGGCTCTCGGCCTGCGGGCTGTTCGGTGGCGGGTCCACCTACACGTTCTCGGCCGTCTTCTCCTCCGGGCAGGGCCTCTTCCCGGGATCGAAGGTGCAGATCCTCGGCCTGGCCCAGGGCGTGGTGCAGTCGGTGACCAACGAGGGTGACCACGTCGTGGTCCGCATGAGCCTGCCGGAGTCGGCGCCGGTGCCGGCCGACGTGAAGGCCGTCATCGTGGCCCCCGAGCTGCTCGGGCAGCGCTCGGTCGACCTCGAGCCGGGCTACACCGGGGGTCCCCGGCTGGCAGCCGGGACGGTGATCCCCGAGTCGCGCACGGCAGTGCCGATCGAGACCAACCAGATCCTCAACGAGGTCACCAACTACCTGAAGGCCCTCAAGCCCCAGAACGTCCACGACCTGGTGGCCAATCTGGCCCAGGACCTGAACGGGCAGGGCCAGCAGCTCAACGACCTGATCTCGAACGCGGCGGGCACGATCTCGGTGCTGGCCCAGAAGGGACAGGAGCTGGGCCAGATGAACGGCGCCCTGGCCCAGCTCACCGGGGCCCTCGACAGCCGCACCGCCCGTATCGAGACGCTGATCAGCGACTACTCCACCGTCTCCGGCGTGATCGCCCAGGACCGCCAGCAGCTCGACGGCGCCATCCAGGCCCTGTCACAGGCCAGCACCGAGCTGGCCGGCCTGCTCACCCCGAACGTCGGAGGTCTCAAGTCGGACATCGCCACCCTCACCACCGCCGGCCGCACGATCGACCGCAACCTGGCCGCGGTCGACCAGACGCTCGCCTCCTCGGTGGCGCTGTTCACGGGGGCGCAGCGTGCCTACGACCCCTCCCACGCCTGGCTGAACCTCAACAACCAGTCCCCCTCGGGAGTGACGTCGAAGGTCCTGGCCGACGACGTGCGCGACCGCCTGGCGGGGATCTGCCGGCGCATCCTGGCCAACCACGCCCAGGGCCTCTCCCCGGCCCAGCAGGCGACCCTGCGCACGTGCGGGAACCCGGCGTCGGGGTTCTTCGACCCGGTGCTGGGCCTGATCCCCGGGATCCTGGGCCAGACGCCGGGGCAGTCGATTCCACCGCCGCCGAACCCGACCGCCTCCTCGTCGGTCTCGGCGCGGGGGGCGTCGGCGCCGGTCTCGGTCCAGACCGTGTTCGACGCCGGCCTGGCGCGGATCCCCGGCCTCTCGTCGGCCGAGCGCACGGCGCTGGACGCGGGCCCGGCGGGGGCGGCGGCCGTCTCCCGGGCCCTGGTCGAGTTCGGGGCGCTGCGGTGGTGAGGCGGCTGCTCGGGCGCGGGGTGCTCGGGGTCGTCGCCGCGCTGGCGGTGGCCGCCGGCCTGACCGGCTGCGGCGGGCCAGCCAGCCTCACAGCCTACGCCGACTTCCCGGACGTGTCGGACCTGGCCGTCGGGGCACCGGTGCAGATGGCCGACATCACCATCGGGTCGGTCCGCCAGATCACCCTGGTGGCGACGGGCTCGGGGCTGGAGGCGCGGGTGCGGATGACCATCGAGCGCTCCGCCGACGTGCCCAACCAAGTGACGGCGCAGGTGCAGCGCACGACGATCCTGGGAGAGCGCGTCGTCAGCCTGGTGCCTGCCGCCGGCGTCGGGTCCTCGGCCCCGCTCCTGGCCGACGGGACCGACATCCGCGACACCAAGGTCGTGCCCGATCTCGAGCAGCTGGTGAAGGGCGGGACGCAGGTCTTCGCCCCGATCAGCGCCAGCGCCTTCGGCGCCCTCGTGCAGGCGGGTGGGGAGGGCTTCGGGGACCAGGCGGCCTCACTGCACCGTCTGCTCGGGGACCTCGACGCCATCAGCTCCGCCTACGCCGGGCAGTCGGCCACCATCCGGTCGCTGATCGCGTCGCTCGACCAGCTGTCGTCGTCCACCGCCCCCGACGCCGCCGCCTCCGCCCGGGCCGTGAGCAACCTGGCCCGGACCACGACGATCCTGGCCCAGCAGTCCCAGCGCTTCAACGACCTCTTGGCGGCGCTCAACGGGCTGTCGGTACAGGGACGCAGCATCCTCGAGAACTACCTGCCACAGATCGGCGTCCAGCTCACCGGCCTGGCCGACGCCACCCACGCCATAGCCGCCGAGCAGGACGCCCTCGGCCAGCTGCTCGTGTACCTGAAGGGCCACAACGTGTCGGTCTCGCGCGCCGTGGTCGGGCGCTTCGTCCAGGTGCTCGACGACATCGTCGTCTGCGGGGTGCCCAATGGGGGCAGCGACAACACCCCGGCGGGGAGCTGCGGGCCGTGACCCTGACCCGGCGCATGGTCGTGAACCTGATCGTGTTCCTGACGATCGCCCTGGTGCTCGTCGCGCTCGGCATCGTCAACCTCCTCGGCAACCCACTGCGCAGCCACACCGAGATCTCGGCGTTGTTCCCTGACGCGTCGGGACTGCACTCCGGCTTCGACGTGACCCTCGACGGGGTGGACGTCGGGGTGGTCAGCGACGTCCGGCTGGTGAGCAAGGGCGTGCGCGTGACCCTCCTCCTCGATCCCGGGGTCAAGGTCCCCGGTGACGCGGTGGCGTCGGTGGACCTGGCCAACGCCCTGGGAGAGCAGCAGATCGACCTGGTCCCCGCCCACGGAGGCAGGGCGCCGGCGCTGCACGACGGGGCGGTGGTCCCCGTCAACCCCAACGGTCTGCCCGCCAGCGTGGGCCGCCTGGTCCAGGTGGCCACCCAGCTGTTCGACGCCATCCCGCCGGGGGACCTGAACTCGGTGCTGCACGAGCTGGCGGTGGCGCTCAAGGGTCGGGGCGCCGACCTCCGCACGATCAACGACGCCGGAAGGACCTTCTCCCAGGAGTTCCTGGCCTATCAGACCCAGTTCGAGCAGCTGCTCAGGAACTCGCCTCCCGTTCTCGACGCCGTCAGCGCGTCGGGGCCGCAGCTGCAGGCGGCGCTGTCCAACACCGCCGTGCTCCTCCAGGTGCTGGCCAACCGCCGCACCGACCTGACCAATGCCATCGGGCAGGGCGCCACCGCCGGCCAGGACCTGCTGGACATCAGCTCCACCGAGCTGCCCAACCTGGCGTGCCTGATCCACGACTTCTCCGAGCTGACCGTCAACCTGGCCCAGCCCGCCAACCTCGCCAACCTCAACGAGGGCCTGCTGACCAACAACTACTTCTTCGGCGCGGTGGACGGGGTCAGTCGGCCCGGCCCGGCCGCCAGCCTCTACTCGGGAGACCCGGCCCGCAGCGGCCAGTACTGGCTGCGCACCCGGCTGTTCCTTCCCCCGAAGCAGCCTCCCGCCAGCCAGTACACGAGCCCCAAGAGCCTGCCGACCACCCGCCCGGGGGCGGCCTGCCAGACCGAGCTCGGCAACGGGGTGGGCCCCGCCACCCAGGCCCATCCCTCACCGCCCGGCCCGGGCGGTGCCGTGGTCCCGCCGCCGCCAGCGGCGGCGGTCGTGAGGGGCGGCCAGCCCGATCCGGCGGGGGAGAAGGCGGTCTTCCGGGTGCCGCCCGGCACGGTTCCCTCCGCCCCGGCCGGCGCCGCCCGCTCCACGGAGTGGCTCATGGTCCTCGGGGCGGTCCTCACCGGCGTCCTGGGATGGGCGGCCCACCTGGCCGTCCCCGCCGATCCCGTACAACGCGGACGGAGAGGGCGGCACCGAGACAGGATGGGACCGTGACCGATACCGACGTCCTCGGAGAGCAGCGCTCAGGAGCGGAGGGGGCGGAGGGTGCCGCGACAGGTGAGCCGGGCCCGGGTCGGACGGGCATCCTCCTCGGTCTGGTCTCCGGAGTGGCCCTGGCCGGCCTCGGCGGTTCCGTTGCCTTCGGGGTCATGTGGGCCCACGACCGCAGCGCCGCATCGGACCAGGCCGACGCCCACAACCTGGCGTCGGAGTTCCTCCTCGACCTCACCAACTTCGGGCCGAAGACGATCGAGGCCGACTTCTCGCAGATGCAGGCGATGGCCACCGGGAACTTCGCCACCCAGGCGCGTCAGACGCTCGCGCCGAACCTGCGCAGAGAGCTGATCGCGGCCCAGGTGCAGACCCAGGGCCACATCAAGCACCTCTGGATCCAGTCCTACTCGGGAAGCGCCGCCAGCTTCTACGCCGAGGTCGACCAGACGTTCCGCAACAACAAGAGCCCGGCGGTGCGCTCGGACACGCTGCGGGCCGAGGTGGACCTGACCAAGGTGGACGGGAAGTGGAAGGTGGCCCAGGTCACCACCATCGGGTCCGGAACCGCTCCGGGCGCGACTCCCGGCGGTTAGGGCGCCGACCCGGTAGACAAGGCTCCGCCTACAGCCTCGGCGCCCACGCCGGCCGCTTGGCCTCGAAGGCGGTGATGTCGGCCTCGTGGCGCAGGGTCAGGCCGATGTCGTCGAGGCCGTTGAGCAACCGGTACTGGGTGAACTCGTCGAGCGGGAAGGAGGCCTCGATGCCGGCGGCCGGCGCCGACACCACCAGCCGCTCCACGTCGACGAGGACCTCGAGTTCGGGATCGGCGGCCACGGCGTCGAGCAGGGCTCGGCCGGTGGCCGGGTCGACCTGCACCGGGACCAGGCCGGCCTTGGTGCAGTTGGTACGGAAGATGTCCCCGAACCGCGGAGAGATCACGGCCCTGAAGCCATAGTCCATCAGAGCCCATACCGCGTGCTCCCGCGACGAGCCGGTGCCGAAGTTGGGCCCGGACACGAGGAACACGGCGCCGGCGTGCTCGGGCCGGTTCAGCACGAAGTCCCGCTGGTCCCGCCACTCGGCGAAGAGCCCGGCCCCGAACCCGGTGCGCTCCACCCGCTTCAGCCAGTCACTCGGGATGATCTGGTCGGTGTCCACGTCCGAGCGGTCGAGCGGGACGGCCTTGCCCTGCAGCACCCTTACGGCGTCCATGTGCGCCTCCTTCAGTCGAGATCGGAAGGGACGGAGAAGCGCCCGGTCACGGCGGTGGCCGCCGCCACAGCGGGAGACACCAGGTGGGTCCGGCCCCCCCGCCCCTGGCGCCCCTCGAAGTTGCGGTTCGACGTCGAGGCGCACCGCTCCCCGGAGGCCAGCTTGTCCGGGTTCATGGCCAGGCACATCGAGCAGCCCGCCTCCCTCCACTCGAAGCCGGCCTCGGAGAACACCCGGTCCAGTCCCTCGGCCTCGGCCTGGGCCTTGACCTGCCGCGAGCCGGGAACGACCAGGGCGCGCAGGCCGGCGCGCACCCGCCGGCCCTCCAGAACGGCGGCGGCGGCCCGGAGATCCTCGATCCGAGAGTTCGTGCAGGAACCGATGAACACCGTGTCGACAGGGACGTCGCGGATGGCGGTACCCGCCGCCAGTCCCATGTAGGTGAGCGCCCGGGCGGCCGCCTCCCGCTCCGAGGGCTCGAGGAACGAGTCGGGATCTGGAACGGCGCCGTCGATCGGCACGACCTGGCCCGGGTTGGTGCCCCACGAGACGTGGGGGACCAGGGCGGCGGCGTCGAGGTCGACCTCCTTGTCGAAAGTGGCGCCCGCGTCAGTGGCCAGCGAGCGCCATTCATCGAGGGCGGCCTCCCACGCCTTGCCCGCCGGCGCGTAGGGACGACCCTCGATGTAGGCGAACGTCGTGTCGTCGGGGGCGATCATGCCGGCGCGCGCCCCGCCCTCGATGCTCATGTTGCACACCGTCATCCGGCCCTCCATGGACAGAGCGCGGATGGCCGACCCGCGGTACTCGATGACGTAGCCCATGCCGCCACCCGTGCCGATGCGCCCGATGACGGCCAGGATCACGTCCTTGGCGGTCACGCCGGGGGGCAGGTCCCCCTCCACGGTCACGGCCATGGTCCCGGGCCGGCGCTGGGGGAGGGTCTGGGTGGCCAGGACGTGTTCGACCTCGCTCGTCCCGATCCCGAATGCCAGCGCCCCGAAGGCGCCGTGGGTCGAGGTATGGCTGTCCCCGCACACGACGGTCATCCCCGGCTGGGTGAGACCGAGCTCCGGCCCCATCACGTGGACGATCCCCTGACGGGCGTGGCCCATCGGGTAGACGGTGATGCCGAACTCGGCGCAGTTGGCGGCCAGCACCTCGAGCTGCCGGGCCGAGACCGGGTCGGCCACGGGCTTGTCGATGTCGGTCGTCGGCACGTTGTGGTCGGCGGTGGCCACGGTCAGGTCCGGGCGGCGCACCGTGCGTCCCGCCATCCGCAGGCCGTCGAAGGCCTGCGGGGAGGTGACCTCGTGGACGAGGTGGAGGTCGATGTACAGGACGTCGGGCTCTCCCGCGGCGGTGTGGACCACGTGGCGGTCCCAGACCTTCTCGGAAAGGGTGCGGGGGGAGGTCATGACCGCGCCGTTTCCATCGCGTCCCACATAGTGGGAGTAGCATCCCGTGCCATGGAACAGAGTCTAAGCGGCGTCGGAGTGCTGGACAAGGCCGCCGCCCTGCTGGAGGCCCTGGAGGGCGGCCCCCGCTCCCTGGCGGCGCTGATGGAGGCCACAGGCCTCCCCCGGGCCACCGCCCACCGCCTCCTCGTGGCGATGGAGGGCCTCGGATGGGTGGGGCGGGGGGACGGCGGCTTCTCCCTCGGCGGCGGGCTGGCCCGGCTGGGGGCGGCGGCGTTGGCCGGGCCGTCACTGGCCGACGTGGCCCGGCCCGCCCTCGAGGAGCTCCGGGACCGCACCGGGGAGAGCGTGCAGCTGTACCTGCCCCGCGGCGACCAGAGGGTGTGCGTGCTGGCCCTCGAGTCCCCCCACAGCCTGCGCACGATCGTCCCGGTGGGGGCCGTGCTGCCGATGGACCGGGGGTCGGCCGGGGCGGTGCTACGGGACGAGGACGGGGCCCGGCGCCGGGGGTGGGCCCAGAGCGTCGAGGAGCGCGAGCTGGGGGTGGCCTCGGTGAGCGCCCCCGTGCGCTCCGAGTCCGGTCGGGTGGCGGCCGCAGTCTCCGTCTCGGGGCCGTTGGAGCGGACGAGCCGGAGCCCGGGCCGGCGCTACGCCGGCGCCGTGGTGGAGGCGGCGCGGCGGGTCGAGGAGGGGCTGTGGGGCGGGGCCCCCTCCCCGCCGGCCGGCTAGGCCCCGACCTTGACGATCGCGACCTTGAGCTTGCCGCTGGGCGCCTCGTACTCCACGGTCTCCCCGGCCGAGCGCCCCAGCAGGGCCTGCCCGAGGGGCGAGTTCGGGGAGATCACCGACAGCTCGTCGTGGCGCTCCTCGATGGAGCCGATCAGGAAGCGCTCCACGTCGTCATCCCCCTCGTACCGGAGGGACACGACGGTGCCGGCCCCCACTGTCGAGGCGCTGCCGGCCGCCGTCTCGTCGACCACGACCGCCGAGCGCAGGGTGGCCTCGAGCTGGCGGATCCGGGCCTCCATCTTCCCCTGGTCGTCCTTGGCGGCGTGGTAGTCCCCGTTCTCGGAGAGGTCCCCGAGGGCCCGGGCCGCCTCGATGCGGCGGGCAACCTCCACCCGCCCCCTGGTGGTGAGGTCCTCGAGCTCGGCCCGGAGCCGCTCGAAGGTGGTCTGGGTGAGGTGGGTCTCGCTCACCCCACCCAAGCTATCGGCGCCGGGAAAAGCGAGCGGCCGAGTGGTCCCATTTGCGTGGCGTAGTTGACGAATCCGTCCCGGACGGCGACACTGGAGGCGATGCGCAACGCCTCCAGCCAGGTAATCGTCATCGTGTAGCGCACGCCGACATCCGGTGTGCGCCTTCGGCCGTCCACTTGGTGGGCGGCTTTTCATTTGTCGGCACGAAGGGCCCTCCGGGGCCAGGGAGAGGGCAGTGGGCAGCTACAGGGTGGCCGTGATCGGCGGGGATGGGATCGGCCCCGAGGTCCTTGCCGAGGCGCTGAAGGTGGTGTCCGCCGCCGGGGTGGCCCTCGACACGGTGGGCTACGACCTCGGCGCCGACCGCTACGTCCGAACGGGGGAGGTGCTGCCCGACGCCGTGCTCGAGGAACTGCGGGGCTTCGACGCCATCCTCCTCGGAGCGGTGGGCCCACCGATCGGCAGCACCGCCGTCCCCCCGGGCGCCCTCGAGCGCGGTCTGCTCCTGCGGCTGCGCTTCGAGCTTGATCTGTACGTCAACCTGCGCCCGTTCAACGGAGCCGGTCCCGGCGGGGAGGTGGACCTGGCGGTGGTGCGGGAGAACACAGAGGGCACCTATGCCGGGGAGGGCGGCTTCCTTCGCCGCGGCACGCCCCACGAGGTAGCCACCCAGGGGTCGGTGAACACCCGCTTCGGGGTCGAGCGCTGCCTCCGGTTCGCCTTCGAGCTGGCCCGCGGCCGCGCCCGCCGCCACCTCACGCTCGTGCACAAGACCAACGTGCTCACCTTTGCCGGGGACCTGTGGCAGCGCAGCTTCGACGCCGTGGCCGGTGACTACCAGGACGTCGCCACCGCCTACAACCACGTCGACGCGGCGTGCATCTACCTGGTCGAGGCGCCCGCCCGCTACGACGTGATCGTGACCGACAACCTCTTCGGGGACATCCTCACCGATCTGGCCGGTGCCGTGTCCGGCGGTATCGGGTTGGCCGCCTCGGCCAATCTCAACCCCGCCCGGACCGGGCCGTCGCTGTTCGAGCCGGTGCACGGGGCCGCCCACGACATCGTCGGAACGGGCCGGGCCAACCCGCTGGCCGCCATCCGCTCGGCGGCGCTGATGCTGGACCACCTGGGTGAGCCGGATGCCGGCGCCCGGATCACCAAGGCCGTGCTCGAGTGCGCCCGCACCGTGCCGGCGGCGGCCATCACCAATGAGATAGGCGACCTCGTCGCAGAAAGGGTCTGAGATGCCGATCACCAAGGCCGAGAAGGTGTGGATGGACGGGGAGCTGGTGGACTGGGACCAGGCCAACGTCCACGTCCTCACCCACTCCCTGCACTACGGCCTGGGTGTCTTCGAGGGCATCCGCGCCTACTCGACGTCCCAGGGGCCGGCCGTGTTCCGCCTCACCGACCACATCCGCCGTCTGTACACGTCGGCCAAGATCTTCCTGATCGACATCCCCTATGCGCCCGAGGCGCTGGTGGAGGCGACCAAGGAGACGGTGCGGGTCAACGGGCTGGATTCGTGCTACATCCGGCCCATCGCCTTCCTCGGCTACGGGGAGATGGGGCTCAATCCGCTGCCGTGCCAGGTCAACGTGGCCATAGCCGTGTGGCCGTGGGGTGCCTACCTCGGGGAGGAAAGCCTCACTTCCGGCGTGCGGATGAAGATCAGCTCGTGGCAGCGCCACGATCCCAACGCCGTCCCGCCGGCGGCCAAGGGCACCGGCATGTACATCAACTCGTGCCTGGCCAAGGTGGAGGCGCTCAAGGCCGGCTACGACGAGGCGATCCTCCTGTCCCCGCAGGGCTACGTCAGCGAGTGCACCGGGGAGAACCTGTTCATCGTGCGGGACGGGAAGCTGATCACCCCGCCGGTGGCGGCGGGGGCCCTCGAGGGCATCACCCAGGCGTCGGTGCTGACGATCGCCCGCGACCTGGGCTACGAGGTCGAGGCGGCCAACATCCTCCGCTCCGACCTCTACACCGCCGACGAGGCGTTCCTGTCGGGCACCGCCGCCGAGGTGGTGCCGATCCGGTCCGTGGACGACCGCATCGTCGGCAGCGGGGAGCCGGGCCCGGTGACCCGGAAGGTGCAGGAGGTGTACTTCGCCGCCGTCCGCGGAGAGGTCGACCGGTACAAGGACTGGGTCGAACATGTCCGGTAGTCGGCACGCCCACGCCCCGGTGGTGGGCGCAGGCCTGGAGCTGCCCGCCTCCGTCGACGTCTACGACACCACCCTTCGCGACGGCAGCCAGCAGGAGGGGCTCTCGCTGTCGGTGGACGACAAGCTGCGGGTGGCGGAGCAGCTCGATCACCTGGGCGTCGCCTACATCGAGGGGGGATGGCCGGGCGCCAACCCGAAGGACGCCGAGTTCTTCCGGCGGGCGCCGCGGGAGCTCAACCTGCACACGGCCACGCTGGTGGCGTTCGGCTCCACCCGGCGGGCCGGGGCCAAGGCCGAGGAGGACGAGACCCTCCGCAACCTGCTGGAGGCCGGCACCCCCGCGGTATGCCTGGTCGGCAAGTCGTGGGACTACCACGTCACCGAGGCGCTGCGCACCACCCTCGACGAGGGGGTACGGATGGTGGCGGACTCCATCGCCTATCTGCGGGGGCGGGGCCTCCGGGTGTTCTTCGACGCCGAGCACTTCTTCGACGGCTACAGGCGCAACCCGGAGTACGCGTCCCTCATCCTCCGGGCCGCGGAGGAGGCGGGGGCCGAGACCCTCGTGCTGTGCGACACCAACGGTGGGACCCTGCCCCACGAGGTCGAGTCCGTCCTGGCCGACATCGTCCCCCGCGCCACCGCCCAGGTGGGGGTGCACTTCCACAACGACGGCGGCTGCGCCGTGGCCAACACCCTGACCGGAGTGCGCATGGGTGCCACCCAGGTGCAGGGTTGCATCAACGGCTACGGGGAGCGAACGGGCAACGCCGACCTGTCGGCCGCCATCCCGAACCTGTCGCTCAAGATGGGGGTCCGCACCATCGAGCCGGAGCGCATGGAGCGGCTGACGGCGGTGTCCCACCACATTGCGGAGCTGGTGAACATCAGCCCCAATCCTCAGCAGCCCTATGTGGGCACGTCCGCGTTCGCGCACAAGGCCGGCCTGCACACCAGCGCCATAGCCCGTAGCCGCGACGCCTACGAGCACGTGTCCCCTGACGCGGTGGGGAACGGGACCCGCTTCGTGGTCTCGGAGATGGCGGGGCGCTCCACCCTCCTGCTGAAGGCCGAGGAGCTGGGTCTCGACCTGGAGGGGGCGGCACTGGGGGACGTCCTCGAGACGCTCAAGGACCTCGAGCACCGCGGCTACCACTTCGAGGCGGCCGACGGCTCCCTCGAGCTGCTCATGCGCCGTTCCACCGGCTGGAAGCAGGACTTCTTCCGGCTGGAGTCGTTCCGGGTGATCACCGAGCACCGCAGCGTCGATGCCGGCGGGGCGCTCGGTGACGACGGAGAGGTCATCACTGAAGCGACGATCAAGGTATGGGTGGGGGACGAGCGGATCGTGGCCACGGCCGAGGGCAACGGACCGGTCAACGCCCTCGACGGCGCCCTCCGGCAGGCGGTGGGGGACCGCTACCCGTCGCTCACCCGGGTGCATCTCACCGACTACCGCGTCCGTGTCCTGGACACCAGCAAGGGGACAGGCGCCGCGACCCGGGTGCTCCTCGACAGCACCAACGGGGAGCGGACGTGGTCGAGCATCGGCGTGTCCGAGAACATCATCGAGGCCTCGTGGTGGGCCCTGGTCGACTCGATCGTCTACGGTCTCCTGCACACCCCGGAGTAGCGACCGGAAGAGTCACAGCCAGCCGGAAGAGAGCACTGTGCCCCAGCCCGAGTACGTGCCGGTCCGAGCGACCGACGAGGTCCGTCCCGTGGAGCGCCTGCCCGCCCCTCGGCGCTGGAAGCCCGACCGCCCCGCCGACTTCCGTCCCGGCCCCCGGTCCGAGGGCCGGGGCCTGGGCACGCCCGGGCCCGACCAGGGCTACGGCCTGCTCCTGGCCCGGCGCTTCGCCGGCCGGCTCGAGCTCACCCCCGGGGAGTCCGAGCACGACGCCATGGCAGGGGGGGTGGCGGTGGCACTCAAGCGGGCGGCCGTGTTCGGGCGGGCGCCGGTGCTGGCCGACCTGGAGCTGGCCTTCACCCTGTTCGGCTTCCTCGGTGACGGTCCCGAGGATCTGGTCGAGGGGCGCCGGGAGATCTTTGCCGGCGCCGGGCACCACTACTGGCAGACCCGCTGGATAGCCGACCGCGTCCCCGAGGCGACGCTGCGGCTCACCCCGGCCCGGGTGCGGGAGCGCCTGGGCTCGTGGCGGGAGCTGATGACTGAGGGCTAGCGGTCTCGGCCTGCTGGGCCGCGTCCCCGCGCCACGGCCCCACCGCCGAGGCCAGCATGGCGGAGTTGGGAATGTTGAGGGGGAGGCCGTCGCTCTCCAAGGTGACGTAGGTCAGCCCGATCCCGGTCACGACGCCGTCGAGAGGCCCGTTCAGCGATCCGCTGCGGATGAAGATGTGGTCCCCGACCGCGAAGGGGCGGACGAACAGCAGGACCAGCCCGGCGAAGACGTTGCCGAGCACCTGCTGCAGGGCGATGCCGAGGACCACCCCGGTGAGCGCCCCTCCGATCAGGAGGTGCTGGACCTGTACGGCCAGGATGTCCAGGCCGACGAAGACCGCCACCACGTAGCCGACGAACGTGACCAGCACCCCGAGGGCCGATGCCGCCGAGGCGCCGGCCCGGGGCGTCACCACCCGGGACACCTCGGCGGTCACCGCCCGCACCGCCAAGACGGCGAAGACGAGGAACACCGCCGCCCCGACCCACGCGAACAGCTTCTGGCGCAGCAGGTGGCCGTGGATGTCACCGAGGGTGGTGGCGAGCGTGAGGGCGACCACCGCGCCCGCGGTGAAGACGAGGGTGCGGCCGAGCCGCATCCGGGTCAGCTGGGGATGTCCGGGCACGGGTGGATCAGCTGTGGGGCACCTCGGACCACGGGCGGTCCTTGTCCACGCGGACGTCTCCCGGCAGTCCCAGCACCCGCTCCCCGAGGATGTTGCGCATGACCTCGGAGGTGCCCCCTTCGATCGAGTTGGCCCGGGCCCGCAGGAACATCTTGTCGATGTCCCGGCCGTAGCCGCCGGCGTCCTCGGGACGGACCATGGCGTAGGAGCCGTAGAGCATCCCCGCCGGGCCGAGCAGGTCGATGCAGAAGGCGGTGATCTTCTTGTTGAGCTCGGCGTAGGCCAGCTTCGCCGTCGAACCCTCGGGGCCCGGTGTGCCGAGCTTGCGCGCCTGGGACGCCCGGATGTTGGTGAGCCGGACCGTCTCCGCCTCGATCCACAGCTTCATCAGCTCGTCTCGCCGGACGGGGTCGGAGTGGCCCTTGTCCTTCCAGATCCGGACAGCCTCTCCGATGAAGCCGCCACCGCGGGGCGTCACGGCCCCGCCGATCGAGACCCGCTCGTTCATGAGGGTGGTCAGGGCAACGTGCCACCCGGCGCCCACGTCACCGAGGCGCTCGGCGTCGGGGATCCGCACGTCGGTGAAGTACACCTCGTTGAACTCCGCCTCCCCGGTCATCTGCCGGAGGGGGCGCACCTCGACGCCCGGGCCGTGCATGTCGACCACGAAGTAGGTGAGGCCCCGGTGCTTGGGGACCTCGGAATCGGTGCGCGCCACCAGCATCCCCCATCGGGCCCGGTGGGCCAGCGTCGTCCAGACCTTCTGGCCGTTCACCACCCACTCGTCCCCGTCCCGGATGGCCCGGGTCGACAGGCTGGCCACGTCCGAGCCCGCCCCCGGCTCGGAGAACAGCTGGCACCAGATCTCCTCGCACGTGAACAGCGGACGCAGGTAGCGGCGCTTCTGGTCCTCGCTGCCGTGGGTGAGGACCGTCGGGGCCCCCATGCCGAGCCCGATGGGGTTGCGCATGCCGTTGCTGGGTGCGCCGGCGCGCCGCAGAGCGCTGTTCGCGATCTCCTGGAGGCCGGGGCTGACCCCGAGGCCGCCGTAGCCCTCCGGGAAGTGCACCCAGGCCAGCCCGTGGTCGAACTGGGCCCCCCAGAACTCCGCCGGCTGCTCGGTCTTGGGGTCGTGCTCCGAGAGCAGGCGGTCGACCTGGGTCCTGACCAGGTCCTCGGCCGTCGTGGTGGTGGTCATGGCCCCAGAGGCTACCCGGGCGTCCGCCGGGGCAGACTGGGGACATGCCGCCCGCCGTGCCCGCGCCGAGCCAGCCCATGACCCTTTCCGACGAGCAGCTCGAGTTCCGCCAGACCATGCGCCAGTTCTGCCTGGAGAGGCTGGCCCCGCGGGCCGCCGAGGTCGATCGGTCCGGCCAGTTCCCCTGGGACAACTTCAAGGACTGCGTGGCCCTCGAGCTGCCGGCGCTGGGCATTCCCGTCGAGTACGGCGGCGCCGGGGCCGACCACGTGACCCAGGCGATCATGGTCGAGGAGATGGCGCGGGTGTGCGGCTCGTCGAGCCTGTTCATCCTGATCTCGAAGCTGTCCATGATACCGGTCATGCGGTGGGGCACCGAGGAGCTGAAGCGCCGCCACCTGCCCCGGGTGGCGGAGGGGGAGGCCCAGGGCAGCTACTGCCTGTCGGAGGCCGACGCCGGCTCGGACGTGGCCCGGATGAAGACCCGGGCGGTGCGGGACGGGGACGAGTACGTCATCTCGGGCGCCAAGCACTGGATCACCAACGCCGGCGTCTCGGACACCTACACCGTCTTTGCCAAGACCGACCCGTCCGCCGGGCACCGGGGTATCAGCTGCTTCCTCGTCGAGGCGGACAGGGGCGTGCAGGTGGCCAAGCTGGAGGACAAGCTGGGCATGCGCGGCAGTCCGACGGGTGAGATCGTCTTCGACGACGTGCGGGTCCCGGCCTCCAACCTGATCGGCGAGGAGGGCCGGGGCTTCTACATGGCCATGGCCACCCTGGACCGCTCCCGGCCCACGATCGGGGCCCAGGCGGTCGGCCTGGCCCAGGGGGCGCTGGACCACGCCATTGAATACCTACAACAGCGCGAGCAGTTCGGCCAGGCCATTGCCGAGTTCCAGGGGCTGCGCTTCATGGTCGCGGACATGGCCATCCGCATCGAGGCCGCCCGCGCCCTCGTCCATCAGGCGTGCGCAATCGTGGACCAGGTCGACGCCGGGGACAGCCGCCACGACCTGACGAGTGTGGGCGCCATGGCCAAGTGCTTCGCATCGGACGTGGCCATGGCGGCCGCCGTCGATGCCGTGCAGCTGCTCGGTGGAAACGGCTACACCAGGGACTTCCCGGTCGAACGGATCCTGCGCGACGCCAAGGTGACCCAGATCTACGAGGGCACCAATCAGGTCCAGCGGGTGGTCATCTCCAAGCGGCTTCTCGGCTGATCGCCCCGTCGGTGTCCCGGTAGCCTTCGGTGATGGCTCCCCAGGTGCGCGTCAGGATGGCCCCCTCGCCGACCGGGTACTTCCACGTCGGCGGGGCGCGCACCGCGCTGTACAACTGGCTCTACGCGCGGCGGAACCACGGAGTGTTCATCCTCAGAATCGAGGACACCGACCGGGAGCGGAACCAGCCCGAGTGGGTCGAGGGGATCCTGTCGGCCATGAAGTGGCTGGGCCTCGACTGGGACGAGGGCCCCTTCTTCCAGTCGGAGTTTGCCGAGTTGCACCGCTCTGCTGGCCTGGCCCTCTACGACCAGGGCCGCGCCTACTACTGCGACTGCACGCGCGAGCTGGTCGAGTCCCGCAAGGAGAAGGGAGCCCCGCCGGGCTACGACGCCTTCTGCGCCGACAGAGGGCTCGAGCCGGGACCGGGACGGGCCCTGCGCTTCCGCGTCCCCCGCCCCGGCAAGACCACGGTCTCCGACGTCATCCGAGGTGAGGTCTCCTTCGACCACGACGTCATCGACGACTTCATCCTTCTCAAGTCCGACGGCCAACCGCTGTTCCTGCTGGCCAATGTCGTGGACGACATCGAGATGAATGTCACCCATGTGATTCGGGGGGAGGAGCACCTGGCCAACACGCCCAAGGCCCTGATGCTGTGGAAGGCGCTGGGGCGTGGAGACCCGCCGGTGTTCGCCCACGTCCCCGTCCTCGTCAACGAGAAGAGACAGAAGCTCTCCAAGCGGCGGGACCCGGTCGCCGTCGAGGGCTACCGGGACGAGGGCTACCTGCCCGAGGCGATGGTGAACTACCTGGCCCTGCTGGGCTGGAGTCCTGTTGACCGGGAGATCCTCTCCCTCGACGAGATGGTGGTCGAGTTCCGCCTCGAGGAGGTGAACAACTCCCCGGCGTTCTTCGACGTGGCCAAGCTCCGCCACTTCAACGGGGAGTACATCCGGGCCCTCCCGGTCGGTCGGTTCATCGAACTGTGCCGCCCGTGGCTGGACAACGCACCATGGCCGCCCGAGGCCTTCGACGAGGACGCCTTCGCCCGCATGGCCGCCCTGGTGCAGGAGCGCATCGCGACCCTGCAGGAGGTCCCCGGCATGGTGGACTTCCTGTTCCTCGACGATCCGCCCCTCGACGAGGCGGCCTGGGACAAGGCGGTGACCCGGGCGCCCGGCGCCAGGGAGATCCTCACGGCTGTGGGCTCCGGCCTGGTCGACTGTCCGTGGGACGCGGCCTCGATCCGTCAGGTCATCGAGTCGGCCGCCGAGGCCAACGGGCTCAAGCTGGCCAAGGCCCAGGCACCCGTCCGGGTGGCCATCACCGGCCGCACCGTGGGGCCCCCGCTGTTCGAGTCCATCGAGGTGCTCGGGCGGGAGCGGGCCGTGGCTCGCCTGGAAGCGGCACTCCGTCGGCTAGCCTGAGGCCTGCCCATTCGGGGGTGGTGTAATCGGCAACACAGCAGGTTCTGGCCCTGCCATTGGGGGTTCGAGTCCTCCCCCCCGAGCCAACTTGCAGTCGCGAAGCCGCAGGTAAGAGGCGGGTTCCGAGGCGGCGGGAGTTCCCCGAGGGGCTCGTGAAGTTCGGCCCCGCCATGTGGCCGCTGAGGCGTGGTGGCCTCGTAGCGCCACCGCCGAGCGCTCAGTCCTGAGCGTCGAGCGCCGCGAGTAACGCCTTCATCCACGGCCCCAAGTCTGCGGGAGTGCGCGCCGAGATCAGGTTCCCGTCGACCACCGTCTCCTCGTCCACCCAGTCCACCCCGGCATTCACCATGTCGTCCTTGATAGCGCTGACGCTGGTGGCCCGGCGTCCCTTCACGATCTGGGCGGAGATCGGGACCCATCCGGCGTGGCAGATGAAGGCGATGGGCTTGGTGGATCGGTCGAAGGCCCGTACCAGCTCGAGGACGACCTCGGAACGGCGCAGCTTGTCAGGGGCGAAGCCACCAGGGACCACCAAGGCATCGAAGTCGGCCTCCGCCACCTCCTCCACGGTGGCGTCAACCTCGACGGGACCGTGCCCCTTCTTCCCGGTGACCGGGGAGCGGTCCAGGCCCACGACTGTCACGCCTACCCCCTCCTCCCGGAGCCGATAAACGGGATAGAGAAGCTCCATGTCCTCGAACAAATCGGCTGCCAGAACCACGACCCGCTTGCCTTCAGGACTCATGAACCCGAGCCTAGAAGGGTCGGGGGGAACTCCTGAAGGCAAGCGCTAGCGGTCAGCAGCGTGGGCCTCACCATGCACCCTGTCGTGCAGACCCTGCTGGGTCGTAGGACTTAGCGAGTCAGGAGCGTCCAGGCCATGGTCCAAGGCCAGATGATCATGGAGTGATCCGTCCAGCGGCTCGGCATGGACGTGGTCGTGGGAGCCGACGGCGCCCTCGGCCTGCTCGATCTCGGGTTCAGGGACCTCGGACATGCGGCTGGCATACCCGGCCAGGGTCCTCGTCAGACCGCAGCGGGGAAAGCGCTGCAAGTTGCCTCGCTAGATCCAGCCCGCCAGCAGCCCGGAGCCCTTGAGCTCGTCCCAGTTGCGCCCCGGCGTCGACGGGCCCCCGGATCCGCTGGCCGGATCCCCGCCTGCCGTGGGGCCGCCCCCCGGGAACCCGGGCACGTCGCAACCGCCCGACACGAACGGTGCCAGCTCGGGCAGGGCGGGAACCGACGGGTCGGGACGGGCCATGTCCAGGGCGGCGGCCAGGTTGCTGAGCGCTCGGGACGAGGCACCACGGGCCGGGATGGACGCGTCCCTCGGCGTCAGCGGGCGCAGCCGCCAGTTGGCCTCGATCAGCGCCAGGACCGACGTGTGGTCGAACATCGTCGACGCGATCCGGGGCCGGGCGGGATTTCCCCTGGTGAAGGGCGAGGCCACGATGCACGGCACCCGGAAGCCACCCAGCACCCCGGTGATCGATCCGTTGCGCGCCCGGACCACGTGCTTGGTGTCGATGTACTGGTTCCCCGGCGCGACCACTGGTGGGGCCACGTGGTCGAAGAAGCCGCCCCACTCGTCGTAGTTGACGACGAGGACGGTCCGGTCCCACCCGGGCCCGTCGGCCACGGCATGGAAGACCTCGGACAGGAAGGCATCCCCCGCCCGGAGGTCGGACAGCGGATGGTCATCCCCGGACGTGCCGCTGCCCTCGTCCTCGAAGCGCGGGTCCACGATGGCGACGTTCGGCAGCGTTCCGGCGGCGCAGTCGGCGAGAAACTGCGGATACGGATCCGATATCGGCAGGTACTTCTGGCCCCAGAACGCGAGGAACGGGAGGTCGCTGAAGTAGTAACGGCCGCTCGGTCTGTCCGCCTGATTGAGCTGGTCCCAGATCGACGGCATGGTCGAAGGGCTCACCTCCAACGGTGAGCTTTCCGGGGCGGTGCTGTCCTCCAACCGGTCGGTCTGGGCCGCGTGCTGGAAGAAGCGGTTGGGCCAGGTCGGCCCGAGATACGAGCAGAAGTAGTTGTCACACGTCGTGTAGTTGAGCGCCAGCTGACTCATGAAGGGACGCTGGTCGGCCAGGTAGTAGCTGAGAGCGTAGGTCGTGTTGTTGGGATCGGTCAGGAAGCCGTCCATGCGCCCCCCGTCCCACTGGACCCGGCCGCCCACGTAGCCGTGGTCCTGGTCCCGCTGTCCGCACGCATTGAGCACGGGAGTGTGGTAGATCCGGTGCGGCCGCCCCGAGGCGTCGGTGTAGGAGAACCGGGCATGGCGCTGGGGGTCCACCACGCGCCCGTCGGGTGCCACGCCGATGCCGTTGGCTCCCGGCAGCCACCCCATGAAGTGGTCGAAGCTGCGGTTCTCCATCATCACCACGACCACGTGGTCGATGCCGAGTCGGCCCGGCACGGCCGGGGTGGACGCCGCCGTGGCCCGCTGGAGTGCGGGCACGACGATCCGTTTCCCCGACGCCAGGGCCCGGGCGCCCTGGCCCAACACGGCGGCGCCGGCGAGGCCAGCCGCGCCCTTGACGAAGCCCCGGCGGGACAGAGAGTGGCCGTTGCTCATCCCGGCGCCCCGGTGGTGTGGTCCATGAGCCAGGAGGTCACGTTGTCGTGCCGGCGGTAGGCGGTGACGGCGCCCTTGGCCCGGTCGGCCTCGGCAGGAGAGGCGTTGGGGCCGGGGCCGGGCGGATGCGACCGCGTCCCGTAGACGCTCTGCCAGAGGACCTGATCGAACAGCTGCTGGGGGACCAGGTCGACGTCGTTGTAGGGCAGGGCGGCGGCCAGGCCGGTGGGCGGCGTGGTGGTCAGCTCGGTCAACGGCTGGGTCGGGGTCACGGCCGTGTACGGCGTGAGATCCGGCTTGGCGTCCCCAGCCACAAAGGCGTCGTACATCGGCTCGGCCAGGCCGTCGTACAGGGACAGCGGCTTGAGTCCCAGCATCAGCTCGACGGTGCGGAGCATCGACTCCTGGTCGTACCGGGTGTGGACCACCGCTCCGTGTCGGGCCCATGGTGAGATGACGAACGCCGGCATCCGGTGGGCGTCGACGTGATCGGCACCGTCCTGGGAGTCGTCCTCCTCGACGAAGATCGCGCTCTGGGACCAGATGGGGGAGTGGCTGAGCAGCTGGACCAGCTGACCGAGACCGAGATCGTTGTCAGCCACCATGGCCTTGGGGGTCGGGTAGTTCATCTGAACCCCGTTGGTGTGGTCGTTGGGCAGGGTCAGATACGTGAGCGCGGGTACGGTGTTGGTGGCGATCTCCTCATCGAAGGAGGTCTGGAAGAAGTCGAACCGGCTGCGGGCCGTGTCGAGCTGGCCGGCGGGACCGATCGATCCCGAGTCCTGGTCGCATACGGCCGAGTTGTTGAGCCCGTTGGGGGCAATCCCGAAGTTGTCGCACCCGAAGAAGATCGGGTATCCCCAGGCCGTGTTCGCCTGGACCGACCGGTAGGTGGGCCGACCGTCGTCACCCTGGGGAAGGTCTCCGGCGCTGTACTCGCCGTAGTTGCGGAAGGAGACCCCCTGACGGGCGGCCTGGTCGAAGATGAAGTCGTCCGGGGGGAAGGTGACGGGGTCCTGGCCGAAGTTGGCGATGCGTCCCCGGTTCGAGTAGTTGGGATGCAGGGCCTTGAGCACGAAGTCGGTCGCGTAGGCGCCCGAGGTGACGATGTGACCGTCGACCGAAACCTCGCTATCGGCATAGAAGTGGTCGAGGAGGGGGAACTGGCGCGCCAACCGGTGGGCGTTGGGTGTGACGCCCCCCGCCGGGCCCTTGGCCCCGTTGTCGTCGAACAGCTCCAGGGCGGGGTCACCGTCCCCGCGCTTGTCCGACCCGAAGATCTGATCGTAGGTGCGGTTCTCCTTGACGACCAGGAAGACGTGCTTGATCTGGCGGCTGGGACCACCCCCGGGCGCTTCCACCGGAGTGTTGGCTGGTCCCGGGCTCAGGTCGGTGGGCCGGATCTCGGCGGTCACCTCTCTGCCGAGCCGGGACAGGGCGGCGTCGCTGGGAGCGGCCAGGACGCCGACCCGGCCGAGCAGCATGTCGATGACGTACTGCCCGTACGGCGCGGCGTCACTGTTGGCGAAATACTGGCCGTAGAGGGGATTGGGCCCGGCCCCGAGCCCCTTGGCTGCCAGCCACACGACCCGGCGTCCGTCCGGCGTGACCGCGACGGCGGTGGTGTAGGAGGCGGTGGGGATCCGGCCGAGCAATTGGAACGCTCCCGCCCGGTTCCTCGGGCGGAGGCTGATCACGCTCACTGCGTCCTCGCCGGCGTCGGCCACGTACAGGCGGGATCCGTCAGGAGCCTCCGCCAGAGCCACCGGCGCGGTGCCGACGCCCTCCTTGCGGCGGACCGAGACGCGGTGGGCCACGGTGCCGGTCCGGGTATCGACCACGGCCACGTAGTCCTGGTTGGTGACGGCCACGTACAGGGCGTGGCGGGCCGGATCGGCTATCAACCCCTCGGGGTGGGAGTTCGTGACGCCGACGGTGATCGTCCTGGTCACGGTCGCAGATCCGACGTCCACAACCGAAACAGTCCCGTCGTACTCGTTGGACACGTAGGCGGTGCTCCCGACCACCGCCACGCCATAGGGGTAGGAACCCACCTTCACCAGACGGCTGGAGCGGGTGGCGAGATCCACGACCGCCACCTGGTCGGCCTGGTTGAGGGCCACGACCAGGCTGCGCCCGTCGGCGGTCAGGCCGAGGCCGATCGGCCAGCCCAGGCCCGAGGAAGGGCCGGGACCCGGAGGCTCGTAGATCAACGAGAGCGGATTGGCGCCCTCCTTCTGGGCGCTGCCCCCGCTGGTCGCGGGAAGCGGGATGGGCGGCCGCTCGACGGCGTGGCCGGACGCGGGATCGACGCTGAACACGTGGATGGCGTCTCCGCCGTCCGCGACCGTCGTGCCGCCGGGATGGCTGTCCCCCTTGGGCTCCCCGGACACGTACACCGTGCGTCCGTCGGGGGCATAGACGATCCCGCCGTAGGCCCCGGGCAGGGGCAGGACCTGCTGGACCCCTCCGCTCGAGACGTCGAGCACCCGGACATCGTCCTGGCCGTGGCCGGAGTCCACGGCCCAGTAGAACCGGCCGTCGGGGGAGAGGGCGCCACCGGTCGGGTAGTCCCCGACGGTGGTCATACGGCCGTCGGGAACCAGGTGCCTCCCGCTCGGGGTCAGGGAGAAGGCCGGCCCGACGCGCCCGGAGGTGCCCATGGCCGCCGAGGCGACCCCGGCCACTCCCAGGCCGGCGGCCGCGACGAGGGCCGTGACGGCGGCGATCCTTGGCGATCCACGCACGACCTGACGTTCCGCCCCGGCCGTCCTGAGACCTGCCTGGGCCGGGTGAAACCTGGGTGGCCGGGCGGTGAACCGGGCCTTGCGTCAGCTCGTCCCGGCCTGCCTGTCAGGGCCCGGCCCCCGGGCGATGTCCAGAGCCGGACCTGTAAGCTGTCTCGGCTTAGCGGGTCAGAGAGCCTCCTCCCGACGCTCAAGACCCCCCGGCCAGGCCCCACGAGGGCCGCCCGGCCCCATCGTCTAGAGGCCTAGGACACCACCCTCTCAAGGTGGCGACACGGGTTCGAATCCCGTTGGGGCTGCTGGCTGGCTGGCTGGCCACCACTTGCGGTTGACCCCCCTGGGTGGACCGCTGTGAGGAGAATGAGGCCTGGGGTGATCGGCACCTTCGCCGGGTCGGCGCATCACCCCGCCGAGCCGTCCGTCGGAGGGGATGACCGGGTGGACCTTCTCCGGACCACTATCCACACGGTGATGAGGGCGGTTACAAGAAGGAGGATCAGGAGCGTCAGCCACCTGAGGCCGGTAGCGAGATCCCGATTGCCGGCACAGTCGAAGTTGTCGAACGTGCAGTCTGAACCATTGACAGTCGCCGCTTGCCGGAAGTGGTAGCCGGCCAGCGCCGCCGCGCCGAGACCGGTCAGGACCAACAGTCCTGACCACACCCTCCCGACCGTCACTCTGAACACGAACCAAGTGTGGCCTTCCCGGCGGTCGTTTGCCCGCTTCGGGGCGCCCTCGGCGAGATCGATCGTGGCGGTCGCTAGCCGGTCACTTCATGCTGGTCGCCACGCAGCTCTGACTCGGCCGTCCCTGCAATGGTGGCTGTCGCCCGGCGCGGCCGCCCACTCAGTCTCTGTCCGACCCGGCCTGCTATGAAGACGGTTTCCATACTTGCCATGAACAGGATGTAGATGGGAAAGGCCACGTCCGCTGTGGTGAACCGACTCACGGTCAGGAGCGTGACGGCGGCGTTGATGGCAGCGGTGATGTAGGCCGCCGCAGTCTCGGTCTCCGGCCAGCGCCATGACTTTCGCAGGGTTGGGGCCGCGGCCAAGGCGTCGGCGGCAATGGAGGCCACCAGTGCGACCGTTCCGTGTCGGGTCACCAGCCATATGACGAGTCCTGCCACCGAGACGACTGCGCAGGCGTAGTCGAGCGGTGAGATCTTCCATGACCCGGTGGGAGTCCAGAAGGAGGCGATGAGGATCAGCAGGGGACCGAAGCCCACGGTGAAGGTCATCAGCGAACGGAGGCCGACCCCAGAGTGGATCTCTACGGCGAAGGCCAGCAGGGGCGCGGCCGCCCACAGCGCCCATGTGACCCGGTGCGGTTGGGTCACCCCTCGGAGGGTGTCGCGGATGTAGGCGAACATCCCCCAGGTGCCGATCACAGCTCCGAGGATGACGAAATGAACGTCGAGCACTATCGGATGCCCCTGTGCTGATGGTCCGCAGTCAACCGCTCATCCTCGGCTCCGCCCGGTGTCGGGGTCTTTGGCGGTACCGACCGTTAGTGGCGCCGGGGCCGGGTGCGGGGGCCGTCCTCCGGGCCGGCGAAGAAAGCCGCGGCGACCGAGGGGTTGGGGATGACCTCGTTGGTTACCTGCACAATGCCAGTGTACGCCTGGCCGCGTTTCAGAGGTGGCAGACGCGGGCATCACTGCTAGATGGTCTCGGTGCCGACGCGTCCGATGGAGTTCGATTCATGGCTCGACGATGTGCCAAGGCACTTCGCCGCCAATGGAGACATCGTGATGAGCCATGTACTGGCCGTGCTGTCGTCCGTGTTTCCCGATGGGGAGGACTACTTCGTACGCTCCGTTGAGGCGGCGCGCGATCAGATCGGTGATCCGAAGCTACTTCAGGACGTCGACGGATTCGTGGGACAGGAATCCATGCACGGCCGCGAGCACCGCGTGCTCAACGAGAGGTTGGCTCAGCTCGGATATCCCACCCGCGCCATCGGTGCCTACGTTCGATGGCTGTTCCGCACGCGGGAGCGGTTCCACAACAAGCGGCTTCATCTGGCATTCACCGCCGCTCTCGAGCACTACACGGCAACCTTGGCAGAAACTCTTCTGAGCGATCCTGATGCGCGGGAGGAAATCGGACACCTCGGTGTACGCCATCTGCTGATCTGGCACGCCCTTGAGGAAGCCGAGCACAAGGCTGTGGCCTTTGACGCCTACCGGGCCCTGGGCGGTACGGAACGAATGAGAGTCGCCACGATGTGGATGACCCACGTGCTCTTTGTGCTCGAGACCTCGATATGGGCGGCAGTCTCCATCGCCATGGATCCCGATGCCCGGCGTCATCCGGTCCGGCTGGCCCGGAGCCTCGTGCGACTCCCTCGCTCTCCGTTTGCTCGTCCGCAGGCGGTCCGCCAGCTCTTCGAATACAACCGGCGCGGGTTCCATCCGAACGATCGTGATACGACCAAGCTGATCTCCCGCTGGCGAAGTGAGCTCTTCGGAGACGACGGACGGTTGGTCGCCATTCTGGCGGGTTGAGGGCGCTGGGAGGCGCCTCCACCGTTTCCCGCCTATAGGGGATGACGGCCGGGGTGCGGGGCTGCCTCTACGCCACCCGGACGCTGGTGGCGCGGCGACCCCTCTGGCTCGTGTCGGACTCGAACTTCACGCGCTGACCCTCGGTCAACCCGGCAGGGACGCTGCCCATGACGGCGGTGTGGTGGACGAAGACGTCCTTGCTCCCGTCGTCAGGGATGATGAACCCGTAGCCCTTCGTTGAGTTGAACCATCTGACGCTTCCGGCTGCGCCCGACGCAGCCTTGGCACGCGGGGTCACGGCCCGGGCCGGGCGCCGGCGTGAGGCTGCGGGCGGACCGTCACGGCCTGGCAGGTCCACCGGGTGTAGGGAGACGCCGGCGCCTTCCACGAGGGCGGCAGTGCGGGCGTCCCCGGGACCCACTTCCACGCTGTGCGCTCTCACCTTGGCCTTGGCCAGGACGGCCGTGACATCGCGGGTCTGATCGACCGTAGCGACGGTAACCACGGTCCCGGCCGCGCCGGCCCGGGCGGTGCGTCCCGATCGGTGGAGGTACGACTTGTGTTCGGCGGGCGGATCGACGTGCACGACCAGGTGCACGTCGTCCACATGGATGCCTCGCGCCGCGATGTCGGTGGCGACCAGAACCCGGACGGTGCCGTCGGCGAATGCCGCCAGGTTGCGCTCGCGGGTCCGCTGAGCCAGGTCGGCGTGCAGATCCACGGCGGGGATGCCGGCCGCCGTCAGACGGCGTGCCAGCTTCCGGGCGCCGTGCTTGGTACGGGTGAACAGCAGACTGCGCCTCCGTCCGGAGGCCAGCTCGGTGACCACGGCGGCCTTGTCGGCCGCTCGGACGGTGAGGAGATGATGGTCCAGGCGGGGAGGCGAGCTCTCCGCGGCGTCGATCGAATGGGTTACAGGGTTACGGAGGTAGCGAGAGGACAGGACGTTGACGGCGCCATCCAGCGTGGCCGAGAAGAACAGGCGCTGGCCGATGGGCGCTGTCTGGTCCAGAAGCCGGCGCACGACAGGCAGGAACCCGAGGTCGGCCAGGTGATCCGCCTCGTCCAGAACGGTGATCTGCACGCGGTCAAGACGGCAGTGACCACGGGCCACCAGGTCCTCGAGGCGGCCCGGGGTCGCCACCACGATGTCGCTACCCCGCCGGAGCGCCGTGATCTGTGGTGCTGGCGAGACTCCTCCGTGGACCACCGAGCACCGCATCCCGTGCTCTTCGGCCAGAGGGGCAACTGTGGCCGAGACCTGGCAGGCCAGCTCCCGGGTAGGAACCAGCACGAGCCCGAGAGGCTCCCGCGGGGCGGCACGGTCGTCCGAGGCGGCCAGCCGTGTCACCACCGGGATGGCGAAGGCAATCGTCTTCCCGCTCCCTGTCTGGGCCCGGCCCAGCACGTCGCGCCCGGCAAGGGAGTCGGGGACCGTCGCAGACTGGATCGGGTAGGGGGAAACGGCCCCGATGGCGGAGAGAGCCGCCACCATCCGCGCCGATACTCCCAGTTCGGCAAAGCCTCCAGTGGAGCTGTTCGCTGCAGGCGGGGGTGTTATGCGGGGACCGGGGTGCGGGCGCCGGCCGGTGGGGGGCTTGGGGGGCAAGTGGATTCCTTTCGAGGCAAGCGAGGCCGTGGATGCTGCGGCTACACGCTCGTCGAGCAGGAACCAAGGGGCACAAGTGCACCCCGCACTTCAGGCCGTACACGCCGGCTATCCGACGGTACCGGCCTCACCTTACCCGAAAAGGGGGTAGGGCCTGAGGACCAACCGGTCAGAGAGGTGCGGCGGTAGGGTCCGAGGGGATACGCCGAAGGGAGATCAGATGCTCCAACGGTCGGTGGACATTGTGACACCGGACGGGATGTGCCCGGGGCTGCTCAGCACTCCGGCGGGGGAGGGGCCCCGGCCGGCGGTGATCATGTTTCCCGACGCCGGAGGGATGCGCCAGACCTTCAGGCACATGGCCCGGAGGTTGTCGGACCTGGGATATGTGGTGCTGGTGCCGGACCTCTACTACCGGATCGCACCCTACGAGCCGCTCGACATCGGTCCGGCGCGCTCGAGCACGGAGCTGATGGAGGAGATCATGCGGAGGGCCGGGAGCTACAGCATGGACATGGCGGCGCTCGACGCCGCCGCCTGCCTCCATTATCTCGACTCCCTGGGCGAGAAGGCGCCCGGAGGCGTGGGGACCACCGGCTACTGCATGGGCGGACGACTGGCCCTGGCCGCTGCGGCCGATCTGGGAGAGCGCGTGGCGGCGGCGGCCTCCTTCCACGGTGGGAACCTGGCGAAGGCGGACGACCCCGCCAGCCCCCACCACAGGGCCCAGGCCATCAGGGCCTCGGTGTACGTAGCGGCGGCTGTCGAGGACCCGGTGTTTCCGGACGAGCAGAAGTCCTTGCTCGCACAGTCCCTGAGCGAGGCCGGGGTAAGGCACACCATCGAGACGTACCAGGCCCACCACGGCTTCGCCGTACCGGACAACGAGACCTATGACCCCGCCGCGGCCGAGCGCCACTGGAAGGCCACGGAGCAGCTGTTCGGCTCGGTTCTCGGGGGCTGAATCCCAGGGGTTATCCCCCTGACAATTCACAGCCACTGTGGAAATCCCTCGAAGTCTGTGAATTTGGACGATACGGCTTGAAATGAGGCGTGCCGCATCGGAGGCTGGTGGGGATGGATGCGGCCAGCTCAGCCTCCGCAGGTCCCGGGCGCGCACTGTTGGTCGGCCTGCAGGGCGCAGACTCGCTACCTGACCTCTGCGCCCTCGAAACTGCGGGCTGGCGGATCAGCCTCGTCGCCGCCGACGGTCATCAGGGCTGGGAACTGGCCCGGCAAGCCCGGCCCGACGTCGTCGTCTGCGACCTCGACGCGCCAGGCGTAGACGGCGGGGACGTGGCCCGGCTCCTGGCCGGCGCCGAGGCCGCTGATGCGATCCCGGTGGTGCTGGTCGGTGGCCGTGACCGCCAAGCCGAGCTGCTCGACGGTCTGCGCTGCGGTGCCCGCGACTTTCTGGTCAGGCCATTCTCCGCCGACGAGTTTCTGGCCCGCTGCCGGGCTGCCGCCCGCGTCAGCGAGGTCCTGATGCGACTCGCTTCTTCGGAGCGAGAATTGGCCCTCCTGGCGGAGCAGTCGACAGATCTGGTGTGGCGCTGCGGGATGGACGGGGTCATCCGGTACGCCTCACCCTCCGCGCTCGCGGTTCTCGGCTGGAGCCCGGAGGAGCTGGTTGGGCTCCACGCCGCGGAGCTGTGTCATCCCGATGATCCTCCGGCGCTGACGCCCGCCTTCGCCGTGCCCACGGGAGAGGTCTCTCGAACGACCAGCCGATTGCTGAAGGCGGATGGCACCTACGCCTGGATCGAGACCACCGCCCGGGTGGGACCCGGGCTGGACGGGGACACAGAGGTCCGCTGCACCTCACGGGACGTGTCGGAACGCAAGGCCCTGGAGGAACGACTCCGCCATCTGGCTGACCACGATCCTCTGACCGACCTGTTGAACCGCAGGGCCTTCGACGCGGCGGTGGCCCGCCACGTCGCCCATGGCGCCCGTTACGGAGCCGACGGCGCGCTGCTCCTGTGTGACGTCGACCACTTCAAGCAGATCAACGACAACTTCGGTCACGGGGCGGGTGATCGGGTACTCGTACGCTTGGCAGCCGCCCTCAGGGAGCGCCTGCGGAGTTCGGACGTGGTGGCCCGGCTGGGGGGAGACGAGTTTGCCGTCCTGCTGCCGCACGGAGGCGAGGAGGAAGCCGAGCAGGTAGCGGTGCAACTCGTCGAGGCCGTCCGCCAGCCGGTGGACTCCGGCCTCGACACCGTGAGCATCACGATCTCGGTCGGGATAGCCGCCTTTGACGACTCGATACGCGGCGCGGAGGACATCCTCTCGCGCGCTGATGCCGCCCTGTTCAATGCAAAGCGCGCCGGCCGGGATCAGCCGTCGTTGTTCGATCTCGTAGCGCGGCGGTAAGTCACCTCCTCCAGATCGCAGTTCCCCGAGGCTCGGCCCCGCCCGGTCCGCGGGCAGATTGGACATCGGGCACCGCCAGTTGCTAGAAAGTAGACCCGCACCGCCAAGATCTTCGCTGGCACGCGTCAGCGGGAGTCTCGCTGGGAGGCGCCAACCAAGCTAGCTGTCAGGGCTACCGTCTGCGTCCGCCGTGGCGACGTCCACCGGACCGGCCAGGGTCACGTAGGAGCTCTGCTCCACCACGCCAGATCGCGAGGTCAGCGCGACGGTTGCCCGCACTCCACCACACCTGAAGGCCCGACGGGGTCGCCTGACCTTCAAGGAGGCGCGAGATGCGTCTGCCGTACCTTCCGCCGGCTCGCCGGCTCGGTATCAAGTCCGTTGTCCGGGCTCTGTCCCATCCCGCTCCGTTGGTCGGTGGGCTGGGGCTCAGCCTGGCCGGGTGGGCGTTGCCGGCCATGGGTTCTACGACACCGATGACCCGGCCACACCGCCCCGTGATGGTCCTCGCCGACGCCCCGTCGGCGTCACCGCCCGCGCCAGGTTCCCCCACCGTCCCGCTCTCCGGGAACACCGGGTCTTCGACGAGCAGCACGTCCACCACTGCGAGCCCGTCGACCACTTCAACCACTGCCGCGTCGACCACCTCAACCACGGCGGCGGGGTCGTCCAACGCCTCCAGTCCAGGTCAGACGGCGGTCAACGAGGCCCGCACCTATATCGGCACCCCCTACCAGAGCGGCGGCACGTCGCACTCGGGCATCGACTGTTCGGGACTGACGATGATGGCCTGGCGTGCCGCCGGTTTGTTTCTGCCACACTCCAGCTCCGGTCAGTACGACGTCGTGCAGCATGTGCCGCTGTCCCAGCTGCAGCCCGGGGATCTCGTCTTCTACTACCGGGGGCCCGGGCACGTAGCGATCTACATCGGCAATGGTGAGGTGATCGAGGCGCTCACCTACGGCAAGCGGGCGGGGGTGTACTCCATCGGTTACGCCGGTGATCCCGTCGGTGCCGGTCGACCCTGACTGACCCGCCGGCCCACGGCGCAGGCATGAGAGCTTCGGCCGCGATGCGACGCGAACATGCCGGATACAGTGCGAGTCCATGTTGATCGCAGCGAGCTCGCAGCCCGTGGTCATTGCTCCACATGGAGTAACAGCATGGAACTGGATCCACGCTGGGATCATCGCCACGGTCACGGTCGCACTCTGTGTCACGGCCCGCAATGCTGTCGGCCGGGTGCGGCGCGGTGACGCGGAACGGGTCGCGATCCGGATCGTCGAGCGGGTCCTGGTGTACCTGATAGTGGTAGTTGGCTTTCTCTACACCCTGGCTGCGTTGCGAGTGCAGCTCGGCCCACTGCTGGGGGCTCTCGGAATCGGCGGTATCGCTCTCGCATTCGCCATGCAGGACACCCTGCAGAACCTGGTGGCCGGCATCATCCTTCAGGCCCGCCGGCCCTTCCGGCGAGGGGACCAGGTCCTGATCGACAGATACGAGGGCATAGTCGAAGACGTCGACCTGCGGAACGTTTCCCTCGTGACGTTCGACGGCCTGAACGTCTTCCTCCCCAACAAGACGGTGCTCGAGAACCCGATCGTGAACTACACCCGGACGCCCACCCGGCGCACCCAGCTCGAGGTCGGCGTCGCTTACGGGACCGATCTGGCCCGGGCCCGGGAGGTGCTGCTTGATGCGGCCTCGAGGACTCCGGGAGTGGAGCGGGTGCCGGCCCCGGCGGCGTGGGTGAAGGAGTTCGGGGAGTCCTCGGTCAACTTCGTCGTGCTCTTCTGGCACGGCGTCAACCGAACCGGCATCTGGGAGGCCAGGAGCAACCTGGCCACGACGGTCCACGCCGCCCTGGATGAAGCCGGGGTCGTCATTCCCTTCCCTCAGCGGATCGTACAGATCCAGTCCGACGACGAGGCCGTTCCCCGGGTGCTCACCAGCCGCTCCTGACCGAGGCGCGGCCCGGGCGGGCGAGTCCTATGATCAGGTGAAACTTCTTGCATCGATAGTGCAACTACCCTAGGATCGCTCCCGTGAGCGACACCAGGGTCGACGGCCGGGTGGCGCGGGGGGAGCGGACCAGGCGGCGGGTGGCCGAAGCGCTCATTGCCCTGCTCGAGGACGGAGTCGCCGATCCGACCGCCCGCCAGGTGGCCGAGCGGGCCGGGGTCTCCCCCCGGATCGTCTTTCACCACTACGCGGACATGGAGCAGGTGCTCCACGCCGCCGTGGCCATACAGGCCGAGCGCCACTGGAGCCGCCTCCACCCGATCGACCCTTCCCGTCCTCTCGCCGAGAGGGTCCGCCGGTTGGTCGGTCAGCGGGCCGCGCTGTTCGACGCCATTGCCCCGGTGCGACGGGCAGCGGCGCTGGTCGAGCATCGCTCGCCGACCGTCGCGACGGAGCTGGGCCGGTCCCGAAGTGTCCTGCGGCGCCAGCTCAGCGAGGTGTTCGGTCCGGAGCTGAGCGAGGCCGACGAGCCGGAGGATCTGGTGGCTGCCCTCGAGGTCTCCGCCGGTTGGGACACCTGGGACCACCTCCGCTGCCAGATGGGCCAACCCGCGTCGGGTGCCCGGGGGGTCATGACCCGCATGCTGACCGCCCTGCTGGCTACCGCCTGTGGGCCGACGCCCCCAAGAGGGAGCCCGTGAACGTCCTGCGCACCCCCGACGAACGCTTCTCCGGGCTGCCGGACTATCCGTATCGGCCTAGCTATGTCGAAGTGCCCGCCGGGGAGGGGACAGCCTCGCTTCGGGTCCACTACCTGGACGAGGGGGACACCGGTGCGGAGGAGACGGTGCTCCTCATGCATGGAGAGCCGTCGTGGAGCTTCCTCTACCGCAAGATGGTCCCGCCTCTGACCGATGCCGGCTTCCGCGTCGTGGTGCCCGACCTTGTGGGTTTCGGGCGCTCCGACAAGCCGGCGGCGCGCACCGACTACACGTACGCCCGTCACGTGGAGTGGATGCGGTCGGCGCTCTTCGACGGCCTGGATCTGGCGGGCCTGACGATCCTGGGCCAGGACTGGGGCGGCCTCATCGGGCTGCGTCTGGTGGCCGAGCATCCCGAGAGGTTCCGCCGGGTGGTGGCCGCCAACACGGGCCTTCCCACCGGGGAGATGCCGATGGGAGACGCTTTCCTGGCCTGGCAGCGGTTCTCCCAGGAGGCGCCCGAGCTTCCGATTGCGGGGATCGTCGGATCGGGGTGCACCTCCGAGCTCACTCCCGACGTGCTGGCGGCGTACGACGCTCCGTTTCCTGAGGAGTCCTTCAAGGAAGGGGCCCGGCAGTTCCCAGCTCTGGTCCCGACCCGACCCGATGACCCCGCCGCGGCCGCCAACCGTCGGGCCTGGGAGGTCCTGGAGTCCTTCGACAAGCCCTTCCTGTGTGCCTACAGCGACGCCGATCCCATCACGCGGGGCGCCGATCGGTTGTTCCTCGAGCGGGTCCCGGGCGCCAAGGGCCAGCACCACCGGACGATCACTGGAGGCGGCCATTTCCTGCAGGAGGACCGCGGCGCCGAGCTGGCCGCGGTCGTCATCGACTTCATACGTGCCAATCCCGGGAGCTGAACGCCATGGGCCGCAAGATCCTGTTCGTGACCACCGACCAGCAGCGCTACGACAGCCTGGGGTGCAATGGAGGAACGGTCGCCCGGACCCCTGTTCTCGACCGCCTGGCTCGGGAGGGCATCAACTACCGGCGGGCCATGAACCAGAACGTGGTCTGCATGCCGGCCCGTTCGACGATCCTGACCGGCCAGCACGTCCGGACCCACGGCGTCTACGCCAACGGCGTGCCGTTGCCGGCCGACGCCCCCAGCATTGCCGCCTACCTCAATAACCACGGCTACCGCACCGCTCTCCTCGGCAAGGCCCACTTTGAGCCGGGGATGGACCTCGAGGGACGGTGGCCGGAGAACCGTCTGGCCCGAGAGGCCAGCACAGGCCCGCACCGGGGCTTCGACCACCTCGAGCTGGCCATGCACGGTCCCCTGCCGCTGTGGCACTACGGGAAGTGGCTGATAGAGCAGCCCGGCAACTGGGAGCGGGGCTTCTACCAGCTGTTCCGAGGCGGACAGCTGAACGGAGAGCCCGGCGGGGAGACGGGAGCGCCGCAGCTCACGGTCAATCCCGTCCCCCGCGACCTCTATCACACCGATTGGACGGCGGAGCGCGCCATCGCCTGGCTCGACAGCCTCGACGATGGTGACGACTGGTTCTGCTGGGTCAGCTTCCCCGACCCCCATCATCCGTGGGACCCGCCGGCCTCGGAGCTGAAGCGCGTGGACTGGCGCGACCTTGATCTTCCCCCCGGTCATCCCGGGAGCGAGGAAGCCTGCCGGCGGATCCTCGACGGAAGGCCGCGACACTGGCTGGCGTATTACGACGGCTCCCACTCCAACCTCGAGGGGGGGCCACCCAGCTTCGTACCCGCCGCCATGACCCCGGATCAGGTGCGCGAGGTCAACGCCTTCACCCATGTCGAGAACGAGCTCATCGACGAGGCCATCGGACGGATCCTCGCGAGCGTCGAAGCAAGGGGTTGGGGAGCGGAGACGGACGTGCTGTTCACGACCGATCACGGTGAGCTGCAGGGGGACTTCGGACTTCTGTTCAAGGGTCCCTACCACTGCGAGGCCCTGATGCACCTCCCGATGATCTGGCGGCCGGCACCGTCGGCGGGGGTGGCGCCGGCGGAGGTGACCGATCCCGTGGGACAGCTCGATCTGGCCGCCACCTTTGCCGCCATAGCCGGCCTGGACGTGCCGGAGTGGGTCCAGGGTTCCGTCCTGCCCACCGGTCCTGGTTCGGGACGCGAGCGGGTGATCACCGAATGGGACAGTCAGTTCCGCACCGAGGACCTCCACCTGCGCTCGATGTACCGGGACGGCTGGCTGGTGACCGCCTACGAGCCCGGCGGAGGTTACGACGGCACGGAAGGGGAGCTGTACAACCTGGCCGACGATCCGCTGCAGTGGACCAACCTGTGGGACGACCCCGGCTACCGGGCCCGCCGAGAGGAGCTGGTCACGGATCTCTACGACAACCTGGCGCCGGAAAGAGCCGAGCGGCTCGCTGTCGAGGCTCCTGTCTAGGTACGTAGGACGGGTCCGGGCTACCTGGTCCCCGTGTTGAGGTCCACGGCCTCGCGTATGAGCTTCTTCAGCGCAGCCTTGTTGATCTTGTCGTGCTCCCGGATGTCAATGGCCCGTCTCACCTTGCCCTCGAGACTGGAGTTGAACAACCCTGACGGGTCGCTCAAGGAGGCACCCTTGAAGAAGGTCAGCTTGACCACCTGCTTGTAGGTCTCCCCGGTGCATATGCCCCCGTGGTGGGACCAGACCGGCACTCCGGGACTGGTGGCCTTGGCCCACTTCCATTCCTCGACGACGTCGGGGTCGGCCTCCCTGATGATGGCGCGCACCTGACTCAGGACCCGACCGCGCCAATCGGCCAGCTCGGAGATCTTCTCGTCGATCCGCTTGGAAGCTTCCTCTGCCATCTCGATCAGTTAAGCAGTCGGTCGGTCTCCAGTCCCGTGTCATAGGGTCGCGACGATGGGCACCGTTCACCGCCGGCCCCTCCACGCCGCCGCCGGGGCGTTCACGGCCCTCCACCAGGCTGTGGAGCTCGCGTTCGGAACCGGGGTGATCGGTCAGTCCGCGGTCGGGCTGCGGCCCGCCATCGCGGCCTCGGTCGTGTTCGACGGAGGTTGGGTCTATCTGGCGGGCAGGCGGCGGACCGGACCGGTGCTCGCGTTCCTGGCCGGCGTGGGGATCGGCGTGCCGGCCGTGCACTTCCGCCTGTGGCCCTGGCGCCTCCGCCCGGTGCCGGTCCTGACCGAGGCCGAGGGCCTTCCCCGCCGGCTGATGCCTGCGTACAACGCCATCCTGTACGGATGGGCCCTCGCGGCCGGACTGGCCCTGGTGCGGGAGACCCCCAGGCGGGAGCGGTTGCTGGCCGTCCCCGGGATCCTCTCCGTATTCGCGGCGGGCCAGCTTGTCCGGCGCCACTTCGAGTGGATGGGGGCCGAGGCCAGCCGCAACCCGCAGTGGTGGAACGCGCCTGGCAACGAGGAGCGCCCGGCCGGTGACCCTCTGGCGGGTGCTAGCCCCCGGAGCCGAAAGACAGCGAGCCCGAGCGGGACTGCTGGACGAGGGACTGGATGTCGTTCATGTCCTTGAGCGACAGAGCACCGAGGAAGTTGTCGATGTCGGTGAAGACCGTCCGGACCGGGTCGAAGTACCACTGACCGTTCTCCTGCACCGCCACCAACCCCTCCTGGGGGTGGATGCCACGCAGATCGTTCACCAGCGGTTGGAGCGGCGCCGGTAGGGACGAGAGCATCGAGTCCAGCCCCGATCCCGTGGGGCAGAGGTGCTGGTCGTTGGACGGGTTGCCCGCGTCAGAGACCGTGAGGCAGCTGCCGTCGTAGGTCACCGTGTACTGCTCGTATGTGGCGTGGAAGGCGACGCCCTTGATCGTCACCAGCTCGGCCCCGGACCCGTCGGCGACGTCGGCCAGGTCGAGCCTGGTCACCGCGATCGACAGCTTGGAGCGGACATCGCTCACGGCCTTGTCCGCCTTGGCCAGGAACAGCGGCGCGTAGTCGTGGAGGGCGGCCATCTCCTCGGGAGGAGTGAGCTTGACGACGCCGGCCAGGTCCAGGTCGGTGGCGGAGTGCACCAGGGCGCGGATGGCGTCGTCAGGCGTGGCTGACCCGACGGCGGGGACCGAGGTGCCGGCGGGGGGCGCCGACTGCCCGGCGCTGCGGGCCAGGTCCTCGGCCGCCGTGTAGCCGAGGCTGACGTACCAACCGCCGTTCTCCTGAACCGCCACGATGGCGTTGTCCCCCGTGGTGGCCCCCGTTGAGCTGCTGATGGGTTTGGCATGGGCCAGCGCCGATCCCGCCACCGAGCGGGTGAACGATCCCAGCGGGAGCCGGGACGGATCGACGTGGGAAGTGGCGGTGCCCGACGTGATGGTCACCGCTGCCCGCTGCGGGGTCAGGTAGGTGGTCGAGGTCTTGATGTCCGAGAAACCGAGGTTGATCCCGCTGATATTGGACAGGTCGGTGTCCTGGCTCAGCACCTGCAGACGCTCGAGCTGGTCCGCTGTGCGCGAGATGCCGCTCTCCAGCGCGTCGCGCTCGGACGGCTCGAGCGTGCCCAGGACACCGAGGAGGTCCCCGTGCTGGGCGGCGTCGAGCAGGGCCCGTACGGCCCCGTCCGGGGAGCTGGCCGACGCGGTGCTCCCCCCGGCCAGGGTCAGGCTGGCCGCCACTCCCGCGCCCAGCAGGAGGACGGGCACGGCCATGACCGCGCCCCGAGCCAGGCGGCGCCGCGGCTGCGACTCGGCTCCGGCGCCGAGGATGTCCGAGGGTCCCAGGGGGACGGCCGGGACGGGCTCGGGTGAGTTCCCGGGCGGTTGCCAGTTCATCGATGACTCCTTGTCGTTACGGAGCGGGCCACGGCCAGGCCGACCGTGACACTGCCGAGGCCCAGCCCGAGGAAGGGGCCGAGCAGCAGCCCGGACTGCACCTTGGTGGCCGCCAGCGCCGAGGCGGTGACGAGGAGGGCGCCGGTGACGCCGGCCAGGGTGCGGGCTGCGGTGGGTCGGGCCAGGTACACGGCCGCGAGCGTGGCGGCGGCCAGCGAGGGCAGGAGATAGGCGGCCACGGTGAGGAGCCGTGCGCCGGTGCCCGTGAGCAGACCGGCGCGCTGCCCCGATGCCAGCAACTGGTACCCATCGCGCTCCACGCTTCCGCTGCGCATCCACGGCGCGAAGGCGTCGATGAGGCAGGCGAGGGCGGCGGCGCCGCTGCAGAGCCAGTCCGGTAGCTTCGCCCTGGCGGTTCCTGCCGCTGGGTTCACGGCTATTAGTCGGCACCGTCGCAGGGGACTTGAGGCGGCAGCGGAGCCCCGCAAGGTCCAACATAGGGACCGTCACGACGACCGGAGGTGCCAGGTGGGGTTCCTGTCCGAGATCAGGAAGCGCATCAGAGCCCAGGAGTCCCCCCTGCCGGCGCGGCCGTCGCTGTTCGGCAAGGTGGGCGTCGTGAGCGCCACCATTCCGGCCGGGGGCACCGGTGAGGTCCGCATCGCCGTGCGGGGCACGACCGAGGCCTTCTCCGCCCGGGCCGCCGACGACAGCGAGATCCCGAGCGGGACCCGGGTGACCGTCGTCGAGGAGCTGTCCCCTCAAGCCGTCCAGGTCACGCCCCTCTAGTAGCCGCCGAAGAGAGAAGGGAACCCGTCATGTTCTTCTACCGCATCCCTCAGCCCAACGAGGCCCTGCTGATCGCCGGCCGTCGCCACGGCGGCCCCGAGGGCCCCGGGTTCAAGATCGTCGTCGGCCAGGGCGCCTTCGTGGTCCCCGCCTTCAAGCGCGCCTACTTCCTGGACATGTCCCTCCACGAGGCCGAGCTGGCCGAGGACTGTGTATCGACGCAGGGCATCCCGCTCAAGGTGCAGGCGGTTGCGGTGTTCAAGGTCGGCCCCCAGCCCGAGCTGATCGCGGCCGCCGCCCAGCGCTTCCTGGACCAGCAGGACCAGATGGACACGCAGGTGGGGCGGATCTTCGCCGGCCACCTCCGCCAGATCGTGGGCCAGATGACCATCGAGGACATCATCCGGGAGCGCGACAAGCTGGTCTCGGCGGTGAAGGAGTCGTCGGCGTCGGAGTGCGAGAAGCTCGGTCTGATCGTCGACAGCTTCCAGATCCAGACCATCGACGACCCGACCGGCTACATCTCCAACCTGGCCGCCCCCCACCAGGCGGCGGTCGAGGCCGCCGCCCGGGTGGCCGCCGCCCAGCAGAACCAGCAGGCCACCCTGGCCGAACAGGAGGCGAACGCCATCAACGCCGAGAACACGGCGGCGTCGTCCAAGCGCCAGGCGCAGGCCAACGCCGACATCGAGACGGCCAAGCAGACCGCCGCCCAGGCCGGTCCCCTGGCCCAGGCCCGCGCCCAGCAGGAGGTCATCAAAGCCCAGACGTCCAACCAGAAGCTCGAGGCGGAACGCCAGCAGGCGGCCCTGCGGGCCACCCGGTACGCCGAGGCGGACGCCGATGCGTACGCGACCCGGACCCGCGCCGATGCCGACAAGGCGGCCCGGATAGCCGTCGCCGAGGCCGAGGCGGAGTCCATCCGCATCCGGGGCCAGGCGGAAGGGGACGCCCTGACCGCCAAGGCCAATGCCATGGCCCAGCACCGCGACGCTCTGATAGCCCAGCAGCTCGTCGAGCAGCTGCCCGACGTGGTGCACGCCGCCGCCGAGTCGCTGGCCAGCTCCAACCTCACCGTGCTGAACGGCGCCGAGGGACTCAACCAGATGTTCGGTGGCCTGCTGACCGCCGGGCTCAACATGCTCAACCGGGTCCAGTCCGGCCTGCCCGAGTCCAACGGCCAGCTGCCCGCCGGGGAGCCAGCCACCGCAGGCGCGGCCAATGGTGACGCCGGACCCGCTGCCGACGCAGCTGCCGCGCCCCAGGGGACGCGTCGTTCGCCGCGTCCGAGCCGCAGGCCGTAACGGGCATCGCCGACCGGTACGGGGCATGGCCGAGGTCCTCGGCGGGGTTGCGGGGCGCCCCCAGGTGACATAATGTCACTGAACGCCGGGGGAGAGGGGAGCGGGCATGACCTATGCCGCGGGCCGGGTGATTCTCGATGCCGACAGCCATGTGATGGAGCTGGCCGACTTCCTGGACGACTTCATCGACCCGGGAGATCGGGACCGGCTGCGGAGGCGGGGGATGGACGCCCTGTCTCCCGTGCTGGCTGAGGCGGTGCGGCGGGCGGAGGCCAGGGGCTCCGACCCGGCCGCCGCCGCCGAGGCCGAGGACCGCATGATGACGGACAAGGGCTGGATGGCCATGGGCGGCTTCGACCCGGCCGAGCGCAGCCGGGTGCTCGACCGCCTCGGCTTCGACGCCCAGCTCGTGTTCGCCACGTTCGCGACCGCCATGTTCAACCTGCCGCAGAGCCCCCGCCGCTATGACGACCCGGGCGAGCTCGCGTCCGACCTCGACCTGCTGTATGCCGGGTGCCGGGCACAGAACAGGGCCATGGCGGCCTTCTGTGCCGGGGACGGGCGCCTGCTCCCGGTGGCCTACGTCTCACTGGTCGACCCGGATCGGGCCGTCGACGTGGCGGAGGAGGCGATCGCAGCGGGTTGCGGGGCCGTCATGGTTCCGTCCACGGCGGCGGGGGACCGGGCGCCGACCCATCCCGATCTCCACGGGTTCTGGGGTCTGCTGGAGCGCTCGGACGTTCCGTTCGTGCTCCACGTCGGCGGGGGCGGCCGCCTCCTCGACCGCGCCTTCCACAACAACGCCATGCCCGTCACGGATCACCTCGGAGGCGGGGAGAACATCCGCTCCAAGGACTACCTGGCCATCTACCACTCTCCCGCCCTGTTCCTCGGGACGCTGATCCTCGACGGGCTCTTCGACAGGTTCCCCCGCCTGCGGGGCGGCTGCATCGAGCAGGGCGCCGGATGGGTGGTTTCCTGGATGCATCATCTCGATTACGCCCAGCGTGCGTTCAGGCGCACCGAGGAGCCCCTCCGGCGCCTGGCCGACCGGCCGTCCGAGTACGTGCGCCGGCACCTCAGGTTCACGCCGTTCCCGGGGGAGCCGGTGGGCTGGATGATCCAGGAGGCGGGACCGGAGCTGTTCATGTTCTCGACCGACTACCCCCACCCGGAGGGGGGTCGCGACCCGCTGGCCAAGTTCGAGGCCGAGCTCACCGAAGTCTCCGCCGACGACCGCTCACGGTTCTACGCCGGCAACATGGCCGAGCTGATGGGCTCGCGCCTCCTGGAGTCCACTCCGCGGTAGGCCGCGGCGGGGACTTACACTCCCGTCGATGTCCGCGGGCGCAGCCTCCCAGGCGGAGGCGCTCTACGGCCTCCTGGCCCGCCGGCGCGATGTCCGCGCCGAGTTCACCGGGGCGCCGGTGTCCGATGACGTCCTCGGCCGGATCCTCGGGGCCGCTCACGCCGCTCCCAGCGTCGGACTGTCCCAGCCGTGGGACTTCGTCGTGGTGCGTTCGGAGGAGGCCCGCCGCCGCTTCCACGAGCACGTGATGGCCGAACGGGCGGCGTTCGCGGCGGCGCTGCCGGCCGAACGGGCCGCCGTGTTCGCCGGGATCAAGATCGAGGGCATCCTCGAAGCGAGCATGGGCATTGTTGTCACCTACGACCACGACCGTGGCGGGCCCAATGTGCTGGGACGCCGCTCGATCCCGGAGGCGGGGCTGTACTCGACCTGCCTGGCCATCGAGAACCTCTGGTTGGCGGCGACGGCCGAGGGCCTCGGGGTCGGTTGGGTCTCGTTCTACCGGGAGCCGTTCCTCCGGGACCTCCTCGGCATCCCCGGGACCGTCCGTCCCGTCGCCTGGCTCTGCGTGGGTACGGTCAGCCACCTCCAGGAACGGCCCGACCTGGAGCGCGCCGGTTGGCGACGCCGGCGGCCCCTCGATGAGGCCGTACACGAGGAGCGGTGGGGTTGCCACGAGCTCGGAGTGGCGGCCGCCGGGGAGAGCTGACGGCTCAGCTTCCCGTCGCTATCCCGTAGCGCTCGACGTAACCCGAGAAGCGCTCGGACACCTGGCCCTTGTCCAGCCCGAAGTCGGCCAGGTCGTACCGGTGCTCTCCGAACCGGCCCTGCCGATGGCTGTCCACGTACCTCGCCATCGCCGCGGCGGCCTTGTCTCCCAGGGTGTCCCCGCACGCCGCGTAGATGGCCGCCACCGTTTCGACCGGGGCGCGCACCAGGTCGTCGTAGTGCACATCGAGGATGGGATGCTCGGGGTGGGCGCTCCGGAAGGCGTCCACCCGCTCGACCGAGGTCTCGAGCATGTCGGTCCAGTGCCGGGCTATGTAGGGGCGGTGGTCGGCATCGCTGAACGTGCTGGACAGCGTGTGGATCAGGCTGCATACCGAGGCGCACAGGATGACGGGATCGCGGTGCAGAAGGACCAGGCGGGCGTCGGGATAGACGGAGGTGAGCGCCCCGAGGGCGGTCGCGTGATGGGGGCTCTTGAGTGTCCATCGGCCCCGGGCCCCGCCGCTCTGCAGGACCTGGAGGACCAGGTGGTGGTACTCGTAGGCGGAGGCCTGGTCCGTGCCGAGGAGCCAACGGCCGTAGGTGGGGACGTTGGCAATGGCCTCGAGGGCCAGGCTCTTGAAGTCCTGGCTCATCACCGCGATGCACTCGGTGGGCCCGTCGACGTCCTCGTGGTGCACGATCGGCACCATCGGGTTCAGCTGCTCGAGCATGGCCGCCCCGGCCCGGGCGGCCTCGACCCTGGGCCCGGAGCGGAGCTGGGCCCGGGCCGGCGGCGGGACACTGTCGGTCGCCTCCCATCGCAGGAGGGCGCGGTTGCCGGGGTCCTGGTCGAGCAGGTTGCTGAGGAGGGTCGTGCCCGCCCGGAACATGCCGATCACCACCAGTGGTGCACTGATCGGCTCTCCCGCCACGTCGGGATGCCGGGCCGCCCAGTCGACCACCTCCAGGCGGTTGGTCAGGTTGGAGACCGCGTTGGCGGCCACCGCCATCTCCCCGACCTCGTTGAGCCGGGCCTCGGTGCGTACGGAGTCGCAGTAGACCTCCAGACCCTCCCGGAAGCTGTCGCTCCCGAAGTCCTCGAGCCCGGTCTGCCGGCGCGCCGCCGCGATGAGGTCGGCCGGAACCATCACGCCCCGGCCGTCACGCCGGGAGCGAGAGGTCGACCACCGTGCGCCCGCTGGTGCGTCGGGCGGCGTGGTCCTCCAGGGCTTCGGCCACCTGGCCCATGCTTATCCGGCGACCGATGTAGGGCCGGATGGCCCCCTCCGCCACCAGTCGGCGCAGGGCGGCGTGCACCTCCGCGCCTCGCTCGGGCGGGTTCGGAACCACGCCGAACTGCCTCATGATCCGGGACTCCGGGTTGTAGGAGAGGAGCACTCCGACGACCGAGAAGTTGCCCATGGCGACCTTGCGCAGCGGGCGCCCGGTGAAGCCGGAGTCGGGGTCGTCGTTGAACCCGACCGGCACGTAGCGGCCCGCGTAGGCGACACAGGTCCAGACCGTCTCCGTGCCGGCGCCCCCCACGAAGTCGACCACCACGTTCGCGCCCCGTTCCCCGGTGAGCTCCATCACCCGGTCGAACACGTCCTCGGAGGTGTGGTCGATGGCGACCTCTGCGCCCAGCTTCTCGCACACGGCCACCTTCTCCGGACCTCCGGCCACGGCCAGAACCCGGGCCCCCGCGGCCGTCCCGAGCTGGATGGCGGCGGTTCCGAGGGCGCTGGCCCCTCCGACGACCAGAACGGTCTCTCCGGCCCGGAGCTGGGCCCGGATATGCAGCGCCAGGTATGTCGTATGGAAGGGGAGCAGGAACGCCCCGGCCTCGATGTCGTCCAGCTCGGCCGGCGCCTCGAACACGCCGTTGGCCGGGGCCAGGGCCAGGTCGGCCATCCCCCCGAACGACTGGTTGCACATAGCCACGACCCGCCGGCCCAACCACTGCTCGGCGCCGGCTCCCGCCGCCTCGACGACGCCGCAGACCTCCATGCCCAGGGTGAAGGGCGGCTGCGCCATGACGCTGGCCACTCCGCCCCGGCACCGGGCGATGTCCCCGAAGTTCAGCGCCGCCGCCGCGACCGCCACGCGCACTCCACCCGCCTCGACCTCGGGGGCGGGGATGTCCTGGACCTCGACGACCTCGCTCGGCGCGCCGTGGCGCAGGACCCGCACCGCTCTCACTGGCCACCTCCCGAACGGCGGTTGCCGGTTTATATCAGGAGATCGCGTACTGCGCTCCGTGTGTCCGAACCCCGGTACGGACAGCGCTGCCTATTGTCCCCATTTCGGTTCGACGAGGTTCTGCTACGAGAGGGGGATGAGATGGCGGCCGTGGATGACGCCCTGGAGGCCGCCCGGGCCCGGATCGGGCCCCGGGTGACCCCTGCCGGCCTGGAGGCGGAGCTGGCCGCCGGCGCCCTGGTGGTCGACATCCGGCCGGCCGAGTCGCGGGATCGGGAGGGCGCTCTCGACGGCGCCCTCGTCGTCGAACGCACCGTTCTCGAGTGGCGGCTCGACCCCACCAGCCCGTACCGCGCCGACCGCATGCAGGATGCCGGCCAGAGGGTGGTGATCGTGTGCAACGAGGGCTACGCGTCGAGCCTGGCCGCCGCCGCCCTGCGCGACCTCGGCCTCACCAATGTCACCGATCTCGAGGGTGGCTACCGCGCCCTCTGACCCTCGTCGAGGAGATGACCCACGGCCTGGGCCAGCAGCTTGCGGGTGGCGGCGAAGTCCGGCCTCCAGTCCGGCCTGCTCTCCTGCACGTTGATCGACACCAACAGCTCGCTCATGGCCACCCCGCGCACGGCGTGGAAGACGAACTCGGCCAGGCGGGGGTCCCGGTTGCGGTCGTCCCCGAACAGCTCGCGGGCCAACCGGGCGAAGAGGGGCGCGGCTGACGCGTTCAGCTCCCTGAGCATCTCGATGGTGCGCTGCGAGGTGGCGGGATCGTGGGTCAGGTTCAGAGCCACCTGCATGAAAGCCAGCCAGGCGGGCCGGCCGTAGTAGTCGGCCAGGATGTCGAAGTACGACTCCACCCGCTCGGCCATCGTGGCCCCGCTGACGTGGCGCTCGGTGAGGAGGCGGCCCAGCCGCTCGGTCCCCTCCTGCATGACCGCCACCATCAGGGACTCCCGGCTGCCGAACCAGTACTGGATGACGCCCCAGGACAGCCCGGCCCGGTCGGCGATGGCGTTGGAGCTGGCCCGGTAGAAGCCGTTCTCCAGGATGCACTGGATGGCCGCCTCGATCACCCGCTGCCTGGTGTCGGTCTCCTGCTCGGAAGCAGGCTTCGACGAGGTTCGGGGCACGGGGCGAAGGTACCAGGGGTCGGTCCGTCTACGGCCGGCTGAGCACCAGCCCGGACCGGCCCGTCGTCACGAGTACCCGGCTGGCCCCGGCCACCTGGTTGGCGGCGGTCCCGCGGAGCTGGCGGACCGCTTCGGTGATGTTGTTCATGCCGTGGATGTAGGCCTCACCGAGGAGCCCGCCGTTGGTGTTGACCGGGACCTTCCCGCCGATGTCGATGTTCCCCGCTGCGATGAAGTCGCTGGCCTCCCCCGGTCCGCAGAACCCGTACGCCTCCAGCTGGACGTGCACGATCGGGGAGAAGTTCTCGTAGATCATGGCCACGTCGATGTCGTCGGGGCCGATACCGGCGGCCTCGTAGAGCCGGCGTCCGAGGGTCATCGCCTCCGGGAACTCGGCCATCTCGGGATGGAAGTAGTTGAACATCTCGTCCCCGCCGGCCAGCTGGGCCTGGTCGGCCGCCACGATGCGGGCCCCGCTGTTCGGGAGGTCGGCCAGCCGCTCGTCGCGAGTCACCACCAGCGCGACGCCCCCGTCGCTCTCCTGGCAGCAGTCGAGCAGGCGCAGGATGGGCTCGACAATCCAGCGCGACGCCTGGTGGTCCTCCAGGGTTATGGGCCGGCCGTAGAACCAGGCGGCGGGGTTGGTGGCGGCGTGGCGGCGCGCCACCACCGTGTAGCGCCCGAAGTCCTCGTTGGTGGCCCCGTAGCGGGCCATGTAGCGCTGGAACTGCAGCCCGTAGATCTTGGCCGGGGTGTCCACGCCGAAGGGCTGGTACCAGTTCCACGCGGGGTCCCGGAGGCCCGCCGCCGGCTGGCCGAAGCGGCGCCCCGAGCGCTCGTTGAAGGCCCGGTAGACGAGAACGGCGTCAGCGGCGCCGGCCACGACCGCGGTGGCGGCCAGCTGGATGGTCGCGTTGGCGCCGCCGCCACCGCCGCGGGTGCGTGCCGTGTAGTGCAGTTCGGGGATGCCGAGGGTGCGGATGAGGCTCAGCTCGTCGTTGGCATCGATGGCGAAGGTCACGGTCCCGTCGATGTCGGCGGGCGTGAGGCCGGCGTCGGAGATGGCGGCCCGCGACGCCTCGGCGGCCAGTTGCAGCTCGCTGCGCCCGGACTCCTTCGAGAACTCCGTCTGGCCGATCCCGGCTATGACCGCACCCGTCTTCACCGCTTACCCGTCCTCATCAGCCGGCCGCCGCGGCCGGGCGGAACTGCGGGAGCACCACACCGTCGTATTCGACGAAGCACGCCTCGACCGCCATCCCGTTGCGCGCGTCCCCGGGCTCGACCTCGACGAGATTCGAGACGATCCTCACCCCCTCGGCCAGCTCCACCAGCACGACGATGCGGGGCGCGGCGTCGGGCCCGGTGGGATGGTGGGAGAGGAGCCAGGCGTAGACGGTGCCCCGGCCACTCGCCTCCCGCGTCGTCCACGACGCCGACCCGCACGCCGGGCACAGGGGAGTGGGCGGGTGCTGGAGGCGGCCGCACGCCCCGCACTGGCGGAGGAGCAGGCGCCCCTCCCTGGCCCCGTCCCAGAACCAGGCGTCGTCGGGACCGGGGCGGGGGGCGATCACGTTCGGCACTGCACCCACCCCGCCATCGCCGCCGTCACGGGCCGGCCACGGGGGCGTCGCGCACCACCCCCGCCGCGACCAGCTCGTCGACCTCGGCGCCGGTGTAGCCGTGCTCGAGCAGGACTTGGCGGGAGTGCTCCCCGCACAGGCACGGACCCCGGCTGATCACGCCCGGAGTGGCGGACAGGTTGACCAGGAGCCCGGGGTCCTCGAACCGCCCCACCCCCCCGGCCCGGGTCTCGACGACCAGCTGGGCGGCCCGCGCCTCGGGGTCGTCGAACAGCTCCCGGCAGAAGTCCTCGTCCACGATCTCCACCGGCACCCCGGCGCCGTCGAGCTCCTCGAACCAGGCCCGGGCCGGACGCTCGGCGAAGCGCGCCTCAGCCGCGGCCGCCAGCTTCTCGGGGTCCTCGAGGGCGGCCTCCGGCTCCCCGAGGGTGTGGACCAGGGCCAGGCGAGCCCCGGACGTGGCGGCGGCCACGAAGATCCAGCGCCCGTCCCCGGCCTGGTACAGGCGGTAGAACGGGGACAGCCCGTGCTGACCGCCGTCCACGTGGAGCCAGTCTCCGGGGCGGCCGTCGGCGTGGATCCAGGCGTAGGACGTGTTGAGCAGCCCGGCGTTCACGATCGAGGTGCTCACCTCCTGTCCCTCTCCGGTCCGGTCCCGGTGGTAGAGGGCGGCGGTGATGCCGATGGCGGCCAGGAGGGCGTTGCCGGTGTCGCCCATGTTCGAGCGGCTCCACAGCGGCGGGTTGCCAGCGTCGCACGCCCCGTCCTCCCACTCGGTGCCCGTGAGGGCGGCGGCGGTCTGGTCGGTGCCGGGCAGGAGGGCGCGGGGCCCCTTCTCGTAGCCGCGGGTGTTGCAGTACACCAGGCGGGGATTGGCGGCCCGCAGGGTCTCGTAGTCGATGCCCAGCCGGGCGGCCGCCCCCGGACGCCAGTTGGTCATCACCACGTCGCTCCGCCCGACCAGTCGCTGCAGTATCTCCCTGCCCCGGGGGTGCTTGAGGTTGAGCGAGATGCTGCGCTTGCCCCGGTTGGTGCCGAGGCCCATGTGCGTACCGGCCCAGAACGTGTCGTGAAGGGCGTGGACCTTGACGACCTCGGCGCCCAGATCGGCCAGCATCTTGGGGGCGAACGGCCCCGCCACCCCCAGCCCGAGATCCAGGACGCGTACGCCGGCCAGGGGATGGGCCGGCACGGGCCCGACGTCCGTGTCGGCGCCGCCGCCCCGCTGCGAGGACGACGCCGTAGGGCCCGCGGACATGGCCTCGGCCAGCACCACGTCAGTGTGCGTCCCCGGCGCCACCGTCGGGCCCTGAACGGCGCCCGGCGTGGCCGACAGCTCGATCAGCATTCCGGCGTGCCGGATGGGACCCACCTCCGGGTCGTCGACCTCGACCACGCAGCCGTCGGCGCCGTACGCCTCGTCGGCCAGGGCCTCGGCGGGAGACCGCACGAGCGCCACGCCCATGCCGGCCTTCTCTCCGGCCGCCACCCATTCGGCTGAGGGGAATTTGGCGAAGGCCTCGGCCAGGAGAGGGTGGAGGAACATGCCCGAGAGCAGTCCGTCCGGCTCCATCGAGAGACGATCGGGATCGTCGCGGTACTTCGTGTCGAGGGGGGCCGGGTCCAGCTCTTCGCCCGCTGCAGCGGCCAGGACCCAGCTGGGCCGGACCGTCCAGTGGTGGACCCAGCGCCCGTCGCTGCACTCGAAGAGGCCCTCGATCGACCGGGAGTCGACCGGCCACATCCAGTAAACGGGGGCGTCGGGGTTCTCGACGCGCTGCCAGTTGAGGCCGACGGCGGCCAGGGCGCCCTGCAGGAGCGAGGTCTCCACCCACTGGCCCTGCCCGCTCACCGCCCGCACCCGGAGAGCCGCCGCGATGCCGAGCGACGCCAGGTAGGTGGCGCCGAGGCTGGGCCAGGTCGAGCGGGGGAACACGGGCCCGGCCCGGCCGGCGCCCCGCGCCAGGCCCTCGGGCGGGCCGAACTCGGGATGGGGCCCGGGCCGGCCCGCGATGTACTCCATGGCCGTTCCAGGGCGGCCCCGCTGGTCGTGGAGCAGGCCGGTGCGGGCCGCGACCAGGGCGTCGTAGCCGGGCCGGGACGAATGCCGGTTGGCGCGGCCGTAACCCGTGATCGAGCAGTACACCAGGCCGGGGTTGTCGGCACCCAGCGTCCCGTAGTCGATCCCGAGGCGCGACGTCGTGCCCGGGGAGAACGACTCGACGACGATGTCGGCCCGGTTGGCCAGGGCCAGGAAGGCGAGGCGTCCCTCCTCGGAACCCAGATCGAGGGTGGCCCGCCGCTTGCCCCGGTGCCAGACCCGGTCCCCGGACTGCGGCCCGAAGGGCGGCCCGCCGGGCCGCTCTATGCGGGTGACCTGCGCCCCGTTGTCGGCCAGCAGCATGGTGGTCATCGGGCCGGCAATGCCCCACGACAGGTCCAGGACGCGCAGGCCTCCGTATACACCGGGCACGGGACGCTCCTCCGCCGCCAGGTCGGCTACAGGCCCCAGACCCGGGCCGCGTTCCCGCTGACCATCAGCTCGCGCTCGCCAGCGGGGACGCCCGAGAACTGCTCCTCGACGACCTTCCGGGAGTGGGGCCAGCTGGTCACCGGGTGCGGGTAGTCGGTCGACCACAGCAGGTTCTCGACGCCGAGGCGGTGTCTGAGCAGCTGGACACCGTCGGGCTCGTCGATGAAGGTCAGATGCACGTTGCGGTGGAAGTAGTAGCTGGGAAGCTCCTGGATGGCGGGATAGTCGTAGCCCTGGCGCAGCACCATGTCGTCAACGGTCTGCACCCACCAGGCCACCCACCCGAGGCCCGGCTCCACGAAGACGACCTTGAGATCGGGGAAGCGCTCGAAGACGCCGCCCATGATCCACATGCCCAGCGCCTCAGCGCAGGTCAGCGGCGTCATCGGGACCATGATCCCCTTCTGGGGCGTCGGGTCGCGTCGGGTCAGGTCGTCGAGGCCGGTGTTGAGACCGATGTGGCAGCAGATCGGCAGGCCTGTCTCCTGGATGGTGCCGAAGAGCGGCTCGTAGCGCTCGTGGTGGTAGTCGGCCAGGCCGAACTCCGGCGGGAAGACGGGCAGCTGCAGCGAACGGGCACCCAGGGCCGCCACCCGGTTGACCTCCCGGACGGCGGCGTCGATGTCGTGGATCGGGACCTGGTAGGTGACGACCAGGCGCCTTGGGTCGGGCTCGGAGAACCAGGTCAGCACGTCGTTGAACGCCCGCGTGGCCTCGCTGGCCCCCTCGGCCAGGTCGGCCAGGTACCGGAAGGCGCTGACCTCGGAGTAGATGACCTCGGCCTCCACGCCGTCGGCGTCCATGTCCCGGAGGCGCTCAACGGGGTCCGCGTAACCCGGGCGGGTGAAGGCGGCGTTGCGCCCGCCCACCCCCATCTGGGCTCCCTTGGCGTTGGCCCCTCCTGCGCCGGCGGCCATGCGCGCCTGGAACCGGCCCACGGCGTCGTCGTAGACGGCGTGCAGCCGGCTCGGGAGGTTGGCCTTTATCTGCTCCTGGGAGACCTTGACGTGAGAGTCGGCGGACAGGAGGCGCTCGGGCATGCAAGCACCATAGCAACAACTATGAAGCGATCAAGGGTCAGGACGTGATGACGCCGGCCAGCTCGAGGACCCGGTACGGCGGCAGGTACTGCTCCCACACCCGGGCCCCGTACGGCGCCAGCGCGTCGGCCACGGCGTTGGTGACGGTGGCCGGGGCCACCACCGCTCCGGCCTCCCCGACACCCCGGAAGCCGAGCTCGCCTTCCGGGTCGGTCTCGAGGTGCTCGATCTCGATGACCGGTATCTCGGCGGCCGTCGGGACCAGGTAGTCCATGAACGTGCCGGCCAGGAACTGGCCCTCCTCGTCATAGGCCGAGTGCTCGTAGAGCACCTCCCCGATGCCCTGCGCCACCCCGCCCCGGATCTGGCCCTCGACGATGGCGGGGTTGATCACCCGGCCGCAGTCCTCGGCAACGACGTAGCGGAGGATCCGCACCTGGCCGGTGCCGAGGTCGACCTCGACCGTGCAGGCGTGGGTCCCCCCCGACCAGCCGCTGCCGGTGATGCCCTCACCGGTGAAGGTCTCGTGCACCTCGAGCACCCGCTCCGACCCCGGGGGCAGGGATCCCGGCGCCATGTAGACCTGCTGGGCCACCTGCGCCAGGGGCAGCGACCGTCCCGGCACGCCCTTCGGCACGATCACGCCGTCGGTGATCTCCAGGTCGGCCGCGCTGATCTCGAGCAGCTCGGCGGCAATGCCGAGGATCCGCTCCTTGAGCTTGCGGGTCGACACCAGGACGGCGCCGCTGGCCCAGGTCGACGCCCGGCTCCCGCCGGTCCCGATCAGGCTGAACGGGGTGATGTTGGTGTCCCCGTGGATCACTCGCACGTGCTCGAACGGCACACCCATCTCGTCCGCCGCGACCTGGGCCAGGGTGGTCTCGTGGCCCTGGCCGTGCGGGGACTGGGCCGTGACCACGACGAGGTGGCCGTCGGCCTCCAGCTTCACCTTGGCCTGCTCCCCGCCGAACATCCCCCCGCCCATACGCATCTCGGGCGGGCCCGGTGACGCCTCGATGAAGGTCGCAAAGCCGATCCCCAGGCACCTGCCCTCCTTCCGGCCCTCGGCCTGCTCGTTCCGGAAGTCCTGGTAGCCGATCCGCTCCAGGGCGCGCTCGAGCGACTGGCGCGAGGACACCCCCGCCAGGCTGAGCCCCGTGATCAGCCGGTCCTCGGGCTCTCCGTCCACCAGGTTGCGCCGGCGCACCTCGGCGGGGTCGAGGCCGAGCTCGGCGGCCACGATGTCGAGGATGCGCTCCCGGACCCACGTCTCCATCTCCCACGGGCCGCGGTAGGCGACGTAGCAGCACTTGTTGGTGCACACGACCCTCACGTCGAAGGTGTAGCCCTCGAGGCGGTACGGGCCCGGCAGGAGCATCTGCATGAGCGCGGTGTACATCGCGCTCGGGAACGGCACGGGCGGATACGCCCCCTGGTCCATCAGCATGTGCGCCTTGATGCCGAGCAGGGTGCCGTCGGAGCGGACGGCCACCTCCACCTCGACCGTCTCCTCGCGCGCCTGGCCGGAGGCGAGCAAATGCTCGTTGCGGTCCTCGATCCACTTGACCGGGGCGCCGACGGCGCGGCTGGCGGCGGCCACGGCCAGCTCCTCCCGGGACGGGAACCCCTTGAGCCCGAACGCACCCCCGATGTCGCGGGCCAGCACCCGTACCCGTTCGAGGGGCATCTGCATGACGGCCGCCAGCTGCATGCGTAGGCCGTGGGGGCCCTGGGTGGCGGCGTGGTAGGTGAGCTCGCCCGAGCCGGGGTCGTAGTCGGCCACTCCGCCGCGCGTCTCCATCGGCACGTTGGCCACCCGGTGCTGGCGGAGGGTGGCGGAGACCACCCGGTCGGCACGGGCGAAGGCGCCGTCGGGGTCACCGAAGGAGGACTCCGAGCTGAACACCACGTTGTCCCCGTGCTCGTCGAACACGAGGGGGGCGGCGGGGTCGAGGGCGGCCTCGTAGGTGGCGACCGCCGGGAGGGGGTCGTAGTCCACCTCGATCAGCTCGCAGGCGTCCTCCGCCTGGTACCGGCTCTCGGCCACGACCATGGCCACCGGGTCCCCGACGAAGCGCACCTTGTCGGTCGGCAGGAGGGGGAACTTCGGCACCTTGGCGCCGAAAGCCATGGTTATCTCCACGGGCGCGGTCATCTCGGCCAGGTCGCGGCCCGTGAGCACCGCCACGACTCCGGGGGCCTTCCGGGCCGCGCTGGCGTCGACGGCGCCGATCACGGCGTGGGCCAGGGGGCTGCGCAGGAAGGCGGCGTGCAGCATGTGCGGGAGCTTGAGGTCGTCGACGTAGTGACCCCGTCCCGTCAGGATGCGGCGGTCCTCGACCCGCTCGACCTTGGCGCCGACGAACCTCATTGGGCCCCCTCCTTCCCGGCCAGCAACTGGGCGGCCAGCCGCACGCCATCCACGATGGACTGGTAGCCGGTGCAGCGGCACAGGTTCCCCGAGAGCTCGTGGCGCAGCTGCTCCTCGTCGAGATCCCCGCCCTCCTCGATCAGCGCCAGAGCGCTCATCACGAAGCCGGGGGTGCAGAAGCCGCACTGGAAGCTGAAGCTGCGGCGGAAGGCCTCCTGCAGCGGGTGCAGCTCCCCGTTCTCCTCCAGCCCCTCGATGGTCCGCACGTCGGCACCGCCCGCCTGCACGGCCAGCATCAGGCAGGAGCGCACGGGTGCCCCGTCCACCAGCACCGTGCACGCCCCGCACACACCGTGTTCGCAGCCGACATGGGTGCCGGTCAGCTGGAGATCCTCCCTGAGGAAGTCGACGAGCGTCCGGCGGGGCTCGGCCAGGCCCTGACGCTCCCGTCCGTTGACGGTGAGGGTGATGATCTCGGTGGTCACGCCGCCCCCTTCGCCCGGTCGAAGGCTTCCGCGAGCGCTCGTCGGGCCAGCACGGCCGCCAGATGGCGGCGGTAGGCGGGGGTGCCGTGCAGGTCCCCCGGCGGGTCGAGCTGGCCGGCCGCCACCCTCCCCGCCTCCTCCCACAGCTCGGTGGACGGGGTGGCCCCGACCAGCACCGCCTCGGCGGCGGCGGGCCGGACCGGCGTTCCCGCCACTCCGGAGAAGGCCAGCCGGGCCTGGCCGACGCGGCCGCCCCCGTCGAGGGCCAGCAGGCAGGCCACCCCCGCCACGCCGAAGTCCCCGCTGCGCCGGCTGAACTCCTGGAACGACCAGCCCGCCCCCGCCGGCCACGCCGGCACGCGCACGGTGGTCAGCAGCTCGTCCGGCTCCAGGGCGGTGGTGAGGAAGCCCTCGAACAGGTCGGCGGCGGCCACGGTACGGCTGCCCCGCCGGCTCGTCGCCACCACCTCCCCGTCGAGGGCCAGCAGCACCGCCGGCAGCTCGGCGGCCGGGTCGGCGTGGGCCAGACTGCCCCCGATCGTCCCCCGGCTCCTGATGGCGGCGTGGCCGACGAGGCGCAGGGCGTCGGAAACCAGCGGCGCCTCGGCCCTGACATCCGCCGAGCGCTCGGCGGCGCGGTGGCGGACCATGGCGCCGAGCTCGAGGCCGGACCCGTCCTTGATGTGGCCCAGCTCCGTGACCGCGTTGATGTCGACGAGCACGCCCGGCCGGGCCAGGCGCAGGCTCAGCAGCGGCAGCAGGCTCTGGCCCCCGGCCAGCACCTTGGCCTCGTCACCGTGCTCGGCCAGGAGGTCGACGGCCTCCTCGACGGACCGGGCGGCCGAGTACTCGAACGGCGGCGGCTTCAAGCGGACCTCCTGACGCGACGGCGGCCGCTGGCGTGGCCCCGGCCGGATTGTGCCATCCTCAGCCGTGCGCCGTCTGGTGCCGACCCCTTCGGACCAAGTGGACCTGGTTGAGGCGTACGCGCCACCCGAGACGCCGCCTGACCGCCCCTTCGTCCGCTGCAACATGATCTCGAGCATCGACGGCGCCATAGCCGTGGAGGGGCGCTCCGGGATGCTCGGCGGTCCGGGTGACCGCCGCGTGTTCGCGACGCTCCGCTCGCTCGCCGACGTGATCCTGGTGGGAGCGGGCACGGTGCGCGCCGAGGGCTACGGGCCCGCCCGCCTCGGGGCCGAGGTCCGGGCGGCCCGCGAGCAGCGCGGCCAGGCGCCCCTGCCCCCGATCGCGGTCGTGACCAGCTCGGCCAATCTCGACTGGTCGGCGCCGTTCTTCAGCGACGCCGGCGCCCGCCCGCTGGTGCTGACCTCCTCGGAGGGAGCCGAGCGGGCGGGGGACCGGGCCCGGGAGGTGGCCGAGGTGATCGTCGCCGGCCAGGGCGGCGTCGACCTGCCCACGGCGGTCGCGCTGCTGTACGGGCGCGGTCTGCGCCATGTGCTCGGAGAGGGCGGCCCCGGCCTCAACGCCGAGCTGGCCCAGGCGGAGCTGCTCGACGAGCTCTGCCTCACCATGGCGCCCCGGCTCGTGGGTGGCGCCGGCCCGCGCGTCCTGGCGGGGGAGGAGCTGCGCCCCCCGGTCGACCTCGAGCTCGTGCAGCTGCTCGAGGAGGACGGATTCCTCTTCTACCGGCTCAGGCTCCCGCCCCGGCGGTAGGGGCCAGGGCGTTGCCCGAGTCCGAGTCGAACAGGAGCAGGCGTTCGGTGTCGACCGCCAGCACCGCCCGTTGGCCGGCCCGTAGCCGGCTGGCCACCTCGACCCGGGCGGTGCCGGCGGTGAAGGCCGCCGCGCCGATCTCCCCCTGGGCCAGGGTGCCGGCGTCCTCCCCCGGCTCGGCGGCGGGGGCGGTGTCGGCGCTCTGCAGCCGGGCGGCGTCGATCCGGAAGTGCACGAGCTTCTCCGAGCCCAGCGACTCCACCAGCTCGACCTGCCCCTCGAGGGTCGAGCCGGGCCGGGCACCGGTCCCGGCCAGCTCGGCGTCGGCCAGGTGCTCGGGGCGGATGCCGACCACGACCCTCCGGTCCCGCCGGCCCGAGAGCTCCGGCCGGCCGGCCAGAGGCCCGGGCAGGCGGAGCGTCTGGCCGCCGATCACGGCTGTGCCGCCGTCGGGGGCCAGGGTGGCCTCATAGAGGTTCATGGCCGGGGAGCCGATGAAGGCGGCCACGAACAGGTTGGCGGGGCGGTCGTAGACCTCCTGGGGCGGGGCGCACTGCTGGAGCACCCCGTGACGCAGCACCGCCACCCGGTCCCCGAGCGTCATGGCCTCGGTCTGGTCGTGGGTGACATACAGGGTGGCCACCCCCAGCCGGCGCTGGACCCGCGACACCTCGGCGCGCATCTGCACCCTGAGCTTGGCGTCCAGGTTCGACAGGGGCTCGTCCATCAGGAAGGCGGCCGGTTCGCGCACGATGGCGCGCCCCATCGCCACCCGCTGGCGCTGGCCCCCCGACAGCTGAGCGGGCTTGCGCCCGAGGAGCTCGGTGATCCCGAGCACGCGTCCCGCCTCCTCGACGCGGGCGCGGATCTGCTCTCTCGGCAGCTTGCGGAGCCGGAGTGAGAAGCCGATGTTCTCTTCCACCGTCATGTGGGGGTACAGGGCGTAGTTCTGGAAGACCATGGCCACGTCGCGCTCGCGCGGAGCCAGCTCGTTGACGATGCGGTCCCCGATGCGGACGGTGCCCGAGGTGATGGTTTCGAGACCGGCCACCATGCGCAGCACGGTTGTCTTCCCGCACCCGGACGGGCCGACCAGCACCATCAGCTCCCCCTCCGGGACCTCCAGGGACAGCTCCGCCACGGCGGAGGTGCCGTTGGGATAGGTCTTGGACACGGCGTCGAGGCGGATCTCGCTCATCGGTACGCCCCGGCCGTGAGCCCGCTGACGATCCGGCGCTGCGCCACCAGCACCAACGCCGCGATCGGGATGGTGATGATCACCACGGCGGCGTCGATGCGGTTGTAGAAGACCTGGAACTGGCTCTGGCCGAAGTTCACGATCGCGACCGGTGCCGTGAAGTGGGACGGGTTCTCGAGGAAGGACACGGCAAAGGCGAAGTCGTTCCATGCCAGGATGAACGACAGGATGGCGGCGGTGAACACGCCCGGAGCGGCCACGGGGACCACTATCCGCCAGAGCGCCTGGAGGCGGGTGGCCCCGTCCACCTGAGCCGCCTCCTCCAGCTCCGCCGGCAGCTGGGCGAAGAAGCCGCGCAGGAGCCAGATGGCAATCGGCAGGGTGTAGACGAGGTAGGTGACAGCCAGGGGCCAGATGTTGTCGAGGAAGCCGAGCTTGCGGTAGAGGAGGAACAGCGGCCCGACCATGGCGAGGACCGGGAAGAAGCCGACGAGCAGGATGAACGCCAGCACCACCCCCGACCCCCGCATCCGGAGCCGGGCCAGGGCGTAGCCCGCCATCGACCCGAACACCACCGACACCACTGTCGTCGCCAGCGCCACCACGGCGCTGTTGACCAGCGGCCGGAGGAAGTGCTGCTGGGTGAAGTCGTCGACGAAGTTCGAGAAGGTCGGATGGGAGGGCAGGATCCCGTTGACACCTGAGGCCACCCCGGCGTTGGTCTCCAGCGCCGTGCGGAGGATCCAGTAGAAGGGGAACAGGGCCACCAGCACCGCGACGGTGACGGCCAGGTAGAAGGCGGCCCGCCTCACGTGCTGGGCCTCATGAGGCGCACGTAGCCCCCGGCTATTAGCAGCGACATCACCACCAGCGCCACCGCCACGGCGCCGCCGTACCCGAAGTCGGTGTCGACCAGGAAGGCGTGCCAGTCCAGATACGACAGGGTCTCGGTCGAGGTGCCCGGGCCCCCGCCCGTCATGATGTACACCACGTCGAAGACCAGGAACGCCGACAGCGTGCGGAAGATCAGCGCCACCATCAGCGCCGGCCGCAGCAGCGGCAGGGTCATGCGGCGGAAGGCCTGCCAGGCCCCGGCCCCGTCGATCCGCGCCGCCTCGTACACGTCGCCCGGTATGACCTGCAGGCCGGCCAGCAGGATGATGGCGATGAATGGGACGTTCTTCCAGGCGTCGGCCACGAGGATGGCCGCCCATGACGTCCACTCCCCGGCCAACCAGGTGGTCGACGATCCGGGCAGGTGCAGGACCTTCAGCAGGTAGTCGACGAACCCGGTGCGGGGGTCGAACATGGTCTTCCACAGGGTGGCGGAGACCACGGTCGGGACCGCCCAGGGCACCAGCACCGCCACCCGCAGGAGCCCCCTGCCCCGGAACGCCCGGTGCAGCATGAGCGCCAGGCCGAGCCCGATGACCGTCTCGACGGCCACCGAGACGGCTGTGAAGCCGGCCGTGCGCTCCAGGGCCCCGGCAAAGCCGGCGTGGAAGAGCCGGGCGTAGTTCGACGTGCCGGCCCACTGCCCGGACGCCCCCGCCTGGCTCAGGTTGACGTGGTGGAAGGAGTTCCAGAGGTTGTAGAGCAGCGGGTAGGCGGTGACGGCCAGCAGCGCCAGCAGCGCCGGCGCAACGAGGGCGTACCCGAGGCGCCGGTCCCCGGCCCGCACGGCTAGCCGGCCAGCGATTTCACCGTCGGGGCGGTGCGGGTGAGCGCCGCCGCCGGCTGGGTCTGGTTGGAGAAGACCGACGAGAGCATGTCCTGCAGGTCCGAGGAGATCTGCAGGTAGTCGGGGCTCACCGGCCGGGCCTGGGCGGAGGAGTTGAGGGTCTTGACCGCCTGGAAGTACGGGGACTTGGCGTACAGGTCGGCGGTATAGGCCGCCGGGGACGCCGGGGGGTCACCCGTTGCCTCGGCCCGGGTCATCTGGGCCGCGTCGCTGGTCAGGTACTGGATGAGCTTCCACGCCGCCGCCTGGTGCGACGTCTTGGCGTTGATGGCCAGCATCTCCCCGCCGAGGGCCGAGCCCGGGGTCCCGCCCGGCCCGGCCGGGAACGGGATGTAGCCGACGTGGCCCTTGGCCGGTCCGCCCTTGGCGGCCTCCACGTTGACGAACGGGTAGTCGATGGCGAAGGCGGCGTTGCCCGAGGTGAACTCCTGCTGCACCTGGCCCTCCTGCCACCCCGTCACGGCCTGGGGGGCGATGTGGTTGGTGTACACGGCGTCGTGCAGCCACTGGAGGGCCTGGCGGTTGCCCGTCGTATCGAGCTTGGAGGGATCGAGCTTGCCGCCGAAGGCTCCCTCCACGGTGAGGAAGGCGGTGATGGCCCCCTCGTACTTGGCACCCTCGAACGCCAGGCCCTCCTTGAGGGAGGGGTCCTTCTTCACCGCCGCCTCGGCGTCGGACACCACCTCGGCCGGGGTGGTCGGCGGCGTCGGGACCAGGTCGGTCCGGTAGAACAGGCCCTCGGGGTTGTCGAACCACGGGATGGCATAGGTCTTGCCGTGGTAGGTCCCCGCCGCCACCTCGGAGCCGAAGAAGCGGGAGGTGTCGGGGTGCAGGTCGTCGAGAGGTCGGATCCACCCGGCCTGGGCGAACTTGCCCGGGTAGGTCACGTCGGACTCGAGCACGTCGGGCGTCGACGAGCCGGCGATGAAGCGCTGCTGCAGCTGTTGGAGGTAGGTGGTGCTGTCCGACGACAGGGTCAGGATCTGAACCTTGATCCCGGGGTTTGCCGCCTCGAAGGCGCTCACCGCCGCCTGGCTGGCCTGCAGCTCGCTGCCCAGGCCCGACTCGGCGAACACGATCGTCTGGGCCCCGGCCCCCGGGCTCCCCCCCGAGGAGCCGCCACCGGCCGTCCCCGACGACCCGCTCGACCCGCAGGCCGCCGCCACCAGGGCCACCAGCCCGACCGCCGCCGCCCGTCCCCGCACCCCTGCCCCCATCCTGGACCTCCCCGCTCGCGATCCGGCGCCGGCCCCGCCCGGGGCCGTCCGGGTACTGATTTCCAAGTGCTGGGGATCCGAACCACGCGGGCCTTGGGTACCTTTCCCGCCATGTCCGACTACACCATCCCGGAACCCGAGCCCAAGGAGATCGACGAGAAGCTGGCGGTCGAGCTGGGGCACATGGCCTCGAACAACGTCCTGCGCGGCAAGCCCTCGGGCGACGAGAAGTGTGAGAACTGTCGGTACTACCTCGAGCCCTACAAGGACATCTCCTACTGCTGGCACCCCAAGCTGCGCATCCTCGTCGGCGCCGAGTGGTGGTGCCAGTGGTGGGAGGCCATACCCGAGGACCAGTCCTGATCCAGGGCGCCGGTCACCGCAGGTCGGCCAGCGGGACCACCCGGCACCCGGTCCGGCCCGGCTCGGTCTCCGGCAGGAGGAAGCGCCAGAAGATCGTGCCCCGGCGGTGCCCCTCGCAGTCGAGCCAGTTGGGCACGCCGGGGTCCTCGTGGGCCAGCACGATCCGGTAGGTCCCGTCGGGCTCGAGAGCGATCTGGCTCATGTTGAGCGACGAGCGGCGGTTCCGGTACTCGAGGGTCTGCATGTGACGGTTCCAGAGCATCACGTTGGCGAAGGCGCACTTCGGCAGCTCTCCGGTCATGACCAGGGCCTGGTCGGGCTCGAGCTCCCAGCGCGCCAGGGCGTAGGTGATGTCGGCGGCGCCCGGTACCGGAAGGCCCGAGTCCCGGAAGCTGAAGGGGGTCGGAAGCACGTTGGGCTCGTTGGACACGAACGGGACCGGTGAGGGGGCGTCGGGGCGGCCCTGGCCGAGGGTGGCCTGGCGGAGGAAGGCCAGCCCCTCCTGCATGCGCTCGGCCAGGACGGTGTCGCGGAGCGGTGCCGGCGGAGGCTGCGGATCGAGGGTCTCGATCCCGATGGTGACATGCACGGCCGGGTCGTTCTGGGCGGATGTCGGGAGCTGGTAGTAGCTGCGGACCACGACGCTGTGGGCGGCAGGATCGAGCCGCATCCAGTTGCCGGGCCGCTCGTCGGGGGAGAGCACCAGCTCGTAGGACCCGTCGTCGGCTATCTCGAAGTGGCGGTCGTTGAGGTCCCCGAGCAGCGGGCCGGCCATGGCGCCGTCGGGGGAGCGGCCGTGGACCGTGAACGACGTGTAGCACTCCTGGCCGACGGTCCCGAACACGCGGTAGCTCCGGTCGCCGCGTATCCGGGCGAAATGGTAGATGGCGTCCGGGTTGTCTCCCTGCAGCTTGCGCGCGGGGGACACGATCGACGCGAAGCGGGGGTGGTCGGGGTCGGCCTCGAAGAACAGCTCGGACGCCGCTGACAGCAGCTGGCCAACGTACCGGTAGCCCTCGACCACGTCGAGGGGGTCGGTGAACCGCTCCTCCGACAGCACGTACCCGTCCCGAATCTCGGTCAGGGTGGTGATCAGCGCGTCGAAAACAGCGGTGGTGGCCGGAGCCGGGTTCATGCGAGGTCCCCCGTCGTTGTCCCGAAGTCGGGGAATGGCCTATACCTTGACCCCGAACGTGTCCAGCGCGAAGGAGAAGGCGTCGTGAAAGCTCTGGTCTTCGGGGTGGCGCCGGAGCCGTGGTCCCCGCCTGAGGACGCCAACCCGCTCCTGCGCAACCTGTCGGTCTCTCCGATGCGGCTGGTGGACATGCCCGACCCCCGGCCCCTCCGGCCCGACTGGGTGATCACCCGCCCCCGCCTCGTCGGCATCTGCGGGTCGGACTCCAAGCAGGCCCTCCTCGACTTCGGCCCCGAGTCGGCCGACAGCCCGATGATGGCCTTCTGCTCCTTCCCCCAGGTCATGGGCCACGAGGTCGTGGCCGAGGTGGTGGAGCTGGGCCCGGAGGCCCGGGGGCTCGAGGTCGGCCAGCGCGTCGTGCTCAACCCCTGGCTCACCTGCGCGCCCCGGGGCGTGAGCCCTCTGTGCCCGGCGTGCGAGGCCGGGGACCTGAGCCTCTGTCACAGCTTCAGCGAGGGACCGATCAGCGCCGGCATCCACACCGGCGTCTCCAGCGACGCCACCGGCGGCTACGCCGAGCTGATGCCCGCCCACACCAGCATGCTGTTCCCCGTCCCGGACGGGCTGGCCGACGAGCAGGCCGTGTTTGCCGATCCCTTTGCCGTGTCCCTCCACGGCGTCACCCGGCACCCGCCGCCCCCGGGAGGCAAGGTCCTGGTCTACGGGGCCGGTGCCCTCGGCCTCAGCGCCATCGCCATCCTCCGGGCCCTCCACCCCGACGTGGAGATCGCGGTCGTGGCCCGCTTCCCCGCCCAGGTGGACATGGCCCGCAGGCTCGGTGCCGCGGTCGTCGTCGACCCCGAGGACCGGCTGGCGATCATCGAGGAGCTGGCGGCGTGGTCCGGCGGCCGGCTGGCCCGGGGCGGGATGATGACCGACGACGGTCCGGCCCTGCCGATGTGCCACCCCGGCGGGATCGACGTGGTGTACGACACCATCGGGAAGGCCGAGACCTTCGAGGTCGGGGTGCGCCTGCTCAAGGCCCGGGGCACCCTCGTCAAGAGCGGTGTCCACGGCCCCGCCCGCTGGGAGTGGACGCCGCTGTACTTCAAGGAGATCTCGTGGGTGGGCTCCAACGCCTTCGGCGTCGAGGAGGTCGACGGGGAGCGGGCCCACGGCATCGAGCACTACCTGCGGATGGCGGCGGCGGGCCGGGTGGACCTGACCGGGATGCTCACCCATACCTTCCGGCTCCCGGAGTGGCGGGAGGCCTTCGCCACCATCGCCGACCAGGGCCGCACCGGCGCCATCAAGGTCGCCATCGACCACCGCTGATCGGGCGTTCTATAAGACAACCCACTGCGGTATGCTGAGAGGCCGTGGAACGCAAGAGCTTCGCCGACATGCACTGCTCGGTCGCCCAGTGCCTGGAGGTGGTCGGGGAGTGGTGGTCGCTGCTCATCATCCGTGACGTGTTCCTCGGCGTGACCCGCTTCGACCAGTTCCAGGAGCGCCTGGGCATCTCGCGCAACATCCTCCAGCAGCGCCTCAACCATCTGGTCGAAGCCGACGTGCTGAAGAAGGTGCCGTACAGCGAGCACCCGCCCCGCTACGACTACCGCCTGACCGCCCAGGGGCGCGACCTGTGGCCGGTGCTGACGGCCATGCGCCAGTGGGGGGACAGGTACGCCGCTCCCGACGGCCCCCCGCTCCACGTCGTGCACAAGGCGTGCGGCCGGGTGTCCCACGCCGTCATGACCTGCTCGAGCTGTGGGGAGCGGCTGACGGGACGCGACGTGCGAGCCGTCCCCGGCCCCGGTGATCTCGACGACCTGATGGAGGCCGCTCCCGCCGAGTAGGGCGGCGCCGTCAGCTCCCTGCCGGCGGGAGGAAGCGGCCCAGCGAGCCGACCACCTCGTAGAACTCGGCCACGGTGCCGTGGATGATCTCCCGCACCGGGAGCATCTTGCGTATCCGTCCCGCCACCTGGCCGCCGAAGGCGAAGCCCCGGTCCAGATGACCGCCGAAGTAGAGGTCGAGGATGCCGTCAATCCCCACGGTCGCGCCCATCACCACCTTGGGCTCGTGCTCGAGCGCCTCCGTGAACGGGGTCCGCATCACGCGGTAGGCGGGGCTGGAGTACGGGCTCAGCACCACCGTGTCGGTGGCATCGGCGTCGACGACCAGCCGCTTGTAGTTCTCGTGCACCGGTGACTCGAGCGCCGACACCATTCGTGTCCCCATCTGCACGCCTTCCGCCCCCAGGGCAAAGGCGGCCGCCATCGACACTCCATCCACCATCCCTCCGGCCGCGATGACCGGCACGTCGAACTCGGCGCAGACCTGGGGGAGCAGGACGATGGTGGAGACGGGACGGGTGCTCTTGAACCCGCCCCCTTCGCCCCCTTCGACCACCAGGCCGTCGACCCCGGCCGCCACCGCCTTGGCGGCGGCGCGCAGCGAGGGAACGACGTGGAACACGGTGATGCCGGCGTCGTGCAGGGCGGCCGTGTACCGCGTGGGGTCTCCCGCCGACGTGGTGACGAAGCGCACGCCCTGGGCGGCCACGAAGCCCACCACGTCCAGGTCCCCGACGAGCATCTGGGCGATGTTCACCCCCCACGGCCGGTCGGTGAGCTCCCGCATCTTCTCCATCTCGACGCGTACCTCGTCGAGCCGACCCGAGGACGTCTCGACGATCCCGAAGGCGCCGGCCTCGCAAACCGCCGAGGCCAGCTGGGCCCGGGCGATGTATCCCATCGGGGCCTGCACGATCGGGTAGTCGACGCCGAGCAGCTCGCTCACCCGGGTGCGCAGGGGAGCGGGGACATCCATCAGACCACGCAAGCTAGCTGCCCTTGTCAGAATGGCCCCGATGGTCACCACCACCGATGTCGACGAGCAGCAGGTCCGTTCCCTCACCCGCCAGCTCCTCGAGGAGTTCGGGGACGCCGACGACGCGGCCTTCTTCGGCGCCCAGTTCGACCTCGGCCTGGCCCGGGTCGACCACCCCCGCGGCTACGGGGGCCTCGACGCCGAGCCCCGGCTCCAGGACGTCGTCGACTCGACCCTCGAGGCGGCGGGGCGGCGGGGCCAGTGGACGCGCAACCCGATGGGCATCGGGATGTGCGGTCCCACCATCGTGGCGTGGGGCACCGAGGAGCAGAAGCAACGGTTCCTGCGCCCGATCTTCACGGCCGAGGAGATCTGGTGCCAGCTCTTCAGCGAGCCGGGGGCGGGATCCGACGTGGCCGGCCTGGCCACGCGTGCCGTCCGCGACGGGGACGAGTGGGTGATCACCGGCCAGAAGGTGTGGACGTCGTCGGCGCACATGGCCAGGTGGGGGCTCCTGCTGGCGCGGACCGATCCCGACGCGCCCAAGCACAAGGGCCTCACCGCCTTCGTGGTGGACATGCACGGCCCCGGCGTCGAGGTCCGGCCCCTGCGGCAGATGTCGGGTGGGGCCAGCTTCAACGAGGTGTGGTTCTCGGAGGCGCGCACGCCCGACTCCTTCCGTGTCGGCCCGGTGGGGGAGGGATGGAAGGTCGCCACCACCACCCTCATGAACGAGCGCGTCTCGATCGGGGGGACGGTGGCTCCCCGCGGCAGCGGCCCCATAGCCCAGGCCCTGCAGGTCTGGTCCAGGTCCCGGCGCCGGGACCCGGTGGCGCGCGACCGCTTGGCCAGGCTCTGGATCGAGGCCGAGGTGCTCCGGCTCGGGAATATGCGGGCCCAGGCGCTGCGGGAGAGGGGAGTGCCGGGGCCGGAGGGCTCGATCCTCAAGCTCGGCGGTGCGCTGCTGAACCAGCGCATCTCCGAGTTCACCGTCGACCTGCTCGGTCCCGACGGGATGCTGTGCTCGGGCTACCGGCCCGCCAGCCGCGACGAGCTGCTGGCCGATCCGGTGATCGGCTTCCTGTCCAGTCAGTCGAGCACCATTGCCGGGGGCACCTCCGAGGTCATGCGCAACATCCTGGGTGAGCGCGTCCTCGGGCTGCCCCGGGAGCCGGGGGTGGACCCGTCCACGCCCTGGAGCCGGATCCCCCGCAGCTGAGTGGGCACGGACTGACAGACGGTCCCGTCGCCCGAGGCCGGGACTCTCGCGTGTCAGCCGATGGCGGTGGCCACGGCGTGGATGACCAGGCCGACCGTTGCGCCCACGACGGTCCCGTTGATCCGGATGAACTGCAGGTCACGTCCGAGCAGGAGCTCGAGCTGGTGTGACGTCTGGGCCGGGTCCCACCGGTCGATGGTGGCGGTCACCAGCCCGGCCAGCTCGTCCCGGAACTGCTCGGCCAGGGCGCGTGCCCCGGACTCGGCCACCCGCTCGAGGCTGGCGCCCAGGAGCGGGTCGGACTCGAGGCGCCGGCCGGCGGCCATCAGCACCGCCGCCAGCCGTCGGCGCAGCTCGGAGTCGGGCTCGCCGGCCTGTCTCCGCAGGGCCTCCTTGGCCTCCTTCCACAGCGACGACGACCAGTCGCGCAGCTCGGCGTGGTTCAGCACATCGTGCTTGAGCTGCTCACCCCTGTCGCGCAGCTCGGGGGAGGTCTCCAGCCGCTCGGACAGCCCCGAGATCCACTCCTCGAACTGGCGCCGGACCTCGTCGGTCGGGTCGGCAGCCACGTCCGACAGCCACCGGCGCAGCCGGCTGTGGAGGCGGTCGAACACGAGGTTGTCCACGGCGTCGGGCACCCAGCGCGGCGACTCGGCCTGGAACCGGTCCCGCAGGGACATGTAGTTGTCGGCCAGGTAGCGATCGGCGCCCCGGACGATGGCCTCGAACAGCTCGGCGTGCCGGTCCCCGGCGGTGACGGCGCGCAGGCCCCGACCGGCCAGCGGCGCCACCTCGACGGCGTCGACGGCCCGGACCAGCTGGTCGGCCAGCACCCCGTGGACCTCGTCCTCGCGGAGCAGCTCGGCCACCTCCACCACCGCGTCGGCGGCATGCCCGGCAAAGCGGCCGGCATTGTCGGCGTCCCCCAGCCAGGCTGCCAGGCGGGGCACCAGCCCGGCCGACCGGATGCGCTCGGCCAGGACGTCGGCGTTGAGAAAGTTCTCCTGCACGAAGCGTCCGAGGGTCTCGGCAAACTGGTCCTTGCGCTCCACGATCACCGCCGTGTGCGGGATCGGCAGCCCGAGCGGGTGGCGGAACACCGCCGTGACCGCGAACCAGTCGGCCACCCCGCCGACCATGGCCGCCTCGGCGCCCGCCTGCACGTAGCCGAGGACGGTGCCGTGGGCCCCGGCCACCGTCACGGCCACGAACAGGGCGGTGACCGCGACCAGGAGGGCGGTGGCCCTCCGGCGGGCCCGGGCCAGCTCCCGGACCCGGGGCCCGTCGACGTCCGCGCCGAAGACGGCGGTGCGAGGCGGGGCCACGGCGGGGAGTTCTACCCGCTGGGGCGGGGAGGGCTCAGATGTAGTCGAGGTGGTGGTGCCGGCCGGACCAGCCGCAGCGACCGGAGGACCAGCCGCAGCGGCCGCGCCCCCGCTTCATCCAGATGAGCCCGAAGATCAGCATCGGTACCCAGAAGTTGGCCACGATGGCCACGGCCAGCAGCACCGCCAGCACCGCCAGCGCCGACCGCACGATCTGGCGGGGCAGCCCGGCGGGCCACCACGGGCCCCGCTGGGGCCGCGCCGGCCCGGGAGCCGGCCGGGCGCTCTGGCGGCGGGCACCGGGGAGGTCGGCCAGCAGGCGGTCCAGCTCGTCCAGGTAACGGGCCGAGAAGGCCGTGTCCAGGCGCTCCTCGAACTCGAGAAGGGTGAGGTAGCCCTCGGACGTGGCCCGCCGGAGGGCGGCCACGGTCTCCTCCCGGTCCCGGTCCGACGCCCGCAACCTCCGGGGTCCGGCTGGCCCTGCTGGTCCGACTGCCATCCCGCCCAAGGTATGCCCAGCGGCGGGCAGGCCGCATCGTCCCGGCGGAGGAAATCCGCCTACTTCTCGGGTACTACCCCGGGGACCGGGCCGGGGGGCTCCGCCATACTGAGCCGGTGAGCGAGGCGGTCGAGCTTCCCGGCTCCGGGGGCATCCGGCTCCGTGCCGACGTCTTCGGGCCGCCCGGGGGGCGCCCGGTGGTGCTGCTGCACGGTGGCGGCCAGACGCGCCATTCCTGGGGGACGACCGGGCGGCTGCTGGGCGAGCGGGGGTGGCGGGCCCTGGCCGTCGACCTGCGGGGCCACGGGGAGAGCGACTGGCCGGAGGACGGTGACTACCGGCTCGACGCGTTCGCGGCGGACATCCGGTCGCTGGCCGCCGAGCTCGGGGCCCCACCCGTGCTCGTGGGTGCGTCGCTCGGCGGGATGTCGTCCCTGGTCGCGGTGGCCGAGGTGCCGGGACCGGTCGCCTCCGGCCTCGTACTGGTCGACGTGGCACCCCGGATCGAGTCGGCGGGCGCCGAGCGGATCGGGGACTTCATGCGCGAGCACATGGAGAGCGGCTTCGCGACCCTGGAGGAGGCGGCCGACGCCGTGGCCGCCTACAACCCCCACCGCCCCCGGCCCCGCGACCTGACCGGCCTGCAGAAGAACCTGCGTCAGCGCCCTGACGGTCGCTGGGTCTGGCACTGGGATCCCCGCTTCATCAGCGGGGACGGGGGCTCCCCGGACGAGACGCGCGCGTCGATCATGGACCCCGACCGGCTCGAGGCGGCGGCGCGCGGCCTCACCATCCCGGTCCTCCTCGTGCGGGGGCGGGTCAGCGACCTCCTCAGCGAGGAGGGGGCGCGGCGGTTCCTGGAGGTCGTGCCGCACGCCGAGTTCGCCGACGTGGCCGGGGCCGGGCACATGGTGGCCGGAGACCGCAACGACCTGTTCAACGACGCCATCCTGTCGTTCCTGGATCGGCTGGCGCCGGCCCCGTCGGGGCGCGCCGTTTAGAGTTCCGGCATGGCCAACACCCTCGGGAAGCGCTACGTCTGCGCCGAATGTGACGCCCAGCTCCTGGTGACCAAGGCCGGGGACGGTGCCCTCGAGTGCCACGGCCAGCCCATGACGGTGCAGGCGCCCAAGCCCCTGCCGTCGTCGGACTGACCGCCGCCTCCTCTCAGCGGTCGAGCCGCGAGATCACCTCGGCCCCGAAACGGGCCAGACCCTCCCGGGCCGCCGGCAGGCTGGACTGGTCGAGGGGTGCCGACGTCCACGTCACGCCCATGTCGGCCAGGCGGCCGATGGCGTCGAGGTGCTCCTCGGCGCCCGCGTCGCGGCCGGGCCGCTCCGGCCCTCCCGTGGCGATGATGTCCACCTCGGCCCGGCTCCTTCCCGCCGCCTCGATGCGGTCCCACAGGTCCCGGATCATCACGGCCAGCTCGGCCTCGGTCGTGATCGGCGCCGTCCGGGCCGTCCGGAACAGCACCGGTCCCCCCAGCAGCGGGGCCCAGCCCTGGGCCCAGCGGGCCACCCGGTCCCTCACGACGGTGGCGTTGCCTCCGATCCACAGCGGCGGGTGGGGCTGTTGGACCTGGGCGGGCCTCAGGGTCTGGCCCACCGCCTTGAAGTGGCGGCCCTCGTAGCTGAAGCTGTCGGTCGACCAGATGCCCCGCAGCACCTCGGCCGCCTCGTCGAAGAGGTCGTTGCGCTCCTCGAAGTCGACGCCGAGGGCGGCAAACTCCGAGCGCAGGTACCCCGTTCCGAGCACGAACGTGGCCCGCCCGCCCGACACCACGTCCAGCGACGTCATCGACTTGGCCAACAGGAGAGGGTTCCGGTAGGGGACGACGGTGAGGTAGGTCATCAGCCGCAGCCGCTGCGTGGCCGCCGCCATGTACGCCAGTCCGACGAACGGGTCGAGCGTCTCGTGGCCGCCGCCCTCCAACCACTTCTTCGACGGGGCGGGATGGTCGGTGAGGGCAATGGCGTCCACGCCGGCGGCCTCCGCGTCGCGCGCCAGCTGGGCCACGCTCTCGGGCCGCACCCACGCGCCACCGTCGCGGTCGCTCAGCAGGGGGTAGTCGATCATGAACTTCATCTCCGGCGCCTCCCGCACTCAGCCGATCAGGGTCCACCCGCCGCCGGGCCGGCGCGACCACCCTCCGCCGGCACGGGTGCCGCCGTCCACGCTCACCGTCTCTCCGGTCACGTAGCTGGACATGCCCGAGCAGAGCCACACGATGGCGGCGGCGCACTCCTCGACCAGTCCCTCGCGGCCCACGGGTATGAGGCGCGCCCAGCGCTCGATATCCTCGGGGCTGTCCTCCGGCCACGAGGCCGGGTCGACGGGCCCGGACCGGTTGCCCCGCAGCCCGGGCGTGATGGTGTGGTCGGGTGCGATGCCGTTCACCCGGATCCCGTGGCCGCCCAGCTCCAGGGCCATCGTCTGGGTGAAGTTGATCATGCCGGCCTTGCACGCCGCGTACACCGCGTAGTCGGGGGCGGCCCGGAAGCCCTCGATGCTGCTGACGTTGACGATCGACCCACCCCGCCCGTCCGCCACCATCAGGTTGGCCGCTTCCTGGGTGGCCACGAGCATGCTCATGAGGTTGATCTCCACATGCCGGCGCATGCTGGCCTCGGGCATGGTGAGAAACGACCCGCCGCGCACACCCCCGGCGTTGTTGACGAGGATGTCGAGGCTCCCGAACGTCTCGTGGGTCCGGCGGATGGCCGCCCGCAGCGCCTGGGTGTCCATGACGTCGGTCGGCAGGCCGAGCGCGCTGCCTCCCGACCTCGTGATGGCCGCCGCCGTCGCCGCGCACCTCTCGGGAATGACGTCGAGGACGGCCACGTTGGCCCCGAAGCGCGCCAGTGCCAGCGCCGCTCCCTGACCGATCCCACCGCCGCCCCCGGTGACCACCGCCGTCCGGCCGGTCACGAGGATGTCGTCGGGGGACAGGCCCGGGTTCTCGACGTCGGCGGCCCGCCGCCGCAGCTCGGCGGGGTGGTATCCGTAGGGCACGGGGCGGGATAGTACGGTCCCCGGCCTGGGACCAGCCGACCAGGGAGGACGGGTGTGAAGGTGCGCATCGATCCGGACGCATGCACCGGGCACGGACGCTGCTACAGCCTGGCGCCCGAGGTGTTCGAGCCGGATGACTACGGACACGGCCAGGTGATCCTGGCCGAGGTGCCCGACGAGCTGCGTGCCAAGGCCGAGCTGGGAGTGCAGAACTGCCCGGAGCACGCCATCTCCGTCGAGGACTGACTCGTGCCCGAGCCCTTCCGGGTATCCGTCCCGGACGAGGCTCTGGACGAGCTCCGCGCCCGCCTCGCCCACGCGCGCTGGCCCAACGAGATTGCGGGGGCGGGGTGGACCTACGGGACCGACCTGGCCTACCTGCGCGACCTGGCGGGCTACTGGGGGGACGGCTTCGACTGGCGGGCCCGGGAGGCGGTCCTCAACTCGTTCGACCAGTTCACCACGACCGTCGACGGCCAGCGGATCCACTTCGTCCACCAGCGCTCGGCGGTCCCCGATGCCCTGCCGCTCCTGCTCGTCCACGGCTGGCCCGGCTCGGTGGTCGAGTTCCTCGACGCCATTCCCCTTCTCACCAGCCCGCCCGATCCCGCCGACGCCTTCCACGTGGTTGCTCCCTCGCTGCCGGGCTACGCCTTCTCCGGGCCCACGTCGGAGCCGGGCTGGCACCCGCGGCGAATGGCGGCCGCCTTCTCCCGGGTCATGGCCTCGCTCGGCTACGAGCGCTACGGCGTGCAGGGCGGGGACTGGGGCTCGATCGTGGTGGCCAACGTGGCCGACCTCGAGCCCGGCCACGTGGCCGGTCTGCATGTCAACTTCCTGAGCGCGCCCCGGCCGGCCGGGGCGCGGACGGCGTCTCTCCCCGCCGAGGAGCAGACCCGCATCGAGGAGATGCGGGCCTGGCAGCAGAACGAGGCCGGCTACTCCGCCATCCAGGGCACCAAGCCCCAGACCGTCGGGTACGCCCTCGAGGACTCACCGGTCGGCCTGGCGGGCTGGATAGTCGAGAAGTTCCGGGCGTGGAGCGACTGCGGCGGCGATGTCGAACGCAGCTTCACCCGGGACCAGCTGCTGACCAACGTCAGCGTGTACTGGTTCACCGCCACCGCCACCTCGTCGGCCCGCCTCTACTTCGAGATGCGCCGGGCGGGAGCGGCGGCCGTGCCCCAGGCACCCATATCCGTACCGACCGGCGTGGCCAACTACCCAGGTGAGGTGACCAAGGTTCCGCGCTCCTGGGCCGAGCGCCGCTACAACATCACCCACTGGGTGGACATGCCCCGGGGCGGCCACTTCGCCGCCATGGAGGTCCCCGAGCTGTTCGTGGACGACGTCCGGGCCTTCTTCCGCACCGTCCGCTGAGCCGATCGCATGCAATGAAGGCACTGCGCTGCAACGCCTACGGGCCGCCCTCCGGACTCGTCGTCGAGGACCTGGTCGATCCCCGTCCCGGGCCCGGACAGGTGCTCGTCGGGATCGAGGCCGCCGGGGTCAACTATCCGGACACGCTCATTGCCGCCAACCGGTACCAGGTGTCGGTCCCTGTACCGTTCACCCCGGGCAGCGAGTTCTCCGGACGGATCGAAGAGGTGGGGGAAGGGGTCACGTCCCTGACGGTGGGCCAGGCGGTCCGGGGCTCGTCAATGGTCGGCGCCTTCGCCGAGCGCATCGTCGTGGCGGCGGGGTCGGTCAGCCCGGTGCCTGATGGCGTCGACCTCGTGGCGGCGGCGGCGTTCGGTGTTGCGCACGCCACCGCCTACCACGCCCTGCGCAGCGTGGCCCGGGTCGGCCCCGAAGAGTGGGTGCTGATCCTCGGCGCCGCCGGCGGGGTGGGCCTGGCCGCCGTCGAGGTGGCCCGCCTGCTCGGGGGGCGGGTCCTGGCCGCCGCCTCCACCCCGGCCAAGCTGGCGGTGTGCGCCGAGAGGGGCGCCGAGGCCACCGTCGACTACAGCGCCGAGGACCTGAAGCTCCGGGCGCGGGAGCTGACCGGCGGCGGGCCTCATGTCGTGATCGATCCCGTCGGGGGCGCCTACTCCGAGCCGGCCCTGCGGGCGGGCAGGCCCGGGTGCCGCTTCGTGACCGTCGGGTTCGCGTCCGGCCAGATCCCGCGCATCCCCCTCAACCTGGTGCTGCTCAAGGATGTCGCCATCCTCGGCTTCGACATCCGTACCTTCTCCACCTACCACGCCGACGAGGCCGAGCGCGACCGGCGCGAGCTGGAGGAGCTGCTGGCCAGCGGTCGGCTGCGGCCCTACGTGTCGGCCACCTATCCGCTCTCCGAGGCGGTGGCCGCCCTCGAGCTGGTGGCGGGCCGGGGCGCGGTCGGAAAGGTCGTCATCCGGCCGGGGGCCTGAGGGTTCGGCCGGCCCCACTACGTTGGTCGGATGGTCGACGTTCCAGAGCAGCGGGCCATCGTGTCCGGCATCGGCATCTCACGGGTTGGCCGGCGTCTCGGTATCCCGGCTCTCGACATGACGGTGGAGTCCTCCCTGGCCGCCATCGCCGATGCCGGGCTGGAGCCCGACGACATCGACGGCATCGACACCATGGGGGACACCGCCGCCACCCGTGCGGCCGAGGCCCTCAAGATCGAGCCACAGTGGTGGGGCGGGGGCGTCACGACCGGGGGCCTTCTCTCACCGGTGATGTCGGCGTGCCTGGCCGTGGCCGAGGGACGCGCTCGCCACGTGCTCGTCTACCGCACGGTCGAGATGATGGGCGGGTCCATGATGCCGTCCGACCGTCCTCCGACCGATTCACCGGTGGCCCGCGACGTCGGCATGTTGAACGCGATGGGGGACATGAGCCCGCTGCTCACCTATCACGCCTACTCCGCCGCCAACTGGCTCGCCATGCACTGCCGGCGCCACATGCACCTCTACGGCACGACCAAGGAGCAGCTGGGGGCGCTGGCCGTCAACAGCCGCGCCAACGCCGGGCTCAACCCGCTGGCCGCCTACCGGGACCCGATCACACTGGACGACTACCTGTCGGCGCGTCCCATCACCGACCCCTTCGGGCTCCTGGACTGCGACGTGCCCGTCGACGGATCGGTGGCCGTTGTCGTGTCCGGCGCCGACTACGCCGCCGACTGTCCGAGTCCGGTGCGCGTGCAGGCCATGGGGGGCGCCACCGGGACGGCCAAGGGCGGCTGGGACCAGCGTCCCGACTACCCGAAGATGGCGTCGGTCGAGGCTGCCGCCGAGATGTGGGGGCGCACCGATCTCAAGCCCGCCGACGTGGACCTGGCCGAGCTCTACGACGGATTCACCTTCCTCACCCTCGCCTGGCTGGAGGCGCTGGGCTTCTGCGGGGACGGGGAGAGCGGGCCCTTCGTGGCCGATCCGGACCAGATCTCGCTGACCGGTCGGCTGCCCCTCAACACCTACGGCGGGCAGCTGTCGGCCGGGCGGATGCACGGCTACTGGGTGCTGCACGAGGCGTGCCTGCAGCTACGGGGTCAGGGCGGGCCGCGGCAGGTGGGACGCGCCGAGGTGGCGGCGGTGGCCGCCGGTGGCGGACCGATAGCCGCCTGCCTGCTGCTGAGCCGCTGACGATGAGCGAGACGCTGGAGGACGGCGGGGACACGGATCTCGTCGATGCGGCGGTCGAGCAGCTGCTCGCTGAATACCCGCCCGGGTCGACCGACCCTGTCACCTTTCTACGGGAACAGTTCGACGCCGGCCTCGCCTACGTGTGGTTCCCGGTCGGGCACGGCGGCCTGGACCAGCCGATAGCCCTCCAGAGCGGGGTGGACCGCCGCCTGGCGCAGGCGGGGGCGCCGCCGAGCGGCCGGGTCACCAACGCCATAGCCGCCGGGCAGGGAGCGGCCACCATCCTGGCCTACGGGAGCGAGGATCAGAAGCGCCGGTACCTCCGGGCCCTGTTCACCGCCGAGATGATGGGCTGCCAGCTCTACAGCGAGCCCGGGTCGGGCTCGGACCTGGCGTCGCTGGCCACCCGCGCCGTGCCGGACGGGGGGGAGTGGGTCGTCAACGGCCAGAAGGTCTGGACCTCGGGCGCCCAGGGGGCGGACATGGCCATCCTCCTGGCCCGCACCGACCCCGACGCACCCAAGCACGCCGGGCTCACCCAGTTCGTGCTGGACATGCACGCACCCGGCGTCGAGGTCCGTCCCCTCCGGCAGATGACCGGCGGTGACGAGTTCAGCGAGGTCTTCCTGACCGATGTGCGGGTCCCCGACTCCGAACGGCTGGGACCGGTCAACGAGGGCTGGAAGGTCTCCCAGCACACCCTCGTCTACGAGCGGTACAACATGCCCGAGGTCCCGGGGCGGGGCCAGGGCGCCGTGGCGGCCGTGGTCGAAGCGTGGCAGGCCCGGGAAGACAAGAGCTCCGCCGCGGCGCGGGCCCTCAGAGACGAGTTGATGCGCCACTGGGTGGAGGCCGAGGTGGTGCGCCTCCTCCAGATGCGGGCGGGCGTCCTCCGGGCGCGGGGCAGCTCCGGCCCTGAGGGCTCCCTCGGGAAGCTGGCCGTCTCCCGCGCCGGGCGCCGCCTGGCCGAATGGGCGCCCGTCCTCCTCGGGGCCGCCGGCGCCCTGGTCGAGGGCGGCTACGCCCCCCGGGCCGGGAGCTCCGGCGTCGGCCGGCGCGGTCGTCGCAGCCTGGCCATGGAGTGCGTCGGCAGCCCGTCGACCGCCATAGCGGGCGGCACCGACCAGATCCAGCGCAACATCATCGGTGACCGGGTGCTCGGCCTGCCCCGGGAGCCCGCCGTCGACCGCGGCGTGGCATGGAGCCAGACGCTCCGCAACAGCTGACCGGAGGGGTCGAACCGCTCGAAAGGGACCAAAGCAAATCAGCGCTTCCGGCCGCGTCGCGCCCTTTTGTCGGGGGACCGTCATCTGTACAGTCGCTGACAACGGTTAAGGGGAGCTGACTGGTGCTGCAATACGTGATTGCCGGGCTGGCGCTCGGCGGGATCTACGCCATCGCGTCGGCGGGTCTCGTCGTGACCTACCAGTCGGCCGGGGTGCTGAACTTCGCCTTCGGGGCCCTGGCCTATTTCGTGGCCCGGTTCTTCTACTTCCTGCACAGCCAGCACGGTTGGGGCATTCCCGCCGCGGCGGTGGTCTCTCTTCTGATCGTCGGTCCGGGCCTGGGTGTGTTCCTGTACGCCGTGCTGTTCAGGCTCCTCCGCCTGGCGTCCCCGCTGGTCAAGGTGGTGGCCACCCTGGGCCTGTCGGTCACCGTGCCGCCCCTGGCCATCCTCATGTTCGGGAACGAGTCGATCCTCAAGGCGCCGGGGCTGGCGCCCGAGCCCGTGCGCGTCTTCCACGTGGCCGGCGTGGCGGTGACCATGGACCAGGTCATCGTCTACGGCTGCGTGGTCCTCGTCGGGCTGGCCGGCGCCCTGATCCTGCGCTACACCGACGTGGGCCTGCGGGTGCGGGCCATGGTGGATTCACCGGCCATGACGTCGCTGTCGGGGACCAATCCCACGGCGGTGTCGGTGGGAGTGTGGGCGGTGAGCACGTTCCTGGCCGGGCTGGCGGGTGTTTTGTCGGCGCCGACCATCGGCCTGGACCCGACCCAGTTCATCGAGCTGATGGCGGCGGCCTTCGCCGCCGTCGTGGCGGCCAAGCTCCGCAACCTGCCGGTGGCGGTCGTGGTGGCCCTGGCCATGGGGGTCATCAACGCCCTGGTGCAGGACTACATGCCTCCGGCCAGCTCGCTGACCACCGCCGTGTTGAACAGCATCCCGTTCGGGGTCACGGCGGTGTTCCTCGTCTACTACATCATCCGCAGCGGCCGGGTCAGCGAGAGCGAAGGGGTGGGAGGAGCCCTCGACCGGGCCATCGCCGTCCAGGGGGACGAGCGCAGTGGCGGGGCAACCGTCGACCCCGAGCGCGCCGCCACCCGTCCGCTCAGCTGGAGGCCCGCCGTGGCCGGGGTGGCCGTCATAGCCGTTCTGCCGTTCGTCCTCCACGGCTTCTGGGTCGGGCTGCTGGCCCAGGGAATCGCGTTCGGCGTGCTGTACCTCTCCTTCAGCCTCGTGACCGGGGAGGGCGGCATGGTCTGGCTGTGCATGGCGACCTTCGGCGGAATAGGCGCCCTCACCGCCGGCCAGCTGGCCGGCAACCACGGCTGGCCCGCTCTCCTGGCCGTGCTGGTCGGCGGGGTCGTGGCGGCTCCGTTCGGCGTGCTGATCGGGCTGTTGACCATCCGGCTCGGGGATCTCTATGTGGCCCTCGTGACCCTCACCTTCGGGCTGCTCATGGAGACCCTCGTGTTCAGCCGCCAGACCTTCCTCAACAACGGCCTCGGGCTCAACCTCAACCGTCCCCACTTCGCCAACGGGGACCGGGCCTTCACCTATCTCGGTCTGGCGGTCTTCGCCGTCATCGCGCTGTTCATCGTCAACCTCCGCCGGTCCACCACCGGGATGGCCCTCACCGCCGTACGGTGGAGCGATCCGGCGTCCAAGACGATCGGGATCAGCGTGCTGCAGATGAAGGTGCTCGTGGCCGGCCTGGCCGCGTTCGTCGCCGGGATCGGCGGCGCCCTGTGGGCCATGTCGCTCGGCGTGGCCCAGCCCAACAACTACGCCACCCTGGCGGGCGTCATCTGGCTGGCCGTCCTGGTCACCCAGGGGATCCGCTCGAACACCGCCGCCCTGGTGGCCGGGATCAGCTTCACGCTTCTGCCCGGGATTGCCCAGTCCTACCTCCCCGACTGGTTCGGCAACATCCCCCCGATCCTCTTCGGCCTCGGCGCGGTGGCGGTGGCCAAGAACCCCGACGGGGTCGTGGCCATGCAGGCCCGGCAGCTGCGGGGGCTGCTCGAGCGTCTCCGGGCCGGTCGGGGCGCCCCGGACGGAGCGGAGCTCCCGCCCCCCCTGACGGCGGGGGTGCACCAGTGACCGCCGACGGCACACCGGTCCTCGAGGCCCGCGAGGTCACCGTCCGGTTCGGGGGGCTGACCGCGCTCTCGTCGGTGACGGTCAGCGTGCCTCCCGCCTGCCTCATCGGACTGGTGGGGCCCAACGGGGCCGGCAAGAGCACCCTGTTCGGGGTGTGCTCGGGGCTCATCCGCCCTGCCTCCGGCCGGGTGTTCCTGTCGGGCCGGGACGTGACCGGGGCCAGCCCGCAGGCCCGGGCCCGGCTGGGGCTGGCGCGCACCTTCCAGCAGCCCGAGATGTTCATGGGCCTCACCGTGCGCCAGCACCTGAGTCTGGCCTACCGGGTCCGCCGCCAGCGGAGCCGGCTGTGGAAGGACATGTTCAGCGGCGCCGGCCTGCGCAAGCCGGACAGGGAGGAGAGCGACCGCGTCGAGTCGCTCCTCGACCTGCTGGCTCTCCACGACCTGGCCGAGACGGTCGTCGACGTCCTGCCCCTCGGCACCACGCGGCTGGTCGAGGTGGGCCGGGCCCTGGCCGGCGGCCCGAGCGTCGTGCTCCTGGACGAGCCGCTCTCCGGTCTCGACGCCACGGAGGCGATGCGGCTGGCCGACGCCCTCCGCCGTACCGTCCGGGACGAGGGAATCTCGCTGCTGCTCGTCGAGCACGACGTGGCGATGGTGCTCAGCCTCTGCAGCACCATCCACGTGCTGGACTTCGGCCAGCTCATCGCGGTCGGCACGCCCGAGGCGGTCCGCGCCGACCCGACGGTGAAGGCCGCCTATCTGGGAGAGGACCCGGTGGCGCCGGGGCAGCCGGTCGCCTCGCCCCGGTAGCGGGACCACGCTCTCCGGCGGCGTCCAGGTAGCTCGTGCCCATCGGGAAGTTCTTCCATCTGATCCACGTCGTCGACGACCTCGACGCCGCCGACGAGTTCTACGACCGCGTCTTCGCCCGGCAGCGGTTCATGACCCACCAGTGGGGTGAGGTCGAGAAGCGCTGGGCCACCCTGGGCCTGATCGGCGATTTCATGATGGAGACGATCGAGGCCAGCTCCGACCCCGCCGACGCCGCCATGCCGCTCAGCCGTTTCCACGCCCGGTTCGGTCAGCACCTGCATTCGCTGTCCTGGTACATCGACGACGACTACCGCGTCCCTCTCTACCGCCGGCTGCGGGAACTGGGGATCCGGGTGGCACGGCCCGGCGGGGGACTGTTCGAGGGAGAGGACGAGGTCGGCGCCACGCTGTTCACCCACCCCAAGGACACCCACGGTCTGCTCGAGTTCCAGGCCTTCGACGGGAGGTGGGGAACCTATGACCCCCGCTTCGGGGAGGGGTGGTCCGACGAGTTCTGGCGGTCCGGGCACCCGCTCGGCATCGACACTCCGTCCCATCTGACTACAGCGGTGGCCGACCTGGACCGGGCCAGGCTCTTCTACCAGGACGCCCTCGGCGGCCACGTGTTCCACGAGGTGGTCACCGACGTGGCGCGGAGCGCCTTCGTTCTCGTAGGCGTCGACACGGTCGTGGAGCTGGCCGAGCCGCACGGTCCGGACAGCGCCCTGGGACACGACCTGGTCGCCAACGGGGAACTGCCCCACTCCCTCACCTGGCGCGTTCTCGATCTGGATGCCGTCCAGCGCCACCTCGAGAACGCAGGGGTGGGCGTCGGGGCCCGGGCCGCGGACACCCTGACCATCGATACCGCCGACGCCTTCGGGGCCGTGCTCTCCTTCACCACCGGGCGCATCCCGGGAGATCCACGGGACGTGCCCTAGAGGCCGAAGGTGTATCCGCCGTTGACCCCGAGGACCTGACCGGTGATCCACGCCGCCTGGTCGGAGGCCAGGAAGGCCACCATCGGGGCCACGTCCTCGGGCCGACCCGGGCGGCGCAGCGGGTAGCGCCGGAAGCGGCGGGCCGTCTCCTCGTCGACCGGCGCGGCCGGGTCGAAGTCGGGCCGGATCGACCCGAGCGAGACGCAGTTCACGGTGACGCCGGCCGGCCCCACCTCGCTGGCCAGGCAGCGGGAGAACCCGGTCCCGGCCGCCTTGGCAGCGGCGTAGACCGACTGGAGGCGGTCCCCGGCGCGCGCCGCGTCCGAGGTGATCGTGACCACCCGTCCCCACCCGGCGGCCACCATGGGCGGCACGAATGCCGCCGCCAGGTGCAGGACGGCATAGAAGTTGAGCTGGATGAGCGGCTCCCAGTCGTCGGGGGCCTGCTCGAGGAACGGCTGCAGCGGGAACATCCCCGGCGGCAGCCCGGCGTTGTTGACGAGGATGTCCACACCGAGCCCGGCGTCCGCGAGGTCGTCGGCCATCCGACGGACGGCGGCGGGATCGGTGACGTCGGCCACGGCGGGCCGGGCCCGGCCGCCCGCGGCGGTGATCTCGGCGGTGACGGCCTCCGCCCGGTCGGCGAACAGGTCGTTCACCACGGTGGTCGCGCCCCGCTCGGCCAGCAGCCGCGCCGTGGCCCGACCGACACCCCGTCCGGCGCCGGTCACGAGGGCGGTGTGACCGGAGAGGTCGACGAGGGGCGGGACGCTCAGCCCGGCGGGGCGGTCCTTCAGCGTCCCAACGCCTCACGGGTGCGCTCGAGCTCGGCCGGATCGGCGGTCGTCGGGACCAGGAACATCTCGTCGCAGCCCACCTCTTCGGCGGCTTCCACGGCTCGACGCAGCCGCTCGGGTGTGTGGGTGGTGGCGGCACCGGCGGTCATGTCGGCCACCTCCTCCCCGAAGATCCGCATGTAGTCGGACACGTAGCCCTTGAGCCTCGACTCGGCGTCGGTCCCGAGCGCGTACCAGAGCGCCGTCGATATGTGCGGCGCCTCCGTGCGTCCCGCGTCCTTCCAGGCCGCCCGGATCCGCTCGACGGCCCCGGACAGGGTGGCGGCGTCGGCCCCGGCCACGGTGGAGGCGTCGCTCACGCCGGCGGCCCAGCGGGCGGCGCGGGCCAGTGACCTGGGCCCCATGGCGCCGGCCACCAGCGGCGGTCCGCCCTCCTGGACGGGAGGAGGCCCGACCGGGTCGGCGCCGGGGAAGGGCGGCTGGCCCCGCCAGATCGAGCGCATCACTCCGACCTGCTCGTCCATGCGTGTCCAACGCCGCTGATAGGACGCGTCGACCGCCTGGTAGTCGTGCTCCCGGCCGCCGACACCCACGCCTACGGTCAGTCGGCCGTTGGCCAGCCGGTCTACCGACGCCAGGTCCTTGGCGACCTGTACGGCGGGATGGGCGGGGAGGATGACGATGGTGGTCCAGAGCCGGACCCGCTCGGTGAGAGCGGCCGCCGCCGCCAGCTGCACGGTCAGCGAGTGGCTCGGGTAGGTGATCCGCTCCGGTACGGCCAGGCTCGACCACGGTCCTTCGTCGACGGCCCGGCACCAGGCCAGGACCTCGGCGCGGCCGTGGGGCAGCATGGTCGGCAGCGTCATGGCCAGGTCCATTGTGGGCTTCCCTACTATCTCGGCTGGGAGCGGACCGGGTTGTGCAACAGCTGGTCGAACGGGAGCTCGCGTGAGGGGTCCGGCTCGCGGGGCAGTCCCAGTGCACGCTCCCCGATGATGTTGCGCTGGATCTGGTCGGTGCCGCCGTAGATCGACGGCGCCACCGATCGGATGATGTGCTCGGCGGCCACACCCTCCTCGACCGCCTCCGGCCCGGTCAGCAGGGCGTCGGGCCCGAGGATGGCCGCCACCGCATCCCTCGCGGTGGTGACAAGGAGCGAGTTGCGGATCTTGGCCAGGTTCCCCTCGGCCCCGGTGGCGGCGCTGCCGGCCTTGATCCTGCCCATGTGCCACTCGGTGATCCGCTCGAGCGTGTAGAGGTGGGCCAGGTGCTGGCGCACGACCGGGTCACCGGCCCGGTTCCGCTGGCGCGCCATCGTGCCGAGGAGAGGAAAGTCGAGGCGTCGCGCCCGCCCACCGATGAGCCCGGCCGCCCCCACGAGGTCCCCGGCGGGCCGATCGAGGTGCCCGGCCACGGTGCCGGGTATGGCCCCGCCCCCGCCGGTGAAGTCCCCGCCGATCCCGGCCCGCTCGTGGCGCAGCGTGGTGTTGGTCACCCGCCAGCCGTCCCCGACGTCCCCGACCACCCAGTCCCCGGGGATCCGGGCGCCGTCGAGGAACACCTCGTTGAACATGGCCTCTCCGGTGGCCTCGCGCAGCGGGCGCACCTCCACGCCCGGCTGGCGCACCGGCATGACGAAGTAGGACAGGCCGCGGTGCTTGACGACGCCGGGGTCGGTGCGCGCCACCAGGATGGCCAGGTCGGCCCACTGTCCGCCCGTCGTCCACACCTTCTGGCCGTGCACCACCCACTCGTCCCCGTCCTGTTCGGCCCGGGTCTGCAGGCCGGCCAGGTCGGAGCCGGCGCCCGGCTCCGAGAACAGCTGGCACCACCCGGCCTGGCCGTCGAGGATCCCGGGGATGAAGCGGTTCTGCAGCTCCTCGGAGGCGTGCTCCATGAGCGTCGGGATCACCAGGAAGTTCCCCATCCCGTAGGGCGGGGGCAGCATCTTGCGGTCGGCCAGGATCTCGTGGAACTGGACCGTGCGGTCGCGCGTCCACGACCGCCCCCACGGCGGGCGGAGGCGGGGATCGGACAGCCCGGCGTC
>DASSEU010000052.1:0-15553 GCA_035695125.1 Acidimicrobiales bacterium
GGAGCTCGAGTGGGCCCTGGAGCGGGGGGCGCGCACGATCGTGATGAGGACGGCGGCCGCCTTCACGCGCCTGGGCCCGTTCTCCCCCGCCCACGAGATCTTCGACCCCTTCTGGGCCCGGGTGAACGAGTCCGGCGTCACCGTCGTGGTGCACGCCGGGGACAGCGGCCTGTCGGCCAACGGGTACGCGCCCGACGGATTCTCGGCCGCCTTCGGGTCCGGCGGGCTGAAGCTCAACATCAGGCTGTTCTCGATCGAGCGCGCCGCCCACGACTTCCTGGCCACCCTGATCCTCGAGCGCCTCTTCGAGCGCTTCCCGAACGTCAGGGTGGCGTCGGTCGAGAACGGGTCGGAGTTCCTGTCGTACCTGTTCCGGAAGCTGCGGCACTCCGCCGACAAGACGCCCGGCTACTTCAAGCACGATCCGGTCGATACGTTCCGGCGCCACGTGTGGATCAACCCGTTCTGGGAGGACGACGTCCAGGAGGTCGTCGACCTCATGGGCGCCGACCGGGTCATCTTCGGGTCGGACTGGCCCCACATCGAGGCGCTCCCCGAGCCGCTCGACTACCTCACCGAGCTGCGCAAGTTCGACGCCGACACCGTGCAGCTGATCATGCGCGACAACGCCTCCGAGCTCAACGAGCTGCGCCCCGCTACGTGATCCGCACCGCCCCGCCCGCCGGGTCGAGGGCAGTTGACCCGGCCGCCGGGTCGACGGCAGTTGAGTAGCGCCGGTACGTCAGCCCGGACCCGCGCCGTGGTGGCCGGCATCAGCGGCCTCGTAGCCGGCGCCGTCACCGCCGTGACCCCGGCAGCGGTGGCCGCACCCCTGGTGGGTTGGGTCGTGGCCGCCGCCATCTTCGTCGTGTGGACCTGGCTGGAGATCTGGCCGCAGGGCCCCGACGCCACGGCCGCCCACGCGCAACGGGAGGACCCCTCGCGGGCGGCCGCGGATCTCGGCTGTCTGAGCGCGGCGGTGGCGAGCCTGGCCGGAGTGGCCATCCTCCTCCTCGACGCCAGCAGCGCCAAGGGGAGCACCAAGCTGCTCGAGATCACCCTGGCCATAGCCGCCGTGCTGGCCGCGTGGAGCCTGGTCCACACCATCTACACGCTGCGCTACGCCCGTACCTACTTCACGAGTGGCCCGGGCTCGATCGACTTCAACGAGGACGAGCCGCCGCAGTACACCGACTTCGCCTATGTCGCGATCACCGTGGGACTGACGTTCCAGGTGTCCGACACCGACCTGCGCTCCAAGGAGCTCCGGCGCCTCGCCATCCGCCACCAGCTCCTGTCCTATCTGCTGGGAGCAGTGATCCTGGCCATCACCATCAACCTGGTGGCAGGTATGACGAAATGAGCGCGAGGGGCGTTACCGAGTGGGCGCTACAGGATTTGAACCTGTGACCTCTGCCGTGTGAAGGCAGCGCTCTAACCGAACTGAGCCAAGCGCCCGACTTAGCAGCCGCTCAGGGTAGCAGTCGATGCCGGGGATTCAGCTGTCGACGGGGGCCCGCCGGTCCAGGTCGAGGGCCTCCTCGAGGGCGGCGGCGGCCCGCAGCACGACCATGTCAGCGTGCTGGGGGCCGACGATCTGCAGCCCCACAGGCAGGCCCTTGGCCGTGAAGCCGCAGCACACGGTGGCGGCGGGCGAGCGGGTCATGTTGAACGGATAGGTGAAGCGCACCCAGTTGGGGTCGGGGGTGCCGTTGACCGTCCCGAACTCACCCGACACGGGCGGGGCCGCCGCCATCGTCGGGGTCACGAGCAGACGGTGGCGGTGGAACAGCTCGACCAGGCGGAGGTTGAGCTCGTGGCAGCGGTCCTCGGCCCGGACCAGGTCGACCACCCCCAGCGACGCGGCGCCGTGGTCCACGACCTGGACCAGGTCGGGGTCCACGCGCGACCAGGACTCGCTGCCGCGGTGCGGATCGAGGGTGCGCAGGTTGTAGGCCGTCGTCATCGTCAGCCACGCCCCGACCGGGTCCTCGGGGAAGACCGTCTCGATCTCGGTCACATCGGCGCCGAGGTCGGCGATGACACGCACCGCCCGTTCGCACAACTGGCGCACCTCGTTGTCGACGACGGCGTAGCCGAGGGTCGGTGACCAGGCGACACGGGACGGGAAGTGGGGCGCCTCGATGGCGCCCAGCCACGACGGCTCCGGCATCGGGAGCGAGCGCAGGTCGGTCGGGTCCGGGCCGATGACGGCGTCCAGCACCAGCGCCAGGTCCGACAGGGTCCGGGTCATCGGGCCGCGGGTGGAGAGGTGGTGCCAGTCGGGGGCGTGGTCCCCGCCCGTCGGCACCCGGCCGAGCGAGGGCTTGAACCCGGACAGCCCGCACGCCGAGGACGGAATCCGGATCGAGCCGCCCCCGTCGGACCCGGTGGCCAGCGGCACCATGCCGGCCGCCAGGGCGGCGGCGCTTCCCCCCGACGACCCGCCCGGGCTGTGGTCCGTGTGCCACGGGTTCCGGGTGGCGCCGAAGGTGACGTTGACGGTGTCGGCCTTCCAGCCGAGCTCCGGGGTGTTGGTCTTGCCGACGACCACACAGCCGGCCGCGCGCAGGCGCTCGACGAGCACGGAATCGGCCTTGGCCGGCCCGGAACGGGCGAAGAGGGCCGACCCCTTGGTCGTCGGCATCCCCACCACGTCCTCCAGGTCCTTAACGGCCAGGGGCACGCCGGCCAGCTCCCCGACCTCGCTCCCCGCCGCCAGGCGGCGGTCCACGGCGTCGGCGGCGGCCAGGGCGCCCTCCGGGTCCACGTGGACGAAGGCGTTGATGCGCTCGTTGAGCTCCTCGATGCGGTCGAGGGCACCCTTCACGACCTCGCGCGCCGACAGCTCACGGGCCCGCACCCGGCGGGCCAGCCCCGCCACCGTCTCCTCCCGGAAGTCCATACGGGCGAGCTTTACACCAATCCGGCGGCGGCGACCGGGGCACGGGGCTGGTTCGACACGGGCGCCGCCCGTCATCCACGATCCGGCCCGTGATCGAGGGCGCCGACCTGAACCACATAGCCGTGGCCGCCGAGCAAAGGGCCGAGCTGGCCCAGCGGTACGTGCACGACCTGGGAGGGCGCCCCGGCCCGGACGGACCTTCCCCGGGCTTCCACTGGGCCCAGGTCCGCTACGCCAACGGCATGGTCCTCGAGATGCTCGAGCCCCGGAACCCGGAGGAGAACGACTTCCTGCGCCGCTTCCTCGACCGGAACGGTCCGGGGCCGCACCATCTGACGTTCACCGTGCCCGACTTCTCCGTGGCGGTGGACGCGGCGCGCGACGCCGGGTACGAGCCGGTCGGGATCAACGACAGCGACCCGAACTGGAAGGAGGCGTTCCTGCACCCGAAGGACGCCCCCGGCGTGGTCGTGCAGCTGGCGCAGTCCCACGAGCACGACGACGAGGACGAAGGTGGCGGAGCGGCGGGCGGGGGCTCCGGCACCGAGCTCGTCCACGTGTGCCACGCCGTGCGCCACCTCGATGACGGCATCCACCTGTTCGAGGAGCTCCTCGGCGGGCGGCGCCTGGGAGAGGGCTCCTCCGACGACCACCGCTTCATCGACTACGCCTGGCCCGGCCCGGGCCGCATCCGCCTCATCGCGCCGACGGTGGCCGGCCCGGTCGACGCCTGGCTCGGCAGCCGGTCGGGCCGGGTGCACCACGTGGCGTTCGAGATGCAGGATGCGGCCAAGGTGGCCGACGCCACTCCCCGCGGCGAGGTCTGGCACATCGAGCCGACCCACAACCTCGGCACCCGCCTCATCCTGCTCGGGCACGGCGGCTGATGGAGCGCCGCCGCTCGTGGTGGGGCTGGGGCTGGGAGGGCCAGGGCCCCAACCGGGAGCAGAAGGAGTCGATCGCGGCCGGCCTGGCGGCGCGCTTCGGCGGTGAGGTCAAGGTGGCCGAGCCCGTCCGCCTCGAGGACCTCGAGCTGCCCCCGCCCCGTGTCGAGGCGCCCGCCACCCTGGCCCACTGCGTCTCCACCTCGGTCTACGACCGGGCCGGCCACGCCTACGGCAAGTCCTACCGCGACGTGGTGCGCGCCTTCCGGGGCCGGCTCGACCATCCCCCGGACCTGGTCGCCTTCCCGGCCGACGAGGGCGAAGTCACCTCCCTTCTCGACTGGGCCTCCTCCACCCACACGGCGGTGGTCCCCTACGGAGGCGGGTCCTCGGTGGTCGGGGGCGTGGAGTGCAGCGGCGAGGGCTATTCCGGAGTGGTGTCGATGGACCTCGGCCACCTCGCCGGCGTGCTCGAGGTGGACGAGGTCTCGCGCGCGGCGCGGATCCAGGCGGGCACGTACGGGCCGGTGGTGGAGGAGGAGCTGCGCCCCCGGGGCCTGACCCTGCGCCACTTCCCGCAGTCGTTCGAGTTCTCGACACTGGGCGGGTGGCTGGCCACGCGCTCGGGCGGGCACTACGCCACCGTGCGCACGCACATCGACGACTTCGTCGAGTCGATGCGCGTCGTCACGCCCGCCGGTGTTGTCCAGTCGCGCCGCCTGCCGGGGTCGGGGGCCGGGCCCTCCCCGGACCGAATGTTCCTCGGGTCGGAGGGCGCCCTCGGCGTGATCACCGAGGCGTGGATGCGCCTGCAGGACCGGCCCCGGTGGCGGGCGTCGGCCGGCGTGCGGTTCTCGTCCTACGACGCGGCGGTGGCGGCCACCCGCGACGTGGCCCAGTCCGGGCTCGATCCCGCCAACTGCCGCCTGCTCGACCCCGAGGAGGCCGCCCTCTCGGCCGGCTCGGGCGGCGGAGTCAGCGTCCTGGTCCTCGGCTTCGAGTCGGCCGACCATCCCGTCGACACCGCTATGGCCCGGGCCGTCGAGATCTGCCTGGGCCACGGCGGTGAGGTGCCGGACGGGGTGCGGGCCAGCGGGCCCGAGGACGGGAGCCGGGAGCGGGAGGGCGCCGTCGGCACGTGGCGCAACTCGTTCATCCGGGCTCCGTACACGCGTGACGCCCTGGTGGCCATGTCGGTCATAGCCGACACGTTCGAGACGGCGTGCACGTGGGACGCCTTCCCCACCCTGCACGCCGGGGTCACCGGGGCCGTGGGCCGGGCCCTGGACGAGATATGCGGGGCGGGTTGGATTACGTGCCGCTTCACCCACGTCTACCCGGACGGGCCGGCGCCGTACTTCAGCGTCTTCGCCCCGGGCCGGCCCGGGTCCGAGGTGAGCCAGTGGGACGAGATCAAGGCGGCGGCGTCCGAGGCGGTCCTGGCCCACGGCGGGACCATCACCCACCATCACGCCGTCGGCCGGGACCACCGACCCTGGTACGACCGGCAGCGGCCCGATCTCTTTGCCGGGGCCCTGCGGGCGGCCAAGGACGTCCTCGACCCGGCCGGGGTGCTGAACCCCGGGGTCCTCATCGACCCCCGGTAGCTTTGGCCCCCGTGTCCGAGGAGGAGCCCACTCAGCCCGAGGTGCCGGCGCGGGCGGCGGCGGGATCCACGGGCTCGGCCGCCCGGGGGCTGTTCCGGCGGGACATGGAGCGCCAGGAGCAGCTCCTGTCCTTCGCGGCGGCGGCGCTGGCCGTGGTGCTCGGGGTCGTCGGGGCGCTGACCTACAAGGCGCCCGCCCACAACGCCCACGCCGCCAAGACCGTCTCCCCCGACCTCCTGCTCGGCCTGGCCTGCGGCTTCGGGGTGGCCCTGTGGCTGGCCGCCCGCCACGGCAGCCGGGTGCTCACCGCCCTCGTCGCCATGGCGCTGTTCCTGACCGCGTTCAGCGGCACGATCCTCGGCTTCCCGTTCGTCGGCCTCGGGGGCTGGCTGCTGATCAAGAACTCGCGGGCCATGCGCGAGCAGCGCCAGGCGGCCCGGGACGCCGGCGCCGGTTCGGGCCGCTCGGCGGCATCGGGCCGGTCCACCGGCGCGGGGGCGGCCGGCGGCCGGGGCTCGAGCCGCCCGGCCCGGGAGACCAGGCAGGCGCGCCGGGCCCGGAAGGACGCCGAGGCGGAGGCGGCCCGGCGCATCGAGGCCAACAAGCGCTACACCCCCCCGGCGCCCCGCCGCCGGCGCCCGGCCCGGTGAGCGACCCCGTCTCGATCCGCACGTCCCTGGCCGGCAGGCGCATCGGTGTCACGGGCGCCACCGGCTTCCTCGGCACGGCGCTGGTCGAGCGCCTGTTGCGCTGTGTGCCGGAGTGCCAGGTGGCCGTGCTCGTGCGGCCCGGGCGGAGGGGCGCCGCCGACCGGGTGCGCCGGGAGATCGTGCGCAACGACTGCTTCGACCGCCTGCGGCGCGAGTGGGGGGACCGCTTCGACGCCGAGATCGGCGCCCGGCTCCTCGTAGTGGCCGGGGACGTGGGCCAGGACGGCCTGGGCCTCGACGACGACGGCCGGGCCGTGCTGGCCGCTTGTGACGCCGTCGTGCACTCCGCCGCCAGCGTGAGCTTCGACGCCCCCCTCGACGCCGCCGTCGAGGTGAACCTGCTCGGCGGGTCCAGGCTGGCCGGGGCCATGGCGGACCTGCCCCGGCCCGAGCCCGCCCACCTGGTGGCGGTCTCCACGGCGTACGTGGCCGGGGCCCGGCGGGGGGACGCTCCGGAGAAGCAGCTGGCGGAGACGCCGTTCTCCCCCGACGTGGCCTGGCGCGACGAGGTGTCCGCCGCCCGCCGGGTGCGCGCCGACGCCGAGGCGGCCAGCCGGGGGCCCGACCAGCTGGCCCAGTTCCACAAGCAGGCCCGCCACGAGCTGGGGGCGGCCGGCACGCCGCTGCTCTCCGAGCGGGCCGAGAAGCTGCGCGAGGAATGGGTGAGCCGGGCGCTGGTCGACGCCGGCCGGGGCCGGGCCCAGTCCCTCGGCTGGCCCGACGCCTACGCCTACACCAAGGCCCTGGGAGAGCGGGCCCTGCTCGAGAACCGGGGCCCGGTGCCGGTGACGATCGTGCGCCCCTCGATCATCGAGTCGGCGGCGGCCGAGCCCCGCCCGGGGTGGATCCGCGGCTTCCGCATGGCGGAGCCGGTGATCATCTCCTACGCCCGGGGACTCCTGCAGTCGTTCCCCGGCATCCCGGAAGGGGTCATCGACGTCATCCCCGTCGACTTCGTCGTGGCCGCCATCCTGGCCGTGCTGGCCGCCGGCCCCGATCCGGGCGGGCCGACCGTGTACCAGGTCGCCTCGGGATCGGTGAACCCGCTGCGCTACCGGCGCCTGGTCGACCTGGTGACGTCCTACTTCCGCGAGAACCCGCTCTACGACGCCGACGGCCAGCCCATCGTCACCCCCGAGTGGTCCTTCCCCGGGCGGGGCAAGGTGCAGCGCCAGCTGCAGCGCGCCGACCGCCTGCTCACCACCGCCGAGAAGGCCAGCCGGTCGCTGCCGATGCGCGGCCGGCAGGCGGAGTGGACGGCCCGGCTCGAGGAGCGGCGCACGCTGGTGGGCCGGGCCCTCGGCTACGTCGAGCTCTACGGCGCCTACACGGAGACCGAGGCCCGCTTCCGCGTCGACCGCCTCCTCGACCTGCACGGGCGCCTGACCGGTGAGGAGCGCAGCGAGTTCCAGTTCGACCCCCGCGCCGTGGACTGGGACCGCTACGTCCAGGAGATCCACCTCCCGTCGATCGTCGTGCACGCGCGCGTGCGTGCCACCCCGGGCAAGCGGACCACGCCGGACCGCCACGAGCGGGGCAAGCGGGCCGTGCTCGCTCCCGAGCGCCACATTGCCGCCTTCGACCTGGAGAACACGCTGATCGCGTCCAACGTGGTCGAGTCGTGGTCGTGGCTGGCCACCAGGCGCATGCCCGACGCCGACCGGCTGCGGTTCACGCTGCGCACGCTGCGGGAGGCGCCCGCCCTCCTGGCTCTCGACCGGCGCGACCGCGGCGACTTCCTCCGCCACTTCTACCGGCGCTACGAGGGGGCGTCGCTGGAGGAGCTGCGCGAGGACGTACCCGAGCTGTTCAGCACCCTCCTCATCGGCAAGTCGTTCCCGGCCGGGATCCGCCGGGTGCGCGAGCACCGCGCCCTGGGCCACCGCACCCTGCTGATCACGGGCGCCCTCGAGATCCTCGTCGAGCCCTTCCGGCCCCTGTTCGACGAGGTGGTGTGCGCCCGCCTCTCCGACCGGGACGGCCGTCTGACCGGAGAGCTGGACCACTCGCCTCCGACCGGGGAGGCCCGGGCCCTCGTGATGGCCGACTACGCCGCAGCCGAGGGCCTCGAGCTGGCCGAGTCCGTGGCCTACGCCGACTCGGCCAGCGACCTGCCGATGCTCGAGGCGGTCGGCCATCCCGTGGCGGTGAACCCGGAGGTGAAGCTGGCGACGATCGCCCGGCGGCGGGGGTGGCACACCGAGCACTGGTCCCGGGCACCCGGCTACTCGCCGCCGGTCCTGCCCCTCGCGCCGAGGCTGATGGGGCGGCCCCGGGAGCGGGCCCGATGAAGGCACTGCTGTTCGAGCGCTCGCTGCCCCGCTTCGCGGCGGCCCGGGTGGCGGGAGCGTGGGCGCCCGGAGGCGGCGCAAAGGTCGGGCCGCTGCATCTGGCCGACGTCGACCCGCCGGAGCTGCCCGGCCCGGGCTGGAGGCGGATCACCCCGATCCTGTCGGGCATCTGCGGCTCCGACCTGGCGACGGTCGACGGGCGCAGCTCCCGCTACTTCGAGCCCATCGTCAGCTTCCCGTTCGTGCCCGGCCACGAGCTCGTCGGCCATCTCGAGGACGACCCGGCGGCCCGGGTGGTGATCGAGCCCGTCCTCGGGTGCGAGGCCCGGGGGATCTTCCCGCCCTGTGACGCCTGCGCGGTCGGTGACACCGGCGGCTGCCGCCATGTGGCCTTCGGGCACATCAAGCCCGGCCTGCAGACCGGGTTCTGCGCCGACACGGGCGGGGGCTGGTCGTCGTCGCTGGTGGCCCACGAGTCACAGATCCACGCCGTCCCCGAGGCCCTCTCCGACGAGGACGCCGTGATGGTCGAGCCCACCGCGTGCGGGGTCCACGCCGCCCTGGCCGCCGGGCCGGTCTCCGACGCGACCGTGGCGGTGCTGGGAGCCGGGACCCTCGGGCTCACCACCCTGGCGGCGCTGCGGCGCCTGGCCCTGCCCGGGCACGTGATAGCCGCCGCCAAGCACCCCGAGCAGCGCCGGTGGGCCCGCGAGCTCGGCGCCGACGAGGTCGTCGCGCCCGACGGCGTGGCCCGAGCCGTGCGCCGGCAGACCCGCTCGATGGCCGCCGGCCCGGTGCTCACCGGGGGCGCCGACGTGGTCATCGACTGCGTGGGCAGCGCCGACTCCATCGCCACCGCGGTGGCCGTGGTCCGGCCCCGAGGTCGCGTCGTCCTGGCCGGCATGCCCGGGGTCGTGCGCCTCGACCTCACCCCGCTGTGGCACCGGGAGGTGCAGCTGGTCGGGGCCTACGCCTACGGGATCGAGCACGGGGCCGGGCCCGACGCCTCCGGGTCCTCCCCCGGGCGAAGCGGCCCCCTCCCCCGCACGTTCCACCTGGCCCTCGACCTGGTCGGGGAAGCCGGTCTGGGCCGTCTCGTGGGGGCCCGCTACCCTCTCGACCGCTTCACCGAGGCCCTGACCCACGCCGCCGAAGCCGGCCGGCGGGGCACGGTGAAGGTCGTCTTCGACCTGCGGCCGGAGTCCCGTCTCCCGGCCTGGAGGAGCGCATGAGCCCGCGGCCCGGATACGTGCTGGAGGTCGACCGCTCCACCCCGCCCATCCTCATGTGGCACGGGGACAGCTTCCGGCTCGAGCGCTTCCCGACCGGGAGCCGGGTCGTCTACCCGCCCGAGCCGCTGAAGCCGATCGAGGACCCCGACGCCGCCATCCGCCACGCCCTCGAGAACCCGGTCGGGGACAGCGCCCCCCTGTCGGCCCTCCTGCGGCCCGGCATGCGCCTCACCATCGCCTTCGACGACGTCTCGCTCCCGCTGCCGCCGATGCGGGCGCCCGACCTCCGCCAGCGCGTGATCGAGGCGGTGCTCGACGCCGCCGCCGCCGCCGGGGTCGACGACGTGGTGCTGGTGGCCGCCCTGGCTCTCCACCGGCGCATGACCGAGCCCGAGCTGCGCCACGCTCTGGGCAACCGCGTGTACGACGCCTTCGCCCCCCACGGGCTGCTGACCCAGCACGACGCCGAGGACCCCGAGAACCTCGTGCACCTCGGCCTCACCGACGCCGGCGAGGACGTCGAGATCAACAAGCGCGCCGCCACCAGCGACCTCCTCGTATACGTGAACATCAACCTGGTGGCCATGGACGGCGGCCACAAGAGCGTGGCCACGGGCCTGGCCAGCTACCGCAGCCTCCGCCACCACCACAACGTGCGCACGATGGTCCACTCCCGCTCGTTCATGGACCAGGAGCACTCCGAGCTGCACTCGGCCAACTGGAGGATGGGGCGGCTGATCGCGGCGAGCGGCGTCAAGGTGTTCCAGATCGAGACCACCCTCAACAACGACACCTTCCCCGATCCGTTCTCGTTCCTGTCCAAGCGGGAGTGGGAGTGGTCGCTGCGGGACCGCGCCGGCTACCTGGCGGCCTCGAAGTCGCTCGAGCGCACCCCGGACCGGGTCCGCCGCTCGATCTTCCACTCCATGCGCGCCCCGATGGGCCTAACGAGCGTGCAGGCCGGCGAGGTGGAGGCGGTGCACGCCGCCACGACGGCCAACGTCTACCGCCAGCAACTGGTCCCGGTCGAGGGCCAGACCGACGTGCTCACCATGGGGCTGCCCTACATCTGCCCCTACAACGTGAACTCGATCATGAACCCGATCCTCGTGATGTGCCTGGGGCTCGGCTACTTCTTCAACCTCTACCGGGGCCGTCCGCTGGTCCGGCCGGGCGGGGTGCTGATCCTCTCCCACCCCACCCCGTGGGCCTTCGACCCGGTCTTCCACCCCAGCTACATCGACTTCTTCGAGCAGGTGCTGGCCGAGACCACCGATCCGCTGGAGATCGAGGCCAAGTACGAGGAGTCCTTCGCGACCGACCCGTGGTACGTCCACCTGTACAGGACCGGCCACGCCTACCACGGCGTGCACCCGTTCTACATGTGGTACTGGGGCGCCCACGCCCTCGACCACCTCGGGCGCGTGATCATCGTCGGCGGGGACCAGGCGGCGGTGCGGCGCCTCGGCTTCAAGTCGGCCTCCACGCTGACCGACGCCCTCGAGATGGCGGAGGACGTGGTGGGGCGCGATCCCACGATCACCCACATCCACAACCCGCCGCTGTTCATGGCCGACGTGACGTGAGCGGGAGCGGACCGGCCGGCCTCTCGGAGCGCCTCCGGGTCCGGCTCCCCCGCCTGCGGGTCCCCCGGCCGGCGGGATTCCCGTGGTCGGCGCCGACGTGGCCGGGCTCGGTCCCGATGCCCCCGCCCGAGCGGCACACCGGTGTCGACTACGACACGGAATGGTCCCGCCGCTACGGCGTGCGCCTGGCCCGGGCCGTGCTGGTCGAGTCGCTGGCCCGTCCGTTCGTGCACGCGGTCGTGCCGCCGACGGTCGAGGGCGCCGACCGGCTGGAGGAGCTGGAGGGGCCGCTGGTCTTCGCCGCCAACCACAACAGCCACCTCGACACCGCCCTGTTCCTGTCCGCGCTCCCCCGCCGCTACCGCCACCGCCTGGTCGTGGCGGCGGCCGCCGACTACTTCTTCGACAACCGGTGGAAGGCGGCCCTCTCCTCGTTCGCGCTGGCGGCCGTCCCCATCGAGCGCACGCGCATCAGCCGCCGGTCCGCCGACCTCCCGGCCGAGCTCCTGGCCGACGGGTGGAGCGTGCTGATCTACCCCGAGGGGGGTCGCAGCCCCGACGGGTGGGCCCAGCCCTTCCAGGGCGGGGCCGCCTATCTCGCCATCAAGACCGGGGCCCCGATCGTCCCCGTGCACATCTCGGGCACCGACGTGGCCCTGCCCCGCGGCGCCCGGCGCCTGCAGCCCACCCGCACGACCGTCACGTTCGGCCGTGCCGTCCTGCCCGAGCCGGGTGAGAACGCCCGCCGGGTGGCGGCCCGGCTCGAGGCCGAGGTGGCCGCCCTGGCCGACGAGCGCCGCACCGACTGGTGGCAGGCCCGCCGGCGGGCCGCCTCCGGTGACACGCCCCCGCTGTCGGGCCCCGAGGTCGGCGGCTGGCGGCGGTCGTGGGCCCGCCCCGCCCCCAAGGGCCCGCTCCGGGTCCCGGAGGACCGCAGCGCCTGGGCCCGGCGGAACCGGTACTGATTCACACCCCGCCGGGTCCCCTGCGCCCCGGCCCCTCCGCCGAGCGGGGACCCCGGCCCCGCCGGCGGCCGTCCCGCCCTACTCGACGAGGCGCAGCCCGGACGGGGCCATCGAGGCCTCGGGGGCGCTCGACAGCTCGACCACGAACTCGGTGCGGCCGGCCGGGAACACGTGCTCGGCGGCGATGACGGCCCGGCCGGCGCCGTCGCGGGTGACCCGCTCACAGCGCAGCACGGGGGAGCCGACGGGCACCCCGAGCAGGGCGGCGTCCGACCGGCCGGCGGCATCGGCCCCGATGGTCTGGGTGGCCCCCGCCAGGCGCACCCCGAGCAGGTCGTAGAAGGTGGCCCGCTCGACGTCGTTGCGGGACAGGCCGGCGCCGAGTTCGGCGGGGACCCACACCGTCACCCGGGCGAAGGGGACTCCGTCCGCCCGGTTCAGGCGCCGGACCCGCAGCACCTCCTCGCAGCCGAGCACGGCCGCCACCCGGGCGGGGGCGGCCACGAAGCCGAAGTCGAGCACCTTGCGCTCGGGGCGCCGGCCCGACGCCGCCAGCTGGTCCTCGATCGTGCCCAGCCGCCCCAGGGTCTGGCGCAGGGGCTGGCCGCCGGCGAACCACCCGAAGCCCTGCCGGGCGTCCACCAGCCCCTCGGCCCGCAGCATCTCCAGGCCCTTGCGGACCGTCACCCGGCTGGCCCCGTAGGCTCGGGACAGCTCGGCCTCGCTGGGTAGGACCGCACCAGGGGCCAGCTCACCCGACGTGATCTGGTCCCTGAGTCGGTCAGCGATGGCCCGGTAGCGGATCTCGCGCACTTGTCATATACTTGTATCACACCGCCGGCCTGGAGGGAACGATGCCGAACGAGGGCCCGACCGTCACCGCCACCACCCCGCTCGACCTGGTCGACGCCGTCTACGCCCGCCTCCCGGAGCGGGTGGCGGTGGGGCGCCGCCGCCTCGGACGGGGCCTCACCCTGGCCGAGAAGATCCTGATCAACCACCTGGCCGACCCCGAGGGCCAGGAGCTGGAGCGGGGCCGCAGCTACGCCGAGCTCTATCCCGACCGGGTGGCCATGCAGGACGCCACCGCCCAGATGGCCCTGCTGCAGTTCATGACGGCCGGGCTGGCGAAGGTGGCGGTGCCGACCACGGTGCACTGCGACCACCTCATCCAGGCCCACACCGGCGCCGCCGCCGACCTCCAGGCGGCCGAGGGGACCAACGCCGAGGTCTACGAGTTCCTGCGCACGGTGTCGGCCCGCTACGGCATCGGCTTCTGGAAGCCGGGCTCGGGGATCATCCACCAGGTCGTCCTCGAGCAGTACGCCTTCCCCGGCGGGATGATCATCGGGACCGACAGCCACACCCCCAACGGCGGCGGTCTGGCCATGGTGGCCGTCGGGGTCGGCGGGGCCGACGCCGTCGACGTGATGGTCGGGGGCACGTTCGGCGTGCGCTGGCCCAAGCTGATCGGGGTGCGCCTCACCGGCTCCCTGTCGGGCTGGACCGCACCCAAGGACATCATCCTCAAGGTGGCCGAGGTCCTCACCGTGAAGGGCGGCACCGGCGCCATCGTCGAGTACTTCGGGCCGGGAACGGCCTCGATCAGCGGCACCGGCAAGGCGACCATCTGCAACATGGGTGCCGAGATCGGGGCCACCTGCTCGCTGTTCCCCTACGACGACCGCTCCGCCGCCTACCTGAAGGCCACCGGCCGCGAGTCGTACGCCGACCGGGCCGCCCGCGTGATCGAGGACCTGCGCGCCGACGACGAGGTCGACGCCGATCCGGCGCGCTACTTCGACCAGGTGATCGAGATCGACCTCGACACGCTCGAGCCGCACATCGTCGGGCCGCACACGCCGGACCTGGCCCGGCCCGTGTCGCGCATGGGCGCCGACGCCAGGGAGAACGGGTGGCCGGCCGAGCTCACCAACTGCCTGGTCGGCTCGTGCACCAACTCGTCCTACGAGGACATCACCCGCGCCGCCAGCGTGGCCCGCCAGGCCTCGGCCCGGGGCCTGCGGTCCCGCGTCCCTCTCCTGATCACCCCCGGCTCCGAGCGGGTGCGCGCCACCATCGAGCGTGACGGGCTGCTGGCCGACCTCGAGGCCATCGGCGCCACCGTGCTGGCCAACGCGTGCGGACCGTGCATCGGGCAGTGGCAGCGCGACGACATCACCGAGGGAGAGTCCAACTCGATCCTCACCTCGTACAACCGGAACTTCCCGAAGCGCAACGACGGCAACGCCAACACCCTCGCGTTCATCGGCTCACCGGAGATCGTCATGGCCTACGCCCTGGCCGGGACCCTCGACTTCAACCCCCTCACTGACGAGGTGGACGGCGGCCTGCTGCAGCCCCCGGTCGGCGAGGAGCTCCCCTCCCGCGGCTTCGAGTCCGGTGAGGCCGGCTTCCTGGCGCCGCCCGCCGACGGCAGCGACGTCGAGGTGAGGGTGAACCCGTCGAGCACCCGTCTCCAGCTCCTGGAGCCGTTCCCCCCGTCACCCGAGAAGGAGCTGGTCGGGCTGCCCGTCCTCCTCAAGGCCAAGGGCAAGTGCACCACCGACCACATCTCCGCCGCCGGCCCGTGGCTCACCTACCGGGGACATCTCGACAACATCTCGTCCAATCTCTTCCTCGGAGCCGTCAACGCCTTCACCGGTGACGCCGGCAAGGGCCGCTGCCCGGTCCATCAGGAGATGGAGCCCTACCCCGACATCGCCCGCCACTGCCGCGAGGCCGGCGTGGACTGGGTGGCGGTCGGGGACGAGAACTACGGCGAAGGCTCCTCCCGCGAGCACGCCGCCATGGAGCCCCGCTTCATGAGGGCGCGGGCCATCCTGGCCCGCAGCTTCGCCCGGATCCACGAGACCAACCTCAAGAAGCAGGGCGTGCTGGCGCTGACCTTCTCCGACCCGGCCACCTACGACCGGATCGGGGAAGAGGACCGGATCTCGATCCTCGGGCTGGATCAGCTGGCGCCCGACACCCCGGTGCGGTGCCGCATCGACCACGCCGACGGGACCAGCACCGCCTTCGAGGCGACCCACACCATGTCCCCCGAGCACATCGCGTGGTACCGGGCCGGGTCGGCGCTCAACCTCATCCGCCAGCGGATGGAGTCGGGGAGGGGCTGAGCGGCGGCAGGGAAGGAACTCCCCCGACCTTCTTTTTTTTCAACCTGGGCGGGCGTATCTGAAAGTTCTTATACGCCCGCCTCTTTGGCACTATCCGCGCCTGACTAGGCGCTCAGCGTGGAGAACCGGGCCTTGCCCGAACGCTGAGAAAGGTCAGATCCTCACCCGACGCCCCATCTGGGCGGACGTATCTGAAAGTTCTTATACGCCCGCCCAAAAGCATTTTTCAAAGG
>DASSEU010000053.1:0-3965 GCA_035695125.1 Acidimicrobiales bacterium
CGCTCCCGTTGCCGACCCAGAAGCTGTAGCCGCCGTAGCTGAACAGGGCGTAGGGATATCCGGCACAGCCGTTGCAGGTGTACTGCGGGTACTGGAACCACAGCTCCACGGTGCGGTCGGCGGTGCCGGTGGGCAGGTTGGCGCCGGGGACGGTGACCGCGGCGCCGTGGGTGCCGTCGTCACCCACGGCGGTGTCGGCCTGGTTGGGAAGCGCACCCGTGGCCGGGAGAACGGCGCCCAGGTCGTAGCTTCCGGCGCCGGCCCCGTCGGCACCGGCGGCGTCGTTCTCGGCCGACTGGCTGCCGGCCGGCTCGTCCAGCCGGTAGTAGGCGGCCGGCGAGTTGGAGAGCACCGAGCTCTGGTACGTGACGGTTGGTACGGGGTCCGAGGTCGTGAAGGTGGCGTCGGAGTTGATGGAGCTCACCTCGCGCAGGACGTGGCTATAGGTGTCGGCCACGAGCAGGTTCCCGTTGCCGTCGACCGCCACCCCTGACGGACCGTGCATCTCGGCGGCACTGGCGTTCCCGCCATCGCCGGTGTAGCCGGCCGTTCCCGTCCCGGCCACGGTGTAGATGTCCCGGGCCGTCATGAGCGAGTTCCCGGGTGTCGAGGCCGCTACCTCCCGGACCACGTTGTTGAGGACGTCGCTGATGAAGAGGTCACCCTGCGGATCGACGGCCAGGCCATCCGGGCTGAAGAGCTTGGCCGAGGTGGCGGCCCCCCCGTCCCCCGAGTAGCCGGCCGAGCCGGTCCCGGCCACCGTGCTGACCGTGTCGTTGGACGGGGTGGTGAGGTCGAGGGCTATCGCCCGCACGTCGTTGCCGAGCGTGTCGCTCACGTACAGGGTCGAGAGGGTGTCGGGGCTCAGGGCCAGCGCGATCGGGCCGTGGAAGGTGGCCGCGGCGGCGGCGCCGTTGGTGGCTCCCGCCGTACCGGTGCCGGCCAGGGTGGAGATCGTTCCGGCCGGCGCGATCACCCGGACCACGTTGTTCCCGTAGTCGGCGATGTACAGGTTCCCGTGGCCGTCGACGGCCACGCCCCGGGGGCTGGAGAGCTCCGCGCTGGTAGCGGCCCCACCATCGCCCGTGTAGCCGGCCGTGCCGGTCCCGGCGATCGTGTAGATGTCCCCGACCGTGGTCGAGGTCTTCCCGTAGCAGCCGCTCGTGCACACGGCGTCGGCCACCATCCGCACGACGTTGGCCTGCAGGTCCGAGATGATCAGGTTCCCGTCGTTGTCGAAGGCCAGGTGGGCGGGCTGGTTGAGCTCGGCACTGGTTGCCGCGCCGGCGTCACCGGTGTCACCCGCGGTGCCCGTGCCGGCCACGGTGTAGACGTCCCCCGCCGTGGTCTGGATCCCGAAGGGGCACGTGCCGCTGCAGGTCTGCTCGGCGATCATGCGCACGACATGCGCCGCCCAGTCCGCCTCGAAGATGTTGCCGCCGGTCCCGACCACCACGTCGTTGGGGTCGTAGAGCTCGGCCGACGTGGCGGCCGTGCCGTTGGCTCCGGTGTTGCCGGCTGTACCGGTCCCGGCAATGGTGGTGATGGTCCCGGCCGCCGGTGTGGTGGCGCCGGCCGGACCGACCCGACCGATGCACCCGGCTCCCAGGAACAATCCCAGGCCCAGGGCCGCCACGCGCCGCCTCCAGCGGGGCCTCGTGGAAGCGACGCTGTCCGGGATCTGCCTATGACCAGCCATCACACACTCCCTTGCCCGTCGGGCACCACCGGCCCGACGACGTACGACGAGGCGGCCTGGCAGCAGAACTCCACGAGCTCCATCACGTCGCGCAGGCCCTGCTGGCGCCCGCTCTCGACGTCCTCGACCTCACCGACGAGCCGGCCGACGGCCAGCTGGTCGGGACGCAGCCGCAGGACGAATGCCACGAGCACGAAGCGTGACCGTACGGACGCTGCGTCGCGCGGCCGTCGCGCCAAGAGTGATCTTTGCTCTGACTGAGTTGGACTAGTCAGTCAACGGTGCGCAGCGACTGCTCCAGCTCGAGGGCCTCACGCGAGAGCGGCAGGTCGAGGTCGGACAGCATGGCCCGGGCCCGGCGCAGCATGCTGGCCGCCTCCGAGCGACGTCCCGAGCCGGCCAGGATCGAGGCCGCCTGCACGTAGAGCGCCTCGTCGTGGGGATCGGTGGAGATGGCCTTCTCGAGCAGCCGCACCGCCGCCTCCACGTCGCCGCGCCGGCCCGCATCGTCCACCGCCAGGCCCACCATTCCGAGGTAACGGCGGCGCAGGCGCTCGCGCGGGCCGGCGGTGAAAACCAGATGGCGGTCGGTGGGCAACAGCTCCCCGCCGTACAGGTCGAGCGCCCGGTGCACCGTCTGACGGCTGCCGGGATCTGCCGACGACGAGAACGCCCGGGCGGCGCCGACGGCCTCCTCGAAGCGGTGCACGTCGACCTCCACGCCCGGCGCGAGCGTGACCCAGTCCCCATCACGGACCAGCAGCGGGCCCACGCCCCGGCGCAGGCGGTTGAGCAGGCTGCGAAAGCGGGTGCGGCCGACACCGGGCGCTTCGTCGGGCCACAGCTCCTCGACCAGCTCCTCGATCGGCAGGCGCCCGGCCAACGCCACCCGCTTCACGGCATGGCCGACCACGCCGGCGGGAGACTCGGCCGGCGCTCCGCCCGACGTGATCTCGAAGGTCCCGAGCAGCCGGATGTGCACCGCCGGTTCGTCATCGGCTCCGGCCGGCCCGAGTGGGCGCGGCCGGGCCTCGTTCACCGGCGCCGAGGCGCCCAGTGCGGAGAACAGACCGGAGACGTCTCCCAGCTCGGACGGTGCGGCCACCCCGAGCTTGGCCATGGCCGAGCGCAGGTGGATGGTCACAGTGGCTTCCGACAGGAAGAGGCCGGCGGCAATGTCCGCCGTCCCTCCCCCGAAGGCGGCCGCCCCGGCTATCTGCAGCTCGAGCGGGGTCAGCAGATGGGCCGGGGCGGAGATCACTCCGTGCATCGGCCCGAGCGACGCCAGCTGCTCCTCGGCGCGTGCCGTCCACCCGCGGACGCCCATCTCGGCGAAGAGGGCCCGGGCCCGCTCCAGCCGGGCGCGCCCCTCGGCCCCGTGCCCGGACGCGACCAGGCGCTCCCCCCGGGCCAGCTCGGTGCGGGCCCGCCCGAAGCGCCGGTCCGCTCCCCCGTAGTGGCGCAGGGCCTCGGCGAAGAGCGCCTCCGCCTCGACGTCGTCCTCGATCAGCATCGCCCGGCACCGGCGGGCGTTGGCGGCGGCGCGCTCCCCGCCGGTCCCCCCGACCCGGTCCTCGAGCTGCTCGACGACGGCACGCGCCTTCTCCGGCTGTCCCGACCTGATGTACGCCTCGGCCAGGTCACCGCCCCACATCAGCAGGCCGGGATTGGCGCCGACCGAGGCCCCGCTGCCGGCCAGGACCTCGAACCAGCGGGCCGCCTCGGCGGGCCGGCCCTCCCCCAGCTCGAGCAGGCCCAGCGCCGACAGGGCGGTCGTGCGGACGACACCCACCTCGCGCCCCGGGCCGGCCAGCAGCGCCAGGCAGCGCGCCCGGCAGCTCTCGGCCCGGCCCAGGATGGCCTCGACCGTGGTCAGCACCGCCGCCGCGTACCCCGCCATGGCCTGCTGGCCGGTCTGGACGGCCAGCTCGTACGCCTCCGTGGCCGAGGCCTCCGCCAGGACCCAGCGGGCGGTCCGGTGCTCGAGGATGGCGCGCGCCGTGAGAACGGCGGCCAGCGTGACCGGCGCCGGCGCCGACCGCGAGCCCGCCTCCAGCTTCGCCAGCACCGACCGGGCGCCGTCGTGGTCCCCCGCCCAGATGAGCGCCAGGCCGGCGTTGACGGTCACCAGAGGCACCTCGAGCGGGATCTGCTTGGCGACGAGATCGAGGGCGGTCTGGTTCAGCAGGCGCCGGCACGACAGGTCTCCCCCCGCCACCCGTGCCGTCAGCCAGCAGACCTCGGCCAGGGCCGTGATCCCCGCGTC
>DASSEU010000054.1:0-47629 GCA_035695125.1 Acidimicrobiales bacterium
CCGGTGTCGGTCGGACGGGACGACCGCCCGTGCCCCCGCAGGTCGAGCAGGAGCATGCGCTGCTCCGGGAGGCGCCGGGCCATGCGCTCGTACAGGCGGCGGGAGAAGAACAGCCCGTGGAGGAGGATCGTCGGCGGTCCCTGGGGATCCCCCCTCTCTGCGTACCACAGGCGGACCGATCCGTTGCTGAGCTCCGGCACGGCTCCATCATGGTCGCGGCCGGACGCAGGCCGTCACCAGTGGGACCCGGACCGCCGAGCCCCCTCCCACCGCTCCGGGCATCATGGCCGGCGATGTTCGTCCCCCACTTCGAGGCGCCCACGCCCCCCGAGGGGCCCGTGCTGCTGGTATCGGTGCGTGAGTCCCGGGTGGCGCTCTCGGAGGGCACGCCACCGGAGGCCGGTCTCTTCCTGGGCACGCTGGGAGGCCGGCACTGCTGGGCGGTCGAGGCGGGGCCCGACGAGGACGGGGAGCTGACCGACCTCTACTCGCTGTGGGGGAGGGTGGACGAGGTCCGCTGGAAGCTGGCGGGCCGGGCCGTCCAGCTTCTGGAATGGCAGCGCACCCACGCCTTCTGCGGCCGTTGCGGTGCCCGGACCGAGGCGGCGGCCGGGGAGCGGGCCCGTCGGTGCCCGGCGTGCGGCCTCCTGGCGTTCCCCCGTCTGGCCCCCGCCGTCATCGTGCTGATCGAGCGACCCGTGGACGGAAAGGCCCTCCTGGCCCGCAACGTCAACTTCCCCGGCGGGATGTTCTCCTGCCTGGCCGGCTTTGTCGAGCCCGGCGAGACGCTGGAGGAGGCGGTCCACCGGGAAGTGGGGGAGGAGGTCGGGGTCTCCCTCGGCGCCGTCCGGTACTGGGGAAGCCAGCCGTGGCCCTTCCCCCATTCGCTCATGGTCGGCTTCACGGCGGAGTGGAGCGGGGGCCAGGTCGTGTGCCAGGCCGGCGAGATCGCCGAGGCCCGGTGGTTCGCGCCGGACGAGCTACCGGCCATCCCGTCGGGCATCAGCATCGCCCGCCGGCTCATCGACGACTGGCGCACCCGCCGGGCCGCCGTCTGATCCGACCTCGGGCCGCAGCCGGGTTCCACCCCCGGGTCGGCCGGGCGCCGGGCCCCGCCTACGCTGGCCTCATGGTCGAACCCCTCGAGGACACCATCGCCCGGGCCGACCGCGCCCGGAGCGAGCTTGACCAGCTTCTGAAGCAGATCAGCTCCGAGCGCGAGGCCGTCAGGGCCGCCACGGCGGAGGCCCACGAGGCGATCCAGGGCCTGCGCACGGCCATCAAGGAGGCCAAGGAGGAGATGCGTCAGTCCTCGAAGGCGGAAGCACGCAAGCACCTGGCCCGCCAGATGCGGGCCGCGGCCGACATCCTCGCCCGCGACGGCTGATCACCGGCCCGGCCATGATGAGACCGGGAGCAGAGGGAGGACGCGGATGCTGCTGGAGGGCTTCAACCATGTGGCGGTGCTGACGGCGGACACGGACCGGTTCGTCCAGTTCTACGACGAGGTGTTCGGGGCCGAGGTGTCCGGGAAGATGGACATGGGGGGCCAGGGCACGCTCACATTCGTCCGGGTGGGCGCTCAGGCCGACATCAACCTGTTCGAGGTGCGAGGCAACACCGAGGCGCAGAAGCAGACCCCGATGTTCGGGCGGGGGCGCATAGATCACATCGGGCTGCAGGCCGCGTCCCTCGACGCGTTCGACGAGATCCGGCGCCGGCTCATCGAGAGGGGCGCCGCCGACGAGTTCGTGACGGACTTCGGTCCCATTCTCTCGGTGTTCTTCCGGGACCCCGACGGGCTGGAAGGGGAGGTGTGTGTGGCCAACCCGGATGCGGTGGCCGGCACCGTCAATCCGCCGGGAACACCCGCCGCTCGGTACGCGGGCAGGGACTGACCCGGACGGGTTCGTGGGCCGATGAGTGACGCCTACTGGCGGGATGCGGCCTCGGACGAGGCGATGCAGGACGAGCACGGCTTCATCTGGCGGGCGATGCTCGACACGATCGACATCGACCTGGCCGGCGCGCGGGTCCTCGACGTCGGATGCAACCGCGGCGGGTTCCTGCGCCTGCTCGCCGACGGAGCGCGGATAGGCGCCGGTTACGGCTACGACCCGGCAGCCGGGGCGGTCGAGGACGCCCGGCGCCTCACGGGCGGGCGTCCGCTGACGTTCGAGACCGGCACCACCGTGCCGCCCGGTTGGACCGACTTCGACGCTGCCTTCAGCCACGAGGTGATGTACCTGCTCCACGATCTGCCGTCTCACGCCGCTGCCACCCTGGGCGCCCTCAAGCCGGGAGGGGTCTACTTCGCCGTGATGGGCGTGCACGCCGGCAGCCGGTTGATGGGGGAGTGGCACGCCTCCGCCGCCGAGGAGCTCGGGCTGCCCGAGCTCTACGACCCCGACGAGGTGGTCGAGATCTTCGACCGGGCCGGGTTCGAGGTGGCCGTGGCCCGGCTCGACATGCGGTTCGTCCCGGTCTCGACGGTTCGGGGCGGCCACGAGCACCGGCGCCGCCTCATGGACTGGCTCGACTACTACAGCCGGGACAAGCTGCTGTTCCGGTTCGCCCGGCCTCGCGCCGACAGCCCGGGTCCGCCGGCGGGCCGGTAGGGCCCGCTCGACGGGGTCGGCTCAGGCCGAGCGGCGCCGCTTGTCCCGCCGCCTCCTCGGCGCCAGCTCGACGCCCGGATCCGACGCCGCCACCACGCCCGCCTTCAGGCGGCCCAGCACCAGGCTCCAGGCCACCTCCATGAACTCTGCCTGTGCCCGCTGGTCGACGAGCTGGTGCACCTCCACGTGGGACCCGCCCGACCCGTTGGGGGTCACCCGCAGGTAGCCGACGACCTCCCCGCCCGGAACGGGCACGTTGTCGTCCTCGAAGTCCCAGCGCATGGCGATCAGCTCCGGGGCGCAGACCACCTCGTACCGGCCCCGGACCTCGGTTCCCCACTCCATGGTGGCCGAGAAGCGGCCGTCCCGGATCGACACGGGGGCCCCGAGCCAGCGGGAGTACACGGCCGGGTTCGTGAAGGCGGCGAAGGTCGTCCGCTGATCGGTCTCGACGTCGACGCTGACCACGACGGCGGCCTTGGTCCGGGCGTCGGACAGCGAGGTCTCCGGCGTGTCCTCCGCCGGCACCCACTTCACCGACCCCTCCAGGGCGGCATGCAGCCCGGCCAGGGCCTCGGGTCGGGCCCGGTAGCGGCGCGAGGTCCCTCTGGCGGTCATCGTCACGAGGCCGGCCTCGCGCAGCACCCCGAGATGCTGGGAGATCGTCGGCTTGGTGACGTCGAAGGCGGCGGCGATCTCGCCGGCGGGAAGCTCGCCCTCCCAGATGAGGGCCAGGATCTCCCGGCGGATGGGGGAGCCGAGCGCCCCGAGGATCCGGTCGATGTCCCGAGCCAACCCTTGCCTCCCCGCGCCGGCGTGCTTATTATTCGGTCGTCGCCTAATTTAGCCGACGGCTAACAAGAGTCCCGACCCCGAAACGACGGAGCGACGAAGCATGGCAAAGACCGACGTCTGGCCGGTGATCCACGCCGAGCGCAAGGCGCTGGCGGCGGACCTCGACGGGATAAGCGAGCAGGCCTGGACGACGCAGTCGCTGTGCGGTGACTGGACCGTCCAGGACGTGGTGGCCCACATGACGGCCACGTCCAAAATCACGGGCGCCTCGTTCTTTCCCAAGCTGGTTGGCTCGGGGTTCAGCCTGAAGAGCATGCAGGCCAAGGACATCGGCCGCGAGAAGGGTGCGTCCCCGGCCGAGACGCTCGAGCGGTTCAAGGCGCAGCTCGACGCGACCGGGCGGCCTCCCGGGCCGATCGAGACCATGCTCGGGGAGGTGCTCGTCCACTCGCAGGACATCCGCCGCCCCCTCGGGATCAGCCACGGCTACCCAACCGAGGCACTCGTTCAGGCCGCCGACTTCTACAAGGGCTCGAACATGATCATCGGCACCAAGCGGCGCATCGCCGGGCTCAGCCTCCAGGCCACCGACGCCGACTGGCGCCACGGCATCGGGCCCACGGTGTCGGGCCCGATGGTGTCGCTGCTGTCGGCCATGACCGGACGCAAGGCCGCCCTCGACGATCTGACGGGTGATGGAGTCGAGATGCTGAGGAGCCGACCCTGACCCGGTATCCGGCGCGCGGACACCTCGACGAGATCCTCGAGTTCCTGGCTATCCCCGGGAGCTGAGCGCCAACCAGTTCATGACGTAGTCCGGAATCGCTCGCGTCGCGTCGGCCGCCACGGCCACATCCGGCACCGGCTCACCCGGCACCAGGCGCAGGGGCAGGTGCCCGGCCCAGTAGGGCAGACCGATGTCGTCGGGTTCGTCGACGGGACCGCCGGCGCGCACCTTGGCGGACGCCTCGTCGATCGGGATCCGGATGACCAGGCTCTTGCGCATCTCCTGGTCCGAAGGGGGGCGGGCGTCCTCGGAGCGACCGGGCGCCATGTGCTCGACGATGGCCAAGAGGGCCCGCCGCTTCTCGTCGGGCTCCGTCACGGCCTCGGCGTGGGCAAAGAGCATCACCGAGCGGTAGTTCATCGAATGGTGGAACGCCGAGCGGGCCAGTACGAGGCCGTCGACCACCGTGACGGTCAGGCAGGCCTCGGCGCCGGCGGCCAGGGCGCGCAATCCGAAGTTGCCGCTGGCACCGTGGACGTAGAGGTTGTCGTCGACGCGCCCGTAGGCGGTGGGGAAGACCCAGGGGCGGCCGTCGAGGGCGAAGCCGACGTGGCAGATGAGCCCGGCGTCGAGAATGGCGCAGACCGTCTCCCGGTCGTGGTGGCCGCGGTCGACGCCGCGCCGCAGTCGCGTGCGTTCGGTCGTAGCGAGAGGCTGCTCGTCCACCTCAACACAATGGCGGGTGGGCCGGGGCCGCGCCCGGATTATCCGCGGGGCCAGAGCACGGCCTGGGTGCAGCGGAACAGGGCCAGCACGCGCCCGTCGGCGGCATCGGTGACCTCGGAGTCCCACACCTGGGTGGTGCGCCCGCCGTGCACCAGCCGGGCCGTGGCGGCCAGCGTCCCCTCGGTCATCGTGCGCAGGAAGTTGGACTTGAGCTCGATGGTCGTGAAGCCCGTTGCCCCCTCCGGCAGCGCCATCCGGCAGCCGTAGCCGCAGCTGGTGTCGGCCACCGCGACGACGGTGGCGGCGTGCAGGAACCCGTTGGGCGCCAGGTGGTCGGGCCGGATCGGCAGCTGGGCCTCGACCCATCCCGGCTCGACCCGGGTGATCTGCAGCCCGATGAGCCCGGGCAGGAAGCCGGCTCCGAGGCGGTTGAGGGCGCCGATCAGGTCGGGATCGGAGGGATCGGGGAGCGACGGGGTCGGCGGGGCGCTGCTCAATCCAGCTCCGGCTCGAGCGAGACGGGGAGGCCGGCGGCCACGGCGGGAAGCTCGGACGCCACCTCGGCGACGAGCAGCGCCTCCGCCGGACGCGGTGGAGCGAGGAGGGTGCCGATGGCGCCGGAGAGCAGGGCCATGGCCGAACCGTAAACCCACAGGTGGCGGAAGTTGGAGAGCTGATGGAGATGGCCCGACGTTCCGACGAACACGACGAGGATGGCCACGCCGACCGCCCCGCCGATCTGGCGGGCGGTCTGGTTGACCGCGCCCCCGACGGCCAGGTGCTGGGGCGGGAGGCTCGAGACGGCGGCGGCGCTGAGCACCGGGAAGGTGAGGCCGATGCCGAGTCCGACGATCAGAGTCCCCGGGAGCCAGCGGGCCACGTAGGCGGGGTGGATCCCGACGCGCCACGCATACCAGGCGAGCCCGAGGGCAAAGAACACCGCCCCCGGCACGAGCACGGCCCGGAAGCCGACCCGTCCCGCCATCCGGCCCGCCCACCCCGACACCAGCGCCACCACCAGCGGCCCGGGGGTGACGGCCAGGCCGGCCCGCAGGATCGAGTAGTGCCAGACACCGGTGAGGAACAGGATGTTGCCGAGCAGCATGGCGAAGAAGCCCATGGCGTAGACGAGGGTGGCGGCGTTGGCCACGGCGAAGGTCCGGGCCCGGAACAGCCTGAGATCCAGGACGGGCGCGGGGTGGCGGGCGGACCGGACGAGGAAGGCGGCGCCGAGGAGCAGGAAGGCGGCGAAGGCCAGCACCACCCGCCCGCTCCGCCAGCCCCAGGCCGGGCCCTCGGTGATGGCGAGCACGGCCGAGGCCAGGCTCACGCTGATCAGGCCCACGCCGAGGTAGTCGGGGGCGGGCGGTGCCACCGGGAGCTCGGACTCGGAGAGGATGCGCCGGCCCGTCAGCCATGCCGCCGCGCCGACCGGGAGGTTCACGAAGAACGCGAGGCGCCACCCGCCCGCCGAGATCAGGCCGGCCCCGAGCGACGGCCCGGTGGCGACGGCCAGGGCGCCAACGCCACCCCAGAGGGCCACGACCTGGGACCGCCGCTCGGCGGGGAAGGCACCGATCAGGAGGCCGAGCGACGCCGGCAGCAGCCCCGCCGCCCCGATGGCCTGCACGATCCGCCCCGCCACCAGCACGGGGACGGACGGAGCCAGGCCGCACAGCGCCGAGCCGGCGCAGAACACGACCAGGCCCAGGAAGAACAGCCGGCGCCGGCCGAAGCGGTCGGCGCTGCGTCCGGCGGTGACGAGCAGGGAACCGAACACGATGCTGTAGGCGGTGATGACCCACGCCAGGCCGGCCGGCGTGACCAGCGGGAAGGAGCGCTCCAGGGCGGGGAAGGCCACGTTCACGATCGACAGATCGAGCGAGGCCATGAAGGCGCCGAGAGCCGTGACGACAAAGGTGGCGGCCGGTCGAGCCGAGGTGGGAGCGGGTGCCGGCTCGCCCGGTGCGATCACGGGGCCGACTCTAGTCACGTAGATTCCATCATGCAACTGACTGTCGCCGACGGGCACAAGCGCGGTCGGGGGAGCGGTCGCCAACCGCCGGCCGAACCTACGCTGCCGGCGTGACCTGGCCCGACGCCGACGTCGTGGTGGACCGCGCCCTGGTGGAGCAGCTCGTGTCGGAGCAGCATCCCGACCTGGCGTCGCTCCCGCTCGAGCACCTCGACGCCGGATGGGACAACGTGCTGTGGCGCCTCGGTCCCGACCTGGTGGTGCGCCTCCCCCGTCGGGTCTTCGCCGCGCCACTGATGGAGACCGAGCAGAGGTGGCTGCCCGGGCTGGCGCCCCGGCTGCCCCTTCCGATCCCGGCGCCGGTGCGCGTCGGCAGGCCGTCCCCGGCCTACCCGTGGCCGTGGTCGGTCGTGCCCTGGCTGGCGGGTGAGCCCGGGGACCGGGCCCCGCTGACCGACGGGCTCGACGCCGCCCGACGGCTGGCCGCCTTCCTCGACGCCCTCCACCACGAGGCGCCGGCGTCGGCCCCCTGCAGCCGGGTGCGCGGCGTTCCCCTCGCCGAGCGGGCCGACGCCTTCGAGGCGCGCATCGAGAGCCTGGCCGGCCGGCTCGACCCGGCCCCGATCCGCGAGCGGTGGGACGCGGCCCTGGCCGCCCCTGTGCACTCCGGCGCCCCGGTGTGGGTGCACGGGGATCTCCACCCCGCCAACGTCCTGGTGGCCGGGGGCACCCTGGCCGCCGTGATCGACTTCGGGGACCTGTCGGCGGGGGACCCCGCCAACGACCTGGCGGCGGCCTGGATGCTGCTGCCCGACGGTGCCCGGGGGGAGTTCTGGCGCGCCTACCCGCGCCTCGACGCCGCTCTGGTGGCGCGCTCGACGGGCTGGGCCGTGCTGCTGGGACTGATGCTGCTGGAGATCGGCCTCGGTGGCCGGCCGACCTACGAGCGGGTGGGCCGCCTGACCCTGGCCCGGGTCGTCGACGCCGCTTCGCGCTGAGCCCTACGAGGCCGCCGCTGCCGTCCCCAGATAGGCCTCCTGCACGGCCGGGCTCTCCCTGATCTGTGCCGCCGATCCCGAGGTCAGGATGCGGCCGAAGTCCAGCACCCAGATGTGGCGGCACACGCTCATCACCAGGTCCATGTCGTGTTCGACGAGCAGGATGGCCAGGCCCTCGTCGGCCAGGCGGAGCAGCAGCCGGCCGAAGGACTCGGACTCGCGGTCGTCCAGGCCCGACGACGGCTCGTCGAGCAGCAGCACCCGCGGCCCCGACGCCAGGGCGCGGGCCAGCTCGACCAGCCGCGAGGTGCCCGTGGAGAGGGTGTCGGCGCGCGCCTCGGCCACGTCGGCTATCCCGATCAGACCGAGGAGGCGGTCGGTGGTCGCGCCCGGGTCGGGCCCGCTGCGGTCCCACTCCCGGCGCAGCTCGGCCCCGACGAGAACGTTCTCCCGGACCGAGAGCGAGCCGAACAGCTCGAGGCGCTGGTAGGTGCGGGCCACACCGAGCCGGGCCCGGCGGTAGGTGGGGTCGTGGGTCACGTCCCGACCCGACAGCAGCACCCGCCCCGATGTCGGGGCCACCAGGCCCGACACCACGTTGAACAGAGTCGTCTTGCCCGCCCCGTTGGGCCCGATGAGACCGGTCACGGAGCCGGCGTCGACCTGCAGGCTCACCTCGCTCAGCGCCTGCACTCCGCCGAAGCGGACCGAGACGTCCTCGACGGCCAGGGGCGCGGCGCCGTCGGCCCCGGCGGTCACGGGCGCGTCCCCGATCGGCGCCGGGCCGGCCCGCTCTCCTCGGCCGCCGGCGGCACCGGCGCGGCCAGCTCCTCGAAGCGCTGCTCCATGGCCCGCTGCATGCGACCCAGCTGGGCTATCCAGACCGCGGAGGCCAGCAGCAGGCCTCCGAGCACGACGAGGCCCAGACCGACGAAGCCGCCGGAGATGATGTAGGGGAGCTGGGCCACCTCGGGGTACGAGCGGGCCGCCCCGTACCAGCCGAGGAACATCACGACGAAGCCGCCGACGACCGCGACGGCGCCGGGTACGACGATCAGCTTCACCAGCTCGGCGGCGCGGGCCTGGGCCCCCCAGCGCAGGAGCGCCTGGCGCAGTCCGTCCTGGGCCGCCAACCGGGGCGCGGCGGCCTGCTCCGCCGCCGGCTCGGATGCCACGGTCATCGGCTATCCCTCCCCCCGCCACGCGGCCAGCCGCCGCACCCACGTCGAAAGCCCCCAGCTGCCGCCGATCAGGCCCAGCAGCGCGATCACCACCACACCGATCGGGATCCCGGCGTAGGTGTAGGACACCGCCGCCCCGAGCGTGTTGAGGGCACCGACCACGCCGCCGGGGCTTCCGGACACGGCAGCCGAGCCGGCCCCGGCCGTACCGGTCGTCGTGTCGAGCGGCCCGGTGCTGAGGCCGCCGGTGACAGCAGCGGGCAGCTGGGATCCCCCGGCGCCCGACCCGGTGGAGGTCGGGGCGGCACCCGCCCCACCCGTGCCGCCACCGGCCCCGGCGGCCGCCCCGTTCACGCTCTGCAGGGCTCCGGCGCTGGTGGCCACGCTGGCCGCGGTGGCGCCCAGCTCGACGAGGATCACGCCCGAGGACGCGGCCGGGCTCTCCGGCGTCTCGATGCCGATGATCAGGCCCCCCGCCTGACGGGCCACGCCACCGACGGTGTGGGAGGTGGTGGGCTCGGCCACCGACAGCTCGAGCCGGGCCGCCTTGAGCGACTGCAGGACCTGCTGGTTGAGGTCGCTGCCCGGAACGGAGGCCCCGAGGGCGTGCACACCTTTGGCGTCGACGGTGGCCGGGACGCCGCCCACGCGCAGGCCGGCCACCTGGACCGAACCGGACGCCCTGGTCCCGGCCACGGCCGACGACGAGGTCACGGCCGTGATCGTCACCGCCCCGTTGGCCACCGACACGTCGTGCAGCACGGTCGTGGAGGCGGCGTGCGCCGTGTCCCCGTCGATGGCCGACAGCGAGTGGGTCGAGATCGACCCGACCCGCAGCATCCCCGGGAAGCTGATCCCGGGCAGCTCGGAGTCACCGCTCGACTTCCGGGGGGAGCCGAAGGCCTGGATGGTCGCACCGGGCACCTGGCTGTTGGTGACGGCGCCGCTGTTGCCACCGGCCTCGGCCAGGGTGGGCCACGGCGGGATGGCCTGGGTCAGCGCGGCCGGCGCGCCCTCCTCCTGCATGAGCGGGCCCAGGTGGGCGCCGAAGGAACCGGGGTAGTTGAGGGCGCCGCGCCCGTAGGCCACGCCGCCCGAGGCGAGCGAGGCGGCGGTGTCGGAGAGGCTGATCTCCCCGGGTGAGTCGGCCCCGGGCACGAAGCCGGGCAGCACCGGGACCCACGCCACCGCGTCGGCCGCGGTCGAGATCTCGTAGCCGTTGAGCCCGGCGGCGCCGGCCCCCGAGGCCCCGAGGACCACCACGGCGGCGCCGGCGCCGGCGGCCAGGCGGAGGCGGCCGGAGGTCCTCATGCCGTCGCTCCCAGGTACACGCTCGACAGCTCGTCGACGACGGCGGCGGGCGGTCCCGCCAGGGTGACCTGGCCGCGGGACATGGCCACGACGTGGTCGGCCAGGTCGAGGGCGGCGCCGATGAGCTGCTCGACGAGCACGATCGTGACTCCTTCCGATGCCAGCTGGGCCACCACCCCGAACAGCTCCTGCACGATGACCGGCGCCAGTCCCATCGACAGCTCGTCGATCAGGATCACGGCCGGCTCGCTGCTGACCGTGCGGCCCAGGGAGAGCATCTGCTGCTCTCCGCCGGAGAGAGTGCCGGCGGTCTGGGAGCGGCGCTGGCCCAGCCGGGGGAAGCGGCCGTAGACGATCTCCTCCACGTCGGCCAGCGACCGTCCGCTCGTGTAGGTGTCCATCAGGAGGTTTTCCCTCACGGTCAGGTTCGGGAAGATGGCCCGGCCCTCGGGCAGCAGGCACATCCCGGCCCGGGTCCGCCGCTCGGGTGGGACGCCGGCCACGTCACAGCCGCCGATCAGCACCCGTCCGGCGGTGGGGGCCAGCAGTCCACCGATCACCCGCAGGGTGGTGCTCTTGCCGGCGCCGTTGGGGCCGAGCACGGCGGTTACCCGGCCCGCCGGCACGGCCATGTCCACGCCGTGGAGGACCTCGACCGCCCCGTAGGCGGCGCGCACACCCTGGAGCTGGAGGATGGGCGCGCTCACCGGGCGCCCACCACCGGGTCGACGGGGCCCAGGCCCGGCGCGCCCACACCGGAGCGGGCCCGCATCAGCCGGTCGGGCAGGACGGCGCGGCGCGTCGTCACCGCCTGCCAGAAGCCGCGCACCTGGCCGACGGTCATGCCCACGATCCCCTCGGGATGGCGCGCCATCACGATGGCCAGCGAGCCGATGACCACCGGCTGGATCCAGTTGGGGCCGGCCGTGGCCCGGTCGAAGAAGCCGGGCAGCACCGACTTGAGGACGTCGAACAACCAGTTGTTCACCACCGACGGCAGAACCGTCAGGAAGAACGCCCCGGCCAGGGCGCCGCTCACACGGGTGATGCCGTAGGCGGCCGCCGTCAGCAGGAGGATCAGGGAGTTCTGGTAGACGAAGTTCATCCCCCCGACCCGGGTCTGGACCGAGCCGAGCAGGACGCCGGACACGCCGGCCACGGCGGCCGACACGGCAAAGACCTGGAGACGGACCTTCATCAGGTTCATCCCCTGGGTCTCGCTGGCGATGGGGCTGTCCCGCAGCGCCGCCAGCTTGCGCCCGAACGAGCCCCGCCGCAGCGCCAGCACGACGTTGGCCATCACCAGGGTCACGACGGCGGAGAAGATGAACATGTTCTTCTCGCTGGCCATCGACACCCCGAGGAACGACGGACGGCGCACGGCCAGGGTCTTGCCGCCGCCGAGAACGTGGTCGTTCCCGAAGAACAGGCTGTCGAGCAGGATGGCGAACGCCAGCGTCGCCAGCGCCAGGTAGATGCCCTTGAGGCGCGCCGCCGGCAGCGCCACGAGCATGCCGACCAGGGCCGCCACGGCGGCGGCCACGACGATGCCCACCAGGTACGGGACGCCGTGGGGCAGGGCGGAGAACACCACCGCCCCCACCCCGGCGAAGGAGAACTGCATCAGAGAGACCTGGCCCGACAGGCCGGTCAGCAGCAGGAGGCTCATCAGCGTGATGGCGTAGGCCAGGCCCTTGGACCCGATCAGCAGCTGGTAGCCGGGGATGACCAGGGTGGACGCCGCCGCGACCAGCAACCCGACACCGCTCCAGCCGAGGGCGCGGGTGCGCCCCGGGGGCCGCGGCTCCGGGGGGACCTTGGTCTTCTCGGCCAGCCGGGCCGGCCGGCGCAGGAGCAGGGCCGCGAACAGGAGCACGAACGGCAGGGCGGGCTGCAGCTGGTTGGCGAGGGTTCCCGACCCGGCGAAGTACCCGATCACCATGTCCGAGCCCACGCCCAGGATCAGGGCGCCGACGAACGTGGCCGGCAGGCTCTGCAGCCGGCCCCAGATGGCGGCGGCGAAGGCGGCCACGACCAGGCTGCTGAGCACGCCGGGGTCGAGGTTGAGGCCAGGGGCGATCAGGATGGCGGCCAGGCCGGCCAGCATCGACCCGAGCGACCACGACGCCTTGGTGACCCGGTTCGGGTTGATGCCCTTCACCCGGCACAGCTCGGGGTTGTCGACGACGGCGCGCATGGCCACCCCGAGCCGGGTCAGCTTGAGCAGGGCCCACAGGGCCAGGGCCACGAGGACGGCGGCCACCACCACCGTCGTCTGGTCCCAGCTGACCACGAGCCCGCCGACCCGGTAGAAGTGCGGTCCCCACAGCGGGGGCAGGGTGCGGATCTGCACGCCCCAGATGGCCTGGGCCAGCCCCTGGAACGAGACGAACAGGGCCACCGTCACGACCAGCTTGGTGGCCAGGGACGCCCCCGCCAGCCAGCGCATGATCGTGCTCTCGAGCAGCACGCCCAGCAGAGGTGCGAACACGAAGAGCGTGATCAGCAGGGCCAGCCACACCGGCAGGCCCAGCCCGATGCGCAGCTCCCAGAACACGAAGGCCTGGAGCATCCCCACCGCGCCGTGGGCGAAGTTGAACACGCCCGACGTCACATAGGTGAGCACGAGCCCGCTGGCCGAGATGGCGTAGATGGCGCTGTCGACCAGCCCGATCAGGAGGTAGGCGAAGAACGAGTGCATGGGATCAGCAGGTGTGTATGGATGAGTGGGCGTGCATGGATCAGTAGGTGAAGGTGGTGCCGAGGCTGCAGTCGAAGGCCCCGCTGGTGGGATGGATGACCGTCCAGTTGCCGTTCTGGTAGCTGGCCATGGCGAAGCAGTTGAGCGACTTGACCGAGGCCGCCGGGTTGCTCGGGTTGATTGGTGGCTCGAGCCCGCCCCCGTCGTCCTGGGTCATCTTCTGCAGGGCCGCCACGTAGCTCTGGCGGGTGAGCGGGCCCTGCACGGCGCGGAGGGCCTGCACGAACAGCGCCGTGTAGGCCCATCCGTCGACAGAGAACAGGTCGTTCTTGGCCCCCGGGAAGGTCTGGCCCGTCCACTTCACGAAGTCGGCCAGGCCGGGGTAGTTGGCGGCGGCGCCGGGCTGCAGGAACGGGGCGTAGACGAGGGGATTCATCCAGCCGTTCCCCTCGGCGCCGAGCAGCTGCTGGTAGTCGGTGTCGTAGGCGAGGTTGGCCCCCTGCACGGCCGGGTGGAAGCCCTGCTGGGCCATGTCCCGCTCCAGCCGGGCCTGCATGTTGACCTCGAGCGAGAACGCCCACACGACCTGCACGCCGTTGCTCGCCATGGAGAGGACCTGGGGCGTGTAGTCGGGCGCGGTGGGGTTGAGCCCGGCGGTGTAGGAGATGTTGTAGCCGGCCTTCTGCATGCCGACCTTGGTCGGCGGCAGGTTGGCCACGACGGCGCTGACGTCGGTGTAGAGGAGAGCAGCCTTGAGGGCGCCCGGGTGCTGCTGGCGGATCCACACCCACGGGGCGTCGCTGGCCGTGCTGGGAACGGAGTGAGGAGACACGTTCGGGCCGTTGCGGACCGACCAGTCCGGGTCCACGACCGCTCCCACCCACGGCACGCCGGTGGACTTGATCAGGTCCGTGTAGCCGGAGTCGGCCACGCTCAGGTTCCCGGTGAACCCGAAGACGTGGGGCTGGATCTTCTCGAACTGGGCCCGGCCCTGGGCGGGGTCGAGCCCGTCGTCGAGCTCCTGGTCCACGATCTTGCGGCCGCACACCCCGCCGGAGGCATTGACCATCGCCAGGTAGGCGGCGGCGCCCCGGAACTCCCCGGCCGTGGCGCCGGGCAGCGGTCCGCTGTCGGTATCGGCGGTGGAGACCTGCAGCTGGGAGGCCGACAGCCCGGGGGCGCCGGTGCCCCACTGGGCGCACTCCCCGGCGCTCACCGGGGCGGCGGCGCCGCCGGAGGACGAGGACGCCGCCGGTCCGGCCGACCCGGTGCTTCCCGAGGTGGCCCCCGCCCCCGTCACGCCCGAACCGGCCCCGGTCGACCCGGAGCCGGTCGCTCCGGCGGTGGGACCGGAGGCGGCACCGTTCACCAGCCCGGGCTGCGCGCCCGCCGACGCGCCGGCTCCGCCACCACCGGACCCGCCGCCCGAAACCGCCTGGGCCTGCAGCTGATGGAGGACCCCCTTGGGGAGTTGGGCTCCGCACCCGGCGGCGACCATGGTGGACGCGGCGAGCACGGCCAGTATCCGGGCCCGTCGGGCCGGTGTCCGGCCGACCTCCTGCTTCCCCCCCATGCTGCCCCCCAGTCGTCATGAACGACCGGCGGCGTGGAACTCCACCCCGTCCCCAACAAGTTCGTTGGGCCGGTCCGGCTTTCCTGCCGCCCCCCGTCCAAGAAACTGAAACCCGTTCTAGCTCACCGGCGCCGGCTTCACAAGGACGTTCCGCGGCCGGATGCTCAAATGGGCGGATGGGCCGGCTGCGGGCGAGGCAGGAGTGGAAGTTCTTCGCCGCCCTGCCGAGGGCCAGCCGTCCGCTGGCGGCGGTCTGGTGGGTCGCCCTCGTCCTGCGTGGGGTCTTCCCGACCGTGTTCACCGTGGCGATGGGCGTGCTGATCGGCGAGGTCCAGCACCACGGCTCACTGGCGCCGGGGCTGGCGCTGGTGGGGATCAGCTTCGTGCTCCTGCAGGTGCTGGCGCCGGTCCACCAGGCGGCCAGCTACAACCTGGGCAGCCGGGTGGCGGCCTGGCTGTACGACCGGCTCACCGAGGCGTGCGTGCGCCCGCCCGGCATCGGCCACCTCGAGGACCCCGACCTGGTCGGGGACCTGACGGTGGCGCGCGAGTTCGACCTCGGCATGACCGGCCCGCCCATGCACATGAACATGGACTTCATCGCATCGGGGCTGGTCGACCTGGTGAGCGGGGTGGTGTCGGCGCTGGTCCTGTTCGCCTACCGGTGGTGGGCGCCGCTCGCGTTGATCGTGGCATGGGGCGCCACCCACTGGCTGCTGCGGGAGAGCTCGATCTGGCGGGACCGCAACACCGAGGAGGTGCGTCTGGCCCAGCGTCACGCCGACTACGCCTACCGCCTGGCCGTCGATCCTCCCGCCGCCAAGGAGCTGCGCCTGTTCGGGCTGGCGGGCTGGACCCTCGAGAGGTTCATCGAGCGCCGCCGCCAGCTGTTCGACCTGCAGTACCGCGCCACCCGCCTGCGCGAGCGGCCGGTGCTGTGGAGCCTGGGCCTGGTGGTCGCGGCCAACGTCGGGGTGTTCCTGGCCCTGGCCGCCAGCGCGTGGGGCGGCCATCTGAGCCTGGGGCGCCTGGTCGTCTTCACCCAGGCGGCGGTGGGGGCCGCCCTCATCGCCTTCGGCGGGGTCAACTGGGCCATGGACGGGGCGGCGGCCCCGGTGGCGGCCGTGCTGCGCCTGGAGAGGGCCATGGAGCCGGCCGGCGCCCTGCGGACCGGTTCCCGCCCCGCCACCGGCATGCCGGCCGCAGGGGTGCGGTTCCGGGAGGTGAGCTTCGCCTATCCGCGCACGGCCAGCGTCGTGCTCGACGGCCTCGATCTCACCATCCCGGCCGGCACGTCGATGGCCATCGTCGGCCAGAACGGGGCGGGCAAGACCACCCTGGCCAAGCTGCTGTGCCACCTCTACGACCCGACCGGGGGCACCATCGAGATCGACGGTGTCGACCTCGGAGCCCTCGACGCCGGCTCGTGGCGGCACCAGGTGGCGGCCGTGTTCCAGGACTTCGTGCGCTTCGAGCTGTCCCTGCGCGAGAACGTGGCCCCGGCCGGTGCTCCCGACGAGGTGGTGCGGGCCGCCCTGGCCGACGCCGGCGCCGACCGCCTGGCCGACCTCGACACACCCCTGGCCCGCGCCTATCCCGGCGGCACCGACCTGTCCGGGGGCCAGTGGCAGCGGGTGGCGCTGGCGCGCGCCCTGTGCGCCGTGCGCAGCGGGGCCCGGCTGGTCCTGCTCGACGAGCCCACCGCCCAGCTCGACGTGAGGGGCGAGGCCGCCATCTTCGAGCGCCTGCTGGCCGCCACCCGTGAGGTTACGACCGTGCTGATCTCCCACCGCTTCTCGACCGTGCGCCTGGCCGACCGCATCTGCGTGCTGGAGCACGGCCGGGTGGCCGAGCTCGGGACCCACGCCGAGCTGATGGCGCAGAACGGCCGCTACCGCACCATGTTCGACTTCCAGGCCCGCCGCTTCGAGGCGGCCGAGGACGAGGAGGGAGCGGTCTATGACCTCCTCGTCTGAGGCGGCCGGAGCCGCGGGGGCGCCCGCCGGCGCGGCGGGGGCGCCCACGGGTGGAGCGGCCCGGCCGCCCGAGCCCGACGAGATGCCGGCCGGGCTCTCCGCCATGTGGCGCCTGTGCCGGCTCGGCTACCAGCACGAACCGTGGCTGCTCCTGGCCGCCTTCGTCCTGGCCCTGCTGGCGGCGCTGCCCGACTCCCTGCTCGCGCTGTGGCTGGCGCTGCTCGGCTCGGGCCTCATCCACCACCATCACGGCCTGCTGGTCGGGGCCGCCGTCGGCCTGGCCCTGTCGGCCACGGCCACGTGGGTGCTGCGCACGGTCGGGACGCGGGTGCAGCGCCGCTTCCGGGACCGGGTCACGATTGCCCTCGAGTCGCACGTGGCCGGGCTCCAGGCGTCGATCGGCACCATCGCCCACCAGGAGCGGCCCGAGTACCTCGACCGCCTGAGTGTGCTGCGCGACCAGATCTTCGTGCTCGACCACATGTACATGTCCCTGTTCACCACGGCGGGGTGGATCCTCCGCCTGGCGCTGACCGTCGGCCTGCTGGCGTCGATCAGCCCGGTGCTGATCCTGCTGGCGCTGTTCGCGGTGCCGACGGTGGTGACGTCGTCGTGGCGTCCCGGCGTCGAGCGGGTGGTGCAGGAACGGGGCGCCCGCCACGACCGTCTGGCCCGCCACCTGTTCACGACCGCGACCACGGCGGCGGCGGGCAAGGAGGTGCGCGTGACCGGCATCGGCCCCTCGCTCGTCACGCGGCGCCGCTCGGAGTGGGAGCGGTGGTACGGGCCGCTGGCGGGCGCCCGCTGGGCCACGGCCGCATGGCACACGCTGGCCTGGTCCGTGTTCGGGGGCGCCTATCTCGGGGCCGTCATCTACGTCTCCTCGACCATCCACGCATCGGTCGGCGCCGTGCTGCTGGTGCTGGCGGCCGGCGCCCGGCTGTCGGCGTACATCGGCGGAGCGGTGGGGGAGATCGGCTTTCTGCGCGGCACCTGGCTCGACGGGTCGAAGCGGCTGGTGTGGCTGGAGCGCTACGCCGAGTCGGTCGTGGCCGCCGCCGACCTCGATCCGCCGGCGCGCCTCCGCGAGGGCGTGCGGTTCGAGCACGTCAGCTTCGTGTACCCCGGCACCGACCGGGTGGTGCTCGACGACGTGAACCTGGTGCTGCCGGCCGGCGCCGTCGTGGCCGTGGTCGGGGAGAACGGGGCGGGCAAGTCCACCCTGGTCAAGCTCCTGGCCAAGCTCTACGAGCCGACCGCCGGCGCCATCCTCGTCGACGACGTCCCGCTGGCGCGCATCCGCCCCGTGGCGTGGCGGGAGCGCCTGGCCGGCGCCTTCCAGGACTTCTTCCGCTTCGAGCTGCGCGCCCGCCACTCGGTCGGGGTGGGGGACGTGCCGCGTGTCGACGACGGGCCGGCGGTGACGACCGCTGTCGACCGCGCCGGTGCCGACGAGGTCGTGGCCCGGCTGGCCGCCGGCCTGGAGACCCAGCTCGGCCCGATCTGGCCCGAGGGCGTCGACGTCAGCTTCGGGCAGTGGCAGAAGCTGGCTCTGGCCCGGGGCTTCATGCGGGACGAACCCCTCCTGCTCCTGCTGGACGAGCCGACCGCCGCCCTCGACGCCGAGACCGAGCACGCCCTGTTCGAGCGCTACGCCGACGCCGTCCGGCGGGAGCGCGAGCGCGAATCGGGCCGGATCACGGTGCTGGTCTCCCACCGGTTCAGCACCGTGCGCATGGCCGACCTGATCGTCGTGCTCGACGGGTCCCGGGTCGTGGAGGCGGGCAGCCACGAGGACCTGGTGGCCCGGGGCGGCCCCTACGCCGAGCTGTACGGGATCCAGGCCACGTCGTACCGCTGAATCCCCGCCCCGGCCGGGTAGAGAGGGAGGGGGAGTGATGACATGGCGGCGCCGAAGGTCGAGGTGAAGCGGGTCTACGACGAGCCGGGCAGCCGGGACGGCCAGCGGATCCTGGTCGACCGGATCTGGCCCCGCGGCCTGGCCAGGGACCGGGCCGCCCTCGACGAGTGGATGAAGGAGGTGGCCCCCTCCACCGAGCTGCGCAAGTGGTACGGCCACGACCGCGACCGCTTCTCCGAGTTCCGGCGCCGGTACCTGGGGGAGCTGAAGGACGCCGAGCACGCCGAGGCTCTGGCCCGCCTCCGCCGGCTGGCCCGGCACCGGCGGGTGACGCTGCTCACCGCCACCAGGGACGTCGACATCAGCGCCGCCGCCGTCCTCGCTTCTTTGCTATGACGGCGTGATGGCCGAGCTCAAGGTGGAGGTCGACGCCCGGGAGGTCGGGATGGATCCCGGCCGCCTGGAGCGCCTGGACCGGCATTTCCGTTCCTACGTGGATGACGGGCGCCTGCCCGGCTGGCTGCTGGTCGTGGCCCGCCGCGGCCAGGTCGTGCACCTGGCCAGCTACGGGCACCGCGACGTCGAGGCGGCCAAGCCGGTCGAGGTCGACACGATCTTCCGGCTCTACTCGATGACCAAGCCGGTGACGTCGGTGGCCGCCATGATGCTGTACGAGGAGGGCGGCTTCGAGCTCAAGGACCCCGTCAGCCGCTACATCCCCTCCTTCGGAGACGTGCGGGTCTACCGCAGCGGCTCGTCGCTCAACCCGGTGACCGAGCCCGCCACCGAGCCGGTGCGGATCTGGCACCTGCTCACCCACACTTCGGGCCTGACCTACGGCTTCCACCACGCCACGCCGGTCGACGCCATGTACCGCGCCGCCGGCTTCGAGTGGGGCTCCCCGCCCGGCGCCGACCTGGCCGAGTGCTGCGACCGGTGGGCCGGCTTCCCGCTGCTGTTCCAGCCCGGCACGGAGTGGAACTACGGCGTGTCGACCGACGTGCTCGGCCGTCTGGTCGAGGTGGTGTCGGGGATGTCGCTCGACCGCTTCTTCGCCGAGCGGATCTTTTCCCCTCTCGGCATGTCCGAGACCGCCTTCTGGGTCGACCCCGGTGACGCCGAGCGGCTGGCCGCCCTCTACACCCCGGGCCGGCCGGGGAGCCCGGCGGTGCGCATCGACCAGATGGGCGCGGCCGCCCTGACCCGCCCCGACTGCCTATCGGGGGGCGGGGGCCTGGTCGGCACCGCCGCCGACTACCACCGCTTCTGCCAGATGCTCCTGCGGGGCGGGGAGTTGGACGGCACCCGCCTGCTCGGCACCCGCACGGTCCGGTACATGGCCAGCAACCACCTGCCCGGGAACGCCGACCTCGAGAGGTTCGGCCGGCCTCTCTTCGCCGAGACGACCTACGACGGCGTCGGCTTCGGGCTCGGGTTCTCCGTCGTCCTGGACCCGGTGAAGAACAAGGTGCTCGCCAGCCCGGGGGAGTTCGCGTGGGGCGGTGCCGCCAGCACGGCCTTCTGGGTCGATCCGGCCGAGGAGCTGACCGCCGTGTTCCTCACCCAGCTGCTGCCGTCGAGCAGCTATCCGATCCGGCCCCAGCTCAAGCAGCTCGTGTACCAGTCGATCACCGACTGATCAGTCCGACCGACCAGGCCGACGGATCAGGCCGACTGATCAGAAGGACGGGTGGAAGGTCGGGTCGACCACCCGCCAGCACCCGCAGCTGGTGAGGAACTGCACGGTGCGCCAGAACTCCTGGCCCGTCGTCACGCCGGGCCCGAACTGGTTGGGGCCGTAGGGGTAGGAGAACTCGACGGAGCCGGCCGCCTGCAGCCCCGCCGCCAGCGCCCGGCGCTGCAGCGTGGGGGCGTGGTTGATGGCGCCGGCCAGCAGCCACACGTCGTCGCACGCGCTGCCCCCGGCGCCGAGGGGCTGCTGGTACACGGGCGGCATGCCGTTCGCCTGGTAGATGGCGCTGCAGGCGACGGTCCCCCTGGTCGGCTGCATGCCAGGGGTCACGTCCTCGCCGAAGCGGCCGCCGGTGATGGCGATGGCGTTGGCGATGTTGTTCTGGTTCGGCCCCTCGTTGCTGGCCGTGATCGCCACCTCCCCCTCGTCGGGCAGGCCGTATTTGGGCCGGAAGCCCTGCTGCTCGGCCACCTTGGTGAACAGCCCGAAGTTCGGCACCGTCCCCACCTCGGTGAGGTGGGTGACGCCGGACTCCTTGAACTTGAGCACGGCCTGCTCGAGGTCGCTGGGACTGGCGAACCCGGTGGGGCAGCCCAGGTCGTAGGAGACGATCTGGGCGGCGCCGATCCCGACCTGGTGGAGCCAGCCCTGGACCTCGCCCGGTTCCTGGGCCACGCAGTCCTCGTAGAGCAGCCCGAGCTTCTTGAAGCCGTTGGACGCCCCGAAGAAGCCCCTCTGCGCCAGCGCCTGGACCGAGTTGTGGTAGAGCAGCTCCAGCGTGCTGGCGGAGCTGAAGATGTACGGGTAGTACTGCTTCTGCTCCGACTGGGGCGGCAGCGTCACGCTGATGTAGGGCAGGCCGTTCTCAGGGAAGCACGCCGCGATCGACGGGTACACGTCGTAGGCGCCGTAGTCGATCACGGCGAACACCTTGGCCTGCTCCACGTCGAGGCACACCTGCTGGAGGTTGCTGGCGTCGGACGCGTTGGCCTGGAAGTAGACCGGGGCCAGCTTGTGGTGGCACGCCACGCCGCCCGAGCTGTTTATGGAGTTGATGACGTCCTGGAAGTAGGCCTGCTGCTGGGCGGCGGAGGCGATGCCGAAGGCGCCGTTGGTGGTCGGGCCGAAGATGTTGATCACGATGATGGCGATCCTGATCTGGTCGGCGCTGACCCCCTGATCCGAGCCCGGAGGAGCCGTGCAGCCGCCGGCCGCGGCGGCCTGGCCGGCGCCGCCCGGGGCGGCCCCGCCCGTCGGGCCGCCCGTCGGGGCGCCGCCCGTGCCCGGTGCCGGGGCGCCGCCCCCGAGGGAGCCGCTCGAGCCGCCTCCCGACGTCAGGCCCGAGCCGGCGGGGGACCCGCCCGCGCCCCCGCCTCCCGGCGTGGCGGTCGGGGTTCCCGAGGTGAAGCCGGCGCTGCCCACCGCCCCGACGTTGGTGACCGTCCCTGTCCCGGGGACGAGGAGCCACGCCACCACCGTCACGACCAGCGCCGCCCCGACGAACGCGGCCACCCGCTCGGGCATCGGAGCCCGGCGGGCCCACAGACGCACCTGTTGGAACGGGAGCACTAGCCGCGCCCCCCGTCAGCCACCCGCTGTTGCTCACTCATCCCCGGCCCCCCAGCTCGGGGCCGGAGTCTATTGATAACTACGCTCCGGTCGACTTTGCGGGCGGCTCGTCGGTTCGGGCGCGTCGAGGGGGAACGGATGAGCGAGCAGGCGGCCCTGATCTTCGGTGACCGGGTCCTGACCCACAGGGACCTCGGGCAGCGGGCGGCCCGGTGCCGGGCCGCCATAGCCCGGGCCGGCGGGGAGCCGGGCCAGCGGGTCGCGGCCATGCTGCCGAACGGGATCGAGTTCTTCGAGTTCTCGCTCGGGGCCGCCCGGGCCGGTTGCAGCGTCGTGCCGATCAACTGGCATCTGAAGAGCGAGGAGGTCGCCTGGCTGCTCCGGGACTCCGGGGCGCGGGTGCTGGCGGTGCACGAGGCCTTTGCCGACACGGCCCGCCGGGCTTTGGGAGGCGACGGCTCCACCGCCATGCTCGTGGTGGGCGGGTCGGGGCCGGGCAGCTACGAGGCCGCCCTGGCGGAAGCCGGACCGGAGGAGCCCGACGCCCCCGGCGCGGCCGCCTGGCCCGAGTACGTGTACTACACGTCGGGAACGACCGGCCGCCCCCGCGGGGTCGAGCGCGACAGCCCCCCGGCCGACTCGGCCCGGATCCACGCCGGGCTGGCCGCCATGTGGGGGATCACGGGCCAGGACGTGTGGCTGGCGTGCAGCCCCCTGTACCACGCCGCCAACGCCTACTCGTTCACGACGCTGTCCCAGGGCGGCACGGTCGTGGTCCAGGAGCGATGGGACGCCCGGGAGTGGCTGGCCCTGGTCGAGCGGCACCGGGTGACGGCCTGCTTCATGGTGCCGGCCCACTTCATCCGGTTGCTCGAGGTGCCCGCAGACGAGCGGGCCGGCTACGACCTGTCCAGCCTGCGCCTGGTGCTTCACGCCGCCGCCCCCTGCCCGGTGCCGGTGAAGTGGCAGGTTCTCGACGCTCTCCCGTCGACACAGGTGTGGGAGTTCTACGGGGCCACCGAGGGGGGCGCCACCCGCATCTCCTCCGACGAGTGGCGCCTCCACCCCGGCAGCGTCGGCAGGCCCTGGCCGGGGGTGGAGATCCGCATCCTCGACGACGAGGGCCGCGCCTCCCCGCCGGGCCGGCCCGGGCTCATCTACGTCCGCCCCGCCGGGGACTCCCGGTTCCGCTACCGCAACGACCCCGACAAGACCGACGGCGCCTGGCGCGACGGCGCCTTCACGGTGGGGGACGTCGGGTACGTCGACGACGAGGGCTACCTCTACATCACCGACCGCGCCTCGGACATGGTGATCCGCGGCGGGGTGAACATCTACCCAGCCGAGATCGAGGCCGCCCTCCACGGCCACCCCCTCGTGGTGGACTGCGCCGTCTTCGGCGTGCCCGACCCCCGCTCGGGAGAGGAGCTGAAGGCCCTGGTCGAGACCAGGGAGCCGGTCGAGGTGGCCGAGCTTTCCGAGTACCTGCGCGCCAACCTGGCCGACTACAAGGTTCCCCGCTACATCGAGATCGTCGCCACCCTCCCCCGCGACCCCACGGGCAAGGTGCTGAAGCGCCGCCTGCGCGACGCCCACTGGCAGGACGCCCGCAACGCGGTGGCCGCCAATTGAGCGCGTACCCGTCGCATCGACGTCAGCGCGGTCCCGAACCACTCACCAACCGGGGCCTTTGGCCCCCCAGTGCACCGAGGAGGTTGCCATGGACGACTACGCCGTGACCGTGGAGCGGGTGATCCCCGCTCCGCCCGAGGCCATCTTCGCCCTGTTGTCCGACCCGGCCCAGCACCCCGCCATCGACGGGTCCGGGACCGTCCGGGAGGCCAAGCCCTCGGGAGAGAAGCTGACCCTGGGCTCGAAGTTCGGCATGTCGATGCGCCAGGGGGTGCCGTACACGGTCTCCAACGAGGTGGTGGAGTTCGAGCCGAACCGCCGCATCGCCTGGGCCCCCGGCATGGAGGGGTTCCTCGGCCGCATCTCCCCCCACGGCCGGCGGTGGCGCTACGAGCTGGAGCCGGTCGACGGTGGGACGCGCGTGAGCGAGACGTGGGACATCTCCCAGGACAGCTTCAAGGCCTTCTTCCGGCGGGGCCGGCTCCCCGAGCGGATCAGGCGTGACATGGAGGCGACGCTCGAGCGCATCGAGAAGCTCGTGACGTGAGCCGACGGCGATGAGCCCATCGCCGTCCAGGCTCGGTACGCATCCTGCGCCGTCACCGGTCCTGAGGAGCCATCACCCGGTCTGAGGGGCGAGGGCCAGGCGAGATGACTCGAACGCGGCCAGAACGGCGCCGGCCACCTCCTCGGGAGGACGGGAGGCGTCCATGGCGTGGCCCTCCCGGTGGGCCAGGTCCACGAACCTCGAGTGAAGCGCTCTGAACCCGTCGGGGTCCACGGGGTGACCCGGGTCTCGGCGCCGGGCCCGCTCGAGACATGTGTCCAGGTCGGCCCGCAGCACCACGTAATGGACATCCACATCCTGCCGCCCGCATATCTCGGCTATGCCATCGACGCCTTCGGGGAAGATCGTCCCGTCGAGTATGACGGTGTAGCCACCGGTGGCGAACTGGGCGGCGGCCACGGCCTGGGCGGCGCCGATATGGCGGTAGCGGTGGGCGCCCTCCGACGTTGCTGGGTCCGGGAAGGGGTCTGCGAAGAACCGACAGAACGCGTCCGACGGCATGTGCAGGCTCTTGTCGAGCGCCGTCCCCAACAGCTCGCTGACGGTCGACTTCCCCACGGCCGAACAACCGCTCACGACGAGCACAGGGGCGGCCACCGCCTCAGCCCCTCACCCGGCCCCGCCGGCGAGCGACGTGAGCAGCGCCGTCGTGGCCTCCCGCTCGTCCGGTGTCCCGAAGACGTCGGCCATCAGCTCGGTCACCCCGATGCCGGTCAGGGAACGCACCCGGTCGGCCACCTCGGCGGCGTCCCCGACGATGGCGAGATCGGCCACGTCGTCCAGGCCCTCGTGCCGGAGCTGGCGCCCATACGACGCCATCTGGCCCGCCCCCTCGATCCGGGGCCGGATGGCGTCCCGGGCGGCGTCCACCTCCCGGGTGACGCACACGGGCAGGCCGGCAATCACACGTGGCGCCGGTCGGCCGGCGCGCTCCGCCGCTGCACCTAGGACGGGGATGACCGTGGCGGCCAACGTGGCCGGTCCGGTCATCCACGTGACCGTTCCGTCGGCCAGCATCCCGGCCAGGTCGAGCATCTTCGGGCCGAGGGCCGCCACCACGACGCTCGGTGCCGGCGTGTCGATCGTGACCGGAGCCCGGGCCGTCAGCCTGGTGCCGTCGTGGTCGCTGCGCCGATCGGGACCGAGAAGGGCGGCCAGGACCTCGAGCTGCTCCCGGCACAGGGCGACGACCCCGGAGTAGGGGATCCCGTAGAAGCCCTCGGACACGGGGGCATGGGTCACGCCGATGCCCAGCGTGAACCGCCCCGGCCCGGCGGCCTGGGCCACGGTCAGGGCCTGCTGGGCCATCGGGATCGGATGGCGCCCCTGGATCGGCACGACGGCGGTGCCGACGTGGATCCGCGGCACCTGGCGGGCCGCAACGGCCAGCGCGGTCAGGGCGTCGACTGACAGCGTCTGGGGAAGCCACACGCCGTCGAAGCCGGCCCCGGCCAGCCGCTCGACGGTGGCGACGACCTCGTCCACCGTGCACAGGTCGGAGCCGGCCCATGCCGAGATCGTCAGGCTGCCGGGCTCAACTGGAGGCGAGGCCAACGGCGCCATCGGGTCCCGCGGCCCGCTCATTGCGCTCGACTCTTCCGAAGTCAGGCTCGGACGGCGGGGGGAGACGGCTCGGGGATAGGGCGCCCGGCCTCCTTCGCAGCCTCCAGCCACGCCTCGGCCGCCAGCTCGACCTCAGCGACCGCCTCGTGGGGAGAGTCGCCAAGAGCCGAACAGAACGCCAGGTCAGGAATGTCGGCTACCCAGGCTTCATCCTCGTCGCTCCAGAAGACATTGATGGGGTAGGCAGGAATCGTCATTCGTTGGCCTCGAGGCTCAAATTGTACCGGCGGACAAGACTCGCCAGCTGCCGCAGCTGATAGGGCTTTGCCTTGCTGCGCCGATCTTGCAGGTTCAGCTGTTCGGCCAGCCCAGGGCGGCCGTAAATGTGGTGGCTCCCCGTCACTCGGAGCTCTTCGAATCCGAGGGCCGCGACCAACCGCAGGGCGTCGCCGAACTCCACGTTGGCGACATCCCCTCGGAGGACCCGTGCGAGGAGGCGTGCCGGCTGCACGATGATGAGGCTAGAGACAGGCTGTGACATCTAAGGCCGCGGTTCCTGGGCGCGCTGCGGTTACCGCCTATTGGGGGAGTCGGGCGCTTCCCCGTAATCCCCGAACGGCGCGTCCCGCCGGCGGATGGTCTCACGGAAGCCGAGCCGGGAGAAGTCCTCGACCCACCGGTGCGCCTCCTCGGTGTGTCTCGTGACGCCGTCGAAGAGGGTGCCGAGCAGTTGGGTGGTGCGCAGCCCCATGTTCTCGAACGCCTGGTTGATCAGCAGCTTGTTGAGGGCCAGCTGGTTGGCGGGGATGTGGCGGAAGCGGGCCGCGTACCGCATGGTCTCGTCGTGGAGGGTGCCGGCGGGGAAGACCCTCGACACCAGCCCGATGCGGTGGGCGGTGGCGGCGTCGATGGCGTCCCCGGAGAGCAGGAACTCCTTGGCGTGCTCGAGGCCGACCCGGTACACCCACAGCATCGTGGTGGGCGTGCCGAAGATGCGCGACGGTGCGTAGCCGAGATGGGCGTCGTCGGCCATGAAGATCAGGTCGCAGCACAGCAGCAGGTCGGTGCCTCCACCGATGGCCCAGCCGTGCAGCTCACCGATGACGGGCTTGGGGCAGTCCCAGATCCGCATGAAGCGCCGGACGTTGTGACCCATCATGTGGTAGTCCCGGACCGGGTCCCAGGCTCCGGGCCGGGACTCGATCGGCGGGGCGCCGTAGCCGTGCACCCGGAAGCCCGGGTCCCGCGCCCCGAAGTCGAGGTCGTAGCCGGCGGTGAACGTGCGCCCCGCCCCGCGCAGGACCACCGCGCTCACCTCCGGTGACTCGGCGGCCCGGTCCACGGCGTCGGCCACCCCCTGGATCACCGCCTCGTTCAGCGTGTTTAGCTTGTCGGGGCGGTTCAGGGTGACGACGGCCACGCCGTGGGCCTCCTCGTAGAGCAACACGTCACCGGGCGTCGTCCCGCCGCCGTCCTCCGCCAACGGGTCCGCCCCGCCGTCAGGCGGCTGCGCCGGCACGCGTGCGGGGCAGGCGCAGGATCTCGGCGGCCTGGTCGGGCGTGGCCACCGGCCGCCCCACCTTCTCGCACAGCGCCACCGCCTCCGCCACCAGCTCGGCATTGGTCGGTGTGCGGGGGCCGCCGTAGAACTCGAGCCCGAGGTGGAGATGGCCGCCGCGCTCGAGGGCGACCGCCGCCACCTCGGTGCTCGCCACGTCTCCTCCGACCACCGACACGGCCCACGGGATGTCGCATCCCGACAGCATCTCCAGGTAGGCGTCCAGGGCCGCGACCGTCGGCGGCAGTCCGAACGGGGCTCCGAGCAGGCCGTGGTCGGTCGACAGGTACAGCTTCACCATGGCGCCGGCCGGCAGCAGGCCGGCGCGCCACCAGGCGAGGGTGGCGCGGAGGAAGCCGGGCTCGTACACGGCGATGCTCGGGCCCAGCCTCTGCTCCCGGCAGATCTCGAACGCCCGGCCCACGGCGTCGAAGGAGTTGGCGTACACGAAGGCGCCGGTCGGCACGCCGTTGTCGTCTACGCCGCCGAGGTTCACCGAGCCGGGATCGGTGAGACCCACGCGCAGCAGGCCGCTGGCCGCCAGCGGAACGAGGTGCTCGTAGCTGAGCGGGGGGCCGAAGTGGACGGTCGGGTACACGAGGGCGTCGGGGCGGGCCTCCAGCACGGGCCGCCACCCTTCGAGGTAGCGCTCGGCCGCCTCCTCGACACTTATGCCGAAGCGGTCGATGTGGTTGTGGACGATGGCCGCCCCCGCCTCGACGCACGCCAGGGTGTCGGCGGCGATCTCCTCCGGCTGGCGGGGGACGTTGGGGTTGCGCTCCCTGGTCGTGCCGCCGTTGATGGCGGCCTCGATGATCACCGGCGCCGCCCCCATGGCCTTCAGTCCTCGCAGTGGTGGGCGGAGGGGGGCAGGTCGAGAGCGGGGTTCCGGTCGAAGAACCCGGCGGGGGAGAGCAGGAACCCGCAGTACTCCACGGGCATGACCGGCCAGTCCTCGGGCCGGGAGAAGTGGGTGAGGCCGAACGTGTACCAGAGCACGACGTCGGTGTCGGTGATCGACCGGTCGGCCTCGGTCCAGAGGGGCAGCCCGTCCCCGCCGGGGTGCTGGTTGGGGAACTCACCGGCGGCGCGGCGCTCGTCGGGCGAGTACGGCGTCACCCACAGGTTGTGGCGGGCGAAGCCGGCCCTCTTCCCGATCGGCGAGTCGGCGCCCGCCAGCATCACCGGCGTCGACATGGTCGGGATCAGCTTGTAGGAGACGGGCCTCCCCATCCGGTTGAGGCTCTCGGGGTTGACGACCTGCCACGCCCGGGACCGGGAGGCGTCGGTCTCGCGCCGGGCGCCCTTCTCCCGCTCGAGCAGGGTGCGGCGCTGCCGGAAGCCGTTGTGCCACGGGTTGTCCGGTCCGGGCGGCAGGGGCTCGGCCTCGATCTCGTAGACGCTGTTGGTCGAGCCGTCCACGTCCATGTCGAGGCGGGCGCAGAACAGGTGCTGGTGGTGGGGGGCGGCCACCTGGGGGGCCACCACGTTGGCGAAGGGCGGGTCGTCCCCCTCGTTGATGGCCATGGCGGACACGATCCCGGTGAGCTTCACCTCGAGCTGGATCCCGCCGTCGAGGTAGAGGTACCAGAAGAACCCGTACTCGTAGTTGCCCACGGTGGAGATGAAGCTGACCACCAGGCGCCGGCTCCGGCGCACCTCGCCGCGGCCGCCCATCAGGTCGACGTGCTTCCAGAGGATCCCGTAGTCCTCCTCGTGGAGGCATATGGCGTTGTCGATCACCCAGGGCTGGCCCTGCTCGTTGGCGAGGGTGGCGTCGAAGTAGTGGATCTCCCCCAGGCAGTCGCAGCCCAGGGTCAACGGCTGGGTCATGCGGCCCAGGCCCCACTCCCCGGCGTCGAATGCGTTCTTCCACCCGTGGGCGGGGCTCGGGTCCCCGTACGGGACGACCATCTCGCAGATCGACGCCCGGTGCACGACGGGCCGGACGCGGCCGCCCTCCTCGTAGGCCACCTGGTGCAGCACCAGCCCCTCGAACGGCTCGAACGTGACGCGCAGCTGCCAGGGCCCCCAGCGGATCAGGTTGCCCTCGACGGTGAAGCCGGGGCCCTCGGGCTGGGTGATCACGAGGGGCTTGAGCGGGGCGCGCAGGGCGGGCTGGTCCTCGGGGAAGAAGCTGGCGCCCTCCTTCGGCAGCGGCACCACGCCCAGGTCCCGGACCTCGACCACCTCGTTGCGGCCGAGGTCGAAGTCCACGATCAGACCCTCGACGGGCCGGGCGTAGCCGTTGTCCTCGGGGCTCGTCCGCACGAACGAGATACAGCGGGCGATGCGCCGGTTCTCCTCCGACCCGTAGCCGAACACGCCGGCGGGCCAGGGGTCGATCTGCACGTTGTCGAGGTCGGTGATGCCCCGCCGGGCCAGCGCCGCCTGGTACTCGGGGTGCTCCTTGGTGGTGAAGATGGCGTTGATGGCCTCGGTCATGAGCACGGCGGGGCGCACCGAGTTGTGCTCCTCCAATGACACGAGCCGCCCCTCGGTGACCGAGACGACCGCCTCGTGGACCGTGAGATCGGGTCCGGGGACGATCACGGCCCGCACCTTCCGGTCCACCGGGTCCCCCGGCTTCCACGAGGCCAGCTCGGCCTTGTCGGGCTCGTGCAGCACGATCGACGGGAACAGGGCGCCGTCGGGAACCCGACCCTCGGCCCGGAGGATCGCTACGGCCCGGTCGATCTCGTCTCCGGTGAGCATGTCCAGCGGATGCGTCATGGCCCGAGTGTTCCACGCCGGTGCCCGGTCGCGCCCGGGGGCCGGTAGAACGTCAGCGGGGGCCGGGCAGGTGGGTCGGGGGCCGGTGGTGGGACCAGGGCCGGGCCTGCTCCAGCTGTCCCGCCAGGCGGAAGAGCAGATCCTCGCCGCCCATCGGGGCCACGACCTGCACGCCGATCGGCAGTCCCGCCTCGGTGCGGTACAGCGGCAGCGAGATGGCCGGCTCACCGGTGAGGTTGAAGGGGATGGTGAAGCTGACCATCCGGGTCAGGTCGCCCAGCAGCTCGAACGGGTCCTTGGCGTCCGGGGCCATCTCCCCGAGCGGTAGGGGCGGCTCGGGCGTGACCGGGAGCAGGACCAGGTCGTGGTCCGACCATGCCGCCGCCATGCGGCGGGACCAGGACTGAACCGCCTCCAGGGCGGCCAGCCACTGGACGGCGGTGATGCTGGCGCCGAGCTCGGCCAGGGTGGCGTTCATCGGCTCGAGATCGGGGGACACGTCGTGGCCCAGCAGAGTGCTCCAGCGGGCGGCGTCGCGGGCCACCACGGACCCGAACATGACCGGGACGGTCTCTCCGAGCACCGGGTCGTCGAGGGCGGGCAGCGCCGCCTCCCGGACCCGGTGGCCGAGGGCGTCGAGCAGGCGGGCCACGCTCTCGACGGCGGCGGTCACCTCGGGGTGCGGGGCGGTGCCGTCGGGCAGCGTCGTGCGGTAGCCGATCCGGAGGGGACCGGGCTCGGTCGCGACCTCCGCCGTCCAGGGCCGGGCGGGCGGGGCGGCGGCGTAGGGGTCACCGGGAGCCGGCCCGGCCGTGGCGTCGAGGATGGCGGCGCAGTCCCGCACGGTGCGGGTGAGCACGTGCTGGTGGGTGATCGGACCCCAGAACTCGCCGAAGTCCGGGGCCAGGCTGGTCCGGCCCCGACTGGGCTTGAGGCCGACCAGCCCGCAGTTGGCCGCCGGGACCCGGATCGAGCCGCCCATGTCGTTGCCGTGGGCGGCGGCCACCATGCCCGAGGCCACGGCGGCGGCCGAGCCGCCGCTGCTCCCCCCCGGGGTCCGTTCGGGGTCCCACGGGTTGCGGGTGGGCCCGTAGGCCAGCGGCTCGGTGGTCACGGTGGTGGCCAGCTCGGGCGTGTTGGTCCGCCCGAGCACGGCGAAGCCCGCCGTCCGGTACCGCTCCACCAGCCAGCTGTCCGCGGTGGCCCGGAAACCGGCGTCACGCGCGGCGCGCAGGCCGCAGTGGTAGGGGCGTCCCGCCTCGGTGGCGAGCACGTCCTTGAGCAGGAACGGCACGCCGGGCCGGTCCCGGGCCTCGTCGAAGCTGGCGTGGATCACGGCGTTGAGGGTCGGGTTGAGGGCCTCGATGCGCTCGATGGCCGCCTCGACGAGCTCCTTGGCGGATGCCTCTCCGGACCGGATCAGCTCGAACTGGGCGGTGGCGTCGAGCCACGTGGTGTCGTCGGTCATGCCCGCCATGATCCGCCCCCGGGATGCGCAGCGCATCGGCAATGTTGCCTATCGGCCCTATCGTGAACCGGTGGGCGTCCGTCGCGCCGAGCTGCTGTGTGCTTTGTCGCTTGCGACCGATCTGAGTCAGGGCCAGACCCTCGAGTGGGAGCTGCGCGCCTGCCGGCTGGCGCTGGTGCTGGCGGCGGAGGTCGGCGCCGACCTCCGTGAGGTGTACGACCTGGCCCTCCTGCGCTACATCGGCTGCACCGGCCACGCCCACGAGGTGGCGGCCCTGCTTGGTGACGACGTGGCCGTGCGCGGCCGGGCCCCGTTGGTCGACCTCGGCCGGCTGAGCGCGGTGTTGGCCGATACGTGGCGCAACGCCGGACCGGGCGTGGCGCTCGGCCTCGTGGCCAGGGGCCCCGGGCCGGTGAAGGAGAGCTTCCGGGCCGGCTGCGAGGTGGCGCGGCTGCTGGCCGATCGTCTGGGTTTTGCCGGGGCGGCCGTCGAGTCGTTGGCCTTCGCGTTCGAGCGCTGGGACGGACGGGGCTACCCGAACCGGGTGAAGGCCGAGGCCGTTCCCCTGCCGATGCGGATCGTGCAGCTGGCCCAGGACGCCGACGCCTGGTACCGCACGGGCGGAGTCGAGCCCGCCATCGACCTGGCCCGCAGCCGGGCGGGCGGGGCCCACGATCCGGCCCTCGTCGAGGTCTTCTGCCGCGTCGGCCCGGGCGTGCTGGCTGAGATCCACGCCGAGTCGGCGTGGGGGGCGGTGCTCGATGCCGAGCCGCCCCCGGCCGTGATGATCGATTCGGCCGGGCTGGCCGACGCCTGCGCGGTGGTGGCCGACTACGCCGATCTCAAGTCGGCGTACACGGCCGGGCACTCCCGCGGGGTGGCCGAGCTGGTGGCCGGCGCGGCCCGGGCCTGTCACCTGCCCGCTCCGGAGGTGGAGGAGGCCGAGCGGGCGGCGCTCCTCCACGACCTGGGGCGCACCGCGATCAGCAACGCGGTGTGGGACAAGCCGGGCCCGTTGACCGAGTCGGAATGGGAGCGGGTCCGGCTCCATCCGTATTACACAGAGCGGATGCTCTCCCGATGCCCGGGGCTGGCCGAGGCCGCCAGCCTCGGGAGCTACCACCACGAGCGCCAGGACGGAAAGGGGTACCACCGCGGCGTCCCGGGCTCCGTGCTGCCGCTGCCGGCCCGGCTGCTGGCGGCGGCCGACGCCTACCAGGCCATGACCCAGGCGCGGGCCCACCGAGCGGCCCGGGCTCCGGCCGAGGCGGCGGCGGCGCTGCGCGCCGACCCGCTGCTCGACCCCGACGCGGTGGAGGCCGTGCTCGGGGCCGCCGGCCATCGCTGGCGGCGGACCGCCACCGGAGATCTCACCGAGCGGGAGATCGAGGTCCTGCGGCTGGTCGCGAGGGGGCAGACCTCGAAGCAGGTCGCCACCAGTCTCGGCGTGTCCCGACGCACGGTCGACCACCACATCGCCCACATCTACGACAAGACCGGTGTGTCCACCCGGGGCGCGGTGGTGCTTTGGGCCCTGCAGAACGGGATCACCCAGCTGTGACGGGCGCCCAGGCCGGCCCCTACTCCGATCTGGTCGCGACGGCGGCCCACGACGTCGAGCGGGGTCTGGTCCCGGCCTGCCAGCTGGCGGTGGCGAGGGAGGGCCGGCTCCTCCTGTTCGAGGCGCTGGGGGAGGCGACCACCAGCACCCGGTTCTGCGCCTTCTCGGCCACCAAGCCGATCGTGGCGGCAGCGGTATGGCTGCTGATCGGTGACGGGAGCCTCGACGTTTCGAAGCCCGTGGCCCACTACGCCCCCGAGTTCGGGGCCAACGGGAAGGAGAAGGTCACCGTCGAGCAGGTCCTGCTGCACACGGCCGGCTTCCCCAACGCCCCTATTTCACCGGCCGAGGGGGCCGACGCTGCCCGCCGCCGGGCCCGCTTCTCGGCCTGGCACCTCGAATGGGACCCGGGCACCCGCTTCCAGTACCACGCCGCATCGGCGCACTGGGTGCTGGCCGACCTGCTGGAACGTCTCACGGGGGAGGACTTCCGCGACGTGGTCGAGACGCGGGTGTGCCGTCCCCTCGGCCTCCCGCGGGTACTGGGTATCGGTCCCGCCGACCAGGGGGACATCGCCCCGCTGACTCCGATGGCCGACCCCGCCGACAACGGGGAATGGCGCGAGCTGCTGATGTTCAACGACCCGGCGGTGCGGGAGGCCGGCGTGCCGGCGGCGGGAGCCATCGTGACCGCGGCCGACCTGGCCCTCTTCTACCAGGGGCTCCTCCACAATCCCGGTGGGATCTGGCGTCCCGATGTGCTCCGGGACGGCACGGCCAACATTCGCTGCCGGCTGCCCGATCCGCTGATGGACGTTCCCGCCAACCGGACCATCGGGCTGGTGGTGGCGGGTGACGACGGCCAGCACATCCTGCGCTACGCCTCGTTCGGGCAGGGGTGCTCTCCGGGCGCTTTCGGCCACGCCGGCGCCCACGGCCAGATCGGGTGGGCCGATCCCGCCACGGGCGTCTCGTTCGCCTACCTCAACAACGCCGTCTCGCCCGATCCGATGGTGGCGGGCCGGCGGGCGTACATGCTCTCGACAGCGGCCGCCGCCCTATTGGCCTAGAGCCGCGCAGGGCTCACACGACCTGGCCGGGCTGGCCCCGGTCGTCGACTACGGGGAAGCCGGCCGCCTCCCATGCCTGCATGCCGCCCGCCAGGTTGGCCGCCTTCCATCCGCCGTTCACCAGGGCTTCGGTGACCGCTCCCGATCGACCGCCCGAGCGGCACACGCAGACGATCAGCGGGTCGTTCGGGATCTCCTCGGCCCGGCCCGAGATCGTCGACATGGGCAGATGGCGGGCGGCGGGAGCGTGCCCGGCGTCCCACTCCTCCTGCTCCCGCACGTCGAGGAGCACGGCGCCCTCGTTCTCCACGAGGCGGGCCGCCTCACTGGCGTCGACATGGGGCAGTTGTTCCATGGCCATCCCTCACCCTACGGCTGGGCCAGGATGGGGCCATGAACAGGCCGGTCGAGGTAGTGGGGATGGACCACGTCGTTCTCAACGTCTCCGATGTGGAGCGCTCGCTGGCGTTCTACGCCGGAACCCTCGGCCTGGCGCCGATCCGGGTGGACGAGTGGCGCGGGGGCCAGGCGCCGTTCCCCTCGGTCCGGGTCGACGAGCAGACGATCATCGACATCCTGGCCGCGCCCAGGACCGGCCAGAACACCGACCACTTCTGCCTGGTGGTGGCGCCCACCGACTTCGCCGAGGTGGTGGCCAGTGGCCGCTTCGAGGTGGTCGACGGCCCCGGGCCCCGCTTCGGCGCCCGCGGCATCGGGACGTCGCTCTACGTCCGGGACCCCGACGGCAACGTGGTCGAGCTGCGTTACTACGAGGAGGCCGATCAGACCGCCAGCGCCGACGACCAGGGATGACCGGGATGGGCCCTCCCCAATGCGGCCAGAAGCCATCCCCGCTGCTCTGCGTCGAGATGGCCAAGGGCGTGATCGAAGTCGAACCGGACCTTGACCGTCACGGCCGGGTCGCTGCCGAGCGCCGCCTTGGCCTTGTACAGCAGCGCCACCTCCGGGGCCATGAAGGCGCCCGGTGGGCCCAGGCGGCTCACGGGAGCGCGGACGGAGAGATCGCGGCGGAACACCCACCTGCCCTCGGTGTCCATGTCCTCGGCCAGGAATTCGACGAAACCGGGATCGGCGGCAAAGTCCTGCCAGCGCTCGGGCCGGAAGCCGTCGTCGGGTCGACCCCAGACCTGGTGGTCTTCAGCTGACAGCTGCCGGCCATCCCAGCTCGAAAGCCTGCCCTCACGGGCCACTCGCAGGTCCCAGGTCGCCAGATGGCGGCCGAGGGCACCCATGTCCCGGCGCAGGACAGCGACGTCGAGGTCCAGGTGCGGGCGGCTCGGCACGGCGGCGGCGGCGTCGACTGCCCAGCCACCGGCGAGCCACCACGGGGCATCGAAGCCGTTCAGGACCGAGTTGACGCGGGCCAGGGCGGCCCGGGCCGAGGGCTGGGCGGTAAGGGCCAGCTCCGCCAGCCGGGCCGGCTCGGGGACCTCGAAGGACCCGTCCGCCTTCGGAGGCAGATCGACCACCAGTGGCACCGAGGGCACCGGGATCGCCCGGTACAGGTGGGGAAAGCCCTGCTCGATCCGCAGGTCGGCCTCGAGCCCGGACGGATCGACCACCAGCAGGACGAGGTCGGTGGCGCCCCGGACGCGCTCGGTTGCCACCCGGCCCAGCTGGTGACCGAAGGACAGATGAATGAAGCCGTCCGATGCCATGGCCGCGGGGCGGTAGTCACCGGTCGCCTCGGCTGCCGACCATTCATCCCTTGCCGCAAAATGGAGCATCGGCCGTCATCGAAGCAGATCCCCGGTGACGCTGAGGGCCGATGATCACCGGTGGTAGTAGCGGGGTGCCCACACGGCCAGCGGGTTCTCGCCCGGACGGGCCGGCATCCTCCAGGTAGTGACAGTGGCCTCAGACATCGGTAGCCCGAGCAGCGCCCGAGGCTCGTCGTAGGTATCGGCCAGGTAGGCGTCTCCCCACTCAACCGGGACGTAGCGCATCGTGATCCTCCGGTACACGTCCCGCCACGCGTCGTCCCGTCCCAACGGGAAGAGGGTGCGGACCGAACCCATGAGTACAACCTTGCGATAGGGCCCCACCGACTCGTCGACCGTGAAGCAGACTCTCGGGTCGGCGGTGAGGTTGGCCAACCAGCGCGAGCGCTCGCGGGGGGTCACCATGAACACGCCGTCCTCGACGATGAACCACGCCGGGACGACCAACGGTCCGCCGTCGGCGTCGACAGTCCCGATGCGGACCAGATGGCGGGGCTCGTCCAGGAAGGCGTCGACCTCGGCGTTCGACATTCCGGGCATGGTTCCCAAAGTAGTTGCCGGCGGCCTCAGCGCCCGCCGGCGGAACAGGTCCTGCCCGGGGTCGAAGCTCCCAAGCTGATCCGGACGGCCACTCGACGACGAAGGGGGCGTGACACGGCACGACGAGACTCGAGGGCCTCGAATGAAACGATCTGGTCTGTCCGCTCGAATCCGTGCCCTGACGTCGAAGATCGGCGCTGGGACTCTCCTGCTAGTGGCGGCATGGAGTGTCCTGGGAACCAGCCCGGCCTTTGCCCAGGCGAGCGCGAGCGATCTGCAGAAGCAGCAGATCGCCGCTCTGGACCGCGGTGATGTCGCCGGGGTAATGGCCCTCTTCGCGCCGGACGTCTCGTACGAGGCCGGAAGCTGCATTCCGAAGGCATGCGTCGGGACAGTGGCGGTCAGGGACGAGATCAGCCGTGAGGTGGCCGATCATCTCCAGGTGATGGTGATCAGCACCACGGGGTCGGGCGACAGCGTCTCGGGCTCGGTGTCCATCACTTCCGACGGGATCCGGGCAGTCACGGGGGTGAAACGGATCCTCGCCACCTTCGTATCGACTTCACGCGGCGGCGTCGTGGTGTCGGTGGTGACCAAGCCGGATCTCACGGATTCCCAGACGGTGAGCTTCATCAAGGCCGAGGTGGCGAAGCAGAACCCGGCTGCTCTTGCCTTCACAGGAGCGAACCCGATCCCGCTCGCGGTGGGAGCTGTCTCGCTTGTTCTTGTCGGGTTGGTGCTCCGTCGCAGCGGACGCCGTCGGCGGTAAGCGGTTCAGGTCGCGCCGCGGGTCTCGAACCAGAGGTCGCCGCGGGCGTCGGGGGCGCCGCCGTAGTTGATCGTGATCTCCTCTCCGCTGGCGATGGGCCGGAGGGCGTGCACCGTGATCCGCATGCGCTCGTAGTCCATCTCGTATGCGGCGTTGGGCTCGAAGGAGTGGTTGAGCAGGCTCGTATGGCCCAGGGCCAGGGCGCCTCCGTCCTCCCAGTCGAAGAGGTGGCCCGAAAGCGTGGTCTGGCCCAGTTCCGACAGGTCCCCCGGCGCGAGCACGAGGACGGGGCAGTCCTCGAGGACGTCACCCTCCAGGAAGTCCCGCCCTGCGAACACGCCCCGGCCGTGCAGACCGGAGGGCCCGACGAACAACTCTGCCTGCGTCACTATCCATCCGTTCCTACCGCGCCTGGCAGGCGGGTCAACCACGTCAAGGGACCGCTTCCGGTCCCGAGACCCCGGATGCGGATCCCGCTTGGCGGATGGCCGGACGGGGTACCCCTTGACCAGTCGTTACAGGAGGCGAGATGCCCGACCCGATCGAGATGTTGATCAAGGACCACCGCGAGGTGGAGGCCCTGTTCGAAAGGTACCGCAGCACTCCCACTCCGGCGCTGATCGAGGAGATCTGCACCGAGCTCACCGTCCACACCGCCGTGGAGGAGAAGGTCGTCTATCCGGTCCTCGGGTCGTCCGTCGACGGCGGTCGCCAGATGCGCAGCCACGCCGAGGACGAGCACGGTGAGGTCAAGGAGCAGATGCTCAAGCTCGAGACGCTCGGCTACGACAGCCCCGAGGCCGACCTCTGCATGCAGAAGATCATTCAGGGGGTCACCGAGCACGTCAGCGAGGAGGAGGGTGAGGTGCTTCCTGCCATGCGCTCCCAGCTGACCGAGGAGCGGATGATGAGCATCGGTGAGGAGGCCATGGCGGCCAAGGAGGCATTCATGGCCGAGGCCCAGCAGGCCGGGCCGCTCATCGACCTCACCAAGGATGAGCTGTACAAGCTGGCCCAGGAGAAGGGCATCGAGCACCGCTCGGACATGAACAAGAAGGAGCTGATCTCCGCCCTGCGGGCGCGGTGACGGCCTGAAGGACGCGGCCGGCGGGGCGGCCTCCTGCTCGCCCGGCCCGCCGCCGCCTCCCCGTAGCCTCGGCGGGTGGCCCTCGCCTCCCTCCGACCCCTGCGCCGGCGCTCCTACGCGCTGGTGTGGTCGGCGGCCCTGGTGTCGAACGTCGGCTCGTGGATGCAGACGATCGCGGTCGGTGTGCTCGTCACCGCTCGCACGGGCCGGTCGGGGTGGACGGGGCTGGTGGCGGCGGCGGCCTTCCTGCCGATCGGGCTGCTCTCGCCGATCGGCGGGGCTCTGGCCGACCGGGTGGACCGGCGCCGGTGGCTGATCACGACCACGGTCGGGGAGACCGTGTTCGCCACCGCGCTGGCGGTGGCTGTCGGACTCGGCCATGCCGGTCCGGGGCTGGTCACGCTCCTCGTCTTCGGCGGCGGCGCCATGGCCGCCATCGGGTTCCCCGCCTACCAGGCGATGCTGCCGGACCTGGTCCCGCCGGAGGAGCTGCTGGCTGCGGTGTCGCTCTCCTCGGCCCAGTTCAACCTGGGCCGGGTGGTCGGCCCTGCCCTCGCCGGAGTGGTGATAGCCGCCGCCGGTTACGGGTGGGCATTCGCGATCAACGCCGCCTCGTTCGTGGCCGTCATCGTGGCCCTGCTGGCGGTGCGACTGCCTCCGGTCCGAACGGCTGAGCGGGCGCCGCTGCGCCGCCGCCTGATGGAGGGAGCCCGGGCCACGGCGGCGGAGCCGGGGTGCCGGCTGGCGGTCGGGATGATCGCGGTCGTGGCCGTGACCGCCTCGCCGTTCATCGCCCTTGTGCCGGCGGTGGCGGTGAAGCTGTTCCACTCCGGGTCACGGGGCACCGCCGTCCTCGTGACCGCCCAGGGCGTGGGTGCCGTAGCGGGAGCCCTGGCTCTGGCTCCGCTGGCCGAGCGTTTCGGACGGCGGCGGGTGCTGCCTGCTGCGCTGTTCGGCGTGTGCGCCGCCATGGCGGGCTACGCGGTGGCGCCGGGGCTGTCCCTGTCGGCGATGGCGATCGTCGTCCTCGGCGGGTTCTACATCTGTGTGCTGTCGGGGCTCAATACGACTATCCAGCTGCGCGCCCCAGTCGAGGTGAGGGGCCGCATCCTCGGTATCTACATGATGGCGCTCGGAGTGCTCTACCCCGTGGGCGCCATCGCGCAGGGGTGGGTGGCAGACCGGGTCGGCCTCCGCGTCGTCACCCTCGGGGGGGCGGCCGTGCTGGCAGTGGTGGTGGCGGCCCGTCTGTCGCGCATGCGAACCGCCCTGGCCGAAATGGCGTCGGTCAGCGAGGCTGACGAGTGACCGAGCATTCTGTGGTAATAGCCGGAGCCGGCCCGACGGGGATGATGCTGGCGGCGGAGCTGGTGCTGGCGGGGACCGATGTCCTTGTCGTCGAGCGGCGCCCCACCACCGAGCTCGAAAGCCCCCGCTCCCGGGGCCTGCACTCGCGCACCATCGAGGTGCTCGATCAGCGTGGGGTGCTCGACCGCTTCCTGGCCGAGGGGAGGACGATGCAGGTGCAGGCGTTCGCCGGCATGCCCCTCGACATCAGTGACTTCCCCACCCGTCACAACTACGGCATGGCGCTGCTGCAGAGCCACTTCGAACGCATCATGGCGGGGTGGATCGACGATCTCGGTGTTCCCACACTCCGCCAGCGGGAGGTACGGGCATGCCGGCAGGACGACGATGGTGTGGACGTGGACCTGTCGGACGGCACGACGCTGCGGGCCGGATACCTGGTCGGGTGCGACGGAGGTCGCAGCCTGGTGCGCAGGACCGCCGGGATCGAGTTCTCCGGATGGGATCCGACCACGTGGTGGATCCATGCCGAGGTGCAGATGAAGGAGCAGCCGGAGTTCGGCCTCCGGGGCGGCGGCGGTGTCGGCCCGGCAGAGGGAGGCCGGGTGGGCGTCACCCTGATCGAACCCGAGGTCGACCCCACCGAGGAGCCGACCCTGGAGGACCTCCGTGCCGCCCTCGTCCGGGTGGACGGAACCGACCACGGCGCGCACAGCCCCCGCTTCATCTCCAGATTCAGCGACGTCACCCGCCAGGCGGCGTCCTACCGCAGCGGGCGGGTGCTCATAGCCGGTGACGCCGCCCACATCCACCCTCCCATGGGTGGGCAGGGGCTGAACATCGGCGTGCAGGATTCCGTCAACCTCGGTTGGAAGCTCGCGCAGGTGGTCAGCGGCACCTCACCGGTGGGACTGCTCGACACCTATCAGGCCGAGCGACATCCCGTTGGTGCCCGTGTGCTCCGGAACACGATGGCACAACGGGCACTGGGCGCCACCGACGAGCGGACGGGCGCCCTGCGTGACCTCCTGGCCGTCCTGGTGGGGATGGACGAGCCGCGCAAACACCTGGCGGGGATGATCTCCGGCCTCGACGTCCACTACGACCTCGGGGGCGGTCATGCCCTGCTGGGTTGGCGGATGCCCGACCTCGACCTCACGACGACCGGCGGGCCCGTGCGGGTGTTCGAGCTGCTGCGCCACGCCAAACCCCTGGTGATCGACCTCGGTGGGCGCGGCCGGTTGGACATCGAACCATGGGCCGACCGCGTCCGATACGTCGAGGCGTCGTATGCCGGGACGTGGGAGCTCCCGGTCGTCGGGGAGGTGCCCGCTCCCGCCGCGGTGCTGGTCCGTCCCGACGGGCATGTGGCCTGGGTCGGCGACGGTACGGACGCCGGGCTGCGTGACGCCCTCACGATCTGGTTCGGAAAGCCCTGACGGTCCGGGACGGGCGTGGCCGGGCCGGGCCGGCCCACAGCTAGGCCTCGGCGCCGACCTCGAAGACCTCCGACGAGACGAGGGTCGGGCCGCCGGGCGGGGGCTTGAGGTTGGCCATTGCCGCTCGGGCGTTGTCCTCGCTGTCGAACACCACGACCCCCATGCCGTCGGCTCCGTTGTTCATCCAGATCCCGCGCTGGAATCCGGGCTGCCCCTTGGCGTTGGGAACCACGAGTTCCAACAGGAGGCGGCGCCCCTCCTCGCTGCGGCCCTCCTCCGGAAGCTTCACCTGCAGCACGACTGCGTGGGCCATCGTTCCTCCTCCTGGAGAGCCTCCTCCCGGGCTCCGGGAAGACGCCGTCAGTGTGGCACGGCGGAGCACGCGTGGCCGGGGGCGAGACCCGGCATTGGACGCATGGCGGGGCCGGACCGGCCTCGGGCGCCTACGCTCGTCCCGGGATGCCGGCTGCCTGGGGAAACGCTCGTCCATGAGATCTTCGGCGCGGGAGCTGCGGCTCCTGCACACCTCCGACTGCCATATCGGCTCGGCGCCCGTCCCGACGGCGCGGGAGGCGGCTTTCTCGGCGCTGATCGACCTGGCCGTGTCGACCCGTCCGGACGCCATGCTTATCGCCGGGGACATGTTCGACACCCCTCGGGTCTCCGGGGGGATCCTCGACTGGACGGCGGAGCAGCTCGACCGGGCCGCGTGCCCGGTCGTCATCCTGCCCGGCAACCACGACTGGTTCGAGGAACAGTCCCCCTTTCTCCGGTTCGACTTCGAGCAGCAGTGTGCGAACGTCCACGTGCTCGACGAACCCGACGGGGAGGTGGTCGTGCTGGCCGATCTGGACGCCGCCTTCTTCGGCCGGCCGGTCCTGGACCACGACCCGTCCTTCCGCCCCCTAGCCGACCTGCCCGCCCGTCCCCACGCCGGGTGGTGCATTGCGATGGGTCACGGGCTCGTCGTCGACAGCGACCAGCCCGTCAGGCGGGGCTCGCCGATCTACCCGAGGGACCTGGCGGGAGTCGACTGGGACTACGTGGCCCTCGGCCACTGGTCGCGGTACCGGGAGGTGCAGGCCGAGCCGGTGCCGGTCGTCTACGCGGGAGACACGGCGTACTCGTTCGAGGGCCAGGCAGGCGCCGTCATCGTCGATCTCTCGCCTGCTGAGGGTGTGACCACGTCCTGGACCGCGCTCAGCCTTCCGTAGACCGGGCCCGGGCCACCCGTTCCCCGGCCGCTCTCACATCCCCGTCCATCGCCTCGAGCTGCCCGCGGAGGCGCTCGACCGTCTCCTCCGCCTTCGGCAGCTGGGCCCGCAGGTCCTCGAGCTGCCCGGTCAGCTCCTCGATCCGGCGGGCCACCCGGTCACGCTCCCGCTCGGCCCGGGCCAGCTCCAGGCCGTGCTGGTCCCGGCGCCGTTCGGCGGCCGCCAGCTCGTGCTCGGCCTCCCGCAGCGCCGCCCGGCTGGCTTCGTCGTTCCTTCCGCCGGCCGGTGAGGCCGACTCCGACTCCGACCCCTGTGTCCCCAGCCCGCTGTAGGACAGCGGGACGGTGAGCCGGCCGCCGCCGAGGGCCTCGGCGGCGTCCGGGTCGGACAGGGCCGCCTCGAGGGTGTCCTGCAGCTCCCGCTGCGCCGCCGAGCTCACCGACCGGCCCTCGGTCGAGGCCAGCGAGGTCGCCTCCTGGACCAGGGCCGCCACCACCTGGTGGCGCTGTTGGGACAGGGCGCGCAGCTGTTCCGCGGCCAGCTGCTGCTGCGCCCGGCCGAGGTCCTCCCCGAGGGTGAGCAGACGCCGGACCTCGTCGGGGCGCTGCCGCACGAGAAGGTTGGCGAGCCAGGCGCTGACCGAGGGCCGCTTGAGCTTCTTGATGGCCGCCGCCAGCTCTTTGTCCCCGTCCCGGCGGGCCTCGGCGGCGCGGACGTCCCGGGCGGCGGTGAACTCACCGGGCGGGAGGCCGTAGAGGTCGGCTGCGACGGCGTCGAGGTCCACCCCCCAGTCCTACCGCGGCCGGGCCACGCCTAGCGGGACACCGCAGCGGGTATCGCTCCCGCATGGCACGGGCAATCTGGTCGGGGGCGGTCAGCTTCGGTCTGGTCAACATCCCGGTGAAGGTGTACTCGGCGGCGCGGGACCACGGCGTCCACTTCCACCAGGTCGACAAGAAGAGCGGCTCGCGGATCCGCTACGAGAAGGTGGCCGAGAAGACAGGGAAGCAGGTCGACTCGGACCAGATCGAGCTCGGCTACGAGGTCGACAAGGGGAAGATGGTGGTGGTCGACCCGGGGGAGCTCGACGAGCTGCGGCCCCGGACGACCCGGACCATCGACATCACCGACTTCGTCGAGCTGTCCGAGGTCGACCCCGTCTACTACAACCGGACCTACTGGCTCGTGCCCGACGGAGAGGCGGCCAGCCGCGCCTACCGGCTCCTCGTGGCCGCCATGGAGGACAGGGACAAGGCCGGCATCGGCATGGTCGTGATGCGCAACAAGCAGTACCTGGCCGCCATCCGTCCGCGGGAGCACGCGCTGGCGCTGTCGACCATGCGCTTTGCCGATGAGATCGTGGCCCGCGCCGACCTCGACGGCCTGCCGTCCAAGTCGTCGAAGCCCGACACCAGGGAGCTGAAGCTGGCCAATCAGATCATCGACTCCCTCTCGGGCCCCTGGAAGCCCGAGCGCTACCACGACACCTACACCGAAGAGGTCCGGGAGCTGATCAAGGCCCACGAGAAGGGCAAGGACATCGTCGTGGAGGAGGCCCCCGCCGCCCGGGCCGAGACGACCGACCTCATGCAGGCCCTCGAGGCCAGCCTGAAGGCGGCCCGTTCCCGGGGCAGCCTCGAGCCCGCCCTGGAGAAGATGGCAGCGGAGCTGTCGGCTGACGACGACGAAGGCGACGACGAGGGAGACGGGAGCGGCTCGTCGAAGGCCCAGTCCGGGTCGAAGGCCTCCGGCAGCCGTTCCAAGAAGGCTCCGGCCCAGAAGGCCCACTCCAAGCGGGCGCCGGCGTCGAAGCGCTCATCGAGCGGCACCGGGAGCTCCAAGAGCCGCACGACGAAGGGGTCGCGCTCAGCCGCCTGACCACTCCGCCCGGTCGGAGCCGTAGCGGGCGGGCGGACCGGGCCAGGAGAGTGGCACCCCGCCGACCGAGCCGGGCGGCGCCACCGCTTCGATGGCGTCCTCTCCGTCCGTCAGGTGCACCACGCCCGTGATCCCGGAGGGCCGCGGCCCCGCTTCCGAGGTCCCTCCCTCCGCCACCGGGTGGTCGATCAGCCACGCCGCCGTCCGGGCCAGTGAGAGTCGGCGGATGTGGGTCCCGCCCCTCCCCTCGGCCTGGCGCCGCAGCCCGTCGAGCACGGCGGCGGCGGCCAGGTACCCGGTGCCGTGGTCGAGGAGCTGGCAGGGCAGGGCCCCCGGTTCCTGCTCGTCGGCGGGCGGCCGCGGAGGGGTGCCGGGGACCGGCGCCGGCGCGCCTGCTCCTGACTCCCCGGCCGCGATGCCCACCGCCGCCTGCACCACGCTGTCGAAGCCGCGCCGGCCCGCCCACGGCCCGGTGTGGCCCCAGGCGTCGAGGTAGACGACCACCAGGCCGCGGCGGCGGGCGGCCAGGTCCTCGGCACCCAGTCCGAACCGGTCGAGCGCCCCCGGCCGGTACCCGCACACGACCACGTCGGCCGAGTCGACGAGCTGGTCGAGCTGCTCCCGCTCCACGGGGTCGGCGAGATCGAGGAGGGCGCTGCGCTTGCCGAGAAGGGTGTCGGCCGGAGCCCCCGACGGGAGGTCGGGATGCCCGGGCGGATCGAGGCGCAGAACGTCGGCTCCCAGGGCGCCGAGGAGGCGGGTGCACACCGGGCCGGCGATGACCCGGGTCAGATCCAGGACCCGCACACCCGAGGCCGGGCCGTCCCCGTCGTCCCACTCGCGGACGGGTCCCGCTGCTGCAAGCTCGTGCCCGATCAAGGGCTCACGGGCCACGGCCGCTCCCTGGGGGTGCCGGGACCACTGCTCGGCCGAGCGGACGGCCACCGCCACCCCGCCGGCGGAGAAGACCCGCCCCTCGACTTCCTCGGCCGGGAGGGCCCCGATGGCGGCGGCCACGGACTCGGGGTCCTCCCCGGCGCCCAGGGCGGCCAGCAGCGCCACCCGGTGCCACGGGTAGTTGGCGTGGGTGCGGACCCACCCGTCGGCGGCGCGCCAGACCCGCGACAGAGGGGCGAAGCCCATGCCCGCGCCCCGCCCCCCGACCCGGAAGTACCGCTCGCTGCGCACGGCGGCCGCCACGTGTGCGCGGTCGAGGCCGAGGCCCTGAAGGCGGTGACCACGCACCCGGGCGAGCTCGGCCGCCATGCCGAGGGCGACGGCCACGCACGCCAGGGCGGTGTCCTCGACGCGGAAGGCGGACGGGAGCGAGCCCGGCTTCCCCGTGATCGTGTCGGGCCCCAGTCGGGGCGGGCCAGGCCCGCTCTCGCCTACCAGGGCCTGCCAGGCCTCGTTGATCAGATCATCGGGCGCTTGCGGGCCCACGGACGAGATGGTGCCCCATCTGCGCGGGCGACGCCGCCACAATGCCGACAGCGGGCCCGGCCGGGCGGAGGCGGAGCGCCCGGAGGTCAGTGGTTGCGCAGAGCCTTGATGAGCTCCTGCTTCGACATCGACGAGCGGCCCTCGATCCCCACCTGCTTGGCCTTGTCGTAGAGCTCCTTCTTGCTCCGGTCCTCGTAGGACCCGGCGGAGCCGCCCTTGCGCCCGGTCTGCGACCGGGAGGAGGCGGCCGACGAGTTGGCGATCCGCGCCGCCTTCTCCTTGCTCGCTCCCTCCCGGCGCAATGCCTTGTACTGCTGCTCGTCCTTGATGCTGCTGTTCGGCACGGCTTCCCTCCTGCAATGTGCCCTTCGGTCGTGATATTCCCCACTTGCCCCGCCTGTCACCGCCCGAAGGGGTGAAGCGGCGGGCCAGCCGGCGCCCGCGTGAACGGCGGGTTAAAGGACGCCTCAGGATCCGGGCCGGCCGGCCGATGAATGGCGCCAGGAGGGCGCAATGTCAGCAGCTGGGAGCTCGGCGGAGGTGGTCGAACCACGACTGCGCGTCCTCATCGCCGACGACGACCGGGACATCCGGATGCTCATGCGCATGATCCTGAGTGACGACGAGCGCCTGACCATCGTGGGGGAGGCCGAGGACGGGGCCGACGCCGTCGAGCAGGCCCGGAAGCTCCAGCCGGGCGGGGTGGTGCTCGACCTGAACATGCCCCACCTTGACGGGTGGCAGGCGGCCGAGGCCATCCTGACCGAAGCACCCGGCACCGCCGTGGTGATGTTCACGTCGGCCCAGCCCGGGCTCGACAGCCCGCCCCATCCGACGATCGTCAAGGCGTCCCCGAACTGGACGCAGCGTCTGGTCTCGACTCTGGTGCACTCGGCCGCTCAGATTGCCGTCGACTGGCCGGCGTGGGAGCGGCGGAGCAGGGACCGCGCCGGCGGGTAGCGACCGCCTTTTTACACGCGCAACCGCCGGGCCACGTCGGCCAGCCCCGGCCACTCCGGGGACTCCTGCACGCAGCGGGCCAACAGCCACAGCTTCAGCCGTTCCGGATCCAGGCCCGCGAGGGATGCCATTCGTCGGGCCAGACCGACCGGGTCGTCGCCCAGCCGTCCCGGACAGTTGAGGATGTGCTGGAGGGCGTCGTAGGTGGGGTCGCCCACGTAGGGCTTGGGGTCGATCACCAGCCACGGCTCCCGCCGGGCCGCCAGGACGTTGCCGGCGTGGAGATCGGTGCAGAGCACCAACGCTCTGTCCGAGGTGGCGGGCAGGGAGCGGAACAGGTCCATCCCCCGGCGGGCGATGGCCGGCTCGAGGGGGCATCCTCCGGCCGCCGCCTTGGCCTCGAATTCGTCGGCCCACTCCGCGCACATCGATGCCAGCGACCGGAACGGATGCCCGGACTCCGGCTCCCGCCACAGGCGCCGGAGCAGCCCGGCCACCACGACGTCCTGGTCCTCCTCCGGGGTCCCGGACAGGGCGTGGCCGGGCCGGCATCTCTCGAGGAGGAGGGCCGTCGTGTGGTCGTCGACCTCGCGGACGGCATGGAGCCGGACGGCACCCTCACCCGCCCACAGGCGCAGGGCGTCGGCCTCGTGGGCTGCCTCGGGGTGGCGCCACATCAGCTTCAGCACGAGGTCCGATCCGTCCGCGTCCCGCGCCGGGGCCACCCATGCCGTCCGGCCGCCGGGGCGGAAGGGACGACCGACCGAGAGGTTCCACCTCCGGGCCAGGTCGTCCACGGCGGCCGGAAGGGTTTCGAGCCAGTCGGTCCGCCCCTCCTGGGTGGCCGCCGTCAGCAGGTTCTCGGGCATCTCCAGAGCGGCCATCTTCATCCCTCGGGCCCAGTGAAGTCGGAAACTGTGAAACACACAGGTCAGGAGAGGTCCCGATCGGTACGGTCCACTTCGCGTGCGGGCAGGGCCCTTCGTCTCGGCAGGTCGTGCCGCGACGGGCCCGACCGTCCAGCTGCCACGATGGGGGAATGGAGCCCGAGCTGCACCCCGATGTGGCGCCGTTGGCGTTCCTGCTCGGCACGTGGTCGGGGCGGGGCCACGGCTCCTACCCCGGCATCGAGCCGTTCGACTACGAGGAGACCGTCGTCTTCTCCCATGTCGGCAAGCCGTTCGTGGCCTACGTCCAGCGGACGCGGCACGCGACCGAAAAGCGGCCCCTGCACGCCGAGAGCGGCTACTGGCGCCGCCCGGCCCCGGGCCGGGTTGAGCTGGTCCTGGCCCATCCGACCGGTGTGGTGGAGGTGAGCGAGGGCACGCTCGACGGCACCCGCCTGCGCCTGCGTTCGATCACGGTCTCGGGCACCACGTCGGCCAAGGAGGT
>DASSEU010000055.1:0-38500 GCA_035695125.1 Acidimicrobiales bacterium
CTCCCTGGACGGCGTCTTCACCAAGGCGGTGTGCAACCGGGAGCTGTCGGGCCTGCTGGCCAGCAAGGCGATCGAGGTGGTGACCGAGTTCAACACCGGCCGGGTCGATGGCGACGGCGGCCGCCTCGTCTCCTACGACGACCGCGAGGTCGGTTTCGATCTGGCCGTGATGGTGCCCCTGCACGGAGGTGCGCCGTATGTGGCCGCGTCCACCGGGCTGGGCGACGCCCTCGGCTTCGTACCCGCCGACGAGGCCACCCTCCAGTCCAAGACCGCTCCCAACGTCTTCGTGATCGGCGACGCCGCCGGACTCCCCGCGTCCAAGGCCGGCTCCGTGGCCCACTTCGAGGGCCGGACACTGGTGGCCAACGTCGCTCACCACCTGGACGGAGAGCCACTCGAGGCCGGATTCGACGGGCATACCAACTGCTTCATCGAGTCCGGGCACGGAAAGGCGTTGCTCATCGACTACAACTACGGGACCGAGCCGCTGCCCGGACACTTTCCCGATCGGATCGGGCTTCCCCTCCTGCGCGAGTCGCGCCTCAACCACGTGGGCAAGTTGGCCTTCGAATCCCTCTACTGGCACGTCCTGCTGCCCGGTCGCGACATACCCGGCGTGGGTGCCGACATGCCCCGTGCCGGCAAACGCTACGAGGCCCTGGCGGGCGCATAGAGAGAAAGGACATCGACCAATGCCCAGCGCGACCTACGCCGGCAGGCAGGTCATCGTCGACTCCGAGGGCTTCTTCACCGATCCCTCCCAGTGGAGCGAGGAGATGGCGCCGGAGATCGCACGCGACGCGGGCGTCCCCGAGCTGACCGACCGGCACTGGCAGGTGGTCAAGTTCATGCGCCACGAGTACGAGGAGAAGGGGACCGGCCCCACCGTGCGGGTGTTGGGTAAGACCTCGGGGGTGGAGGTCAGGGAGCTCTATCAGCTCTTCCCGAAGGGCCCGGCCAAGCTGGCTGCCCGCATAGCCGGGATCCCCAAGCCCCGAGGCTGCATCTGATTCAGAGCGAGCCGTCGCGGCTCGAGAGAGGAGACCCGTGCCGGACACCATCGAAAAGGTCTCGATAGTCATCTCCAAGGGCTCCCTGGACGGGATCTATCCCGGGTTGATCATGGCCAACGGAGCACGGGCGGAGGGGATCGAAGCCAACCTGTTCTTCACCTTCTTCGGGATGGACGCCATCCACAGGGGCCGCCACGAGCACATCAAGCTGGCGACGGTGGGCAATCCGGGCCTCCACTTCGCCACCCTGCTCGGGGGCCTTCCCGGCGTGTCGGCGGTGATGACCCACTACATGACCCAGAGGATGGAGAAGCTCGACATCCCCTCGATACCGGAGTTCGTCGAGATGATCGCCGACACGGGCGCCGGCCTCTACGCCTGCAAGGCCTCGGTCGACCTGTTCGGGCTCGAGAAGAACGACTTCATCCCCCAGGTGGCCGACATCATCACCGTGGGCGAGTTCTACGAGAAGGCCGCCGGCGGCCAGATCATCTTCACCTGCCCCGGCATCGGGCCAGGCGTCAGGGCCGGCGGTCCCGCCGGCGGCCGGGCCGGTGGGATCCACACGCCCGGCGCGGGCCACGGGTCGAACGACCGATCGGCCCCCCGGACTGGTCGCCGGCAGATCGGGAGCTGGGATTTAGCTGTGAAACTGGAGTGGGCCGGGGAGGGTTCGAACCTCCGAAGGCTGCGCCGGCAGATTTACAGTCTGCTCCCTTTGTCCACTCGGGCACCGACCCGGGAACCGGGGAGGATAGCGTCCCCATATGCCGAGCTTCGACGTGGTCTCCGAGGTCGACATGCAGGAGGTCCGCAACGCCGTGGACCAGGCCAGCCGGGAGGTGACGACCCGGTTCGACTTCAAGGACACCGGCTCCAGCATCGAGCTGGCCGGCCAGACCCTGACCCTGCGCTCCGCCACCGAGGACCGCCTGAAGGCCGTGGTCCAGGTCCTCGAGGAGAAGCTGGTGCGCCGGGAGGTCTCCCTCAAGGCCCTCTCCTACGGCAAGCCCGAGGAGGCCTCCAAGGGCACGGTGCGCCAGGAGGTCACCCTGTCAGCGGGCATCTCCGCCGACCACGCCCGCAAGATCAACCGGGCCATCAAGGACCTGGGGATGAAGGGCGTCTCCTCGCAGGCCCAGGGGGACCAGGTGCGGGTGACCGGCAAGAAGCGGGACGACCTGCAGGCGGTTATCGCCTCCCTCAAGTCCGAGGACTTCGGGATCCCCCTCCAGTTCACCAACTTCCGGGATTAGAACTCGTGGCGCCACTCGCCTGAGCGCAGCCGGGCGATCCGGTCGGCGGTCGGCGGGTGGGTCATGAACAGGGTCCGGTAGCTCATGTTCCGGCCCGAGAGCGGGTTGATGATGAACAGGCTGGCCTCGGCGGGCTGGACCTGCATCGGCACGGACCGGACGCCGGCCTCGATCTTGGCCAGGGCCCGGGCCAGGGGCTCCCCGTCCCCGATCAGACGGGCGCCCGAGCGGTCGGCCTCGTACTCCCGGCTGCGGGTGAGCGCCATCTGCAACAGGAAGGCGGCAATCGGCGCCAGGAGCAGCTCGGCCAGGACGGCCACGATCCCGAGCGGGTTGTTGCGGTCCTCCCCGGCCCCGAACCAGAACATCATCCGGGACACGAACGTGATGGCCATGGCGATGGCCGCCGCCACCGACCCGATCAGGATGTCCCGGTTGCGGACATGGGACAGCTCATGGGCCAGCACCCCCCGCAGCTCCTCCCAGTCGAGGACCTGGAGGATGCCCTGGGTCACGGCCACGGCGGCGTGATGGGGGTTGCGCCCGGTGGCGAAGGCGTTGGGCTGCAGGTCGGGGCTGACGTACAGGCGGGGCATGGGGATCTCGGCCCGCTGGGTGAGCTCCCGCACCACCCGGTAGTACTCGGGCATCTCCGCCTCGCTCACCGGCTTGGCGCGGGCGGCGGCTATGGCCAGCTTGTCCGAGAACCAGTAGGAGCCCCCGGTGAGGAGCAGCCCGAACAGGAGCCCGATCACCGCCCCCGTTCCCCGGCCGATGGCCGCCCCGATGAGGACCAGAACGCCGCCCAGGGCGGCGAGAAGGACGTAGGTCTTGATGGTGTTCCGGCTCATGTCGTCAGGATCAACGCTACCGGCGCCCGATCCGTTCCGGGCCTATTCGTAATATCCGCTGTGGATGTAGACGCACGGGACGCCCTCGGCCCGGAACATCTCGAGGTTGCGCCGGTCGTCCTCGAAGGCGAGGCGGGGGTCGATGCCCCGGTCCCGCAGCTCCTCGATCGTGAACTGCTTGAACGACCGGGCCGAGCGGAAGTCCCCGAGGTCCCGCATGATCAGCAGGTCCCAGCGCAGGCCGTAGCGCTCGAGCCAGGCCAGGGTCTGGGGGCGCACGCGGAGGGGCCGGGCCGTGAGCAGGACTATGGCCAGCTTGGGCTCGAGGAGGCTGAGGAGGATGGCCACCTCCTCGATCAGCGGATCGTCCCCGCACGCGTCGAAGAAGGCGTCCCAGTCCCGCCGGCCCGACTCCAGGTAGTGCTGACGGCTGGCGGCGTCCGACAGGACCCCGTCGATGTCGAAGATCACCGCCGGCCCGGCCACCGGCGCGGTGTGCCAGCGCCAGTTCTCCGGCAGGCGCGAGTCGTTCACTCCTCGGTCGGCCCGGTGGCCGCCCGCTGGCGGATCTCCTCGACCACCGCCGGGTCCGCCAGCGTGGTCGTGTCCCCGAGGTCCCGGCCCTCGGCCACGTCGCGCAGGAGGCGGCGCATGATCTTGCCGCTGCGGGTCTTGGGCAGGTCGTCGGTGAAGATGATCGTCTTGGGCCGGGCTATGGGCCCGATGCGCTCGGAAACGTGCTTGCGCAGCAGCTGGCCGTGCTCGTCGGACGGCTCCTCCCCCGACTTGAGCGTGACGTAGGCGATGATGGCCTGGCCCGTCGTGGCGTCGTTGGCCCCGACCACCGCCGCCTCGGCCACGGTCGGGTGGTCGACGAGCGCCGACTCCACCTCGGTGGTGGACACCCGGTGGCCCGAGACGTTCATGACGTCGTCGACCCGGCCGAGCAGCCAGAAGTACCCCTCGTCGTCGAGCTTGGCCCCGTCCCCGGCGAAGTAGCGGCCGGGGAACCGGCTCCAGTACGTCTCCTGGTAGCGCTCGGGATCCCCGTAGATGCCCCGCAGCATCCCCGGCCACGGGCGGGTGAGAGTGAGGTACCCGCCACCCTTCTCGACCCGGTTCCCGTCGTCGTCGACGACCTCGGCCTCCACCCCCGGCAGCGGGAAGGTGGCCGAGCCGGGCTTGAGCACGGTGGCCCCGGGTAGCGGGGAGATCATGATCCCGCCGGTCTCGGTCTGCCACCAGGTGTCGACCACCGGGCAGCGTCCGCCTCCGATGTTCTGCCAGTACCACACCCACGCCTCGGGGTTGATCGGCTCACCGACCGAACCGAGGACGCGCAGGCTCGACAGGTCGTGGCGGCCCGGGTACTCGGTCCCCCACTTCATGAAGGTGCGGATGGCGGTGGGGGCGCAGTAGAGGACCGACACCCCGTAGCGCTCGATGATGTCCCACCAGCGGTCCTTGTCGGGATAGTCCGGGGTCCCCTCGTACATGACGCTGGTGGCGCCGTTGGCCAGAGGGCCGTAGACGATGTAGCTGTGGCCGGTCACCCACCCGATGTCGGCGGCGCACCAGTAGACGTCGGCCTCCTCGTGGAGATCGAACACATACCGGTGGGTGAAGCTGACGTGGGTCAGATAGCCACCGGTCGTGTGCATGATCCCCTTGGGCCGCGCCGTCGTCCCCGAGGTGTAGAGCAGGTACAGCAGCTCCTCGGAGTCGAGCGCCTCCGCCGGGCACTGGTCGGGCGCGGCGGCCATCAGATCGTGCCACCAGTGGTCGCGACCCTCGACCATCGGCACGTCCTGGCGGGTCCGGCACACCACCACGACCGACTCGATCGAGGGCGTCTCGGCCAGCGCTACGTCGACGTTGGGCTTCAAGGGGGAAGCCGCCCCCCTCCGGAAGCCTCCGTCGGCCGTCACGACGACCTTGGCCTCTGCATCGTTGATCCGCCCGCGTAGGGCGTCGGCCGAGAACCCGCCGAACACCACGGAGTGGGCGGCGCCGATCCGGGCGCAGGCCAGCATGGCCACGGGGAGCTCCGGGATCATCGGCATGTAGATGGCCACCCGGTCCCCGCGGCGCACGCCCAGCGACTTGAGCACGTTGGCGAAGCGGCACACGTCCCGGAGCAGCTCGGCATAGGTGATCGTGCGGGTGTCCCCCGGCTCACCCTCCCAGAAGTAGGCGACGCGGCCCCCCAGGCCGGCGGCCACGTGGCGGTCGAGGCAGTTGTGGGCCACGTTCAGCTTGCCGCCGACGAACCATTTCGAGAACGGGAGGTCCCACTCCAGGACCTCTGACCAGCTCTCGAACCAGTCGAGGGTGCGGGCCTGGCGGTCCCAGAAGGCAAGCCAGTCGGCATCGGCCTCGTCGTGGAGGGAGCGGTCGGTGACGAGAGCCCGGGTGCGGGTCTCGTCGGAGGGAGGGAAGGTCCGGTTCTCGAGGTAGTAGTCCCCGATGGCCCCGCCGCCCGCTCCCCGCTCCGCCATTCTGCCCCCTCCTCGGAGTCGCTCCGAGCACCTGATGTGCACCCGGTGTCGAAGGGGGGAGCCTACCGATAGCTAGGGTTGACCGACGATGTCGCGGGCACCCGAGGAGGCCGCCGTCTTCCCCCCCGGGCCGGAGTGGCCCGGCGTCGCCGACCCCGGCCTCCGGATGCGCCGGGTGCGGCGCTGGGCGGCCATCGGAATCGCTCTCGGCGCCGTCGTGAACATGATCTCGGCGGTCACCCCGCCCTTCCGCAGCCGTTTCCAGGCCCTCCAGGACTGGCTGCCGCTGTCGGTCTCCCAGGGAGCCGACGCCGTGGTGGCACTGGCCGGCCTGTCGCTGCTCTTCCTGGCCCGCGGGGTCAGGCGGGGCCAGCGGCGGGCGTGGCTGGTCAGCGTGGTGGTCCTCGCCGTGTCGAGCGTGCTCCACCTCCTCAAGGGCATCGACTTCGAGGAGACCGTGGTCTCGGTCCTGGTGCTGGCCTTTCTCCTCGTCAACGGCCGCTCCTTCGCCGCCCGCTCCGACCGCCCGTCGTTGCGCTGGGCGTTCTCGACGCTCGGCTTCGGCGCCCTGCTCGTCATCGCGTTGGCGGTGGCAGGCGTAGAGGTGACCATGGCGCTCGACCGGCGCACGACGGTCCTGCCGTTCACCCGGGCGGTCGAGGCGGTGGGGGGAAGGCTGGTGGGGATCCATCTGGTGCCCCTCCCCCGGCGCCTGGACCTGTTCCTCACGCCGGCCCTCACGGCGGTGACCTTCGGCGTCGTGACCGCCGCCCTCTACCTGGCGTCGCGCCCGGTGGTGTCCCGCCACGCTCCCCCGGCCGACACCCTCGTGCGGGCGCGACGGACCGTGGGGAAGTGGGGGCACGGGACGCTGGACTACTTCGCCCTGCGGAGCGACAAGAGCTTCTTCTTCACGGGCGAGACCGTTGTCGCCTACGGCGTCTATGGAGGGGTGTGCCTCGTGTCCCCCGACCCCATCGGCCCCGACCACGAGCGGGACGAGGCGTGGGCGGCGTTCGGGAAGTTCGCGTACTCCCACGGCTGGTCGCTCGGGGTCATGGGGGCGGGTGAGGACTGGCTGCCGACGTACCGGCGCGCCGGCATGCACGACATGTACGTCGGTGACGAGGCGGTCGTCGACGTGACCCGGCTCGACCTGTCCGGCGGACGGCACAAGAGCCTGCGCCAGGCGGTCAACCGGGTGGCCAAGTACGGCTACACCGTCAGCTTCCACGATCCTCGAGCGCTGGACGCGGCCCAGCGGGCGGCCGTCGAGTCGGTGATGGACAAGAGCCGGCGGGGGGATGTCGAGCGGGGTTTCTCGATGACCCTAGGCCGGCTGTTCGACCCCGACGACCGCGACCTCCTCCTGGCGGTGGCGTGGGACTCCGAGGGGACGCCGGTGGCCTTCTGCCAGTACGTCCCCGCCCCCGGGATCAACGGATACTCGCTGGACCTCATGCGCCGCGACGCCGGGGAGCACCCCAACGGGCTGATCGACTTCCTCGTGGTCGAGACGGCCCGCTACCTGAAGGAGCGGGGCCTCCACCGGCTGGGGCTCAACTTCGCGACCATGCGCGCCGTCCTGGCCGGGGAGTCGGGGGACAACATGGCCCAGCGGGTCGAAAGATGGATGCTCCGCCGCCTCTCGGGGAGCATGCAGATCGAGTCCCTGTGGCGCTTCAACGCCAAGTTCGACCCCGAATGGCTCCCCCGCTACCTCGTCTACGACGCCCCGGAGCACCTCCTGCCGATCGGCATGGCGGTGGCCCGGGCCGAGTCGTTCTGGGAGCTGCCGCTGATCGGCCGGTTCCTGGTGCCGAGCGCCTAGTCAGAACAGCAGGCTGGCGTGGCGGGCGAAGTCCACTATCGGATCGGGCCACAGCCCCATGGCCACCGTGAAGGCCGCGCACAGCCCGAGGACCAGCAGAACCGCCGGGGGCATGGCGATGCCGTCGTCGCCCACCGGCAGGACGTCCACGGGCTCGCCGGCGCCCGCCGAGGGCAGGGACACACCCGGGCCGCCGCCGGCCACCGACACCGCCAGCGCCGTGGTGAGCTCGGGGCTCGGCTCCGGCGCCGACGCGTACATGAGGAAGATGACCCGCAGGTAGTAGACGGCGGCCACAGCGGCGCTGAGCATGGCCAGGATCGCCAGCGGATAGGAGCGGGCCTGCATGGCGGCGGAGATCACCGAGAATTTGGCCAGGAAGCCCGTGGTGAACGGCACCCCCGACTGGGCGAAGAGCAAGAGGGCGAAGACCGCCGCCAGGACCGGGCGCGCCCGCGCTAGGCCGCGGTAGTCCTCGAGCCGGTGCCGGGCATCCCCCTGCCGGCCGACGAGGGTGATCACGGCGAAGCTGCCGATCACCATGAAGGTGTAGGCGAACAGGTAGTAGAGGGCGCCGGATATGCCCTGGGACGTGGCCGCCGCCAGCCCGACCAGCACGAAGCCGGCATGGTTGATCGACGAGTAGGCCATCAGGCGCTTGATGTCGGTCTGCACCAGCGCGGCCACCGCCCCGACCACGAGGGTGAGGGCCGCCAGAACGGTGATCACCGGCTGCCAGTCGGTGCGCAGGAGCGAGAACGACGAGTACAGCACACGCAGCAGCCCGGCAAAGCCGGCCGCCTTGGCCACCGCCGCCATGTAGCCCGTGACCGGGGTGGGTGCACCCTGGTACACGTCGGGGCTCCAGGCGTGGAACGGCACCGCCGCCACCTTGAACCCGAGGCCGACGATCAGCATGGCCATGCCGGCCAGGAGCACCCCGTTGTCGACCACCTGGTTGCCGGCCAGGAAGGCGCCGATCTTGGCCAGGTTGGTGGAACCGGTGGCGCCGTAGGTCAGGGCCACCCCGTAAAGGAACACGGCCGACGAGAACGCCCCCAGGACGAAGTACTTGATGGCGGCCTCGCTCGACTCCCGGCGGCGCAGGTGGTAGCCGGCCAGCACGTAGAGGGCTATCGACAGCGTCTCGAGGCCGAGGAACACGACGATGAGGTCATTGGCCACGGCCAGGAACATGGCGCCGGCGGCCGAGAGCATGGCCAGCACGTAGAACTCGGGCCCGTCGAGGCCCTCCCGGCGCAGGTAGTCGTCGGCCAGCAGGGCGCCGAGGGCCAGCGCCACGCTGATCAGCATCAGGAAGAACACGCTGAAGCCGTCCACTGCGACGGCTTCATTGACCGCCGTGTGGGCGCCGTGGTGCTGGACCTGGTCCCACAGGTACCACGACGCGCCGATGGAGGCGGCCGCCACCACTGCGGTGGAGATGGCCCAGGTACCCCGCGGCACCGCTCGGCGGAACAGCGAGGCGGCCAGCATCATCAGCAGGGCCGCCACGCTGAGGATCAGCTCGGGGAGGATCGACACGTAGTCGACGTGCGGCGTCACCAGGCCGCTCAGCCCCAGGATCCCGGCCAGGCTCATGGCTGGGCCTCCACGCGCCGGGGGAGCCCCGACGCCGCCGGTGGCGACGGGGGCGGATTGTGGGCCACGACCGCAACCCGGGCCAGGATCCGGTCCGCCGAGGGGTTGATGCGGTCGAGGAACGGACGGGGGTACACGCCGAGGCCGACGATCAGCACGACCAGCGGCGCCACCACCAGGAGCTCACGGGCGCTGAGCTCGGCGCCGACGCGACCGGTGCGGGGAGTGCCGTGGAAGGCCTGCTGGTAGGCCCACAGGAACACCAGGGCGGCCAGGATCACCCCGACCGTGGCCACCACCGCCCACCACCGGTGGGTGAGGAACGTGCCGAGGAGGAGGAGGAACTCCCCGATGAAGCCGTTGAGGCCGGGGACCCCGACCACCGACAGGGTGACGAGGAGGAAGACGGCGGCGAAGATCGGGGCCCGCTTCTGGACGCCGCCCATGGCGGCCAGCTCCGAGGTTCCGAGCCGGTCGATCAGCAGGCCGATCAGAAGGAACATGGCCGCCATGCTCACGCCGTGGTTCACGGTCTGGTAGATGCCACCGGAGAAGCCCTGGGCCGTGAACCCGAACAGCCCGACCACGATCACACCGAGGTCGGCCACGAGCGTGTAGGCGATCATGCGCTTGATGTCGGTCTGCACCACGGCCACCAGGAAGCCGTAGACGATCCCGATGGCGCCGAGGGTCAGCATCAGCGGGGCCATGCTGACGGAGGCGCCCGGGAACAGCTCGATGCAGAACCGCACCAGCCCGTAGGTGCCGAGGGTGAACATGACCCCGGCCAGCACCATCGACCCGCCCGTCGACGCCTCCACCTGGGCGTCGGGTAGCCAGGTGTGGAATGGGAAGATCGGCACCTTGACGGCGAAGGCGGCCGCAAAGCCCAGGAACAGCAGGATCGATATGTCCTTGGACAGGTGCTGCTGGGCGGTGAGGGTCAACAGGTCGAAGGTCACGTGGCCGCTCGAGCGGGCCTCGAGGAACACGAGGGCCAGCATGGCGATCAGCATCAGCGCCGACCCGGCGAAGGTGTATACGAAGAACTTGGTGGCGGCGCCCGAGCGGCGGGGACTGGCGCCCCACCGGGCTATCAGCATGTACATCGGCGGCAGGGTCAGCTCGAAGAACAGGAAGAACAGAAGGAGGTCGAGCGACATCAGGGCACCCAGGCACCCCGCCTCCAGGAGCAGCATCCATGCCGCGTAGGAGCGGATGTCGCGATCGACACGGGGCCCGGCTATCGCCACGGGGAACAGCACGGCGGTCACCACGACGATGAACACCGAGATCCCGTCGACGCCGAGCTTCCACTGCACGCCAAAGGGCCTGATCCAGTCGTGGGCCACGACGAACTGGTAGCCGGCCTGGCCGGTCCGGAAGCGCACGGCCATGGCTATGGCGAGGCCGGCCACGACCAGCGAGGCGCCCGTGCCCAGCCAGCGGGCCAGCTCCTGGCGGGAGCGGGGCAGCAGGGCCAGCACCACGGCCATGGTCGCCGGGACGATCACGATGGCGGGCAGGATCGGGAAGCCGAAGCCGCCCCCGGCCGTGCTCTGAGCGACGGGCAGGAGCGTCGTCATCCGACCCTCGCCAGCATGAACCCGAGGATCAGCACGGTCCCGGCCGCGATGCCCAGGGCGTAGTTGCGCACGTAGCCGGTCTGCAGCCGACGGACCACGCCGCCGAGACCCCGCGCCCCCGCGCCGACGCCGTTGACGAACCCGTCGACGATCCGGTTGTCGACCACGGTGGCGAGAGCCCGGCTGAACGCCCCGCCCGCCTGGGTGAACACCGCCGTCGAGATGTCGTCGACGTGGTAGCTGGTGCGGAGGAGGGCCGGCTCGAGCTGGGGCCGGTCCACCCGCCGGCTCCAGAGGCTCCAGGCCAGGCCCAGGCCGACCAGGGCCACCACCGTCGTGACGGTGAGCAGCGACGCCCGCAGGGCCCCGGACTGGGTGGCGAGGTCCCCCTGGCCGCTGGCCACGTGGGACAGCCACGTGTCGAGGAACTTGAGCTTGCCGAACGGCAGGTCGATGAGACCGCCGAACACGGTGGCGACGGCCAGGATCACCAGCGGGTAGCGCATGACCCACGGGCCTTCGTGCGGCTCCCCGGACCCGCCGTGGCCCCCGGCGCCCCCGTGGGCCACGCCGCTGTCCGGCGCCGACGCCCGGGCCGTGCTCCAGCGGGCCTGGCCGTTGAACACCAGCACGACCTGGCGGGTCATGTAGTAGGCGGTGAGCAGGACGGTGGCCACACCGACGGCCCACAGGGCGGGGCTCTTGTGGTAGGCGGCCCCGAGTATGTCGTCCTTGGACCAGAAGCCGTTGAACGGCGGCACCCCCGAGATGGCCAGCCAGGCCACGAAGAAGGTGGGGGCGGTGACCGGCAGGTAGCGCCGCAGCCCCCCCATGCGCTTCATGTCCTGCTCGTCGTGGAGGGCGTGGATCACCGAGCCGGCGGCCAGGAAGAGGAGGGCCTTGAAGAAGGCGTGGCTGAGCATGTGGAAGATGGCGGCCCCGAAGGCGGCCGAGCCCACCCCGAGGAACATGTAGCCGAGCTGGGAGACGGTGGAGTAGGCCAGCACCCGCTTGATGTCGTCCTGGGCGCAGGCCACGGTGGCGGCGTAGAAGGCGGTGACGGCGCCGAGGACGGCGATGGCCGTGTAGGCGGCCGGGGACACCGACAGGATCGGGTTGACCCGGGTCATGAGGTACACGCCGGCGGTGACCATGGTGGCGGCGTGGATCAGGGCCGAGACGGGCGTCGGGCCCTCCATGGCGTCGGGCAGCCAGGAGTACAGGGGCAGCTGGGCCGACTTGCCGACGGCGCCGAGGAGCAGGAGCAGGGAGATGGCCAGGGCGGTGGTGTGCGACAGCGGGGAGGGCCCGCCCAGGTGGGTGAAGACGGTCCGGTAGTCGAGGGAGCCGAAGTGGCCCACGACCAGGAACATGGCCAGGAGGAACCCGAAGTCACCCATGCGGTTGACCACGAAGGCCTTCTTGGCGGCGGTGGCGGCCGTGTTGCGCTCGAACCAGAACCCGACGAGGAGGTAGGAGCAGGTGCCGACCCCCTCCCAGCCCACGAACGTGAACAGGAAGTTCCCCCCCAGGACCAGCACGACCATGGAGAAGACGAACAGGTTCAGGTAGACGAAGAACTTCCGGAAGTCCGGGTCACCCTTCATGTAGCCGATCGAGTACAGGTGGATCAGCGCCGACACGCCGGTGACGAACAGGGTCATCGTGGTCGAGAGGGGGTCGACGAGGGCCCCGATGCTGACCTTGAGCCCCCCCACCGGGATCCACGTGAACCAGGTCTGGGTGACCTCCCGGTGGTCCGGTCCCATGTGGTGCAGCCCGACGAAGGTCACGACGGCGGCCACGAACGACCCGACCACGGCCAGGGTCCCGACCCAGCCGGCGGCGGGGTCCCCGAGGCGGCGCCCGGAGAAGGCGAGCACGAGGAAGCCGACGAGCGGCAGGAGCAGGATGGCCGGGGCGGCGTGGATCATGGGCGGAAGCTCGTCATCGGCGCGGTCTAACCCTTGAGGATGTTGAGGTCGTCGGCGGTGGCCTCCGGCCGGCGCCGGAAGATCGACACGATGATGCCGAGGCCGACCACGACCTCGGCGGCCGCCACCACCAGCACGAAGAACACCAGTGACTGGCCGTGGATGTCACCCAGCATGCGCGAGAAGGTGACGAAGGTCAGGTTCACGGCGTTGAGCATCAGCTCGACGCACATGAACATCACCAGGACGTTGCGGCGCACCAGGAGGCCCACCGCCCCCACTCCGAACAGCACCGCCGCCAGGGCCAGGTACCAGGTCCCGTCGAGCGTCATACCGCCCCGACTTCCTCGTCGGTCACGTTGCGCACGCCGGAGGCCGCCTCGTCGGGGCCGATGGCGGGGGCCAGCGGGGCACCCACGTCGTCGCTCTCCTCGAGGGGGGGCGGGGCGGCGGGCGTGTGGGAGGGCCGGCGGGCCAGCACCACGGCGGCCAGCACGGCGATGATCAGGAGGAGCGACGTGAGCTCGAAGGGGAGCAGGTAGGTCGTGAACAGCGACTTGGCCAGGGCCCCGGTGTTGGCGCCGCCGCCGATGGCGCCCTGCCCCGACGGCCGGGCGCCGGTGAGCCAGTGCCGCCAGCGGGCCAGGGCCAGCAACTCCCCGAGCCCCGCCATCCCCAGGAGCACGGCCAGGGGGCGCTGCCCCGGCAGCCGGCTGGTGGTCTCGGGCTCGGCCCGGTCCACCCCGAGCAGCATGATCACGAACAGGAACAGCACGACGATGGCGCCGGCGTAGACGATCACCTGCACGGCGGCCAGGAACTGGGCGTCCTGCTCGACGAACAGCACCGCCACGCCGAACAGGGTCAGCACGAGCGAGAGGGCGGAGTAGACGGGATTCGTGGACAGCACCACGCCGAAGGCCCCCACCAGCACGATGGCGGCGCAGATGGCGAACACCACGCTGTCGACGGTGGCGGTGGCCAGGACGGGGGCGGCGAGGGCGGCGATCACTCCGGGTCCCCCTCGTGGGCGTGGGCCAGCTCGGCCTGGTGGGCGTGGGCCTCGCGCAGCCCGTAGGCGTCGGGACCCTCGTGGCTCGGGGGCGGCTCGGCGGCCTGGCCCGCCTCGGGGGCGCGCACGCCGTAGCCGAGCTCTCCCGACCAGTGGACCACGCCCTCCTCGGTGCCCACGCCGGCGGAGGCGGTGGCACGCATCCACGCCGAGGTGTTCCGGTCCTCGCCGGGACGCCAGTCCTCCCACGGGAGGTGCTTCGGCATGCCCGCGTCGTCCACCAGCAGCTCGCTGCGGGTGTAGATGGCGTCCTCCCGGTTGGTGAAGGAGAACTCGAACAGCTTCGACTCGGTGATGGCCTCGGTGGGGCAGGCCTCCACGCACAGGTCGCAGTGGATGCAGCGGAGGTAGTTGATCTCGTAGACGAAGCCGTAGCGCTCCCCGGGCGAGACGGGGGCGTCGGGGGGGTTGTCGGCGCCCCGGACGTAGATGCAGCGGGCGGGGCAGACGCCGGCGCACAGCTCGCAGCCGATGCACTTCTCCATCCCGTCCTCGTAGCGGTTGAGGACGTGGCGCCCGTGGAACCGGACGGGCTTGCGCCGCTTCTCGTTGGGGTAGCGCGACGTGACCCGGGGCAGGAACATCTGGCGCAGGGTCACCTTGAAGCCGGTCAGGTAGCCCATCAGTTGAACACCTCCCCGACCCGGCGGCCGCTGATCGTCATGGCCCGCACCAGCAGGGCGCCGAACACGACGCCGATGGCCACCACGACCAGTCCCCAGCCCAGGCTCACCCGCATGGCCGCCACGACGAGCAGCCATCCCAGCGAGACCGGTATGAGGAACTTCCAGCCGAAGCCCATCAGCTGGTCGTAGCGCAGGCGGGGCAGGGTACCCCGCAGCCAGACCTGCACGAACAGCAACACGATGGTCTTGCCGGCAAACCACAGGATCGGCCACAGCCAGCGCACGACGTGGAAGCCGGGGCCGTCGGGGCCGCCCAGGAACAGCGTCACCGCGATGGCCGACATCGTGATCGTGCCCATGAACTCGGCCAGGAAGAACAGGGCGAAGCGCACCGACGAGTACTCGGTGTGGAACCCGCCCACCAGCTCCTGCTCGGCCTCGACCAGATCGAACGGCGGCCGGTTCATCTCGGCCGTGGACGCCAGGAGGAACACGATGAACGGCACGAAGCCGAGCCGGAAGACGTTCCAGTTCGGGATGAAGCCGCGGATGACGCCGTTCTGGGCGTCGACGATGTCCCGGGTCGACAGGCTCCCGGTGATCAGCACCGCCGCCGCCACCGACAGCGACAGCGCCGCCTCGTAGGAGATCAGCTGGGCCGACGCCCGCACCCCGCCGAGCAGGGGGTACTTGGATCCCGATGCCCACCCCGCCAGCAGAACGCCGTAGACCGCCACCGCCGACGCCGCCAGCACCAGGAGGATCCCGATCGGTGGGTCGGCCACCTGGAGCTGGGTGCTGCGGTGGCCGAAGTGGATCACCCCGCCCAGAGGGACGACCGTGAACATGATGAAAGCGGGCACCGACGACAGGTAGGGGGCCAGGCGGAACATGCGCCGGTCGGCCCGGTCGGGCAGCAGGTCCTCCTTGAAGAACAGCTTCACCCCGTCGGCCAGGGACTGCAGGATCCCCCACGGCCCGGCCCGGTCGGGGCCGATCCGGTTCTGCATGTCGGAGATGATCTTGCGCTCGAACCAGATCATCATCAGCACCGACACGAGCAGGACCACGAACGCGATCAGCACCTTGATCACGAGCGTGATGACGGCGGCCAGGTCGATGCCGTGGATGAAGATCGGATCGCCCATACGGCTCCTACGGTGTCTCCAGCCGGACGTCGGTGACCGGCTGGGAGTGGTCGATGAGGGCGGCGGCGCCGCCGTCGGGCTGGCGGAAGCCCAGCCAGGCCGCGCCCCGCGGCACGCCGGGGTCGGCCTCCACCGGGAGCACGAAGGCGCCGCGCGCCGAGGCCACCCGCACCTGTCCCCCGGTGGTCACACCGAGGCGGTCGAGGTCGTAGGGGTTGGCGCGGAGCCGGGCGCCGGGCGCCAGGCCCGCCAGGGCGGGGCTGGCCTGGGTCATGACCGCCCCGTCGTAGAGCGTCCGGGACGAGACCAGCCGCAGGGAGTAGGCGTCGAGGGGGGTGAGGGAGAGCTCGGCGTCGGCCGGGGGCGGGCCGAGCCGCTCGGGCTCGGGGCCCTCGGGTCGGGGCGGGACCCGGGCCGGGCCCTCGGCCGGCAGGGGCACGGTGGCGGTGGCCTTGACGCCCTGCTGCTCGACCGCCCCGATGCCGGGGTCGGACATGGGGTCGATCGGGGCGGGAACGGGCTGGGTGGCCCCTCCGCCGGTGTCCACGCCGCCGCCCACCGCCGCCGGGCCGCCCCCGGGCCGGCCGGCGCCGGGCTCCCACTCCCCCGCCTCCAGGGCGGCCCGGTCCCCGGGGCCCAGCGGGACGACGACCCCGTCGCGCGCCGGCGGCGAGAGCAGCAGCGGGCCGGAGAGGCCCCGGTGCGAGGGGGCCACCGCCTCGATCTCGTCCCAGAGCTCGCCGAGGCTGACCGGCCCGAGGTCGGCTCCCAGCTGGGCGGCCAGCTCCACCGCGATCATCCAGTCCGGCCAGGCCACGCCCGGGGGAACGACCTTCTGGGACAGGCGGCTCACCCTCCCCTCGATGTTGGTGGTGGTGCCGGAGCGCTCGGCGTACGTGGCCGCCGGCAGCACCACGTCGGCCTTCCGCGACGAGTCGGTGAGGAAGGTGTCGACCGCCACGATGAGCCCCACCCCGGCCAGGGCCTGCTCGGCCAGCCGGGCGTCGGGGAAGTCGGCCAGGGGGTCGGCGCCGAGGAGGACCAGAGCGTGGATGCGGCCCTCGGCGGCGGCGGCCAGGATCCCGCCGGCGTCGAGGCCCCGCTCGGCCGGAGCCTGGCCCCACGCCCGGGTGTACCAGTCGCGCCCGGCGTCCAGGCCCACCCGCCCGGGAAGGACCCCGGGGGCCAGCCCCATGTCGAGGGCCCCCATGACGTTGCCGCGCCGCAGGGCGGGCAGGAAGCGGGCCTGCGGGCGGGCGGCGGCCAGGACGGCGGCGGCCTGGGCCGGGAAGGTGGCCGACTCCGCCAGCGAGGGCCGCCCCGCCACCATCACCAGGCTCCCGGCACCCTTCAGGGCCTCGCGGGCCCGACCGATGTCGGCCGCCGGCACCCCGGCCACCTCGCCGCGGGGGGCGCGGGCGGCGGTGAGGGCGGAGAGGAGAGAGGCGGCTTCGCCCGGTCTGTGGGCCAGGCTGATGTCGGCGTACGGAGTGAGGCCGGAGTGGGTCTGGCCCAGCTCGATCAGCCGGGGCCCGGGACCGCCGGCGCGCCGCTCGAGGGCGGCCGCCCGCAGCCGGAGGTAGAGGACGGGAAGCTCCTCTTTGATGTCGGGGGCCAGGAGCACCACCACGTCGGCGGCGCAGGCCTCGTCGATGGTGGCGCGGGGCAGGCCGAGGACCACCTCGGCGGGAAGGCCGTCCCCCATCTGGGCGTCGACGTTGTCGGTCCCGATGACGGCCTTGGCCAGCTTGGCCCAGGCGTAGGCGTCCTCGTTGGGCAGCCGGGCCCCGCCGAGCACGGCCACGGCCTGGGGCCCGTGCAGCCGGCGCACCTCCTCGATGCCCCGGGCCACGGTCGCCAGCGCCTCGGACCAGCCGACCGGTACCAGCTCCCCGTCGCGGCGGACGAGCGGCTGGGAGAGGCGGTCGGGGCTGTCGATGGCCTGGTAGTCGAAGCGGCCCCGGTCGCAGAGCCACGACTGGTTGACGGGGTCGGAGTCGATGCCGAGGTAGCGCGTGATGCGGTTGGACGACGACTGCACGGCCACGGCGCAGCCGACCGAGCACGTCGTGCACGTGCTCTCCACCTGCTCCAGGTCCCACGGCCGGGCCCGGAAGCGGTAGGGGACGGCGGTGAGGGCGCCGACCGGGCAGATCTGGATGGTGTTGCCGCTGAAGTAGGAGGTGAACGGCGCCCCGCTTCCCACCGCCACCTCGAGCTGGTCCCCCCGCCCGGCGAAGTCGATCAGCGCGTCTCCCGCCACCTCGTCGGCGAAGCGCGTGCAGCGGGCGCACTGGATGCAGCGCTCCCGGTCCAGCAGCACGAGCGGCCCGATGGGGATCGGCTTCTCGAAGTGGCGCTTCTCCTCGACGAAGCGGCTCTCCCCGGGGCCGAACGAGATCGTCTGGTCCTGCAGGGGGCACTCCCCGCCCTTGTCGCAGACCGGGCAGTCGAGGGGATGGTTGATCAGCAGGAACTCGAGGACGCCGTCCTGGGCCTTGCGCACGTTGTCGGTTGTGGTGAGGACCTCCTGGCCGTCGGCCACCTCCACGTAGCACGCCGGCTGCAGGGCGAAGCCGCGGGGCCCCTTCACCTCCACCAGGCACATCCGGCACATGCCCACCGGCTTCATCCGGGGGTGGTAGCAGAACCGGGGGATGTAGGTGCCGGCCCGCTCGGCGGCGGCGATCAGCAGCTCCCCCTTGCGCGCCGCGACCTCGCGCCCGTCGATGGTGACGGTCACCGCTTCGTTGGTGGGGCGGATGCGGAGCTCAGCCATGGGGGCACGCCCCGTCCTTGATGTGGAGCAGGTACTCGTCCCGGTACATGCGCATCGACGACACCACGGCCGGAGGGATGGACGGGCCGAGCGGGCAGATCGTGGTCTGCTTCGGCGGCCACACCAGGTCGGGGGAGATGTTGTCGCAGACGTCGAGGAGGAGGTCGAGGTCCTCCTCCCGGCCCTGGCCGGCCTCGATGCGGCGCAGCACCTTCTCCACCCAGCCCGAGCCCTCCCGGCACGGGGTGCACTGGCCGCACGACTCGCGGTGGAAGAACCGGGAGATGCGCCAGGCGGCGCGCACCATGCAGGTGCGCTCGTCCATCACGACGATCGATCCCGACCCGAGCATGGTGCCGGCGTCCTGCACCGCCTTCTGGTCGAGGTGGAGGTCGAGCTGGTCGGGACCGATCCAAGGCGAGGACGCCCCGCCCGGGATCACCGCCTTCACCGCGTTGCCGTCCCGCACCCCGCCGCCGAGCTCCGGGGAGTAGATGAGGTCCCGGAAGGTGGGCTTGCTCATCTCGATCTCGTAGTTCCCGGGCCGGAGCACGTGGCCGGCGAGGGCGAACATCCTCGTCCCTGTCGACGTCGGCTCCCCCAGCTCGGCCAGGGCGGCGCCGCCGTGGTTGACGATCCAGGGCAGCGACGAGATCGTCTCCACGTTGTTGACCACGGTGGGCTCCATGTAGAGGCCCATCACGGCCGGGTAGTAGGGCGGCTTGATACGCGGGAAGCCGCGCTTTCCCTCCAGGCTCTCGAGCAGGCCGGTCTCGTCCCCGCAGATGTAGGCGCCGGCCCCGGGGTGCACGACGATGTCGACCGAGAAGCCCGACCCGAAGATGTCCTGTCCCACCGCCCCGTGCTGGTACGCCTCGTTGAGGGCGGCCTGCACCCGCTCCAGCCCGAGGGCGAACTCCCCCCTGACGTACAGGAACACCTGCATGGCCCCCACCGCGTAGGCGGCGATCACCGCCCCCTCGATCAGCTGATGGGGGTCGCGGGTGACGAGGGCGTGGTCCTTGAAGGTGGCCGGCTCGCTCTCGTCCCCGTTCACCACCAGGTAGCGCACGGGCGCCGGGCGCAGCATCGACCACTTCCGGCCCGTCGGGAAGCCGGCGCCCCCCCGGCCCAGGAGCCCCGAGGCGTCGACCTCGGCCGCCACCTGCTCGGGCAGCATGCCCAGGGCCTTGCGCAGGGCGTCGTAGCCGCCCGTCGCCAGGAAGCGCGACAGCGTGTAGGAGTCGTCGTGGCCGAAGCGCGACGTGACCACCTTGGGGGCGTCGAGGAAGCCCGGGGCCGCCTTCCGGGTGCTCAACTGGCACCCCCGGCGGGGCCGGCCGCCGTCTCCTTCTCCCGCTGCTCGCGGCGCTGGCGGCGGGCCTCGTCGTCGGCAGCCCGCTGCGCCGCCACCTCCTCGGCCGGCACGCGCAGGCCCCCCTCCCGGCGCACCCGGTTGAGGGTCCCGTGCGGGGGCACGTCGTCGGCGAGACGACCGGCACGCACGTCCTCGATCAGCCGGTCGAAGTCGGCCCCGGTGAGCGGGCCGAAGTACCGGTAGTTGACGATGGCGCAGGGAGCGCTGTCGCAGTAGGCGATGCACTCGACCTCTTCGAGGGTCACGGTCCCGTCGGGGGTGGTGGCGCCCACCGGCGTGCCGAGGGACTGCTCGGCGTGCTCGAGCAGCTCGTAGCCGCCGGCCAGGAGGCAGGCGATGTTGGTGCAGATCCCCACCAGGTAGCGGCCCACCGGCTCGGTGTGGAGCATGTCGTAGAACGACGCCGTGCCCCGCACCTCGGCGGCGGTCAGCCCCAGCAGCTCGGCGATGTGCTCGATGGCTTCGGGCGTGAGCCAGCCGTCCTGCTCCTGGGCGATGTGGCACAGCGGCACGAGGGCCGACCGGGGGTGGGGATAGAGCGCGATGGTCTCCCTGGCCCGGGCCAGGTTGGCGCTGTCGAGGCGGGCCACTAGCGGTCCACGCCCCCCATCACCGGGTCGACGGACGAGATCACCGCAACGGCGTCGGCCACCAGGCCGCCCCGGATCATGATCGGCAGGCTCTGCAGGTTGACGAAGCTGGGATCGCGCAGGTGCATCCGGTACGGCTTGGGCGAGCCGTCGGAGACGAGATAGCACCCGACCTCACCCCTCGGGCTCTCCACCGCCACGTACACCTCTCCCTCGGGGACCTTGAACCCCTCGGTAAAGATCTTGAAGTGGTGGATCAGCGCCTCCATCGACTCGTCGATGCGCCGGCGCGGCGGCGGGGTCACCTTCTTGTCCTGCACCCGGTAGTCACCGTCGGGCATGGCGTCGCTGATCTGGCGGATCAGCCTCAGCGACTCGCGGATCTCGTTGAGACGGATGGCGTAGCGGTCGAAGGCGTCCCCGAAGCTCCCGACGATCACGTCGAAGTCGAGGTCGTCGTAGAACATGTACGGCATGTCGCGGCGCAGGTCCCAGGCCACCCCGGTGGAGCGCAGGATGGGGCCGGTGGCGCCGAGAGCCACCGCCTCCTCGGCCGTGATCACGCCCACGCCCTGGGTGCGCTCCCGGAAGATCGGCTGGCCGGTGAACAGGTCGTCGTACTCGTCGAGGCGGGACGGGATCACATGGAGGATCTCCTCCACGTCGGCGCGCCACCCGTCGGGCAGGTCGACGGCCACCCCGCCCGGGCGGATGTAGTTGTGGTTCATCCGCAGGCCGGTCGTCTTCTGGAAGAAGTCGAGGATCATCTCCCGCTCGCGGAAGCCGTAGATCATCATCGACGTCGAGCCCACGTCCATGCCGTTGGTGGCCAGCCACAGCAGGTGCGACGACACCCGGTTGAGCTCGGTGATGAGCATGCGGATCCAGGTGGCCCGCGGCGGCATGTCCACCTCGAGCAGGGCCTCGACGGCCAGCGAGAAGGCCAGCTCGTTGAACAGCGGGGCCAGGTAGTCCATGCGGGTCACGTTCGTGCAGCCCTGCACGTAGGTGAGCTCCTCGGCGGTCTTCTCCATCCCCGTGTGCAGATATCCGATGACCGGCTTGCTGCGCAGGACGGTCTCCCCGTCGAGCTCCATCATGATCCGCAGGACCCCGTGGGTGGACGGGTGCTGGGGCCCCATGTTGATGATCATGGTCTCGTCCTCGCCCGCCTCGATGTCGACGTCGCGGCTGTCGAGGACGCCGCCGCCGGGGAGGCGCAGGACGGCGCCCTTCTCGCGCAGCAGCTCGAGGGAGTCGGTGGCGGCCCGGGACAGCATCTCCTGGCTGCCCTCGTAGGTCTCCTCGGCCAGGTCGGCGTGGTGGCCGGCCGGCGTCGAGGTGGTGGTGTCGTCGCTCATCGTCACCTCGTCTCCGGCGGGTGCTTGAACTGCACCGGAACCCGACCGACGGCGTAGTCCTTGCGCAGGGGATGGCCCTCCCAGTCCTCGGGCATGAGGATCCGCGAGAGGTCGGGGTGGTTGGTGAACACGATGCCGAACATGTCGTAGACCTCCCGCTCCATGGCCTCCGTCCCCGGGTAGAGGAGGAACAGCGACGGCAGAGCCGGATCGGAGTCGGGCACCTGGACCCGCACCCGGATCCTCTGGCGGCGGCGGTAGGAGATGAGGTTCACGACGATCTCGAAGCGCTCGGGCCTCACCCCGTCGGGCAGGGGGCGCCCGGGATGGGCCAGGTAGTCGGCGGCGCAGAGATCGACCACCCCGTTGAAGCCATCCCCGTGGAGCCGCTCGATGAGCCCGAGGTAGGCGCCGGCCGTCGTGTGGAGCACGGTCTGGCCGCGGGAGAACGACACCGGCGCCCCGTAGGAGCCGGCCTCCTCCTCGGTCATGTGGTGGGCGGCCACCGCCACCATCAGCGGGGCACCCCGATGTTGACGTTCACCGGCTCCACGCCCGCCCCGCCCGGATGGGGGAGCATGAACTGCCCGCCGGCGCCGGTCTGCTCCCGGCGGTGGTGCATCTCCCCGTCCTTGATCTTGGCGTGCAGGGTGAGGATGGCGTGCAGGAGCGTCTCGGGCGTCGGGGGGCAGCCCGGCGCGTACACGTCCACCGGGACGACCTGGTCCACGCCCTGGACGATGGCGTAGTTGTTGAACATCCCCCCGCTGGAGGCGCACACGCCCATCGAGATGACCCACTTGGGCTCCATCATCTGGTCGTAGACCTGGCGGAGGACCGGCGCCATCTTCTGGCTCACCCTCCCGGCCACGATCATCAGGTCGGCCTGGCGCGGCGAGGCCCGGAACACCTCCATGCCGAAGCGCGAGATGTCGAAGTGGGCGGCGCCGGTCGACATCATCTCGATGGCACAGCACGCCAGCCCGAAGGTGGCGGGCCAGACGCTGTTGCGCTGGGCCCACTTCACCAGCTCCTCGATGGGGGCGGTGATGAAGTTGTGGTTGAGGTCCTGGAAGCCCACGGTCCGCCGCTCCTACGCCGCTTCCTCGGAGTCCCTCGGCAGGCGCCGAACGGTGGTCTCCGACGTCCGCGCCGGGGAAACCGGCGCCACCGGCCGCAGGCGCTTGATCGGGCCCCAGTCCAGGGCCCCGTGGCTGATGAGGTACACGAAGGCGACGAACACGGCCGCCACGAACGTGATCATCTCGACGAGCAGGAACACCGCCGGGTGCGGTGGCTGGAAGACCACCGCCCACGGGTAGAGGAAGATCACCTCGATGTCGAAGATGATGAACAGCATCGCCACGAGGTAGAAGCGGACGGGGAAGCGCTGCGCCGGTTCGCGTTCGGGGACGATTCCGCACTCGTAGGGCGCCGCCTTGGCCTCGGTCGGCCGGCGGGGGGCCAGAAGACCCGACGCGAAGAACGACAGGCCGGCGAACAGAACGGCCAGGATCAGAAGGGCCAGGATCGGCGTGTACTGGGTCATGGCGGCCCGCTCTCGGTCGCGGTCTGAGTATCTGCACGGCAAACCTAGCGCCGCGCCCCCACCCCTCCGCCAAACGAGTTCGCTCGTGAACATGTGATCGTCGTAGCGTCGCTCCGGTGCGCGACGTCCTGGTGATCGGCGGTGGTCCGGCGGGCGCGGCGTGCGCCTACTGGCTGGCCGACGCCGGGTGGGACGTGCTGCTCGTCGAGAAGAAGCGCTACCCGCGGGAGAAGACTTGCGGGGACGGCCTGACCCCCCGGTCGGTCCGCCAACTGGCCGACATCGGCCTCGAGGACGAGCTGCGCCGTCACCACCGCTTCGTGGGGCTGCGCTCGGTGGCCTTCGGCCGCAGCCTCGACCTGGCCTGGCCCGACCATCCCGGCTTCCCCTCCTACGGGTACGTCGTGACCCGCCACGACCTCGACCAGCTGGTGGCCGAGCGGGCAGAGAAGGCGGGCGCCACCCTGTGGCAGGAGGCAGAGGCGCTCTCCCCCCTTCTCGACGACGGCGGCCGGGGCACCGGGGCGGTGGTCAGGCGGAGGGGCCAGGCCCCGGCCGAGGTGTCCGCCCGCCTGGTCGTGGTGGCCGACGGGTCCAACTCCCGGGTCGGCCGGGCCCTCGGAACCCGGCGGGACCGGGCCTGTCCGCAGGGGATGGCCATCAGGGGCTACTTCACGTCCCCCCGCCACGACGAGGAGTGGATCGAGAGCCACCTCGACGTCCGCGACGCCGGGGGCAATGTCCTGCCCGGCTACGGATGGATCTTCCCGGTCGGGGACGGCCGGGTGAACGTGGGGGTGGGCCTGCTCTCCACGTTCAGCCAGTGGAAGGAGGTCAACACCTCCCACCTGATGGACGCCTTCGTGGCGGGGGCGCCCCCCTCTTGGGAGATCCGCCCCGACACGTCCTGCGGCCCGCCCACGGGGGGACGGCTGCCGATGGCGCTCTCGGTCGGCCCGCGGGTGGGCCCGGGCTGGCTCGTGTGCGGGGACGCCGCCGGCGCCATCAACCCCTTCAACGGGGAGGGGATCGCCTACGCCTACGAGACCGGGCGGATGGCCGCCATGGGCGTCGCCGACTCGCTGTCCGGCGGGGGCCAGGACGCCCTCGGGGAGTACGAGCGTCGCCTGCAGGACAGCTACGCCCTCTATTACAAGGTGGCCCAGGCCTTCGTGAAGATCATCGGCCGCCCCCGGCTCATGAGGGCCCTGGTCGACACCGGCCAGCACAGCCGGACGCTCATGGAGTGGGTCCTGCGGATCATGTCCAACCTGCTCCGGCCCGACGAGATCGGCCCGGCCGAGGCGGCCTACCGGGCCGTGGCGGCCCTGGCGGCCGCCGCGTAGGCGGCCTCCGCGGTCAGCTTCAGCTCCTCGTCCCCGTGGGCCAGGCCGGGGAACAGCACCTCGTAGGCGCCGGGGGCCACGGCCACCCCGTGGTCGAGCAGGCCGTGGAAGAAGGGCGCGTACCTGCCGTTCTCCGCCGCCGCCCGGGCCCCGTCGTAATCGGCCACGGGATCGCCCGCCAGGAAGACACCGACGAGCGTGCCCCACCGTGGGACCTGGGCCGGCACGCCGGCGGCGGCCAGGGCGTCGGCCAGACCGGCCGCCAGGCCCGAGGCAGTGAGGGTGATCTCCTCGTAGGCGCCGGCGTCGAGGAGGCCGAGGACGGCCAGCCCGGCGGCGGTGGCGACGGGGTTACCGGCCAGCGTGCCGGCCTGGTAGACGGGCCCGAGCGGGGCCAGCGAGGAGAGGATGTCCCGGCGGCCCCCGAAGGCGGCCAGCGGGAGGCCGCCCCCGATGACCTTGCCGAACATCCACAGGTCGGGGGTCACGCCGGTGATGCCGGTGGCGCCGGCCGGGCCGACCCGGAAGCCGGTGATCACCTCGTCGAAGACCAGCAGGGCGCCGGCCCGGTCGCACGCCGCCCGCAGGCCCTCGAGGAACCCGGGGGCGGGGGGGACCAGGCCCATGTTGGCGGCCACCGGCTCGACGATCACGCACGCCACGTCCGGGCCGACCTCCGGGACCCGGTTGTAGGGGACGACCACCGTGTCGGCCACCGCCGCCGGCGGGACCCCGGCCGAGTCGGGAAGCCCGAGGGTGGCCACCCCGGTGCCGGCCGCCGCCAGCAGGGCGTCGGAGTGGCCGTGGTAGCAGCCGGCGAACTTGATCACCCGGCTGCGCCCGGTGGCCCCCCGGGCCAGGCGCACCACGCTCATGCCCGCCTCGGTGCCACTCGAGACGAGGCGGACCATCTCGCAGCCGGGCACCCGGGCGCAGATGGCCTCGGCCAGCTCGACCTCCCGCCGGGTGGGGGCGCCGTAGGTCGTCCCGTCGGCGGCGGCGCGCGACACGGCCTCGACGACAGCAGGGTGGGCGTGGCCGAGGATGGTGGCGCCGTAGGACTGGACCCAGTCGACGTAGCGGCGGCCGTCCTCGTCCCAGACGTGGGGGCCCCGGGCCCGGGCCACGAAGTAGGGCACCCCGCCGACGGCACGGAAGGCCCGCACCGGGGAGTTGACCCCGCCGGGGATCACCCGCTCGGCGCGCCCGAACAGCTCCTCGTTGCTGTTCAAGCCAACAGGGCGGCCAGCTCGCCGGCGAAGTAGGTGAGGACCACGTCGGCCCCCGCCCGCTTGATGGCGGTGAGGTGCTCGAGGGCCACGGCGTCCCCGTCGATCCAGCCCCGCTCGGCGGCGGCCTTGACCATGGCGTACTCGCCGCTCACGTGGTAGGCGGCCACCGGGACGTCGAAACGGCCCCGGACCGCCGAGATCACGTCGAGGTAGGCCAGGGCCGGCTTCACCATCACGATGTCGGCGCCCTCCTCGATGTCGAGGGCCACCTCGGCCAGGGCCTCCCGGGCGTTGCGGGGGTCCTGCTGGTAGTCCCGCCTGTCCCCGCCGCCGGCAATCTGCACGTCGACCGCCTCCCGGAACGGCCCGTAGAGGGCCGACGCGTACTTGGCGGCGTAGGCCATCACCACCACGGCGGTGTGGCCCGAGCTGTCGAGGGCGGAGCGGATGGCCGCCACCTGGCCGTCCATCATCCCGGACGGCGCCACCACCGCCGCCCCGGCGTCGGCCTGGGCCACCGCGGTGCGGGCGTAGAGCTCGAGGGTGGCGTCGTTGTCGACCCGGCCCTCGTCGTCGAGCACGCCGCAGTGGCCGTGGTCGGTGTACTCGTCCAGGCAGAGATCGGCCATCAGGACGAGAGAGTCACCGTGCCGCTCCCGCAGGTCGGCCAGCGCCACCTGCACGATGCCGTCCGGAGCCCACGCCTGGGACCCCTCGGGGTCCTTGGTGGCGGGGAGGCCGAACAGGATCACCCCCGGGACGCCGAGATCGGCCAGCCGGTCCACCTCCTTCACCAGGGTGGCCCGGGAGTGCTGGAAATGGCCGGGCAGGCTCTGGATCGGGACCGGCTCCTCCACGCCCTCGCGCACGAAGAGCGGGGCCACCAGGTCGTCGGCGCGCACGGTGGTCTCCGCGACCAGCCTCCGCAGCGCCGGCGTCCGGCGCAGCCGGCGCATGCGGCGGTCGGGGAAGCTCACGGCTTCGATGCTACGGCCGCGACGACAGCGTCGACGAGGGCGTCGAGGCCGGCGCGCTCCGCAACCGCCGCCACCTCCAGCCCGGCCCGACGGGCGGCCTCGGCGGTGACCGGCCCGATGCACACGACCCGTTGGTGGGGGCGCACCCGGGCTCCGGCGGCCAGGTAGGCGTCGACCGCCGAACCGGAGGCGAAGGTCACGGCGTCGGCCGCCTCGGCCCGCTCGACCAGTCGGGCCGGCACGGGCAGGGGGGCGGTCCGGTAGGCGGCCACCTCCTCGACCTCGAAGCCCCGCCCCGCCAGCTTCTCGGGCAGGGCGGGGTCGGCCACCTCGGCCCGGGCCAGCAGGACCGACCCCGGGGGGTCCGGGATCTCGTCGGCCAGGGCCGCCCCCGAGGAACGCCGGGCCACCAGATCGGCCCGTACGCCGTGGCGGGCCAGGACGGCGGCGGTGGCCGGGCCGACCGCCGCCACCCGGGCCGAGCCGAGATCGCGGGCGTCGTGCAGGTGGGAGAACAGCCGCTCCACGGCGTTGGCCGAGGTCAGCACCACCCAGTCGAAGCGGGCCAGGCGCCGCGCCGCCGTCGCCAGCCCGGCGCCGGCATCACTCGGGTCGGCGATGGTCAGGGTCGGGACCTCGACCACCTCGGCCCCCGCCTCCGTCAGCCGGCCCGACAGCTCCCCGGCCTGCTCGGCGGTGCGGGTGACGACCACCCGCCGGCCGAGGAGGGGCCGCCGCTCGTACCAGGACAGGTCGAGGGCGGCCACCGCCCCGATGACGAGGGTGGCGGGAGGCTCGACGTCGGCTCCGGCCAGCTCCCCCAGGGTCGTGCGGACGGTGCGCTGCTCGGTACGGGTGCCCCACATGACCGCCGCCACCGGCGTGTCTCGGGCGAGGCCGCCCTCCATCAGCCGGGCCGACACCAGGTCCCGGTGGGCCACGCCCATCATCACGACGAGGGTGCCGCCCGTGCGGGCCAGCAGCTCCCAGTCCGGCTCGGGGTCGGGATCGTTGCGGCTGTGGCCGGTTACGACCGTCAGCGAGGCCGACACCCCCCGGTGGGTGACCGGGATGCCGGCGTAGGCGGGAACGGCCACGGCGGCGCTGACTCCCGGGACCACCTCGAAGGGGACCGATGCCGCCAGGAGCGCGGCCGCCTCCTCCCCGCCGCGGCCGAACACGAACGGGTCCCCGCCCTTCAGCCGCACGATGGTGGCCCCGGTGCGGCCCCGTTCCACGAGCAGGGCGTTGATCGAGTCCTGGTCGACCGGGCCGCCGGGGCGCTTGCCGACGTCCACCCGCTCGGCTCCCGGGGGCGCCAGCTCCAGCAGGCGGGGATCGGCCAGCCGGTCGTAGACGACGACGTCGGCGCGCCCCAGCACCTCGGCGCCCCTGACCGTGATCAGGCCGGGGTCCCCCGGGCCCGCCCCCACCAGGTAGACGGTCACGGGTTGGCCGTGCTCCAGGGCGGCAGGCCGGCGGCGGCGGCCCGGCCCAGCACCTCCGGCTCGGCGGCCGGCCCCTCGGCCCGGTGGCGGGCCACGACCCGCCCGTCCAGGCTGGCCATCATCACGTCGATCGTCAGCGCCCCCCCGGCAGAAGGGGCCCGGGCGAGGGCCCCGACGGGCAGCTCGCACCCGCCCCCGAGCGTGTCCAGGAAGGCCCGCTCGGCGTCGACCTCGCGCCGGGAGCCGAGGTCCTCGATCCGCGCCACCAGCTCCCTCACGTCGGGGCGGTCGTCGGCGCACTCGACGGCCAGGGCGCCCTGCCCGACCTGGGGCAGCAGGGCCGAGACCGGGAGCACCTCCGCCGCCCGGTCGAGGAGGCCCAGCCGGTCCAGGGCGGCGGCGGCCACGACCACGGCGTCGACCCGGTCCGCCCCCGCGGCCCCGACCCGCTCCAGGCGGGTGCCGATGTTGCCCCGGAGCCCGACGAAGGTGAGGTCGGGACGCAGCCACGCCAGCTGGGCCCGGCGCCGCACCGAGCCCGTGGCCACCCGGGCCCCGGCGGGCAGGTCGGCCAGGGCGGCGCCGGCGAGGGCGTCGCGGGGATCGGCGCGCCGCGGCACCGCCGCCAGGACCAGCCCGGGGGCGGGCCGGGGGGGCAGGTCCTTGGCCGAGTGGACGGCCAGGTCGGCCCGGCCCTCGAGGACGGCGGCCTGCACCTCCTTCACGAAGACACCCTGGCCACCCATCTCGTGGATCGGGACGTCCCGCCTCACGTCCCCGGTCGTACGGACAATGACCTCCTCGATCTCCGCCGGCCCCGTCGCGTCGACTCGGGCGGCCTCCCGGAGCAGCGCCGCCACGTGGCGGGCCTGCCACAGCGCCAGGGCGCTCCCCCGCGTGGCGATCCGCAGCCTCACCGGGTCAGATGTCGAAGAGCGTGCGCAGGGCGTCGGCCAGCCGCTCCCCGCGCGGCGTCCCCGCCTCCTCCTTCAGCCTGACCGTGGGGTCGTGGAGCATCTTGGCCACCAGGCCCCGGGTGACGGCCTCGACGGCCCGGCGCTGACGCTCGTCGAGCGAGGAGAGGCGCCCCGACATCCGCTCGAGCTCGGCCACCCGCAGCGCCTCGGCCCGGTCGTGCAGGGCCGCCACCACCGGGGCGACGGTGCGCGCCGTGGACAGCTCGCCGTACCGGCGGAGCTCCTCCTCCACGATCTCCCGCACCCGGGCCACCTCGGCCTTGCGGCCCGAGAGCCCGGCCTCGGCGAAGGACACGAGGTCCGCCATGTCGAGCAGCGTCACTCCGGGCAGCTCGCGGACGGCCGGATCGACGTCGCGGGGCACGGCTATGTCCACCATGAGCAGGCGTCGGCCGTCCCGCTCGGCCAGGGCCGCCGCCACCTCCTCGGCGCTGAAGACGAGACTCGGGGAGGCGGTGCCGGTCAGCACGAGGTCGACCGAGCGCAGCTGGGCGGGCACCTCGGCCATCTCGACGACGCGGGCCTCGGTCGGCAGCTCCGCCACCACCTCGGCGGCCCGGGTCTCGCTGCGGCTGGCGACGAGCACCCGCCCCACCCCGCGCCCGGCCAGGGCCACCGCCATGCCCCGCCCCATGTCCCCGGCGCCGACCACGAGCACCGTGCGGCCCGTCAGACCCCACAGCACGTCGGCGGCCATGGCCACCGCCGCCTGGGAGACCGATGTAACCCCCCGAGAGATGGCGGTCTCGGTGCGGGCCCGCTTGCCCACCTCGACCGCATGACGGAACAGGCTGCTGAGGACCGGGCCCGAGGCGCCCTCCTCCCGGGCCCGCTCCCAGGCGTCGCGCACCTGGCCGAGGATCTCCCCCTCCCCGACCACGGCCGAGTCCAGCCCGGCCGCCACCTCGAAGAGATGGGCCGCGGCGGCGTCCTCGTAGTACGTGTAGAGGTGGTCGCTGAAGCTCTCGGGCGAGGCCCCCGACAGCTCCGCCAGGAAGTTGCGGATGTCCCCGATGGCGCCGTGGAACTTCTCCGCCTCGGCATAGACCTCGGTGCGCATGCACGTCGACAGCACGACCGCCTCCAGCAGGTGGGGACGGCCGCCGAGGTCGTGGAGCGCCTTCGGCAGGTTGGCGTCGGTGACCGTCATCCGCTCGAGGAGCCCGAGCGGGACCGTTCGGTTGAGCCCGACGACTACGACAGACATCGCTGCATCCGCTCCCTTGCCTGGTCGACACGGCCGGTCCGGACCAGATCGAGCATGTCGGAGTCCAGAGCCGCCCGCCAGTCGACGCTCTCGGTGGAACGCCCGGCGGCGTGGATCTCATCCCGCCGCTCGGCCAGCAGGTCGGCCAGCACGCCGTACTCGGGGCCGACGTACTCGTCCGCCACGCGGTCGCGCAGCCACCGGGCCAGTGCGGGGCTGGCGCCCTCGGTCGACACCGCGACCGAGACGCGGCCCCGGCGGGCGACGGCCGGCAGGAAGAACGAGCAGAGACCCGGGTCGTCGGCGGCGTTGACGAGCACGCCGGCGGCCTCGGCGTCGGCCGCCACCTCCCGGGTCACCTCGGGGTGGTCGGTGGCGGTGGCCACCAGCCAGTAGCGCCCGGCCTCCCCGGCCCGGTAGGGGCGCTCCTCCCAGTCCACGGCCAGCGACCGGATCTCGGGGCCCACCCTCTCGGCCACCACCCGGACCCGGGCCCCGCACTCGAGGAGGCCGGCGGCCTTGCGCGCCGCCACGGGGCCGCCCCCGACCACCAGGCAGGGGCGCCCCTCGACGATCAGAGTGACGGGGTAGCCGTGGGGCAAAGGCGGTTCTGCTGGTTCTGGTAGAAGGTCAGGATCTGCAGCTCGATGGCCAGGTCGACCTTGCGGAGCGACACGTGCTCGGGCACCGACAGCACGACCGGGGCGAAGTTAAGGATGGCCGTCACCCCCGCCCGCACCAGCCGGTCGGCCACCTCCTGGGCCGACGGGGCCGGCGTGGCGATGATGCCCACGGCCACCCCCTCCTCGGCCACGGCTGCCTCCAGCTCGTCGAGGTGGCGCACCCGCCGGTCCCCGACCTGCTCCCCGACCAGGCCCGGGTCGGTGTCGAGCAGCGCCGCCACCCGGAAACCCCGGGTCGAGAAGCCCCGGTAGTTGGCGAGGGCCCGGCCCAGGTTCCCGAGGCCGACGATCACGACCGGCCAGTCCCGGGTCATGCCGAGCTCGCGGCCGACCTGGTCGACCAGGAAGCTGACGTCGTAGCCGACCCCGCGGGTCCCGTAGGAGCCGAGGTGGGACAGGTCCTTGCGCACCTTGGCGGCGTTGACGCCCGACAGCTCGGCCAGGCGCTCGGACGAGACCGTCGGCACCTGCTCCCCGACCAGCTCGAGCAGGGCCCGGAGGTAGACCGGCAGCCGGCTCACGGTGGCCTCGGGGATCCGGGTCCGACCGTTCCTGGCGGGCATCGCCACCAGGCTACCGCTGTCTCGTGCTTACTTTCACATGCTTATCGGGGCGGCCCGGTCGAGCCCTGACGGAGGGCCCGGCGGAGCAGCTTCCCCCCGAGTCCGTGGGGCAGTGAGTCGACGATCTCGATGGCGTCCGGGCACTCGTAGGGCGCCAGGTGGGCCCGGCAGCGGGCGGCCAGGGTGTCGACCAGCCCGGGGTCCCCCGCCGCATCCGCGGTGGCGACCACGTAGGCCCGCACCGACTCACCGGTGTGGGCGTCGGCCACCCCCACCACCGCCACCTCGTCCACCCGGGGGTCGTCGCGCAGCACGTCCTCGACCTCGGCCGGGTACACGTTGAACCCCGACACGATCACGATGTCCTTCAGCCTGTCGACCAGGTAGACGTAGCCGTCGTCGTCGACGACCGCGACGTCCCCGGTGTGCAGCCACCCGTCGGTGAGCACGGCGGCGGTGGCCTCCGGGTCCTCCCAGTACCCGGCGAAGACGTTGGGGCCCTTGACCCACAGCTCCCCCGGGTCCGACACGAGAGCGTCCTCGCCGGCCTCGTCGACCAGGCGCAGCTTGACGCCGGGCAGCGGGACCCCCACCGAACCCGGCTTGGGCACCCCGCCGATGACCGAGGAGGTCACGACCGGGCTGGCCTCGGTGAGGCCGTAGCCCTGCCACAGCGGGAGCCCGAACCGGTCCTCGAACGCCGCCGCCACCTCGGGGGGCAGCGCCGAGGCGCCGGACACCGCCAGGCGGACGCTCGCCAGGTCCCCACCCGGCGGCCCGTCCCCGTCCCCGCGTCCCGACCCCTCCCCGGGCGAAGCCGCCGCCAGCGCCCTGAACATCGGCGGGGCCCCGGCCAGGATCGTCACCCGGCGCTCGCGGATGATCGCGAGCGCCTCGGCGGCGTCGAACCGCTCGACCAGGACCACCGACGACCCGGCGAGGAGGGAGAGCCCGAGCACCACGTTGATGCCGAAGACGTGGAAGAACGGCAGCACGCCGTAGGAGACGTCGTTGGGCACGAGAGCCCGACCGGGATGCTGCTGCACCTGGTCGAGGTTGGCCCGGAGGCCGCCGTGGGTCAGCATGGCGGCCTTGGCCGGCCCGGCTGTGCCGGCGGTGAAGACCAGCAGAGCCAGGTCGTCGGGCCGGCGGTCGACGTAAGGGACGGGATCGGCGTCGAGCAGCTCGGACATGTCCCCCACGACCACGAGCTGGGTGGCGCCGCTCCGGCCCTGGGCCACCTCGCGCACCACCGCCTCGGCCGCCGGTCCCGCGATCGCCACCCTGGCCCGGATCATGTCGATCTCCTGGGCCACCGCCGGGGCGGGCATCGACGGGTCGATCGGGACCGCCACGGCGCCGACCCCGAGAACGGCCAGGTAGGCGACCACGAACGGCCACCCGTTGGGCAGGACCAGCGCCACCCGGTCGTCGGGCCGGACTCCGAGGCGCACCAGCCCGCCCCGGGCCGCGCCCACCTCGGCGCGCAGCTGGCCGTAGGTGAGGGTGCGGTCCGACGCCACCAGAGCCACGGCCTCGTCCGGATGGCCCTCGACGATGTCGGCCAGATTCACGGGGCAATCTCTACCCGGTCTCCAGGCACGACGGCTAACCGCTCCGCCGCCCGGGCCCGGTCGAGAACCACCGCCAGGTGTCCGGACGAGTCGGTGAGCAGGCCCAGCTCCTCGGGCCCCAGCTCCCCGAACGACGTCACCCTGCGGGCCGGATGGCTGCGCCCGCCCGACTGGGACCGCACGGAGAACGTGTCCGATCCCGACTCGGGCAGGTCCGGGGGACGAGCGGTCAGGCCGACGTTCCCGAACCGGTCGACGCTCTCGACCTCACAGAGCAGCGTGCCCTCCGGTGTCCGGGCCATGACCGGGTCCGGGAGCCGCTCCAGGCCGTCGGGATCGATGCGGGGCCCGAACCGCTCGGGGTCCACACCGAGACACAGATGGGCCGCCAGCGGGCCGAAGATGTCCCGTCCGTCGAACGTCATGGCCGGCCGGGGTAGCCACCACCCGTGGTCCGTCGCCTCCACGGCCCGGCGGATCCCCCCGAGCCTCGCAGCGGTGGCCACGAGCACCCCGTTGTCGGGCCCGACCAGCTGCCAGCGCCCACAGTCGAGGACCACCCGCCGCCGCTTCCCGCCGACCCCGGGGTCCACCACGGCCAGGACCACGCCCGGCACCAGGTAGGGGGCGGCCCGGCGGAGCAGGGCGGCGCCGGCGCGGACGTCGTGGGCCGGCACCTCGTGGCTCAGGTCGACGATGCGGGCCCGCCGGCACAGCGACAGGACCACGGAATGGACCACGCCGACGAACTCGTCGGCCCGGCCGTAGTCCGAGAGGAAGGAGAGGACCGGGGCGGGTGGCGCCTCGGGGCCCGCACCGGCGGCGCCGGCCGGGCCGCGGTCCGCGCCGGCCGGGCCCGCTTCCGAGTCGGTCAGCCGGCCTCCGTGTAGCGGTCGGCCAGGTACTTGTCGACGTCCTCTTCCCGGAGCCGGAAGGACTTCCCGATCCGCACGGCCGGAAGCTCCCCCGAGTTGATGAGCCGGTACACGGTCATGCTGGACACCCGCAGCATCTCCGCCACCTCACCAACGGTGAGGAAGCGGGCCCTCGCGTAGTTGAGTTGCGACAGTGGTATCACCCCTCTCCGCCCAGACGGACTGTACGCCAATGGGGTCAGTGTGGGAAGTGGTGGATATGCGGCCGAGGGGGCGGCTGGCCCGGACAGCTGACCCGGATAGCTGACCGGTCACTGCGACTCGGGGGAGTCCTCCGGGACTTTGGTGAGATGGAATTTCCGGGCGTATCTGAATCGTCTTATGCGCCCGCCCTCATCAGACCCACGGTGGCGGCACGAGCACTCCGTGGCTGCGGGCAGAGGCCAAATTGCCCCGGAAAGCGCCGGAATCACCCCGCGGAGTGGCGCTTAGGCGGGCGTATCTGAATCCTCTTATACGGCCGCCCACTTTGCATTTCCGAGTACCCGGAGCTCCCCCACGGACCGGCAGCTCCGTGAGCGGGGTCAGGCCCCGCCGAGCTCCCGGGAGCGGTCGGTGGCGGCCGCCACGGCATCCATGAAGGCCGCCCGCACGGCCCGGGACTCGAGCACCCGGAGACCGGCGGCGGTCGTCCCCCCCGGTGAGGTCACGGCGGCCCGGAGTGCCTCCGGGCCCTGGCCGGACTCGTCGAGGAGGCGGGCCGCCCCGAGGAGGGTCTGGATGGTGAGTGCGGTACTGGCGTCGCGGGGCAGCCCGGCCGCCACCCCGGCGTCGATCAGGGCCTCGGCCACCAGGAAGACGTAGGCGGGCCCCGACCCCGACAGGCCGGTCACGGCGTCGAGGAGCCGTTCGGGCAGGCGCACGACCCGTCCGATGGCGGACAGGATCCCGGCCGCCCATTCCTCGTCCTCCGGCCCCGCCGAGGCCCCGGCCGCCACCGCGCCGGCGCCGGCGCCCACGAGGGCAGGGGTGTTGGGCATGGCCCGCACCACGGCCACCCCGGCCCCGGCCCAGCCCTCGATCCGGGCCGTGGTGACGCCCGCCGCGATCGACAGCAGCCGGGCCGTGCCCGCCGCCGCCAGGGCGCGGACGGCCGACTCGACGTCTCCGGGCTTGACGGCCACCACCGCGGCCGGCGCGGCGGGTGCGGTGGGAAGCTCCTCGAGCACCGCCACGTCCGGCTCCGACGTCGCCAGCTCCCTGCGGCGCTCGGCCGAGACCTCCACCACGGCCAGCCGGGGCGCCTGCCACCCGGCGGCCAGCAGGCCCCGGACCAGGGCCTCGCCCATCCGCCCGCCCCCCACGACCACCAGCTCGGGTGCCATGGACCCAGAGGCTAGGAGAGGGCCCCGGGACGCGGATCGGCCCGAGGAACCTCCCGGCGTCCTCCCGTACTTCCCCGAACGAGAGGGCCGTTCCGCACCTCGGGCCGCACCCGCTTGCACGGTAACGCCGGCGGGTCCCGCCGGCAAGGCTGAATCGCCAAAAAGTCCCGGAAAATCGGGGAAATCTGCAACCTCGGGTGACGCCGGCGCTCCGTCGGGAGCCGGGCCCGAGACCCTGCTCAGGCCGGCGCGGCCGGCCCTCCCGCCCCGGTCAGCGGCACTCGACCAGGCAGCGGTCGGACAGCTCGGCCTGCAGCTCCTCCATGGCCGTCGCCGCCGCCCTCCACGTGTAGCCGGCCGCCCGCTCCCGTCCCCGGGCCCCCAGCCGCGCCGCCGCGGCCGGATCGGCTAGGAGGGATCCCACCGCGGCGGCGAAGGCGGACGCGGAGCGCTCGGGGACCAGCAGCCCCGTCTCCCCGTGGCGGACCACGCAGCGCAGGCCGTCCACCGCGCTCGCCACCACCGGTACGCCGCACGCCGCCGCCTCGAGGGCCACCAGGCCGAACGATTCGGTCCGGCTCGGCACCAGGCAGACGTCGGCGGCCCGGCAGAAGGTCGAGACGAGCTCGTGGGGCTGGGGCGGGAACCAGAGGACCCGCCGGCCGATGCCGGCCTGCTCCGCCTGGGCCCGGACGCGGGCCACCTCCTCCTGCCCGGACGGCCCACTCGGCCCTCCGGCCACGACGAGGAAGGCGTCCTCGAAGCCCTTCAGCTCGGCCAGGGCTTCGACGGCCAGGTCGGCGCCCTTCAGCGGCTGGATCCGCCCGAGGAACAGCAGCATCGACCCGTGCTCGGGCAGACCGAGGGCCCGGCGGGCCTGGGTCCGCTCCCCCGGGGCGAAGAAGGCGTGGTCCACCCCCGGCGCCACCACCCGCACCCGCTCCGGCGGCGCCCCGTACAGGGCGATGAGCTGGCGGGCCTCCTCGTCGTTGGAGGCGACGACGGCGTCGGAGCAGCCGATGATCTCGGCCTCGGTGCGCTGCCGGGCCGGGTCGTCGGCGCCGTCCGAGGCGCCCGAGGCGGCCTTGACCCGCTCGAGGGTGTGGAAGGTGGACACCAGAGGCAGGTCGAGGCGGTGCTTGAGGATGTGGCCGGCGGCCCCGGACAGCCAGTAGTGGGCGTGGACGGCGTCGACGCCGGGCGGGCCCGGGCCCCAGGGCCCCTCGTCCAGCCGGCGCGCTACGGCGTCGGCAAAGTCGGGGACGAGACCGGCCAGCTCGTGCTTGCCGACCGGCGCCAGCGGTCCGGCCTGGACGTGGTGCACACGCAGGCCCGGCTCCACCGGCAGGACCGAGGGGAGGTCGGGTGCCCAGGCCCGCGTGAACACGTCGCAGCGGGCCCCGGCTCGGGCCAGGGCCGTGCACAGCTCGCGCACGTAGACGTTCATCCCGCCCCCGTCCCCCGTCCCCGGTTGGGCCAGCGGGGAGGTGTGCATCGAGAGCACCGCCAGGGCCGTCATGGCCGCGACACCCTACCGGCCGGGGCCGGCGCTACCCCGTGGCCCCGGACCTAGGCCGTGGCCCCGGGCGGGCGGCCCGACGACCGGTTGGCCTCGACGTAGCCGCCGTAGATGCGCTCGAGCTCGTCCTTCTGCTCGTCGGTGAGGTGGGGGTCGCGTCGGATGGCGGGGCCGAGCTCCATGGCGCTCTCGTCGAGGATGCCGGCCCTCACGTACATGCTCTCGGCCGAGATCTCGAGCGCCCGGGCGATCTGCTGGAGGATCTCCGCCGACGGCTTGCGCAGGCCGCGCTCGATCTGGCTGAGGTAGGGGTTGGACACGCCGGCCAGCTGGGACAGACGGCGCAGGGACAGGCGCGACTCGCTGCGCCGCTCCCGGATGAAGCCTCCCAGCTCCCGCCGCCGATCGGGATCCGTGCTCACGGTTGGCCGGTCAGGTCAACGCAGGAGGTTGTCCACGCTGGCCTCACCGGTGCGGTAGCGGCGGACCATCTCGGCCTGCAGCGAGTCCAGCCTCTGGTGGAGGGCGCGCCGCTGGTCGGACAGCTGCCGCTCGATCGACGCCAGCAGGTCGGTCAACTCGGTGAGCTCGGCATCGGAGAGGCTGTCCAGCTCCGTGAGCTTGGTGGGATGAACCCGTCGGTCGACCTCGGCCACGAGCGCGTCCGCCTCCGCACCCGGCGCGATGTGCATGGGCAGCCGCCCCGGTCCCGAGGTGCGCCCGGAGTGGGCCGGATCGGCCAGGATCCCGGGCAGGTCCTCGACTATGGAGGCGGGCTCCTCGCTCTGGTCCCCCGAGCCGGCACCGGCGGCGCCGGAACGCCTCTCCCGCTCCGCCCCGACGATGTCTAGGCGACCCTGCACCATCCGGCGGACGTAGGAAACGGTGTCCTCGGCCTGCTGGAGCTCGCCACGGAGGGAACGGAGATCCTCCATGGAGCGGCTCTCCAGCCCGTCGATGAACGACGGGTCGAGGACGCGCTGGAGGTCGGCGGATTCGATGGACATCCCGCGTTGATGCTACCGCCCTGGGCGCGGGACACCGGCGCGTTCGGGAGGGTGGTAGCGGTACACGACGCGGCCGACGACCAGGTCCGCCGGGACGGGCCCGAACACCCGGCTGTCGGTGCTGCGCGCCGGGTTGTCCCCGAGGACCCGCCACCCCACGGCCGCGGACCCGCCGGCCACCCTCTTCACCACGACCCGCGCCCGGTCCCGGGGATCACGCACCGCGGCCACCTGGCCCGGGCGAAGGCGACCGGTCCGCACGACCAGGACCCGGTCACCGGGCCGCAGGGCCGGCGTCATGCTGTCCCCCTGCACCTCCAGGCGGAGCACCCGGCGCAGCCCCACCGCGCTCAGGGCGGCGGCCACCAGGACCGGGACTAAGGTGCGCGACCGCAGCGCCGTCATCGACGCAACCCGATCCGAGCCCGCTCGACACTAAGGAGTGACATGCGCATCGCTTCCCGTCTCCTCGGCGTAGCCGATCTCCTGAAGCAGCCCCAGGTGGCCCACGCCCACTGCGACCTGCCCTGCGGCATCTACGACCCCGCCCAGGCGCGAATCGAAGCCGAGTCGGTGAAGGCCATCATGGAGAAGTACAACTCCAACGACGACGCCGAGTTCCGCACCCGC
>DASSEU010000056.1:0-32130 GCA_035695125.1 Acidimicrobiales bacterium
CTGGTGGAGGTGCTGCTCGACGCCGGTGGAGGGGCGGCGGAGCGCTGCTAGGGTCTGGGACGGCCTCGGGGGGACAAAACCCCAGGTCAGAGCCCATTTCTCTGCGCTCGTAGCTCAACGGATAGAGCATCTGACTACGGATCAGAAGGTTGGGGGTTCGAATCCCTCCGAGCGCGCCAAGAGATACCCCCTCCCCGTATAGGCTGACGGCCGACAGCTGCGGAGGGTGCCATGCCGGGCTACAGCCAGGACAAGGTGGCGGTGGGGCGGCGTCTGCGCCGGATCGAGGGCCAGGTCCGGGGCGTCCAGCGCATGGTCGACGAGGACGCCTACTGCATCGACGTTCTGACCCAGATCTCGGCCGTCACGCGCGCCCTGGAGTCGGTAGCCCTCGAGCTGTTGGGGGACCACCTCGGCCACTGTGTGGCCGAGGCGATCAGCAAGGGCGGCCCCGAGGCCGAGGCCAAGGTCCGTGAAGCCCGTGAGGCCATAGCCCGGCTCGTGCGGTCATGACGCTGGCCGCCGTGCTGCCCGACATCGGGCGGAGCCTGCGTGAGGCGTTCTTCATGTTCTGGGAGACCCTCTGGCCCCTGGTGCTCGGCTTCGCCTTGTCGGGAGCGGTGCAGGCCTTCATCTCCCACGAGCAGATGGAGCGCACCCTTCCCGACCACCGTCCCCGGGCGGTGGCCCGGGCCGGCCTGTTCGGGATGGTGTCGTCGTCGTGCTCCTATGCGGCGTCCGCCATGGCCAAGTCCCTCTTCGTCAAGGGGGCGGACTTCACCTCGGCCATCGTGTTCATGTTCGCCTCCACCAACCTCGTCATCGAGCTCGGCATCGTCCTGGTGATCCTCATGGGCTGGCAGTTCGCGGCGGCGGAGTTCGTGGGGGGGCCGATCATGATCGTGCTCCTGGCCGCCTTCGGCGGGCTGGTGCTGCGCCCTGCGCTGGTCGACGCCGCCCGCCGCCGCCTCACGGCCAACCAGCACGGCGGGGGCCACGACCACAAGGCGATGTCGGGCGTGAGCGAGGCCCGCCAGGAGGTCCTGGATCGCGAGCCGTGGCGGGAGAAGGTCCGATCCCGAGCGGCGTGGTCGGATGCCGCCAGCTACACGATCGCCGACCTCACCATGCTCCGCAAGGAGATGGTCATCGGCTACGTGGTGGCCGGCTTCCTGGCCACCCTGGTGCCCAACTGGGTGTGGAACGCCGTGTTCGTCCGGGGCCACGGCTTCGGGACCTCGCTCGAGAACGCCATCGTCGGCCCCGTCATCGCTTTTCTGTCCTTCGTGTGCTCGATCGGCAACGTGCCGCTGGCGGCGGCGTTGTGGAAGGGAGGGATCAGCTTCGGGGGGGTGATCAGCTTCATCTTCGCCGACCTGGTCGCTGCGCCCCTGGTGCTGATCTACCTGCGGTACTACGGCCGCGCCCTCAGTCTTCGACTGGTGGGGCTGTTCTGGGCGGTGATGGCCGCCGCCGGCCTCATCGCCGAGGCGATCTTCTCGGCCGCGGGCCTGGTGCCGCACCACCGGAGCACGCAGATCGTGTCGACCAGCTTCCGGTGGAACTACACCACGTTTCTGAACATCGTGTTCCTGGGCGTATTCGCCTATCTCTACTGGCTCTACCGGAACCGGGAGCGCCTGGGCGGTGGGTCCGGGTACGCCACCGATCCGGTCTGCGGGATGCAGGTGCGCACCGCCAATGCCCCGGCCCAGGTCGACCGGGCCGGTCGGCGGTACTGGTTCTGCTCGGACCGCTGTGCCGAGCGCTTCGCCGCCGACCCCGGCTCCGAGCGGCAGCTGGAGGACACGGCTCCACCGGCGGGGTCCTGACGACCGCCGTCGGAACGTTGGAGGACCCTGATCCCTCTGCGCGTGCGGATGTCCCTCGCCGTCCGGACGGTCAGGCCCGGGCTTCGAGAGCCGCCGCCAGCCCGTCGAGTGTCCCACCGATCGTCTGGCGGTTCCGCTCGGCCCGGTCTTCGACGCCGGAGATCTGCTTGGCCGCCTCGAGGGCGGCGTCGGGCAGAAGGTTCTCGGTCCACTCGGTCACCCTGCACCCGCCGTCGGTGGGCTCGATGCGGTAACCCCAGGTGGAGAAGTGGAAGTCGTTCATCGAGCACTCGAAGGCGAAGGCCCGGCCCGGATCGGCCTCGATCACCTTTCCCTGGGTCGTCCATTCGTGGTCGGCGTGGCGGTTGTGGCCGTCGAAGATGGCGCCGACCGCCGGGCCGTCGAAGCCGTCGTGCCACTCGCAGGCGTAGCACTCCGGAGACCACTCGCCCATGCGGGTGACGTCGGAGATGGCGGCGTAGACGGCTTCAGGCGAGGCGGCGATGTCCCGTGAGATCTCGATCTTGCTCCCCATGGCCCGTAGCTAAGCACCCGCCGCCGCCACGTGGGCAGCGGCGGAGGGGGTGGCCCGGTCGATGGCCTCCCAGCTGACGTCCCGGCGGCGCTCCTCGGCCTCGGCCCGGCCGCCGCCGCGCAGCCCGAAGAGGCGCTTGGCCAGGAGGAGGTAGACGGCTATGGCCACGTTGATCACCAGGGTGACGACCTTGAGCACGCTCACCCGGTTGCTCAGCTCGTACACCTCGATCGGCAGCAGGAGGATGGTGGCCAGGAACGTGAGGTACTCGGCCCACCTCTTGCCGAGCCACAGCCCGACGCCTTCCAGGGCCTCGAGCACGGCGTAGCCGACGGCCACGCCGCCGGCCTCGTAGAGATGGGCCGGTCGGACCGCGAAGAGCTTGCGCAGCTCGTCGACGATCCCGCTGCCGGAGCTGGCGCCCGAAGGGGCCAGGCCCCCCTGGAGGTCGGTGACTATGCGCACGAAGTACCGGTGCCAGGAGCCCTCGTGGCTGGCGAAGACGAAGAGCAGGACGGCCAGGATCGTGAGGACGAGGACGTGGACGGCCCGGTCGACGGCTATGAGCCTCAGCACCCAGCGGTCGCGCAGCGGACGACCCCGCAGCGGCAGGGTGATCTCGGAGCGGGACGGGACCGTCGGCCTGGTCGGGTTGGCCGGCGGCGGGCCGGGGAGCCAGGAGTCGCAGCGCAGGCACCGGTTCCACCGCAGACCGCCGATTTCGCGCACGACGGCTGCGTCCTCGCGTCCCACGTTGGCGGCGTCGGTGCCGACGAGGACGTGGCCGCCCACTCCGCAGCTCAGCAGCTCGTAGTGGACCCCGCGGCGGGCCTGGGTGCCCGGGGGCGCCGGGAGGTGATCGACGTCCGTGGCCATGGGTGACTCCCTTACCCCGGAGGCTAACCGGTCATGGGTCTCTGATCCTGGCGGTCGTAGCTTCGCCCTGATAGGACGGCGGATCGACCCTTGGGCGGCGATGACGAGGAGCAGCGATGACGACGACCGAGAGCGCGGAGACCGACGTCTACTGGGACCCGTACGACCCGGCGCTGGTGGCGGATCCGTATGTCACCTACCAGCGACTGCTGGGGGAGGCACCTCTCTATTACAACGAGCGCTACGACTTCTATGCCGTCAGCCGCTTCGACGACTGCCGCGACGGCCTGCGCGACGCCCGGTCCTACATCTCGGGCCGCGGCGGGATCCTCGAGATCATCAAGGCCGACATGGAGATGCCCTCGGGCATCCTGATCTTCGAGGACCCGCCGGTGCACACCATTCACCGCCGGCTGCTCTCCCGGGTCTTCACCCCCGGCCGGATCGCCGAACTGGAGCCGAAGATCCGGGAGTTCTGCGCCCGCTGCCTCGATCCGCTGGTCGGCTCCGAGGGGTTCGACCTCATCGCGGAGTTGGGAGCCCAGATGCCGATGCGGGTGATCGGGATGCTGATGGGCATCCCCGAGTCCGACCTCGAAGCGGTCCGCGACCGGGTGGACGCCAATCTGCGCACGCGACCCGGTGAGCCGATGCAGGCGAACGCCGCCGGATTCAGCGACGGGATGATCGCCGAGTACATCGCCTGGCGGGCCGAGCACCCGTCCGACGACGTGATGACAGCTCTCCTCCACACCGAGTTCGAGGACGAGACGGGCACGGTGCGAACGCTGACCAGAGAGGAGGCCGTCATCTATGCGACCGTCGTGTCCGGCGCCGGGAACGAGACGACCAACCGCCTGATCGGGTGGGCGGGCAAGGTGCTGGGGGAGCATCCCGCCCAGAGGCGGCAGGTGGCCGCCGATCGGGCGCTGGTGCCGAACACGGTGGAGGAGCTCCTCCGCTACGAGCCCCCGGGCCCGGCCGTGGCCCGCTACCTCCCCGAGGACGTCGAGCTGCACGGCCGCCGGGTCCCGGCGGGCAGCGCCATGGTCTTCCTCGTGGCGGCGGCCAACCGGGACCCCCGCCAGTTCTCCGACCCGGACCGCTTCGACGTCCACCGCGACATCGGCCAGCACCTCACGTTCGGCTACGGGACCCATTTCTGCCTGGGCGCGGCCCTGGCCCGACTCGAGGGGCGCGTGGCCCTCGAGGAGATCCTGGTCCGCTTCCCCGACTGGGGGGTCGACCTGGACAACGCCCGGCTGGCGACCACGTCGACGGTGCGGGGCTGGGAGACGCTGCCCATCGTCCTCGCCTGACCGCCTCGGGCCGGGCCATCCCCGCTGGCCCGGGCCCGTGTTTTGGAGGATCCAGCGCGGTCGGGTAGCCTGTTCGCAGCCCCGGTTCACTGCGCAGGCCGGGACCTGCCCGGCGTTACTTTTTCGCCCTGGACACCGATCGTGCGTGGGTGAAGGAGTAGAGAGATGGCTGTCGGCACCGTGAAGTGGTTCAACTCGACCAAGGGTTACGGATTCATCAGCCCCGACGACGGTGGCAAGGACGTGTTCGTCCACCACAGCGCGATCGTGGGCACCGGCTACAAGGAGCTCACCGAGGGCCAGCGGGTCGAGTTCGACTCCGAACAGGGCCAGAAGGGCCCCCAGGCCACGAGCGTACGTTCTGCCTAGGCCCGGCTCCGACCGCGGCGACCGCGGCGACCGCGACCGCGATCGCGACCGGTCCGATCGGCCTCCCGGCCGTTCGGCCCGGGCCAACACGGACCGCGACGCTCTCAGCCTCCGCGAACAGGGCAACTCGTACGCGGCGGTGGCCCGCAACCTGGGTCTGAAGCGGGCCACCGACGCCCGTGCCGCCTTCCTGCGCGCCCTGCGCAGCAGTCCGGAGGCCGACCGCAAGGACATGGTCGTGCGTGAGCACCAGCGTCTCGACGCGTTGGAGGCGCGCATCCGCAGCCGCGATGCCGCCGAGCCGGAGAAGCTGGAGCGGAGGCTGACCGCTCTGTCCAAGCTCAGAGAGGGCCTGACCTAGTACCCGAGCGCCGACCGGATGGCGTCGGCCACCCCCTGCCCCACGGCGTGGGGCCCCCCGAACAGGTAGACCGTGGCGGTCGGGGTCGCGAGCAGGTAGTCCCGGGTGGCCCCGGCCAGGGCGCCCGAGCCCGTCAGGAGAAGGGGCCCGTGCCCCTGGCCCATGGCTGCCGCCCCGGCCAGGGCGTCGGGGAAGTTCTCACCGCTCGCCACCCCGACCACGGTCGGTCGGGGGAAGAACGCCCTGGCCACCTCGGCCGCGGTGGCGTAACGGTCGGGTCCGACGAGAGGCGTGGCCGGGCCGTAGGCCGCTGCCGCCGGGTCCCCGACGGCGTAGGCCTTCACCGCGTTCTGGTCGAGGTAGGTCGCCACCGCGGGCGTGAGGCTCGTCCCGTCGGTGAGGAGAACGGCGCCCCCGGTGCTCCCGGCCGCGGCGCCCGCCGACAGTGCGTCGGGAAAGTCCCGTCCCGTGGCCAGGAACACGGTGGACACCGAACCCAGTCCCTGCTGGAGCACGGCCAGGCTGGTGGCGTACCGGTCGCTCCCACCCAGCCGCACTGTCTCGTAGCCCGCCGACCTCACCGCGTCCTCGACCGCCGCCCCCAGGGCGTCGGCTCCACCGAGCAGGTACACGACACCCCCGCTCGGAAGGCACCGTCGGATCTCGGCCTCGACCCGCGGGTCGAGCCGTGACGGCGGCGTCAGGAGGAGGGGGCCTCCCTTGGTGACGGCCAGCGGAGCGCCCGCCAGAGCGTCGGCGTAGTCGTCCGAGCGCGCCAGCACCACGGCCCGGGCGTCACCGGCCGCGTAGAACGACGAGGCCACCGCCGTCCCGATGCGGTCGGGGCCGACCACGCGGACCGGTGCCGGTGGTCTGACCGTCGGCGCGTCGGGCGCCAGGTCGATCACCGCCGCCCCACCGGAGGCGCCCGGTGACTCAGCGGCCACGGCCCAGTCGAAAGCGCTCGATCCCGCTACCGCCTCACGGGGGAACGTCACCTCCACCGAGTCGGGCGTGAGCCGGTACACCGCCGCCGGCTCCAGGTGGACGGAACCGGCGGGCCCGACCCCGGCGCGCATGCGGCCGCTGGCGGGATCGAAGTCGACCAGGACCCACGTGTCGGCTGTTCCGTCCCCGTTCTGGTCGATGAGGATCCGGAAGTCGGCGGCGGCGTCGGTGAAGGCGGCGTAGGTGCGCACGATGAACTGCACAGCGGTGGCATCCCCGCCCCGCACGGCGCCGGCTATGTCGAGACCGGACGGCACGTCCACGGGGTCGGCCACGGTGTCCCCCGTGGTGCCGAGGGCGCCATGGGTCCGGGGCCAACCCGCCATGGACAGCGTGGTGAGCACGGCCACGAGCGCCGGTCCGAGCCCCCTGCGGAGTCGGCGCCCCGTCATGACGGGCGGGTGAAGCCCTCACCCGTCGGGCCCGTGTACACGTTCGACATCCCCTCGACGCCGTCACCCGGTTGGGCCGGGCTCCCGGTACCCACCGTCAGGCTCTCCTGGCACGAGAACTGGGACTGGCCGACCACGGCCACCGGGTGGGACCCGGGGCAGGTGTCGGTGACGGGTCCGTAGGGGTCGGTCCCCCGCGGCCCCATCAACCAGGCGTAGGCGGCGTCGGCCGCCTCCCACCCCGGGCCGCCGTCGTAGTCGTACACGCGGGTCCAGAAACGGATGCCGTCGGAACGGTCGGTCGTCCCGAACGTGCGCGCCGCCAGCGGATCACCACTGCACACCGAGACGGCTGTCGGCGTACCGGGGAGGGGCTGGTTCCACTGGAGGGCCAGGGCCGCCGCCACGTGGGGGGCGGGGAGGTAGTACTGGCAGGGGCCCGGCGGCGGCAGCTGGGGTGCGCAGTAGCTGCCGCCCGCGGTCAGGTGCCCGCAGCCGGCGTGCGAGTCGTTGCTGAGCACATCGGGTCCGGCCGCTCCTCCGGGCGCGCCGGGCGCCGGGTTGTACCCGTTCACCCAGGCCGCCGCCTTGACGGCTTTCACCGGAAGGCGCGGCACGAGGTCCGAGCCCGCCACCTGCTGAACGGCCCACAGGGCGTCGCTCGGCGTCACGCCGTAGCCCTCCTGACCGCCCGGCAGCGCTCCCGTGCACCCCGAGCTGTCCCCGGGGCGGGCCCCGAGCGGGTAGGAGCCGATGCTGTCGTAGCCGTTGGCCCCCCCGGGCCAGGCCGACCCGGTGCGCAGGCGGCCGCCCATGGTGTACGCGCACGGTGACTTGAAGCCCGACGAGAGGTCCCCGAGGTCGAACACGACCACGTTGCCGGTCGGGGTGAGCCAGTAGTAGGCGCACGGATCCTTCACCGACAGCACTCCGGGGGTGACGTCGGCGCCGGACCAGCTGCCGTCGGGCCGGGGGGTGGCCAGCTTCCCCGTCTGGGACCGGTACAGCTCGTTCAGGCCGGAGGTGAAGCAGGTCTGCCCGTCCGGCGGCGCCCCGGGGGCGATGGCCGGGAAGAACGAACGGTCGGCGGCCGGGGTGAGTGACCGGACCGTCCGGTTCATCTCCGAGAACATCCGGGTCAGCGCGGCCAGGCGCGCCGCCCGGCACGGTCCGTCGAAGCCCTCCGTGTAGCTGTGATTGTCGAGCGCAGGTGCGGTGGTCGTGCCCGCCGACGCGAGCGGCGCCCAGCCGGTGACGGAGGTCAGCGCCGGGTCACGAGGGAACACCTGGGGATCGTCCCCCTGCGCTCCGTAGTACTCGGGGGGCGGGCCGGGCCCGAGGTACCCCTCGGGCGCACCGGGCAGGTCCCCGGCCGTGTTGAACGGTGGCGCGTCCCCGGCACCGAGGTTCCCCTCCGGGGCCCGCTGGAGCGCGGCGTCGACGGTGCAGAAGCCCGTGTTCTCGCCGTTGGTCAGGTAGACGAACACGGGAAAGGACCCGCCGTCGGTGTTGAGCTCGTCGGCCCAGAGGCTGCCCTCGTCGTCGGGCTGGGGCGCCACCCACAGCGTCGTCGACGTGTAGTACGGAGGCGTCAGGCCGAAGCCCCACGCCGCTGCTTCGGGAAGGGCCGTCGCGCCGCCGGCGGCACGGGCCCTCGGGCCTCCACCCACCGCCGCCCCGAGCCAGAGGACGCCCGCGACCACGACCAGTCCCGTTCTCCACGCCCGGCCCCTCGGCACCTCCATCTCCTTCCGGCCCGCCGCGGCGGCGGCCTGGGGGCATCGTCCGGGCGGACCGGGAGCAGGGACAGAGGCTTAGGTCCCGATCAGCCCATATCGGTGCCCGGTCCCCGTACGTCCACACCGGGTGCGACGAGAGGGGCGGGCCCGTAGGCGGTGACGACGGGCTGGATCGGCGCCGTCAGCTGCTCGTTGTAGGCGGCCCCGACGTTCCCGACGCCGGGCGGCAGCACGATCTGGTTGTCGATGCTGTCGATCTCGTCCACGGAGGTGGTCAGGTCGGCGTTGTCCGAGTCGGCCGTGAACATCAGGTGCAGTCCGTGGGTCGCCACGTCACCCTCGAAGTAGCGGACGTCCCCCTGCGGACCGAAGCCCGGATGGGGCGGCGGGTCCTCGCCCTGCGCCGGCCTGGTCGGGTCGTAGGTGGCGGTGCCGGCCAGGTTGTACGGGGTGCCGTCGGCGTTGTGGTTCCAGCACCGGCGGTCGTAGGCGCGGGTCCCGTCGTAGGTGACCCCGTCGTCGGTCACCTGCGCGGGATAGCGGTCGGCGGGGGCGGGGGCGGGGGAGACCGCCACCGGCTGCCCGTTCCGGTCGGCAAAGCCCCATGTGGTGGGGTCTGCTCCCCGCGGGTTGACCTGGGGCCCGGGGGAGTTGCCGGTGCCGTCGTCGAAGCAGGAGTCGTCGACGTAGTACGGCACGGCCTCGACCACCGCCTGGGCGCCCCCGGGGCTCGGGTTGGCGCCCTGGTCGATCGACCACTTCTCCACCAGGGTCCCGGCCGGGCCGGTGAGCTCCTCCCAGGACAGGAGCTCCGAGGCCAGCCCCGAGTAGGTGGCGTCGGGCAGGTTGAACGATCCGTACACGCAGCTGTCCGGGGAGCCCACCTCCGGAACCGACGCCGGCACGGCGGCGCACTTCGACCTGTCCTGGGACCCCACCTGTACGGGGCCGACCGTGCGACCGACCTGGTCGTTGCTCGACTCCGACACCCCGCTCGGACCGACGAAGTCGGTGGTGTCCCCGTAGCGGGTGGGGTTGATGCCGGTGATCGGCACGCCCCGGGGGTTGTACGGGTTGTAGTAGGTGGTCACCGCCCCGGCGTCCATGTTCCACTGCGTGTAGATCCCGTCGAGCGGAGGGATCGGGTGCACCCGCAGCCCGTACCCGTGCTGGACCGAGTAGGCGTAGAACACGTCGGTCCGGGTCACGTTGGTGCCCGAGTCCGAGCCCCACGTGACCCGGATGTCCCGCACCGGCCCGAGCCTGATCCCCATCGTTATCGACGAGCCGTTCCAGTTGACCTGCTCGTCCTCGTAGCCGCAGCACGGCGTGTTCCCGCCGGGGGACTGCTGGAAGGCCCGCCCCTTGAACCGGTCGACCAGGCTGGGTCCGTACCGGCCGGTCTCGAGGCCCTGGTCCTTCGGGGAGACCTGCAGGCCGTCCATGATCCAGCGCCCGGCCAGGCCCGCCGCCGCGCTGCCGTAGGAGAACTGGTAGCGCGGTGTCCGCACGGCGGCCATGTCGAGGGTGCGGCGCTGCACGTAGGTCGACGGGTCCAGCTGGTAGGCGCCGTTCACCAGCTTGAAGCCCTGGCCGACCACCGGTAAGGGACGGCCGTCGGGACCCACGGTGCATACCGGGCCCTTCCGGGCGTTGCCGTAGTCGGAGTAGTTGCTCTGGGAGCGGGCCAGCATGTCGGCGTTGGGGTCGGGGACGTAGCGCACGTACGGGGAGTTGGCGGCGGTGTACTCCGGCGCCACCACCGGGTGGCCGTCGGAGCCCATCTTCGACTCCATGACGTAGACGTAGCGCACGGCCCCACTGGTGGGGTCGACGAGGCGCACCTGGTCGGACTGCACGATGCCGGTGGGCAGCGGCGCTCCCGCCGGCGCGGCGTCGCCCGCGTCGCGTGCCATGAACGCCAGCTCGTCGCTGTCGGTGAGATAGGGGTTCGGATCGGGCGTGGCCTCCGGCTGGCCCTTGGGAGGCTGGGCCCGGCACACCCCGGTCGGGTCGGCCGCGTCGAACGGCGGGTTCGAGGTGAAGCGGAACGGCTCGCGGTCGAAGGTGTAGGTCAGCATGGCGTCGGTCCCGGAGTAGAAGGCGAAGCCGGACGCGTTGTTGGACAGGTAGTGCTGCCACCTGGTGTCCACCTGGAACGGGATCTGCACGAAGCGCCGGGTCTTCGTGTCCCACCGGTATCCCAACAGGCTCTGGGGCGGCACGCCCTTCAGCACCGTCCTCACGGGGAGCTGGCTGGCCTGGAAGCAGTTGTGGTCCCCGTGGCTGGGGTCGGTCCACCCGTTCACGTCGGGCCCGTTGTTCGACTGGTAGCAGTCGCTCCGCACTCCGGGAGGCAGCGATCCCTGGGTGTTGTACACGCCGTAGTCGGTGGGCGGCTCGGGGACCCGGGCCGTGGTCTCCGGCCCCGACGTCCACCCCGGGAGGTCGGCGCCGGTCAGCACGACCGGCTCGGTGGCGAAGGCGCCCGTCGGCGCGGCCGGCCCCGCCGCGGGCGAGGCGATGGCGGCCTGAACACCGGCCCCGATGACCACGCTCACCAGGGCGGCCCCCGGCGCCCGCAGCTTCCGGCGTGCGGTCATGACCCTCTCAGCTCCCGGGCTCCGCTGTAGACGTCCACCAGCAGCGGGGCCCCGTCGACGATCACCCCACGTGTTGCGGTCGAGTAGGAGTACGACGTCCCGGGCGTCCCGGTGTCGGGACCGCCGAGGTATGTGGCCCACGTCGTCCCGGGGCCCACGTCGATGTCCCTGGCCCCGGCGCCGTCCCTGATCCGGACCCCCACCGCCCCGCCGAAGCCGGCGCAGCCGGTGACCCACGTCCCCCGGGCCGGGCCCGTGTCCTCGGGCGCCGCGTCCGGGAAGGGGCTGTCGCACAGCCGTCCCGCCCGGTCCACGAACAGCCCGGGCACCAGCCGGACTCCGGCGCCGTCGTGGGCCAGCAGGGCGCGCAGGGCGCCGGTCACGGCGGCGCCGGCGTAGGGCCCGACGCTCTCGGCGTCGTCGGCGTGGCCGTACCCGAACCGGTCGTGGTCGGTCGAGGAGGTGTCCTCGTAGACCGACCAGGGGCGCTCGAGCGTCTCACCCTGGCTGCCGACGAAGTTCCCCGGTGGGAAGAGGTAGCCGATCATGTCCTCCCCGAGGCCGGCCAGGAAGCGGTGGCTGCCGGACATCGCCGCCGTCACGTCCGGGGTCATCGCCAGCGGCGTCCCGCACGTGTAGTTGCCGGCCCGGGGATCCGAGGGGGCGGTGGGAGAGGGCTGGTAGCAGTCGGTCGGGAACGGCATCTGGGCGGCGTCGACCGGGCCGCCGATCTCGGTGAAGGGGAAGACCTCGCCCGGGGAGTAGGCGATCTGGATCGAGCCGAGCGTCAGCACTCCGACCTCGGTCTGGAGATAGGCGGGGGCGCCGGCGCCGGTGGACCCGGGCTGTCCGGCCGGGCCCGATCCCACCGAGCCACCGGCCGAGACCCCGACCGTGCAGGCCGGGTCGGCGTAGGCGGGCCGGTCGGGGAACAGGCCGGCGGTAAAGGCGGCGGCGAAGAAGTTGTTCTCCAGCTGCACGCACACCGACGTCGTCTGGGTCCCTACCGACGTGGGCACGACCCGCTCCGCCCGGGAGAGGGCGGCCTCGGCGGTGTCCGCCACGGTGCGGCTGAAGGCGTCGACGAAGGCCAGCGCGTCCGTGTAGGGCGCAGCCGCCGGCTCCGGGTACACGCTCGAGCAGCCGTCCACGGGGTGGCCGGGCACGCCGTGGAAGGAGCCCGGCACCTGCAGGACCTGCGTGCCCGCCGGATAGAGGGCGGGGGTCTCGACGCTTCCGACCAGGCCCGCCATCTGCATCCCGACGCTGCCCGGGTAGTCGGCGGAGAGGATCCGGGACAGCCGGCCCGTCCAGTCCCCGCTCAGCATCGACGTGTAGGCCGGGTTCCCGGAGAAGGCCAGCGTCTCGTCATGGATGCCGACGTTGACGAGGGTGAACAGGACGCGGTGCCCGGCCGTGGTCACACCCTGCATCACCGGCACCAGGGTCGTGTCGACGAACGGGTACGACGACCAGCACGACTGCGTGTTGGCGGGCATCCGCGCCGTCGCCACCTCCAGGGTGCCCGGCTGCACGGACTGGTCGGCGCTCTCGATGGCCTTGGCCACCGCCGACACCAGGAAGCTCATGTACATCTCGTCGACGCCCGAGGTGACGCCGGCGGGCAGCGCCCCGCCCGCCTGGTCGACCGGCGCCGGCTCCTTGGACAGGTCGGGCCCCCACAGGCCGACGGGGTCGGGTGCCGACTCGTCGTGGGTCGACGAGATGAAGATGGCCGACGCCGGCAGGTCGGGGTCGGCGGCCGCCACCGCGGCGCGTATGCGGTCCATGGTCGAGTCGAACAGCCCGATGGAGTCGACGGTGACCATGGCGGCCCGCCTGCCGCCCGCCGAGAACACCACGGCCTGGGCCCCGATCGGGTCGTCGGCAGCGGCGCCGGACAGCCGGGTCGTGGCCGAGTTGGTGGCGGTGTCCCCCGACGTCAGGGGCCAGTGGTTCTCACCCGACCCGCCCGCTATGTAGGGCGCCTGGTAGCGGTGGGCGCCGTCGGCGTCGCAGTAGGGATCTCCCGGCACGTACTGGCCCGCCCCGGTGACGTCGATGTAGGGCTCCTCGAAGGCGAAGCGGCGGGGACCGGTCCACACGGCGCGGACCTGTCCCTCGGACGGGCCGCACCTCGGGACGAAGTCGGCGGCGTCGAGGCTGCGCCCCAGCGGCGTGTCGAGGGCGGGCGGGGTGATGTCGGCCTGGGCGGCCCCGACCTCGAACTGGGCCGGCTGGGCTCCCGACGCCGCGGGTACGGCGGCCAGGGCCGGTACGGCGGCCAGGGCGGCCACGGCTGCGAGGACGGCCGGGCGGGGCCGGGAGACGCGGATGCGCATGCTTGTCTTCCCTCTACGGAGCGGCGGCGGTGACGGTCGCGGTCGCGCAGGAGAGCGCGCTCAGCGCCGTCGCCTCGAGGTCGCTGGTGTTCGACAGGTCGTGGTGCTGGCGGGGCCAGGGCCCGCTCGGGGCGCAGCGGGGAGTGGGCGTCGACCACACGAACAGGTCACCGTTGCGCGTCCCGGCGGCCAGCACCTGGCTTCCGAGCTCGGCCCACGGGCCGAACGACGGGCTGTTCACGATCCAGTCCCCGGTGAACTTGGGGAACCCGGGAGCCTCCTGACCGTTGGTGTCGACGGCGCGGAGGTCCGACATGGCGCTGCCCTCGACCACGTAGGGGCCGGACGTGGCCCCGCCGACGTCGGCCACGATCGGCTGGTCGAAGAACTGCAGGTCGTTCACGACCTGGGGGAAGGCGGGCTGCATGGTTGCGGTGCTCGTGTTCCACGCGTCGAGCTGGTTGTCGTTGGCGTACTGCTCGTCGGGCAGGGCGGCGTCGAGGGCCTTGCCGAGCGACGTGGCCGGGGCCACGAAGCTGATCCCCGCGGCCCCCCCGCCGAGAGGGGCGAACACCGGCATGCCGAGCGACGGGATGCTCGGCACGTCGTGCGAGTTGGCCAGCGGCCCGCCGGCGGCCATCGAGAGGCTGACGGGGCGTCCGTCCGGTCCGTTGCCGAAGTACGAGGTCCCCTTCGGCGTGAAGATGTACGCGGGCCCGACCGAGGTCATGTCCCCGACGTCGAGCTGGCCGTTGCCGGCCAGGTCGGCCAGGGCGGGGCTGGCGGTGGTCCCGTCGGCCACGTCGGGGAGCAGGCCGGCGTCGAGGTCGACCATCTGGGCCGGCCAGCCCGGGAGGATGGCGCACGCGCTCGGCTGCGCGGTGGAGCCCGCGCACGGCTTGCCTGCCGCCGTGTTGGCGTTGCCCCGGGGGCTCAGGGCGTAGATCTCGCTGTTGGCCGGGTTGAGCAGCGACGCCCCGGCCGCGTCCAGGCCGTAGCTCACCGCGTTGGCGTCGCTTATGGCGCAGTCGGGCCGGCCCGGGTTCTCCTGCAGACCGGCACCGGGGACGGTGGCCGGGTTGCAGCCGTACTCCTCGTCGGTGCCGAGCACGAGATCGGGCGGGCCGCTGCCGCCGGTGAGGCGGCCGACTGCGGGCGTGTCGAGGATCATCGACCCCATCTGCACGTCGACCGAGGACTTGAATGTGACGTGGTCGGTGGTCGGGTCGATGCTCTGCACCTTGGTCGGGTCGACGACCAGCACCGGATAGCCCGCCAGCGGGTGCCCGCCCGCGTCCCACGCGTACACGTGGCGGTCGAGGGAGGAGTCGACCACGTCGAGCCCGCCTCTGCCGGTGAGGTCGGCCAGGGCGGGGGCGCCGACGCTGCCGGGCAGCAGGCGGTTGTTGGGATCACGCGGGTCGGCGGACGGGGCCGTGGCCGACGCCGTGCCGGCATAGGGCGCCGGGTCACGCGAGAAGGCCGGGTTGGTGTGCACGGGAAAGCCCGGGAGCAGCTGTCCGGACGGGTCCCACGCGTAGACGTAGCCGCACACGTCGCTGGCCACCACGTCGGGGGGCCCGCCCCGGTGCAGACGGCCCACGGCCACCCCTCCCACGATCGAGCAGTGGGGCACGGCGGTCACCTGACCGCTCGTGTAGGCGGCTTCGTTGGCCGTCAGCTCGTCCTGGCCGGGCAGGAGCTGGGTGGTTACCGGCCATCCGGGCAGGTCGGTCGGCCCCGCCGGCCCCGGCACGTAGGCGTGGATGGTGCCGTCGGCGGTGGCCACCAGGAGGGCGTTGGTCCGGCGCGGTCCGATGGGAGCCAGCGTCGGGGCGGCGTCGACCGACCCGCCCATGGCGGTGGCGGGCTGCGTGACCGGCCCCGTCCCCGGCCCGGCCGCGGGCTGCACGGCCTGGCCCGTCTGGAGCGTCGGGTCGTGGACCAGGTACTCGGTGCGCCGGTCGCCTCCGACCAGGCCGTGGGCGTCGGTCACGAGCAGGCGGAGCGTGAAGGCGGGAGCATCGGGCGCCGGGGTGCCGCCCGGCCCCGTCCCGTTGTCGGATGCGGGCAGCTGGGCCGCGATCCGGGCCAGGACGGCGGGCGGGAGGTTCACGGTCGTCGCCACCGGCGCCCCACCGGCCCCGCCCGTGCCCGTCCCCGCGGCCAGGTCGGTGAAGCCCCCCGGGCCCGGTTGGGTGCCGACGCCGTACTGCAGCACCCAGTGGAACGTCCCCGGGGTCCGGAGGGCGGCCGCCGACACAGGCACCGGGACGGACGGGCCGGCGGGGTCGTAGGTCTGGAACCACTGCATCTCCCCGAAGGACGCCTCGGGGGGGACCTTCCCGGCCGACAGCCACGACAGGATCGAGCCGGCGTCGAGCCGGCCGTACCCCGTGTACATGTCGTAGCCGGGCTGGGTCGGGTACCGCGTGGTCGGCACGGGGGAGACGACGGCGTAGTTGTCGGGCGGCTCGGGCAGGGTGGTGCCGGCGCCGGTGCCGGCCGGGACCACCGGGCTGGCGAAGTCGACGTCGTCGGCCGACATCTCGATGAGCTCGCGCACCTCGGTGGCCGACAAGGCCACGGGTGCGCCGCTGACGGTCGTGAGGTGCGGATAGGCACCGAGGTGGCCGGCATCCATCAGCGTGTGGGCCTCGGACTCCACCAGGCCCGTGATGCCGCCGGTCTTGCCCGTGGCCTCCGACGAGCAGCTGGCGCTCTCGACCGAGACACCGATGTTGCCGCCGTAGTTGGTGCAGCCGTTGAGGAACAGGTAGCCGGGCGGGTTGTCCAGAGTCACGCCGCCCTCGGACGGTGACTGGGTCACGCTGTTGACCACGATCGTCCCCGGCAGGTTCCCCGGCTCGTTGTGGTGCTCGGCCTCCTCGTCGGCGGCGCTGGCGATGACCGGCACTCCGTGGGCGTTGGCGTAGGCGATGGCCTGCGCCGCCGTGGTCGTCTCGTCGATCGTCCCGAGCGCCTCCTGCAGAACGGACGCGCCGCTGTCGACGGCAAACAGGACGCCGCGGGCGAAGTCGTTGCCCTCGGCTATGAAGCTCTCGCCCACCCGCACGGGCAGAACCGTGCAGTTGGGACAGGTCCCGACCTCCCCGCTCGAGTCGGCGGCGCCGACGGCGTCGTCGGCCTCACCGGTCCCGTGCCCGTAGAGGACGTCGTCGTAGGGGTCGTTGGTGTTGTCGACGAAGTTCCAGCCCGCGATGGCCTCGGTGAACCCGGCCGGGCTCTGACCGGGATAGGCGGGCGGCTCGGTCGTGGGATCCGAGTTCGGGTAGTAGTACGGGGAGCCGGCGGAGCCGAAGGTGCGGATCAGGTCCTCGGGGCTGATGAAGGAGCCGCAGAAGAAGCCCTTCGACGGCCCCGCTTGGGTCACCTGGCGCACGCGCGGGTCGTCCCGGTACTGAGCGGCGTTGAGCACGCCCGTTCCCAGCAGGTCGTACGGGTCGGCGTCGGGGAACCTGGTCCCGTTCTGCTCGAGCTGCGGCTTGGTGAGCCCCTGGCTGTTCTCCGGATAGGGCAGGGCGGCCCGGTTCAGGTGGATCTTGTCGACGACCGGCGTGTTGCACCACTCGATGCCCGAGTCGGTGATGGCGATGACGGTGTCGGGCCGGCCCGTCGAGGTCTCCCACGCCCTGTCCACGGAGCCGCCCTCGACGCCGCACAGCTCCTGGGGGTTCCCGGCCACGAGGGTGTTGGTGGTCCGGGCGCTGGTGAGCTTCCAGCTGCCGCCTCCGTTGGCCCAGTTGGCCGGCCGCTCGGGCACACCGCCGACCGCCGAGGTGTGGGCGCGGGCGGCGTACTGCTGCGGGTCGGCGCCGGCAGGCGCCGGCGGCCAGGGGAAGTTCCCCTGGGAGGAGATCTTGGCGCCGTCGTTGGCGGTGTTCGGGTCACCATTGGGAGCCGGGCAGGACGACGGCCGGGGCGTGCCGACCGGAGCCGGCGCTGCCGCCGTCGGGGCCACTGTCGCAGCCGTCTCACCGGCCGGAGCGTCGGCACGGGCCCCCGGTCCGAGAAGAGGCACGGCCAGGGCGGCGACCGTGGCGAGGGACAGGGTGACCCGCCGACGGCGCGCCGCCAAAGTTGGCGCGGTGATGGTCCTGCGACCGGGATACATCTGTCTCGGCCTCCCCAGGCGCGATCCGAGGCGGTCCGTTGCCGCCGCCCGCAGATGTTCGTTACTCCCCGGTAACTCTCCTGCCCCGCCGAGCGCCCGGCCGGGTCACAGGCCGGCGGCCAGGGCGGTGAGAGCGGCCGTCACGGAGCCGTCCGGCGCCGAGGCGTGCGCCGTCCCGGCCCACAGGTTGACGAGGTCCGGCTCCCCGGCTGCCGCCGCCGCCCGGCGGAGGGGGCTGGTCAGGTGGTGGACGGCCGGGTACCCGAGCGGCGCCCGCGCTTCGTAGCGCTGCATGAACCCGTTCCGGATGCCCCGCGCCGGACGGCCGCTGAAGGCGCGGGTCACCGCCGTCGGGTGCTCCCTCCGGTCGGCCAACGCCGCCTTGTAGGTGGGTGACGCCCCGCTCTCGTCGGTTCTGAGGAGGTGCGTGCCCACCATGACCGCTTCGGCGCCGGCGCCGAGCACCTCCCTGATCGCCTCGGTCGTGCCGAGTCCCCCCGCGGCGATGACCGGCAGGCCCGTCGCGCTCTTCACCTCCGTGACGAGCGCGGTCAGCGCCACGGGCGGGGAGGGTGACCCCGGGGTCAGCGTGCCGAAGTGCCCGCCCGCCTCGTGGCTCTGGACCAGCATCACGTCGATACCGGCCCCGGCGGCCATCGCCGCCTCGGCGCCGGACGTGACCGTCTGCACGAGCAGGCTGCCCTGCCGGCGTAGCGCGTCGACGACCTCACGCGACGGCACCCCGAATGTGAACCCGACGACGGGAACGGGATCCTCGAGGAGCAGCGCCACCTTCTCCGCCCAGCCGTCGTCGTCCTCGCGTGCGGGCACCGAGGTCAGGTCGAGCCCGAAGCGGATGCCCTCTTCTCGGATGGCCTCGGCGTACGAGCGGTAGGCCCCGGGGTCGACCGGCAGGGGATTGGGCGCGAACAGGTTGACGCCGAACACCGGGGCAGAGGCGCGCACCTCCCGCATCTCGGAGGCCAGGGCGTCCACCGACTTGTAGCCGCCGGCCAGGAACCCGAAGCTCTCCGCCCTCCGGGCCGCGACGACCATGGCGGGTGTCGTGGGCCCGCCCGCCATCGGCGCGGCGAGGACCGGGTTGGCCGCGGCCAGACGGTCCGGGAGCCCGCTCAACGGAGGTACTCGAGACCGCGGGTGATGAAGCGGTGGGCCTCACCCTCCCGGTCGTCCCCGAGCTCGGACGACCGCCGCAGGGCGCCGAACGACACGTTCCAGTACCCCTGGTCCCCGGGTCGCTCCGGGCCCCATGGCCCGACGTACAGATAGGGCTCCGGGCACAGATCGTCCCCCGGTGACACCCCGAGGTTCACCCGCCGGTCGGCGCCCACGGCCACGTTGGTCCCGGCGTCGAAGTGCTCCGGCCACAGCTGCAGCACCGCCGGCTCCGCCTCCCGTCCCAGAGTGCCGATGACACCGTCGAGCACGCGCCAGCCGAGGTCGAGCCAGGCGGCGATGGCCTCCGCCGCGGCCGGATCCACCCGGAGGGTCTCGTCCGGGTCACCCGTGTCGGGCGTATCGGTCCCGACCGAGAATCCGCCGCCGAGGTCGGTGCCGGCGAAGCGGGCCAGGCCGGCCAGGCTCGACCCCGGTATGGGCATGAACGCCACCCCGTCCGGTCCCTCCCGCACGAGGCGGGTTCCCGAGACCCGGATCACCTCGGCCCCCTCCCCGAACGCCGGCGTGGCGAAGCCGGCCGGGCTGGCCCGCAGCCCGAAGCGGCCCGCCACCTGGTACCGGCGCCGGCCCAGGACGTGGGCGGCGATCCGGTGCAGCGCCCGTCGGGTGGGGACGAGCTCCGACTGGGTCATGGCCTTCCCTCCCGGTTCGTTCCCTCCCGGCACCGCCCGGAGGCGGCCGGCTCTGGCTCCGACCGATGAGTTTCGCCGGCCGGCGCCGTCCTGGATACTGAGTCCGTACAACGAAGGAGGCCAACATGCCCACCCGTGACCCCATTCCGTCCGGAGCCCCCTGCTGGGTCGACCTGGCCAGCTCCGACCGGGACCGTGCCGCCCGGTTCTACGGCCAGGTGTTCCGGTGCGAGTCCCAGGAGCCCAACGCCGATCACGGCGGCTACTCCAACCTCCACCGGGGTGGCGCCCTGCTGGCCGGCCTGATGCCGGCCATGCCCGGGGCCCCGGCCGACCTGTGGTCGGCCTACTTCGCCACCGACAACATCGAGAAGACGCTGGAGACGGTGGCGGCCGAGGGCGGGCAGGTCGTCGTGCCCGCCATGCCGGTCAGCGAGCTCGGGGTGATGGGCGTCGCTGTCGACCCGGCCGGCAGCCCGGTCGGGTTCTGGCAGCCGAAGAGCCACCGCGGCTTCGGTCTCAGCGCCGAGGACGGGGCCGTCTCGTGGTTCGAGCTGCACACCCGCGAGTACCGCCGCTGCCTCGACTTCTACGCCGCGGTCACCGGGGCCGAGATCGCCACCGCGGCCGACGAGGAGTTCTTCCGCTACAGCACGCTGATGATCGACGGTAACGCGGTGGCGGGGATCATGGACGCCTCCGGCCAGCCCGCCGACCACCACACCGGCTGGGACGTCTACTTCTGGGCCGAGGACGCCGACGCCACCCTCGGGCGGGTGACGGCTGCCGGCGGGAAGATCCTGCGCCCGGCCGAGGACACCCCGTACGGGCGGCTGGCGGAGGCGGCCGACCCCATGGGCGCCCGGTTCAAGGTGATGGCGGCCAACGAGCAGATGCCGGCCCGGTGATCGGGTCCCCGCGGCCCGGTGCGGCAGGAGCTCCCGCCGCACCGGGCCTCGGGTGTCACGTCCCGGTGGTGCCCGACGAGGACGACGAGCCGGTCCCGGACTGACCGGGCCCGCCGGGTGCTCCGGGCGGCGGCCCGGCCGGGCGGTCGAGGGCCTCGTTCCCGGCGTGGAGCCTGTCGATGGTCGGCGTCGACGCTCCGGCGACCGTGCCGAAGGTCACCTTGTCACCGACGGCCAGGTCGGAGAGCTTCGCCTCCCCGTTCTTGTCGATGTCGCTGTTGCTCGTGACCGAGTAGGTCGTCCCGTCGATGGTCACGGTGTTGGACCCGACGGCGGTCACCGTGCCGCTCTTCGGAAGGCCGGGACAGTGTCGACCGTCGGGCGGTGCCTGGCCGGTCGGCGCCGCCGGCGCCGTCCCGTTGGTCCCGGGGGCGGCCGGGCTGGTGGCGGCCGCACTGCTCGAGGAGCTGGTGGTGGTGGCGGCGCCCGCCGACATGGTGGTGCCGAGAATGGCCCCGCCGGCCAGGCCGGCCGTGACCAGGGCGGCGGACGCCCACACCCTGGGCCTCGTTCGCACGTTCGATAGGGGGGACATGGGGCGGGTTTCCTTTCACTCGTTGTGCGCCGGCGCTCGCCGGCAATGACGATCATCGGGTGCGGTCCTTGGTCCCCCGTGAGGCCCACCTGAGAGTTCGCTCCGCACTCGAACGGCATGTCACGTTCCGATCCGCACCCTCGACAGTTCGGGTCGGCGGTGGGACACTCTGCGCCACGGCGTGTCGTTCATGAGCACAATGCGGATGAAAGGTGCGGGCAATGAAGATCGAGCCCTGTACATCCACGACCCCGACGGCAACGGCATCGAGCTCTACATCGACGCGTCGGACGTGTGGCGGACCGACCCCCAGACCGTGGCCACCCTCGAGCCACTGACGCTCTGAGACTTCTCCCCCATTGAGGGTCTCACCCACGGAGGCGGCGCGGGTCCTGGCCGGGCGCGATCCCGTGATCGCCCGGCTGGTCGAGGCCACGGGCCCGCCGCGCTTCCGTCGGCCGGCCGACTCACACTTCGCCAGCCTGGTCCGGGCCGTGGTGTACCAGCAGCTGGCGGGGCGGGCCGCCGCCGCCATCCACGGCCGGCTGGTGGCCGCCCTCGACGGGGACGTCGAGCCCGAGGGCGTGCTCGCTCTAGCCCCCGACGCACTGCGCGGGGCGGGGCTGTCGGCCAACAAGGCGGCCACGGTGCGCGACCTGGCGGCCAAGGTGCTCGACGGAACGGTCGTGCTCTCCCCGCGGGGCCTGGCGCGGGAATCCGACGACGAGATCGTGGCCCGTCTGTCGACGGTGCGCGGCATCGGACGCTGGACGGCGGAGATGTTCCTGATGTTCCAGCTGCGCCGCCCCGACGTGTGGCCGACCGGGGACCTCGGCGTGCGCAGGGGATACAGCCTGGCGTGGGAGGTGGCGATGCCGGCGCCGAGGGAGCTCGAGGCCCTCGGTGAGCCGTTCCGCCCCTACCGCTCGGTGGCGGCGTGGTACTGCTGGCGCTCCACCGAGCTCTACGCCGGCGCCGCCGGCAGCGCCGTCACCCGTTAGGCCGCCGCGGTCCCGCCGGTCGTAGCATGGGCTGATCAAGTACGTGCGCCCGTCGCGACCCGCAACCGCCCGTTCGGTCCTGGCCGCCCTGCTGGCCGGCCTCCTCCCCCTGGCGGTTGCGGTGGCATGGATCCCGCTGCGCAGCTCGCTGCCGAACACCGACATAGCGCTGGTCCTCGTGGCCGCGATCGCGGTGGTGGCCCGCCTCGGGGGCAGGGCAGCCATCATTCTCGGCTCGGTCTCGGCCGCCCTCAGCTTCGGCTACTTCCACACCGAGCCCTACGGGCACTGGCAGATAGCCCACGCACGCGACGTCGAGACGACCGTCCTGATCGTGCTGGTCGGCGTCTTCGTGGGGGAGCTGACCCTCCGGGTGTTCCACCACCGCGCCGCCGCCGCCCGGGGCTCGGCGGACCTGGCCGTGCTGGCCGAGACCGCCGAGCTGATGGCGGTCGGGGACGATCCCGGACTGGTCGTCGCCGCCGTGGCCGGTGAGCTCGTCCGGCTGCTCGACCTGGCCGACTGCGAGTTCTCGGCCGAGCCGCCGTCGGGCTCGGTTCCGTGGGTGGGACGGGACGGCGCCCGATCGGGGTCAGGACCGCTCGCCACCGTCGAGGTGGCCCCGGCCCTCGACCTGCCCGTATGGGTCCAGGGCCAGGTCCTCGGCCACTACCGGATGAGCCTGCGCCGGGGAGCGGAGCCGCCCCCCGACCGTCTGGCCCTGGCCGTGAGCCTGGCCGACCAGGCCGGCGCCGCCCTGGCGGTGGCGCCCCCCACGCCGCCGTGGCGCCCCGGCACCGAGCCCCATCTCCGCCTGGTCGGCCCGGCCGCCGATCCGGGGTCCGCGCCGGAAGCCCCGAACCGCGGCGTCGGCACCCGCCTCCGGTCCGGCGCCCGGGACCGCCACCAGCCGGCCCGGGCCGGCTGACCCGCTCCGCGCCCGGTGCGGTCCGGGCGTGTTTACATGGCCCCGGTGGCCCACGGAGAGCAAGCGGCGCTCGAGCCTGACGAGTCCGCCCCCGACAACCTGACACCGGCCGGGGCGGCGGGCCCCCCGTCGGCGGGGAACGGTGAGCCCGACCTCCCCGAGAGCCTCTCCTACCGGCTGAAGCGCGCCCTGCTCGGCCCGCCGCTCGTCTCCGATCAGCTCTCCGGCCAGCGGCTGGGAAAGCCCACGGCCCTGGCCGTCCTGTCCTCCGACGTCATGTCGTCGTCGGCGTACGCCACCGAGCAGATCCTCTACATCCTCGTGCCGATAGTCGGCCTGGCCGCCTTCAGGCTGGTCACGCCGATCACGCTCGTGATCCTGGCCGTGCTCGGATTCGTCACCCTCTGCTACCGGGACGTGGTCCGCAACTACCCGAAGGCCGGTGGCTCCTACGTGGTGAGCCGGGAGAACTTCGGCCCGGGGGTGGCCCAGATAGCCGGCGCCGCCCTCCTCATCTCCTACACGATCACCGTGTCGGTCTCGGTGTCGGCCGGCACCGCGGCCATCGTGTCCGCCGTCCCCAGCCTGCACTGGGCCACCGTGCCTCTCTCCGTGTTCTTCGTGCTGCTGCTCGCCTACGGGAACCTGCGCGGCATCCGCGAGGCGGGCAAGGCCTTTGCCGTGCCGACCTACTTCTTCATCGCCAACATGGCGGTGCTCATCGTCTTCGGGCTCGGTCGCTGGGCGGCCGGATCCCTGTCCGCCCATGCGATCCACCATGCCGGGGCGCTTCCCGCCGGCCACCAGGGCCGCGGCCTCCTACTCGGCGCGTCTCTCTTCTACGTGCTGCGGGCCTTCGCCAACGGCGGGTCGGCCATGACCGGGACCGAGGCCATCTCCAACGGCGTGAGCGTGTTCCGGGACCCGCAGCCCGAGAACGCCCGCACCACGCTGGTTCTGATGAGCCTGATCCTCGGGGCCATGTTCCTGGGCGTGTCCCTGCTGGCCGGCATAACCCACGCCGTTCCGTTCGGGTCCGGCACCCCGACCGTGGTGTCCCAGATCGGCCGGTACGTGTACGGGAGCGGGCCCGGCGGCTCGTTCGGCTACGGGTGCCTCCAGGCCGCCACCGCCCTCATCCTGATCCTGGCCGCCAACACCAGCTTCACCGGGTTCCCGTTCCTCGTGAGCTTCGTGGCCCAGGACGCCTTCCTGCCCCGCCAGCTCACCCGGCGGGGCCACCGCCTCGTGTTCTCCAACGGGATCCTGCTGCTGACGGTGGCCGCCATAGCCCTCGTGCTGGCCACCGGCGCCAAGGTGGCGTCGCTCATCCCCATGTACGCCATCGGGGTCTTCACCGGGTTCACCATGGCCGGGTTCGGAATGGTCCGCCACCACCTGCGCGTCCGCGAGCCGGACTGGCGGCGCGGCGTGTTCGTGAACACGGTGGCGGGACTGGTCTGCCTGCTCGTGGATCTCATCTTCGCCATCACCGAGTTCACCCGGGGGGCTTGGGTGGTCGTGATCATCATGCCGGTGCTCGTCTACGGGCTCATCCGGCTCAACCGGCGCTACCGGGAGGAGGCGGGCGTCCTGCAGGAGGGGGCGGTGATGGCCGCCGAGGCCCCCGCCCTGCGCCGCCACGTCGTGCTGGTCATGGTCGACAGCCTGGACATGGCCGCCGCCCGCGCCATCCAGTACGCCCGGGCCCTGAACCCCGACGAGCTGCGCGCCATCCATTTCGTCGTCGACACCGACCACGCCCAGGCCCTGGGCCGGCAGTGGACCCGGCTCGGCCTCGAGCGTCTGCCGCTCGAGCTGGTGAACTGCCCCGACCGGCGCATCACCCGGGCCGCCCTGAAGCTGGCCGCCGAATCGGCGGCCGACGGTCAGACCGAGGTCAGCATGCTGATGCCGCGCCGTTCCTACCGCGGCATATGGGGCCGGATCCTGCACGACCAGACCGCCGACCGCATCGTCGACGCCGTGAGCCAGCTGCCCCACGTCAACGCCACCATCGTGCCGTTCCACCTGACCGGTCCCGTGTCCGAATGGATCCACCGCCAGGTCCCCGGCAGCGCGCCCGGACGGGCCGGCCCGGCGCCGGCGCCCGCCGCCCCCCGGCCGCGGGCGTTCGTCCATCCCGGCACCGCCGCCATCGCCGAGGTGCGGCCCCGAACCCGCGCCGCCGTGGCCGGCACAATCGAGACCGTGCGGGTACAGCCCTACGGCGGCGTGCCCAGCCTCGAGTGCACGATCGACGACGGCAGCGCCCGGCTGATCATCGCCTTCCTCGGTCGGCGCCAGGTCCCCGGCATCCAGGTCGGGACGCGCATCAGCGCCGAGGGGATGGTCGGCACCCACCGGGGCCAGCTGGCGCTGCTCAACCCCCTCTACGAGATCCTGGCCGTTCCCGAGACGGCCTGAGCGCCGGCGCCGCCGGTGCTCCCCGTGCCGCACCGACGTACCATCGCGGTATGACCACGACCGAGCAGCTCTGGACCGAGTCGTACCAGGGGGAGGTCCTCGGCGAGACGCTGTTCGGCGTCCTGGCCGAGCGGCAGGAGGACCCCGAGCACCGCCGGCAGCTAGAGGTGCTGACCGTGCTCGAGCGCTGCACGAAGGAGCTGGCCGAGCCGTTCCTCGAGCAGAAGGGATACGACCGCGGGGACACGGCTTCGACCGTGGCCCGGGCCACGGAGCTGGCCGAGGCCGTGGCCGGGATGAGCTGGGAGGACTTCCTCGGGTCCTTCGAGTCGGTCACCAAGGAGTTCCTCGCCAGGTACGAGCGGATCCTCGAGCTCACCGACGACGGGTCCGAGCGTGCCCTGGCCGAGGCCTACGTGGCCCACGAGCACGCCCTGTGCGCATTTGCCCGTCGGGCGCTGGGTCAGGAGGCGGGGGAGCCGCTGGCCGAGATCCTGGCCCTGCCCCACGTGGCCGTCACCTCGGCGCCGGCGTAAAGAGCCCATCGGGCCGCCTACCCTCTCGGGATGCCGGCCATCGAGGGGATCAACCACATCACGCTCACCGTCACCGACGTCGAGCGCAGCCGTCAGTGGTACGAGTCCGTGCTCGGCTTCCGGACGCTGAACGTCCTCGAGATCGGCGGCTACCGGATGGTCGTGCTCGGTGATCCCCGCAGCGGGACGGTGCTGGCCCTCGACCGCCAGGCCGGGGCCGAGGGCGGTCCCTTCGACGAGACCCGGACCGGGCTCGACCACCTCAGCTTCGCGGTGCGCGACACCGACGAGCTGCGGGCCTGGCGGGCGCATCTCGAGCAGCTAGGGGTCCCGCACTCACCGATGTCCGAGGACCCGTTCGGGCTGGTGCTCGTGTTCCGCGACCCGGACAACATCCAGCTGGAGCTGTTCGCCCCGTTCCGGCCGGGAGCGACGACCGGCGGCGCCGTGCTCGAGCCGTCGGGTGGGGACTGACCGCTCCTACTTCATCACCAGCACGCCGCGGATGTTCTTGCCGTCGCGCATGTCCTGGTAGCCGTCGTTGATCTCGTCGAGGGTGTAGGTGCGGGTGATCAGCTCGTCCAGCTTGAGCTGGCCGGACTGGTAGAGCGCCAGCAGGTTGGGGATGTCGAAGCGGGGGTTGCCGGCACCGAAGATCACGCCCTTCACCTCCTTCTGCCACATGGCCAGCTCGAACAGGTTGATGTCGGCCTGGGTCTGGGTCATCGGGGCTATGGCCGTCACGACGCAGGTCCCGCCCTTGCCGGTGAGAGACAGGGCCTGGCCGAGCAGGTCCCCGTAGAGGACGCCGGGGGTCAGGATCACGGCGTCGGCCATCTGCCCGAACGTCAGGTCCTGCACCAGCGGCATGGCCTCGGCCATCGACGGGGCGCTGTGGGTGGCGCCGAGGGTCTGCGCCGTCTCCCGCTTCATCTCCACCGGGTCGACGGCAATGATGTTGCGGGCCCCGGCTATGCGCGCCCCCTGCACGGCGTTGATGCCGACGCCGCCGATGCCCACGACCACGACGGTCTCCCCGGGCTGCACCTCGGCCCGGTGCACGGCCGACCCGAAGCCGGTCGTCACCCCGCACGACACCAGCGCCACCGCCGTCATCGGCAGGTCGGACGCCACCTTGATGGCCGACATCTCGTTGATCACGCTGTGCTCGGAAAAGGTCCCCAGCTTCGCCAGGATCGACACCCCCCTCTCGCCGATGTGGTGGCGGTCGGTGCCGTCGCTGATCTGACCGGGCCCGAACGTGCCGGCGCCGAGGTCGCACAGGTTGGTGTGGCCGGTGACGCAGTAGCGGCAGCGCCCGCACGCCGGGAAGAAGCTGGCGGCGATGTGGTCCCCCGGCTGCAGACCCTTCACCTCCGGGCCGACCTCGAGCACGATGCCCGCCCCCTCGTGGCCGCCGATGATCGGGAAGCTCTCCGGGAGCCCTGCCGCCTTGCGGATCTCCTCGGGCACGACCATGTCCCCGGTGACGAGGTGCTCGTCGGAGTGGCACAGGCCGGCGGCCTCCCACTTCACGAGGACCTCTCCCGCCTTCGGCGGGTCGAGCTCGATCTCCTCGACCTTCCAGTCCTGGTGCAGCCCCCACAGCACCGCGGCCCGAGTCTTCATGTCTCCCCCTGTGCGGCTGGTCCGGCGTGGCGTCCCGAGTCTGGCAGACCCCTTTCCGTTCCGCTCGGCCGCTTCTTCTCTGCACGCGCCGGACCGACGCGGAACCCGTCCGCCCCGTCGGGCGTCTTCGTGGTGTGCTTATGGCTCCGGACAGGAGGAGACCGGCGGTGGGCGAGGGGGCCGAGGCGGTGTGGGCCGATTCCGTCGTCACGCTGTACCGGGCCCGGTATCTCCCCATGGTCCGGCTCGCCTTCCTCCTCACCGGCTCCAACGAGCTGGCCGAGGAGATCGTCCAGGAGGCCTTCATCCGGTTGCGCGACCGCGCTGATGTGGCCGACCTCCCGTCCTATCTCCGGGCGACGGTCGTGAACGCCTGCCGGGACCACCACCGCCGGGCCGGCGCCCGGACCCGGGCCCTGGTCCGGCTGGCACCGGTAGAGATCACGGTCGACGCCGTCGACGAGCTGCACGACGCCCTGGCCCGCCTGCCCGCCCGCCAGCGGGCCGTGATCGTGCTGCGTTACTACGAGGGGCTCTCCGAGGCGGAGATAGCCGGACTGCTCGGGTGCCGGCCGGGCACCGTGAAGTCGCTGGCCCACCGCGGCCTGGGGGTCCTGCGTGGGGTGGTCGAGCGATGAGGTGGCGGCGCCCGGGGCCGGGAGGGTCCGAGGCCGAGGAGGGGCTGCGGCGGGGACTGCAGGCGCTGGCCGGCCGGGCGTCCGCCTCCCCGGACGCGCTCGAGCGGATCCTGGCGCGGGACACCGCCCCCACCCCCACCCCGGCGGTCGCGACGGACCGGCGCCGGCTGCGCCTGGGAGTGGGCGCCGGCGTCGGCGTCGGCGTCGCAGCAGCTGTGGCCGCCGCCGCGGCGGTGCTGGCCCTGGTGCTGGCCCCCTCCCCGCGTCCGACCCGGGTCGTCAGCTCCGCCCCCACCGTGCGGGCGCTCACGCCGGTGGCCTGGGTGGCCGGAGGGCGCCTGCACGTGGCTATGCCCGGCCGGACGCCCCGCACCGTCGCCGCGGCCGGCCAGCCCGAGAACCCGGAGTGGTCGGTGGACCATCACTGGCTCGCCTATCTGGATGCCGATCACCACCAGGTCCACGTGGCGGGTCCCGACGGCACCGGTGACCGGGCCGTGGGACCGGACGGAGTCGGCCGGGGCGGCTACACGTGGTCCCCGGGCGGTGACCAGCTGGCCGTCGTCCCCCGGAGCGGCGGCGTGGTCGTGGTGTCGATGCCCTCGGGACTCGAGACCACAGTGGTGGCGGGCGCCGTGCCCGTGGAGTCCGTGGCCTGGTCGCGCGACGGGGGCCGCCTGGCCTACACGACCCCGGCGGCGCCAGGTCGTCCCGCCCACGTGGTCGTCGTGACGGCGGGCGGGGGCGGCTCTGCCCAGGTCGTTCCGCTTGCGCTCCCGCCCGGCTCGGACGTCCTGCTGGCGGGATGGTGGCCGGACGGGACCGGGCTCATCTACTGGGTGGATCCGGGCGGATCGGCTGACGCGCTCGACAACGGGCTGCCCCTCCTGAGCGCGCCCCTTGCCGGCGGTCCCAGTCGCCTGCTGGCCGTCACGCTCGTCTTCCATCCCTGGATCAGCTGGTCCCCCGACGGGACCCGGCTGCTGCTGGTGGCGGGGGCGGGGCAGTCCCCGGCCACCGGCAAGTCGCTGGTGGTGTGCGACACCGCCGGCACGGCCTGTCGTCCGCTGCCCCAGCCCGCCGGCACGGTGGCGCTGGACGCGGCCTGGTCCCCCGACGGAACTGAGATCGCGCTGGTGCGGGCTCCGGACATCGGGCCCGGCCACCATGTCGGGCCGGCGTGGTACGCCCAGCGCCGCCTGTGGGTCGAGGCGCCCGACGGATCCGACGCCTTCACACTCGCGGGCGGCGGTGCGGGGGTGGCCCAGCCGGTCTGGTCGGCCGATGGCCGCAGCATCGGCTACTCGCTCGGGTCGGGGTTCGAGGTGATACCGGTCTCGGGCGGCCATCCGACCGTGATCGCCTCCGGTCTCACCGGCGGCAACGACGGCACCGCCGGCCCCGACGCCGCCGGCAAGCAGCCCTGGGGCGCGGCCGCGGTCTGGGGCGGTCGCGCCGGCTTCGAGAGCTACGGGGGCTGAGCGTCGTGCGCCGGCGGCGGTGGCGGGGGCGGGCCCGGTCGCGCCGCGGCGTCGTGACGGTGCTCGCACTGGTGGGCGCCGTGGGTGGGGCGGCGGGCGTGGTGGCTGCGGTCGGGGCGGCGCCGTGGAAGACGGGCCCGGTCGCGTCCCCTGCGACCGTGCAGGCCGGAAGGGCCACGCCGTCGGCGACCGATCTGCCGACCCCCACCATCGGGCCGCCCGCCGCCCCTCCCGCCTCCGTTGCGGTCACGGCGACGGCGCCCCCGCTCGTGCCCTGGCACGGGCCGGTGGAGCACCTCTTCTTCCACACGCTGATCGTCCGGCCCGACCTGGCCTTCACCCACGACCGCCTGGCCCAGGGCTTCCGGGACTGGTTCGTCACCGTGGGGGAGTTCAAGGCGATCCTGGCCCAGCTCTACGCCAACGGCTGGACCCTCGTGGACATCCACCGCGCCGTGGCGGGGACGGTGATGGTTCCCCCGGGGCGCCGACCCCTGGTGCTGTCGGAGGACGACGTCAACTACTACGACTACTCCCGACCCCGCGGCCTCGGATGGCGCCTGGTCCTCGACGCCGCCGGCAACGTCAAGGTCGAGGTGCGTGACGCCCTCGGCGTGCGGGTGACCGACGAGGACCTGATCCCGCTGGTCGACGAGTTCGTGGCGGCCCACCCCGACTTCTCCGCCGGGGGAGCCAAGGGGGTGATCGCGGTGACCGGCTACGAGGGGGTGTTCGGGGAGCGGACCGAGGACCGCTCCGCTCCGGACTGGGCCGGTGGAGTGGCGCGCGCCACCGCCATAGCCCAGCGCCTCAAGGCCACGGGGTGGACGCTGGCCAGCCACAGCTACGGCCACATCGACCTCAGCCGGGACTCGGCGGCGGTGGCGGCAAGGGACACCGCCCGCTGGCGCGCCGAGGTCGAGCCCATCACCGGCCCCACCGACGTCTACGTCTATCCCTTCGGCGCCGCCCCGATCCCGGGCTCGCCCACCTTCCTCATGCTGCGCAACGCCGGCTTCACCATCCAGTGCGACATCGACGACGAGGCCCGGCTGGTCTCCGAGGACGGGGTGGTCGTCATGAGCCGGCGCCACGTCGACGGCATCGCCTTCCGCGACCAGGTCCGCAATCTGGCCCCGTTCTTCCCGGTCGCGGCGGTGGAGGATGTCCGCGACCGGGCGGGATGAGGGTCAGTCCTCAGCCGCTCCGGCCGCCCGGGTCGCGAATGACCGCCGTCGCCCGCTGGGGCAGCACGTAGAAGAGCGCCAGGGCGCCGTCGATGGCCAGACTGGCGGGCACGCTCCCGATGGCGACGAGCGTAGCCAGGAGGTAGCTCGGGACGCCGTAGCGGAAGCGGCGGGTGACCTCGGCCGCCGCCCCCTCCGCCCCCGGCACGATCAGGCGGTTGCGGCGCGACGCCACCTGCCAGAGCACGTTGTAGAACACGGCGGTGACCGTGAACACGCCGTTGTAGAAGACGGCGGCGGCGCGCTGGTCGGCTGAGGCGTGGCGGAGGTTCTCCGCCAGCACCGACGTCGGGAACGGGATGAAGGCCAGGCACATCAGGAACAGCAGGTTGGCCACGATCAGGCCATGGGACGTCTCCCTGATGAGGCGGAAGATCGTGTGGTGGTTGGCCCACATGATCCCGATGACCAGGAAGCTGATGAGGTATGCGACGTAGGTCGGCCACGCCTGGCCCAGCCGGTGCGTCAGGGAGCCGGGGCCGGCCGCCACGCGGACATTGAGGATGAGCAGGGTGATCGCGATGGCGAAGACCCCGTCGCTGAACGTCTCCAGCCGGCCCGTGTCCATCGACGGCAGACTACGGGCGTGAGCATCGGTGAGCGGCTGGCCCACGGTGTCAACCGGATGTACGACCGGATGCGCGATCCCCTGGCCTTCCGGATCGGGGCCGAGGACGCCACGGCCTGGGACTTCGACGGTGTCCGGCGCAGCAAGTACGCACTGCTGGTGACGTTCCGGCGCAGCGGGGAGCCGGTGCCCTCGCCGGTGTGGTGCGCGGTCGACACCGCCGGGCGGGCCTACGTGCAGACCGAGGCGGCCACCGGGAAGGTCAGGCGGATCCGCAACGATCCCCGGGTTCTGCTGGCTCCGTCCACGATCCGGGGCCGTCCGAGGGGCGCGGCCGCCGCCGGCACCGCCCGCCTCCTGCCGGTGGAGGAGTGGCCCCACGCCGAGGCCACCATGGCCGCCGCCTACGGGCTCGGGCGCCGGCTCTACATGCGGGTGTTCCCGATGTCCGACCAGCGGGGCACGTACATCGAGATCAGCCCCGCCCCCGCTCAGGCCTCGTGACCGGGATCGAGGTGACGCACGGCCTGGTAGCCGAGCTGGCGGGGCCAGGGCCGGTCCGCTGAGCTGAGCTCGACCGGCTCCAGGAGGAACCCGGTGTGGTCCCCGTCGGCGTGGTGGCCGAGCACCCGGCCGACGAACCACCGGGTGCAGTCCTCCAGCACCGGGGCCCCGCCGGCCCCGGGGTGCCAGCGACAGCGGGAGAACTTGTCGACCTCGTCTCCGGTGCGCGAGCCGAACAGCTCGGCCACCTCCTGCTCCGCCGACGAGAGCAGGTGGACGGCCAGGTGGTCGCTTCCCAGTGCTACCGGGTGGGTGTGGTTGGCCT
>DASSEU010000057.1:0-64583 GCA_035695125.1 Acidimicrobiales bacterium
AGTAGGCGGCCACCGCCGCGAAGTCCCCGTAGCGGAGCCGCTCGGCCTGGGCGACGAGCTCTTCCTCGTCACGGGCCAGGTCGTGCATGGTCCGGCGGTTCCCCAGGCCACACAGCACGCCCGCCTGGGCCTGTCCGATCCGGCCGTCCAGCCACGACTCCTTGGCGGCAGGCAGGGCGTGGATGCGCCGGCCCATGCGGACGGTCCGGCGGCACTCCGGATCGGGCAGGCGGGTCTCCCTGGTGAGCCAGGCCGCCCCCGAGCGGGCGCCGCTCGAAGCCCACTCCCCGCCGTCGTTGAAGTCCGACGCCGCCAGGGCCGCCACCGCCTGGAAGCGGGAGAGGGCACGGACCAGCCGCACCGTCTCGGCCCCCGTCGGCACGGAGCGGTCCTCGGCCGTGACCGCCTCCCCCAGCCGGTCGAGCGCCTCCTCCAGCAGGCCCAATTCCATGGTTGTATTTCACCAGGAGGGTGTGACACTCACCGGGAATCATTCGGACAGCATGTAACGGATTCGGAGCCGCCGGATGGCGTCGCACTTCCCGCATGTGGGTCGCCGGACGCGACGGTGCCCCGGGCATGTCGCCCGGGGCACCGCTCGAGACGCTCGGGACCTATTAGGGGTGCTGGCCGTTGGCGGCGCAGTACTCCTGGACCTGCTGCTGGGGAGACTCGCTGGCGGCCGCCGACGGGCTCCCGTCGTCACCGCCGGTGGGTCCGTCCTCGTTGGCGTCCCAGGCCGCCGCGGTGGCCGCGAGGGCCACGAACGCCGCTCCGTGGGCCTGCTTCTGGGCCTGGCCCTGGGAGCTGCCGTGGAAGTAGGCGTTGCAGAGCCCGTAGTTGTTGTTGCCGTTGGGACCGGGGCCGGTCTGGGTGGCGGCCACCGCCGCACCCGTCCCCCCCGCCATCAGAACCGTTGCCGCCGCCGCGATCAGCCACTTCCGCATGCGCTGGTGCCTCCTGTAGGCGCTCGGGATCGCCGTCCGTCGTCGGACGTGCGAGGCAGGTGTTCTCCTCGGACCTGACCAGTTCCTGCCATCGGTTCCAGAATCTGGCCGGGGACATTTGACTGACCGCTCGGTCAAGAGGGCGCTGGGCAGCTGCCATCGACTGGCCACTGCGCTTCGGGACCTTCATGGCCCCCTTCCACCCGTCGGGCCAGAACCCGACCCGGGCCCTGGAGAGGGATGCTGCCCCAAGCCGTGGGTGAACGAGGTCAACGGCTTCTGCCATGCGGGCGGTATGGACCTGATCCTGCACGGCGACGTGGTGGTGGCGTCCGATCAGGCCCGCTTTCGCGTTCCCGAGCTGCTCCGGCGCATCCCCGATCCGCTCGTTGGGCTCGGCGGAGATGACCGAGGGACTCCAGGCCTTCCTGGAAAAAGAGCGCTCCCGACTGGCCCCACTGAACCCGCCCCCGGCCCCGGGCCGAGGGCGATCGTTCAGGAGACGATCTCGCTCGTCTGCAGCACCGGTGTGATCGTCGTGTAGTTGGCCACGTCAGCCAGGATCGCCCCGGTGCCCTCCGAGCCCATTGCCTGCTGCAAGGCCTCCGGGGAGTCGAACTTGAAGTGGACGGCGGCCACGTAGGGGCCGTCCACACCCTTGTCGATCTCGGCCCCCGCGGTCCCCCACGTCTTGATGCAGAGAGGTACGTGCTTGGTCCGGTAGTAGTCGTGATCGAACTTCGCGCCCTCGGTGGAGGGATACAAGACACTCAGTCGGATCATGGGGGACCGTCCTTCGGGATCGGGCGTGCTAGCGGCAGTATTGCAGCCGCTCCCCGGGGCGGCCCCGTCCACGCGTCCCCTCCAATTGACCGCCCGGTCAAGTGAGGCAAAGCTGCCCTGCCATGGACTGGCCGCTGCGCTTCGGGACCTTCATGGCCCCCTTCCACCCGTCGGGCCAGAACCCGACCCTGGCCCTGGAGAGGGATCTGGAGCTGATCGAGCGCCTCGACCAGCTCGGCTACGACGAAGCCTGGATCGGGGAGCACCACTCGGCCGGCTACGAGATCATCGCCTCGCCCGAGGTGTTCATCGCCGCCGCGGCCCAGCGGACCCGGCACATCCGCCTCGGCACGGGGGTCAGCTCACTGCCCTACCACCACCCGCTGATGCTGGCCGACCGGATGGTCCTGCTCGACCACCTCACCCGGGGCCGGATCATGCTGGGGGTCGGGCCGGGCGCGCTTCCGTCCGACGCCTACATGATGGGCATCGATCCCCTGCGCCAGCGGGAGATGATGGAGGAGTCCCTCGAGGCCATCCTGGCCCTGCTCGAGGGCTCCGAGCCGGTGACCCGCGAGACCGACTGGTTCACCCTCCGGGAGGCCCGCCTCCACCTAAGGCCCTACACCCATCCCCGCTTCGAGGTGGCGGTGGCGGCCCAGGTCTCCCCCGCCGGCCCGCGCGCCGCCGGCCGCTTCGGGGTCGCGCTTCTCTCCCTCGGCGCCACCACCACCGGCGGCTTCGACGTCCTCGGCTCCCACTGGGACGTGATGGAGGAGCGGGCGGCCGAGTTCGGCACGACCGTCGACCGGCGGCGCTGGCGCCTGGTCGGTCCCATGCACCTGGCCCCCACCGAGGAGCAGGCCCGCGCCGAGGTCGCCTACGGCCTGCCCGACTGGGCCTACTACTTCACCAAGGTGGCGGCGCTGCCGGTGGCCCCCGACACCGACGACCCCGACCAGCTGGTCGACGCCCTGAACAAGACCGGCATGTCGGTGATCGGTACGCCCGACATGGCCGCGGCCCAGATCCAGCGCCTGATCGACCAGTCCGGCGGCTTCGGGACCTATCTCTTCATGGCCCACGACTGGGCCGACCGGGAGGCGACCCTGCGCTCCTACGAGCTGTTCGCCAAAGAGGTCATGCCGCTGTTCCAGGGCTCGGCCCGGAGCACGGTGGCATCCCAGGACTGGGCCACCGCCAACCGGCCGCAATTCATGGGGTCGGCCACGGGCGCGGTGGTGAAGGCGATTCAGGACCACCACGCCGAGAAGGCCCAGAAGGCGGAGCGGGAGTCGCAGCCCTCCGGCGCCGACTGAGCCGGGAGAAGGAGCGGGTCACTCTCCTTGCGGCCGGGCGTCCCAGGTCGGCACCAGCTGGCGGGCGGCCCGGGCCTCGTCCACCCTTCCCACCGGCGTGGTCCGCGGTGCGAGGGCGGCGGTAGGAGAAGCTGAGGAGCCCTCGGCAGAAGCGGCCTCGAGAGCCTCGGCGGCGATGCGCTCCAGCGCCTCGGCCAGCGCCTCGACGGTCTGGGGGCTCTCGGTCTCGGTCGGCTCGAGCATCAGCGCCTCCTCCACGATCAGGGGGAAGTAGACGGTCGGAGCGTGGAAGCCCTCCTCGAGCAGCCGCTTGGCCACGTCCAGGGCGCGCACCCCGGTGCGCCGCTTGAGGGTGGCGGCCGACGCCACGAACTCGTGCATGCTCGGGCGGTCGAAGGGGATGTCGTAGCTGGACGACAGGCGCCGGCGCAGCCAGTTGGCGTTGAGCACGGCGGCATCGGCCACCCGGCGCAGACCGTCGGAGCCGTTGGCGAGGATGTAGGCGTAGGCGCGCGCCAGCACGAGCGCGTTGCCGTGCCAGGAGTGGATGCGCCCGATGGAGCGGGGCGGGTCCTCCCAGTCGAGCTGGCCGTCACCGCTGCGCACGGGCCGGGGGCCGGGCAGGAACGGCACCAGGCGCTCGGCCACCGCCACCGGTCCCGCCCCCGGTCCTCCTCCGCCGTGTGGCGTGGCGAAGGTCTTGTGCAGGTTCATGTGCACGATGTCGAAGCCCATGTCCCCGGGACGCGTCACGCCGAGAATGGCGTTGAGGTTGGCGCCGTCGTAGTAGAGCAGCCCGCCCACGCCGTGCACGGCGCGGGCGATCTCGACGATGTCCTCTTCGAACAGCCCCAGGGTGTTCGGATTGGTGAGCATGATCCCGGCCACGTCGGTGTCGAGGGCGGCGCGCAGCGCTTCCAGGTCGACGCAGCCGCGGTCGTCCGACGGCACGGTCGTGACGTCGTAGCCGCCGAGCGTCACCGAGGCGGGATTGGTGCCGTGGGCCGAGTCGGGGATGATGACGCGCCGTCGCTCGTCACCGGCCGCCGCGTGCCAGGCCCGCATGAGCAGCAGTCCGGTGAGCTCTCCGGCCGCCCCCGCCGCCGGCTGCAGGGTGGCCGCCGCCATCCCCGTGATCGCGCAGAGGGCCGCCTCCAGCTCGACCAGCAGCTCCAGCCAACCCTGGGACAGCGCGGCCGGGGCGGCGGGGTGCACACGGGCCAGACCGGGCAGGGCGGCAACCTCGTCGCACACCTTGGGGTTGTACTTCATGGTGCACGAACCCAACGGGTAGGCGCCGACGTCCACCGAGTACTGCCGGTGGGTCAGTCGCGTGAAGTGCGCAACCAGGTCGCGCTCGGACACCTCGACCGTGTCCACCGGTTCGACACGGAGGTGCTCCTCCGGTACCAGCTCATCTGCCTCCCACTCCGGGATGCCCGTCGAGCGGAACGAGGCGGAACGCCGGCCGGCCCGGGACAGCTCGAACAGCGTCGGCTCGTGGTCCCGGCCCAGGAGAGGAGCACTCGAAGCCCGCCCGCCGCCCGTCGTCATCGCACCGCCTTCTCGAAGGAGGACGCGTAGGCGTCGATCTCCGCCCGCGTGCGCCGCTCCGTCACCGCCACCAGCAGACAGTCCTCGTACGGGGTCCCCTCGAAACCGGGGCCCACCGCCACGCCGGCCAGGAAGCCCTCCTCGGCCAGCCGGCCCACCACCGTGGCCGCCGGAAGGGGGGTCCGCACCGCGAACTCCCGCAGGGTCGGGGCCGGCGCCGCCGGCGTCACCCCGTCGATGGCCACCAGGGCCTCCCGGCAGTAGCGGGCGCCGCGCCCGCAGCGCAGGGCCAGCTCCCGCAGCCCGCCCGTACCGAGCCAGCCGAGCTGGATGGCGGCCGTGACCGCCATCAGGGTCTGGTTGGTGCACACGTTCGACGACGCCTTCTCCCGCCGGATGTCCTGCTCGCGCGCCCGGAGAGTCGTCACGTACGCCCGCCGGCCCTCTCCGTCGACGGTCTCCCCCACCAGCCTCCCGGGCAGGCGGCGCACCAGGTTGGCCCGGCACGTGAACAGACCCAGATAGGGGCCGCCGAACCCGAGCGAGATGCCGAGGGGCTGACCCTCGCCCACCACCACGTCGGCGCCCTGCTCCCCGGGGGTGCGCAGGATGCCCGAGGCCACCGGGTCGGCGGCCACCAGCAGCAGGGCGCCGGCGCCGTCCGCCGCCCGCCGCGCCGCCGGCACGCTCTCGAGGCACCCGAGGAAGTTCGGGGACTGGACCAGGACGGCGGCGGGGGCACCGGAGCCCGGCCCCCCTGACCCCGAATCAGTCCCCGCATCGGGCCACGCCGTCACCCCGTCGACGAGCGGGATCTCGACGATCTCGTGCCCGGTCCCGGCGGCGAAGGTGCGCAGCACCTGCCGCCAGTGCGGGTGGACTCCCTGGGACACCCAGATGCGGTCGCGACCGGTCTGGGCCGCGGCCAGGTTGGCGGCCTCGACGCACGCGCTGGCGCCGTCGTACAGCGAGGCGTTGCTTATCTCCATCCCGGAGATCCGGCCCAGCAGGGTCTGGAACTCGAACAGCGCCTGCAGGACCCCCTGGGACACCTCGGGCTGGTACGGCGTATACGAGGTGACGAACTCCGACCGCCCCGCCAGGGCGCGGGTGGCGGCGGGAACGTCGTGGTCGTACGCGCCCGCCCCGGCGAAGCACACCAGCTCCGCCGCCCGGTTGCCGCCCCCCAGCCTCTGCAGCCGGTCGAGCACGTCGGCCTCGGGCAGACCCTCGTCCAGGTCGAGACCACCGGCCAGCCGCAGCGCCGGGGGCACCACGGTGAACAGCTCGTCGAGGCTGCCGAGCCCGAGAAAGGCCAGCATCTCCTCCAGCTCCTCGTCGGTGTGCGGTACGTAGCCGGCCACGGCGCGCGCTCCTCGCTCCTCGATCCCGACCGCTAGCCCTTGGCACCCACGAAGGGCGTCCTGGCCACCCGGGCCGCCACCCGGCGCCCGCGCATCTCGATCTCCAGCTCCTCCCCGACCGCCACGTCGGGCGGCACGAAGGCGAGCGCGATCCCCCGCTCCAGACACGGCGAGAAGTTCCCGCTCGTCACCTCTCCCACCGGCTTGCCGGCGCGCACCACCGGGTACCCGGCGCGCGGCGGCTGCCGGCCGTCGCACACCAGGCCCCGGAGCAGCCGCTGCGGTCCCGTCTCCCTCTCCGCCTCCAGGGCACCCCGGCCCCGGAACGGACCCTTGTCCCAACCCACCACCCAGCCCAGCCCGGCCTGCAGCGGGGTGATCCCCGGGCCGAGCTCGTGACCGTGGAGGGGCAGGCCCGCCTCCAGGCGCAGGGTGTCACGGGCGCCCAGGCCGGCGGGGACGGCGCCGGCCGCGACCACCGCCTCCCAGAACGAAGGGGCCGCCTCGGCGGGTACGGCGCACTCGACGCCGTCCTCACCCGTGTAGCCGGTGCCGGCCACCAGGCAGCGCCGCCCCGACCACTCGAAGCCGGCCACGTGGAAGCGCCCCACCGCCGCCGCCTCGGGCGCCACCCGGGCCACGACGGCACGTGCGCCGGGACCCTGGACCGCGATCACCGCCCGCTCCGCCGTCACGTCCGCACCGGGCACGGCGCCGGTCACCCGGGCCGTGTTCGAGGCGTTGGGCATCACGTCGAAGCGGTCCGGTGCCACCCACCAGACGATGATGTCGTCGAGGACCGACCCGTCGTCGGGATCGAGGAGGTGGGTGTACTGGGCCCGGCCCGGACCGATCCGGCGCAGGTCGTTGGTCAGCGCCTCCTGCAGGGCACCGAAGGCCTCGGGCCCCTCGGCCCGCACCGTGCCGAGGTGGCTCACGTCGAACACGGCGCACTCCCGCCGGCACGCCAGGTGCTCGGCCACCGTCCCCTCGGGATAGCTGAGCGGCATGTCCCAGCCGGCGAAGTCGACCATCCGGGCCCCGGCCGCCCGGTGCACGGCATCCAGCGGAGAGGTCCGGGCCGTCATCCTGGGCCCGACACTACCGGGGCCCCGCCCGGGCCCGGCCCGGCGCCCCGGAGACGGCTCAGGAGACGAGGTCGAAGCCGGGATCGAGCGGCAGCAGGGCCAGCGCCTCCCGGTCGCGCTCCGCCTCCTCGGAGTCGGCCGGCGCCGGCGTCTCCTGGGACGGCGGCTCCAGCCCGTACTTCACGAGGAGGTTGAGGTAGTCGCGCTGGTAGAAGACCCGGATGTTGATCTCGGGGTGCAGCTCGCGCAGCCGGCGCACCTTGCGGTTCTTCTTGGTCACCAGCTTCTGGTTGAGCGTGGTGATCTCGATGAACAGGTCGTAGGCCGGCAGGTAGAAGTCGGGCCGGAAGGCCAGGGCCGGCTCCCCCGCCGGATCCCACTCGAGGATGAACTCGGTGGGCTCGTACTCCCACGCGATCCCGTAGAAGTCGAGGAGGCGGGCCAACTGCCGCTCCGAGTTGTGCGCGAAGCGGACGGCCTCGTGCGGCTGGGCGGCAGCGGGCAGAGCCCTACCCCCCGGTGCCGGCGCGGGGCAGGTCCCCGGTCCCGGTCGAAGCCGCCGCCGGCTCGGCCGGGGCGGGAGCGGTCAGGGTGGTGATGGCGGCCTGGATCTCCTCGACCACGCCGGCCAGCGGCAGGATGTTCAGCACGCCCTGGCCGCCCTTCAGCAGGTCGATCACCGCCTCCTGGCTGTGGGCCAGCACCGACTGGCCCTCCCCGAGGACGAGGTTGGCGCTGGCCAGGTCCTCCCCCAGTCCCTCCCGCAGGCACTGGATGGCCCGGCGGGCCTGCTGCAGGGAGACGCCGGCGTCGAGCAGCCGCTTTATGACCTTGAGCTCGACCAGGTCACGGTAGGAGTAGCGGCGTTGGGTGCCGCTGCCCTTGGCCTCCGAGATCGAGGGCCGCAGGAGGTCGGTCCGGGCCCAGTAGTCCAGCTGCCGGTAGGTGATGCCCACGATCGAGCAGACCTGGGGCCCCCGGAACCCCTCCGCGCCAACACCGTCGGGTGCCACCCGGTGCCCTCCTCCGTCCGGTCACACCGGCGTAACTACGCCGGTGTCAGTACCGTACCACGCCGTACGGTGACCGGGGAGGTTGGGGACGGCGCCGCGTCCGGGCAGGTGTCAGCCGAAGTCCTCGGGGCGGACACCCTGGATGAACTCCCGGAACTGGTCGACCAGCTCCTCGGAACCCACCTCCTCGTCCTCCGGGTCGTCGGCCTGGAGGATGAAGCCCTCGGCGTCGAGCAGCTCGTCGGCCACGAAGAGCGGGGTCTGGGTCCGCACGGCCACGGCTATGGCGTCGGAGGGCCGGGAGGACACCACGATCTGGCGCCCTCCGGCCTCGAGGTGCATCTCGGCGAAGTAGGTCGTGTCACGCAGCTCGGTGACGACCACCCGGGCCAGGCGCGCGCCGAGGGCCTCGAGGATGTCGCGCACGAGGTCGTGGGTCATGGGCCGCTCGGTCACGACTCCCTCGAGGGCCAGGGCTATGGCCCGGGCCTCGGGGGCGCCGATGAAGATCGGCAGCGTGCGCGCCCCTTCGCGCTCCTGGAGGAGGACCACCGGGCTCTTGGACTGGATATCCACCCGTACGGCCGCCAGTTGGACCTCGACCATGTCTCAAATCTAACCGGGGAACAGCTCCGGCACGTGGGCATCGGGGTCGTCGCGCAGGGCGTCGAGGTCCCCGGCCACGATCGAAGGGAGGTTGCGGTAGCGCCCGGCGTAGTCGAGCCCGTAACCGAGCGCGAAGGCGTCGTCGATCTCGAACCCGACGAAGCGGACCGGCGTCGGCACGATGCGCCGCGTCGACTTGTCGAGCAGGGCGCACACCTCGAGCGACGCCGGCTGGCGACGGGCCAGCTCACCCAGCACGTAGGTGAGGGTGAGCCCGGTGTCCACGATGTCCTCGACGAGGACGACGTGGCGTCCGCATATGTCCTGGTCGAGGTCCTTCACGATGCGCACCCGGCCCGTGTCCGGGGTGTAGGCCGAGATGGCCAGGAAGTCGACCTCGGCCGGCGCCGTCATGGCCCGGACCAGGTCGGCCAGGAACCACACGCTGCCCTTCAGCACCGCCACCAGCAGCACACCGTCGGGGTAGGCCGCCGAGAGCGCCGCCCCCAGCCGCCCCACACCGGAGCGCAGCTCCTCGGCCGGGACCAGCTCCCTGACGCCGGGCACCTGTCTCCTACCCCCCGGTGATGTCGCGCAGGGCCAGGCGCAGCATCGAGTCCCGGAGCCGGGCCCCGAGCTCGGAGAGGTCGCGTGCGGTCTGCATGGCCTCCCCCCGGGCGCGGGGATTGCGCTGCTTGAGCAGCGGGGTGACGATCTGCTCGAAGAAGCCGGACTCCCGCTCCGCCGCTGTCTTGTACATGCGCAGGTGGCGGGCCTCGACGCCGAACCGGCGGAACTCCGCCGCCAGGCGCCCCACGACCAGCGACTCCTCGTCGTAGTAGACGGTCCGGGCCACGGGCCGCCCCACGATCAGCCCGAAGCGCTCGAGGTCGCGCACCGCCGACTCGTCGAGCCCGCTGGCCTCCACCAGCTCGTCGAAGGTGAGGCTGACCCCGGTGGCGCCGGCGGACAGCACCGGCGTGGCCGTGGCCGTCGGGGCCGGACCGGGCCCGACGTCCGGCCTGGCCCCCACAGGTCCGGGCGGCGCCGGCTCGGCGGCGGGGGAAGGCTCCCGGGCGGCCTCGGCGGCCAGGTCGGTCTGGGTGGCCTGCGCCGCCGGTGCCACGGCGACCGGTTCGGGAGGCGCGGCCCCGTTGGAGCCGGCGGCCTCCTCGGCCTCCCCGGGCCCGGGACCGGCGCCCTCTCCGGGCGGGGCCGGGGCGTCGACCTCCGGAGGGGCCCCCGGGGCCCCGGGCTCGAGGCGGCCCTTGATCACCTTGAGCGGGAGGAAGTTCTCCTTCTGCTGGCGCAGGATCCATCGCAGCCGCTCGACGTCGGCGTCGTAGAACTTGCGGTAGCCCGACGGCGTCCGCTCGGGGTCGAGAAGGCCCTGGCTCTCGAGGAAGCGGATCTTCGAGATGGTGATGTCCGAGAACTCCTCCTTGAGGAGGTTGAGGACGTCACCTATGGACAGGTACGACCTATCGGGCATCGGCCGCGACGGTCAGGTGTCCGAGTGCCCGGCCAGGTACACGAGCTTGAACTTGCCGATCTGGACCTCGTCCCCGTTGTCCAGCTCCGCCTCGTCGATCCGCTCCCGGTTTAGGTAGGTGCCGTTCAGCGACCCCACGTCCTTCACCAGGTAGCCGTCCCCCCGTTGGTAGAACTCGGCATGGCGGCGGGAGACGGTGATGTCGTCGAGGAAGATGTCGCTGTCCGGGTGGCGCCCGACCCGGGTCACGGGCTGGTCGAGGACGTACTTGGAGCCGGCGTTCGGGCCCCGCTTCACGACGAGCATCCCGAGCCCCTCGGTCAGGGCCGGGATCTGGACGCTCAACTCCTCCTCGCTCGCGCTCTCGGCTCCGACGGGTGCGAACGTGATGGTCGTGTCCTCCCCCGGCGGCTCCAGCGGCGCGCCGCAGGACGAGCAGAACCTCGAGCCCTCCGCGTTGCGGTGCCCGCACTGGTTGCAGAACACGGAGCCTACGGTACCGCCTGACGGGACGATCCTCGACTGGAGATCGGGCCGCCGCCGCCCTCGACCTCGACCTGAGGTTCAGTCGGAGCTCAGGTGGAGATCAGCTGCCGGTAGGACTCGGCGTCCATCAGGGCGTGGAAGTCCGAGACCCGGTGGGGCTCGATCACGCAGATCCAGCCGTCCCCGTAGGGGTCCTCGTTGAGCTGCTGCGGTGAGTCCGCCAGCGTGGTGTTGACCTCGACGACCGTCCCGGCCACCGGGGCGTAGACGTCGGAGACCGACTTGGTGGACTCCACCTCGGAGAACGAGGCCCCGCTCTCGACAGCGGTGCCGACGTCGGGGATCTGCACGAAGACCACGTCCCCGAGGGCGTCCTGGGCGTAGTCGGTGATCCCCACCCGCACCCGCCCGTCCTCGAGCCGGCACCACTCGTGGTCCTGCGTGTAGCGCAGGTCGTCCGGGACGTTCACGAGCCGGACCCTACCGGATGGGCCACCCGGAAAGACGGGGCCCGGACCAGCGCCGGGAGCAGCAGCTGGGACGACCGGGCCACCCCGGCGGTGACCCCGGACAGCGACCCCAGGGCGTCGAGAGCCCCGCCCGGGATCTCCAGACCGCCGGTGAGGGTCGTGGCGTCGCCTACGGCCTGGACCGTGTACGGCTCGCTCAGGGCCACCCCGTCCAGCTGCAGGGTGGTTCCCGACTGCCCGAACCACGATGTGGGCCCGACCCGGCGTCCGTCGACAGAGATGGCCTCGGCGCCGGCGTCGCGCAGCTCCTCCACGACGCTGACCAGGCTGTCGTAGCCGACCTGGTGGCGGGGGTCGCTCACCGACAGGACGATGCCCGGGCCGGTCACCGGCACGGTGCCCGCCAGCACCTCGAGGTCGGAGAGGTGCTGCTCGGTCTGGACCAGAGCGGCGGCGTCGCTCTGGGAGGAGGACTGCAGGCTGAGCAGCTGCAGCTTCAGCGTGTCGATCTCGTCCCGCAGGCCGGCGGCCTCGGTGTTGAGGTCCGAGAGGATCTGGACCAGGTCCCCCTGGCTCTCCGTGGCCAGGCGCTGGGTGGAGCTCTGGGTGCCGCGCAGCTGGGCCACCAGCAGGTACCCGGCCAGCGCCGCCGCGAGGACCACGACGACCGAGCCGGCCGCCCCGACCCGGCGGGAGGGGCGCCGCAGGGCGGTCATGACCGCGGTCATCCGCCCAGGACCCGGCGCCGGATGGCGGCCAGGTTCTGAAAGATCCTGACCCCGAACACGACGACCACGGCGGTGGCGAAGTCGACCCCCAGCTGGTCCCCGAGCCACGCCAGTCCGGCCGCCAGGAGGCCGTTGAGCACGAAGGCGGCCACGAAGATCCGGTCGTTGAAGGTGCGCTCGAGCGCGGCCCGGACCCCGCCGAAGGCGGCGTCGATGGCGGCCACCACCGCCATGGCCACGTAGCGGGACAGATTCTGGGGCACGGAGGGCTGGACGAGGAGGGCCACGAGCACCCCCACCAGCACCCCGAAGCCGACCAGCACCGCTCAGCCCCCCCTGGGCCGCGGGGCGGCGGCGGCCAACGGCACCCTCAGCACGAACGCCGGCACGGTCACGGCCGGCCGGGCGCTGACGTCGAAGCCGAGGCCGAACTCGCTAGTCCAGTCTCCGAAGCGTCTGGCCACGGCGCTGCGCATGAAGGCACGCTGGTCGGCCCCGATGGCGCTGACCCGGTAGGGCGGCAGCAGCGGGGTCAGGTCGACCACGACGGTCCGGCCGGCGGCCCGGATCGCGGTGACGGCCGACACCCGGTTCCCGTTGATCGAAACCGCCTCCGCCCCGGCGGCGAACAGGGCGTTCACCACCAGCTGCACGTCGGTGTCGTGGATCCGGTAGGCGTCGGCGTCGGCGGACCCGGCCGGAACGTTCTGGGCGTCGTTCAGGGTGACGACGAGTCCCGGGCCCTCCAGGGCGGACTCCCCGGCGGTGACGGCCAGGCCCGCCAGCTCGGCCGCCGCCTGCTGGCTGAGGGCGCTGTTGCGGGACCGGCTCTGGCGCACGTGGGCCAGCTGCAGGCGCAGGCGGGCCGCCGCCTGCTGCAGCGAGGAGACGTTGGCCTGCTGGCTCTCCACCAGGCGCACCAGCCGGGCCTGCTCGGGTGCCTCGGCCCTGCCCTGCTGGCGCTGGGAATGGCCGGCCACCACCACGCCGAAGGCGGCCAGGCCGCACACCACCGCCAGCACCACGGAACGTCGCGACGGCAAGGGGGAAGGCCGGAGGGGGCGGCTCAGCGCAGCATCTGGCGGATGCGGCGAGCGTACTCCTGGGCGCGGGCGGTGGCGTCGCGTGTGCTGTCGGCCTCGGCCCACACGTGGGTGACGGGGTCCTCCGGGTCGGGCAGGACCAGCGCCCAGCCGTCGTCGTGGAGCACCTTCACCCCGTCCACCAGGACCAGCTCGTGGTCCTTGGAGTCCTCCACGAGCATGCGCATGACCAGGCCCTTCTGCTCCCACGGCGTGACGACGGTCTCGTGGGCCAGATGGAAGCGGGGCACCCCCGCCACCAGCTTCGAGAGGCGCAGGCCGGTGACCGCCAGCATGGCGAGCAGGTTGGCCAGGGCCGCCACCGAGTCGAAGGCGGGCAGGAACCCGGGGAAGATGAACCCGCCGTCCTGGCTGGCGGCGAAGCTGTGGCCGCCCTCGGCCGCCACCTCCATCAGGTTGGCCGGGGCCAGCTTGGTCCACGTGAGCGGGGCGCCGGCGTCGGCGCACAAGGCCTCGGCCGCCCGGGGGACGGCGGCGGGAAGGGCCACGGCCGGGTGGGCCTGGGTCGACAGGACCAGCGCGAGCATCGAGAACAGGGCCTGGTCGTCGGTGAGCACGTGGCCGCTGTCGTCGACCAGCTTGAGCCGCTCCCCGTCGGGGTCGAGCACGGCGCCGAGGTGGGCGCCCGAGGCCCGCACCAGCTCGGCTACGGCCTCGGCGTGGCTCCGCACGTCGAAGCCGACCGCCCCCGCCGTCGAGGCATAGGGGTTGACGGCCAGCACCTCGGTGCCGAGCTTGGCCAGCACGTTGGGCATCACGAAGCTGGTCGACCCGTACGAGTAGTCGAGGACCAGCTTGAAGCGGGCACCCCGGATGGCGTCGACGTCGACGCTCCCGACGAGGGCGGCGGTGTAGAACTCGAGGGCGCGGGGCGGGAAGCCGATGTCCCCGATCTCGGCCGCCAGCACCCGCCGGTAGTCCTCGCGGTAGTAGAGGCGCTCGATCTTGCGCTGGGTGGCCTCGTCGATGTCCAGGCCGTCGGCGTCGAGGAAGCGGATCACCACGGACTGCGGGTCCCCCGGGACCAGGCGCACGCTGACCCCACCCTGGCTGCGGGCGGTCCGCACCTGGAAGCGGGTGACCGGCACCGTCGTGAGCTCGAGGTCGTCGACGTTGAGGCCGGCGGCGTTGAGTCCGACCATCACCGCCCGCTTCACCGCCCGGCCGGCCCGGCTGGCATCGCGCGACGTGGTGATGGTGGCGCCCTTCTTCAGTGTCGAGGCGTACGCCATGGCCACCCGGGCGGCCAGCTCGGGCGTCACGTCGACGTTGGCCAGACCGGCCACACCCAGCCGCCCGAACAGCTGGCGGGCGCCGCGCGACTCCCAGACGATCGAGCTGTTTATGACGGCGCCGGCCTCGACCGTCTTGAACGGGTAGACCTTCACGCCGGGGTTGATGACGGCGTGCTCGCCGACGAAGCACTCGTCCCCGAGCACCACGCCCTCCTCGCACCGGGAGCCCCGGCGCAGGTCGGTGGCCCGGCCCAGGATGCATCCCCGCAGTCGTACCGAATCCCCGAGGTAGGCGTTGTCGTGCACCACGCAGCGCTCGAGGTAGGCATCGCGCCCCACCCGCACGTTGGCGCCGAGGACCGTGTAGGCCGACAGGGTGGCGCCGGCGTCCACCCGGCAGTTCGGCCCGACGATGGCCGGCCCCTCGATGCGGGCGGCGGGATCGACCTCCGCCCCCTCTCCCAGCCAGACCCCCTCGGCCAGCCGGAAGCCGGCCACGTCCACCTCGACCTTCTCGTCGAGGACGTCGTGGTGGCTGCGCAGGTAGGCGTCGAGGTTCCCCACGTCCTCCCAGTAGCCCTCCCCGACCCAGCCCGCCATCGGGACCCCCGCCTCGAGCATGGCGGGGAACACCTCGCCCGAGAAGTCCACGGGACGGCCGGCCGGGATGTAGTCGAAGACCTCGGGCTCCAGGACGTATATCCCGGTGTTGATGGTGTCGGAGAACACCTGGCCCCACGTCGGCTTCTCGAGGAAGCGCTCGATGCTGCCGTCCTCGCGGGTGATGACGATCCCGAACTCGAGGGGGTTCTCCATGGCCTTGAGGGCAATGGTCGCCGTGGCCCCCCGGTCCTCGTGGAAGCGCACCACCGCCGACAGGTCGATGTCGGTGAGGACGTCACCCGAGATCACGAGGAAGCGCTCGTCGAGCTCGTCCATGGCGTTGCGGACCGATCCCGCCGTTCCGAGCGGCGTCTCCTCCGACGCGTAGACCATCCGGACCCCGAACTCAGAGCCGTCCCCGAAATAGGTCCGGATGGCGTTGGCCAGGAAGGCCACCGTCACCACGATGTCGGTGAAGCCGTGCTCGCGGAGCAGGCTCACGATGTGCTCCATCATGGGCCGGTTGGCCAGCGGGATCATCGGCTTGGGCTGGTTCGACGTCAGGGGCCGCAGGCGGGTGCCCTCCCCGCCGGCCATGATCACGGCCTTCACCGATGGTCCTTCGGCAGCACCGTCACGATGACGCCGGTCACGGCACCGCCGGAAGCCGGGCCTGGGCGTAGGCCCGGCGGGCGGCGGGGACGTAGGCGGCGGCGGCGGTCCACGCCAGCACGAGGCCAGGAATGCAGAACAGCCACGCCAGCACCTCGGTGACGCCGTGCCACGACGCGCCGGAGTGGCCGGCCAGGAACAGCGGGAAGGCGAACATCAGCGCAAGGGTCCCCGCCTTTCCCGCCCACACCACGTCGATGCGGGGGGCGCCGAGGGCGCCGAGCAGCGCAACCGCCCCCGACACCGCCGCCTCGCGGACACCGACGACCACGCACAGCCACACCGGGATGGCGCCCGAAACGGTCCCGGCCACGACCGCCGTGGCCACCAGGACGCGGTCGGCAACGGGGTCGAGCACCTTGCCGAGGGTCGAGACCTGGTCGAAGTGCCGGGCCACGTAGCCGTCCACCCAGTCGGTGGCCCCGAGGGCGGCCAGGATGGACCCCGCGGCCAGATAGGCGTGCCGCCCGAGCAGGACCCAGGCGAACACGGGCACGCACAGGAGACGCACGACCGAAAGGGCGTTCGGGACCGTCAGCACCCGGTCGGCGGAGTCGGCCACGACCTCGGAGTTTACGGGTGGCCCCGTCCCCGGGCCGACGCCAACTGGACCTGCGTCGGCTCGGCGCAGCAGAACCAGGCCTCGGACAGGCGTGGGACCCGGCGGGCCGGGGACGGCAGGGCCAGGGGCCGCGGCCCCGGCCGGCCCGCCTCCGCCGCGGCGCGCGCCACGGTGGCGTGGACCTCGGGGAAGACGTCGACGGCGTCGGCCTCCCCGCCCGCCTCGACCACCGTGGCCAGCTCGGCCTGCAGCTCGTCGACCCCCGGATGGGCCGAGCGCCAGGGGTGGCTGAGGGCCGCCGGGTCGTAGGGGCCGAGAGTGGCGCCGACATCGGGGTCGTCGAGCAGCAGCGACCCGGGCGGGAGGAGCAGGCGGATGGAGTACTGCACGGGGTCGACGTTGGCCACGAGGTCGTGGGCCGTCACGAAGTCGAGCAGGGCCACGACCCCGGGCACCGTCGTCCACGGTGTGAACGGGAGCAGCGAGGGGCGGACCTCGACGCCGTGGCCACGCAGCAGCGAGGTGGCGACGGCGGCGTCGGCTGCGGTGTGGCCCTTGTCCAGCCGCTCCAGGACCCGGTCGTCGACCGACTCGAACGCCGACACGACGAACAGGAGGCCGGCGTCGGCCAGCTCGGCCAGCAGGGCCCGGTGGCGCAGCACGTGCTCGACCTTGGTGGTCACGTCGAAGGTAACGCCCGCATGGCGGCGGTGGAACGCCCGCGCCACCCGCAGGGCGTGCTGGGGACCGTTGAGGAAGTCGGGGTCCCCGAAGGTGATGTGGCCCGCCCCCATCTCGACCTGGTGGTCGACGTCGGCCATCACCGTGTCGACCGGGACGGTGCGGATGCGGCCGTCGTACACGACCGGCACCGGGCAGTGGCGGCAGCGGTGGACGCAGCCGTGGCTGGCCTCGACGTAGCCGGCCGGCACAGCCGGGCCCGCCGCCGTGCCGTCCCGGAGCAGGCGGGCGTACCGGGACAGCCCGGGCAGGCCCTCTCTGCGGGGCACGGCCGGGCGGTGGCGGCCCAGGTCGACCCGGACCGGGGCCGGTCCCGCCCCGCCCCCGCCGGGGACCCCGCCCCGGCCCACCCAGTCCACGAGGGCGGGCTCGTACTCCCCCGCCAGGGCGGCGTCGAAGCCGGGCGCGGCGCCGGCGTACAGCCCGTAGGCGCACAGGGGCAGGCCGGGCCTCCGGGCGCGGACGGACGAGGCGGCCTGCACGGCCAGGCGGGTGGCGGTGTGCATGGGCACCGAGAACGCCGCCACCTCGGCCCAGTCGACGTCGGCCGGATCGAGCTCCTCAACGGCCAGGTCCACACAGCGCACCTCGTGGCCCGCCTCGGCCAGCGCCGCCGCCGGCGAGGCCAGGTGCAGGGGCTGGTGGCCCAGCTCGTAGGTCGAGACGAGCAGCGCCCTCACCGGACCGCCACCGTCTCCCCGGCCGGGGCTATCTCGATCTGCAGGCGCTGGTGGGCGGCGCGGAGGGCGGCTTCGACGGAGGCGGCTTCGCCCCCCCGGGCGAACACGAAGCCGAGGTAGCGGTCCCCCTCCGGGAGGGGAACCACCCGTCCCCCGGCCGGGATCGTGATCTGGACGTCGGTCACCAGCGGCACGGCGCGGGCCGCCTCCACGCCCCCGACCGCCACCAGCCGCCCCTCGGCCGGGATGGGGATCATCATCACCCCGGCCGCCGCCTCCTCGCGGCGGTCCGTGCCGGCCAGCGGCAGGCCCAGGGCGTTGCCCAGCACCAGCTCCTCCAGGGACCGGCCCGTGCCGAAGCGGAGGGCCCGGGAGCACAGCCCCCCGATGGAACGGGCCGCCACCTCGATCAGGTGGGCCCGGCCGGCCGGGACCCGCAGCTCGGCGTGCACGACCCCGTGGCGCAGACCGAGGGCGGCCACGGCGTCACCGACGACCTCCTCGATCGAGGTCAGCGCCTCCGGTTCCAGCCGGGACGGAGCGACGTAGATGGTCTCCTCGAAGTAGGGCCCGTCGAGGGGGTCGGGCTTGTCGAACACGACGAGGGGCTGCACGGCACCGTCCGAGACCAGCGCCTCCACCGCCACCTCGGGGCCGGGGACGAACGCCTCGACCAGCAGGGGCGCGGCGGGGTCCCGGCCGGCGGAGACGGCGATGGCCCGGGCCCGGGCGGCCGCGTCCCTGGCGGCGGCGGGGTCGTCGGCGCGGATCACGCCCCGACTGGCGGAGAGGCCGACGGGCTTCACGACCACCGGAAAGCCCAGCTCGGCGCCGGCGTCCCCCGCGTCGGCGCCGGGCCCGACGACGCGGTACGCGGGCTGTCGCACCCCCCCGCCCGCCAGGGCCGCCCGCAGCCGGGCCTTGTCCCGCGTGGCGGCCACGGCCCCGGGGGGGTTGTGGGGCAGGCCGAGGCGGCGGGCGGCCGCCGCCGCCGCCAACACCCCTTCGTCGTCGACCGCTACAACCGCGTCCACCGGGAGGCGGGCGGCCAGAGCGGCCACGGCGTCGGCCGCACCCTCGGGGTCGCAGGGGTCGAGGACCAGGGCCCGCTCCCCCATGGCCGCGCTCAGGGTCTGGCGGTGCTCCGACGCCACGACCACCTCGACCCCCAACGTGGCGGCGGCGGTCAGGAAGTCCTCGGCGCGGTAGGTCGAGCTGGGAAGGATCAGGACCAGCCGGGGCACGGCCCTATCATGGGCCACTCCATGGAGGACCAGATGCTGTCCGTCAGTGAAGAGGCCCGCCGTACCGTCCTTGACCTGCGCGCCGAGGAGGACGAGCCGGAGACGCTGGCCCTCTGGCTCGAGGTCAGCGGGTCCGCCGGGACCGAGTACGCCTACGACCTCTACTTCCAGGCCCTGGCCGACGCCGGGGCCGGGGACGTGGTCGAGCGCTTCGACGGGTTGGCCGTCGTCGTCCCCGAGGCCAGCGTCGACAAGCTCCGGGGCGCCAACCTCGACGTGCGTGACGGGGAGATGGTCCTGGTCAACCCCAACCGGCCCGCCTCCCCGGTGATGGCGGCGCCCCCCGAGGCCGATCTGTCGACCCCTGCCGCCCAGGCGGTGCTGCGGGTGCTCGAGGAGCAGATCAACCCGGCCATCGCCGCCCACGGCGGGATGGCCCAGCTGGTGGCGGTCGAGGAGGAGACGGTGTACCTGCGCCTCGCTGGGGGCTGCCAGGGCTGCGGGATGGCGTCGGTGACCCTCAGCCAGGGCATCGAGGTGGCCATCCGGGACGCCGTGCCGGAGATCCGCTCCGTGGTCGACGTGACCGACCACGCCTCCGGCACCAACCCCTACTTCGAACAGGCCAAGAAGTAGTCCCGCCCCCCTCGGCTCAGGACGCGGCCTCAGGGGCCGATCCTGGGGACGTGCCCGACACCGACGCCCCGGTGCGGGTCCTGGTCGTCGACGACGAGCCGGACATCCGCATCCTCCTGTGGCTGGCGGTGGAGGCGGACGGGCGCTGCCGGGTCGTGGCCGACGCCAGCAACGGGCGGGAGGGGGTGGCCCTGGCCGCCGAGCACCAGCCCGACGTGGTGGTTCTCGACCAGATGATGCCGGAGATGGACGGGGTGCACGCCCTGCCGCTGATCCGGGAGGCCGCCCCCCGGGCCAAGGTGATCATGCTGTCGGCGCTGTCCTCGCAGGAGCTGCGGTCCGAGGCGCTCCGCTCGGGCGCCGACGCCTACCTGGAGAAGAGCGCCAGCTTCCGCCCGGTGCTGGACGTGGCCGTGAACCTGGCCCGGGGCCTCGGGCCGGTGGCCAACTGACCCGCCGGGGCCGCTGAATCCCCTCCGGTCAAGCCGGCGCGGGGCCGTACGCTCCGGGCATGGCGCCCTCCCTCCACCGGCAGGACGCGGCCGGCGGCTCTCCGCTCGGGATAGCCGCGGCCGGGACGGCCGTGGCGTCGTGGGGCATGGGCAACGTGATGGCCAAGTTCATAGCCCTGTCCGGCCCCTCGCTGTCGTTCGACCGCTTCTGGTTCGGGACCGCCTACGCCGTGGGCCTGGCCGTCGCCTTCCGCCGCCGGCTGTCGTGGCGCTCCCTGCGGGTGGCCGCCCCCGCCGGGGTGGCGTTCGGGGCCAACAGCATCCTGTTCTTCTCGGCGGTGAAGCTCACCTCGATCACCAACGCCTCGATCATCGCCGCCCTGCAGCCCGCCCTCGTCCTCTGTGTCGTCGGCCGGCTGTTCGGGGAGCGGGTGCGCGCCGGCGTCGTGGCCGCCACGGGCCTGGCGCTGGCGGGAACGGTCGCGGTCGTGGCCGGGGGCCGGGCGGCGGGAGGGGACAACCTGGGCGGGGACGCCCTGGCCGTCCTGGCCCTCGTCCTGTGGGCGGGCTACTTCGTGGCGGCCAAGCGGGCCCGCCGGGAGATGGGCACGCTCGAGTTCCAGGCCGCCCTCACCATCGTGGCGGCGCTGACTATCACGCCCATGGCCCTGGCCTACGGGGCGCCGCTGTGGTCGGGATGGGGAACGGCGGGCTGGGTCGTGCTGCTGGCGGTGGGCCCCGGCGGCGGCCACTTCCTCATGAACTGGGCCCACGAGCACACCTCGCTGACGCTGGCCTCGCTGTCGACCCTGGCCATCCCGGTCGTGGCCATGGCCGGAGCGGCGGTGGTCCTCGGGGAGCGGATCACCGCCGTGCAGCTGGCCGGCACCGCCGTGGTGCTGGGCTCACTCGCGGCCGTGGTCGTGCGGGGCTATCAGCAGCCGACGCGGGTGGCCAGGCCCAGCGCGGCGTCCCCCTGGGCGGGGGCGGCGGCCGTGTCGGCGCCCAACCCCAGACCGGCCCACGGGCTACCGGCGGCGTTGGGGTTGCCGACGTCCTCCTGGACCACGGCAAAGGGGTACGACAGCAGCGCCCCGGCCGGCGGGGACCCCACCTCGGAGAGCGGCGCCCGCACGGTGAGGGTCGACCCCGACAGCGAGTAGGTCGCGGCGGTGGACGCGTTCGGCGTGTACTGGTAGGCCGTGTCCGGCGCCGACGCGCTCGACTGACCCGACGTCACCGTGACCAGGCCGGCGTTGTCGACGTGGGCGTCGAGGAACCACTCCACCGGTGTCTTGCCCGGCGCCGCCCACGACCACAGCAGGTACAGGTCGCGCCCGGCGGTCGCGGTCGGCGCGTTCAGCGCCGTCACCGCCGGGCCCGTGAAGGTGGCGGTGACGTCTGTGCGGCTGGCGTGCAGCGAGGCGCCGGTGAGATCGAGGCTCGGGTCGTTGCCGAGCTGCACGTCGACGGGATCCGTCGCGTTGCCGGCCGGGCTGATGAGTGCGGCCGTGCACACGGCCCTGGGACCGGCCAGCGACGTCGCTCCCGACAGAGACCGCGGGTGCTTCACGATGGCCGCTATGAGACGCTTCACGTCCGGCGCCCCGAGCCCGCTCGTGTAGTCCCAGCCGGGGGCGGGCTGATAGGCCCCGTTGCCGAGCGGCGTTTCGGCCTGGGTCACGTCGTAGAAGGTGCCCGGGGTCCTGGCCGCCGCGTAAAGCGTCGGATCTGCAAACCCGAGGTTCTTCATCCGGGCGGCCGCCGCCGCGGCCTGGATGCGCGTCCACATCCCCACCATCAACGGGCTGGCCAGCGACGTGCCGCCCTCGGAGCTCAGGTTGCCGTCGATGTAGATCGAGTAGCCGTTGCCCGTCACGTTCCCGGACAGGTCGGCCACGTCCGGAATGCCCCGGCAGATCTGCGTCCCGGAATAGGGGCTGCCGTCGGGCTTGGACCAGCAGGCCTGGTTCACCGCCGCCACGCCCTTCTGGAACGACGGCTCGGCGATGTAGTGGCTGGCGCCGCCGCCGGTGAAGGTCCACGACACCTCGGACTGGCGCTGGGTGCGGGGCGGGTCTGCGACGGTGACGACGGTCCCGCCCACCGCCACCGCGTAGTCGCTGGCAGCGGGATAGCCCACGTCGGGCACGGGCTGGATGGCCAGCCCGTTGCCGGCGCCGGCCACCGGGACCGCCAGCTCGGGGCAGCCGCTGCCGGTGTCCCCCGTGGCGGCGAACAGGGTGCGCCCCTCCAGCGTGGCCTGGCGCAGCACCTGCTCCCCGCCGAGCTGCACCTCGAGGTTGTCACCGAGCTCGGTCCCGTACGGCTGCTGCGCCAGCGGGCCCGTCACCGGATTGGTCGGGTCCGTCTCGCACTCCCCGAAGCTGGCGTTCATCTGGGCCGGCCCCTTCGGGTCGTTGGCCCACCGGGCGATCTCGGCGTAGACGTCGGCGTCGAACAGCGACCTGGCGAAGTACAGGTCGAGGCGGGACAGGTTGGGCGCCATGCCGGTGATCGCCTGGGTGTCGAGGTACCACTCGATGTTGCCAGCGTTGTCCCCGTAGGCCGAGGCGGGACCGCCCTCGGCCAGCACCACCCGCACCGGCACCTTGGGCAGGCCGTAATGCTGCTCGAACAGCCGGAGGTTGGTGATGGTGGCACTCGGGTCACCCTCCCCGAACATCCCGGCGGCCTGGCCCTGGCCCAGGTCGTTGGCCGGCATGTCGTACACGCCCCACAGGTCGGAGGGCTTGAGGATCCCGGCGAAGCTCCCCCCCTCGGTCACCGCCCCTTCCGCCCGCCCGACGGCAGAGGTGGCCCGGGAGGCGGTACCGGACCCGGCGCCGGATGGGGCCGCCGGCGTGCCCGGGACGTGCGGAGCCGGTGCGGCCGGGGTCGGGACGCCCGGAGCCGCTCCCGGCCCGGTCACGGCCGGGATGGTGGGCGCCCCGGGCAGGGCGGGGGCGGACAGCGCCGGGCGGCCGGCATCGACCGGGGTGAAGCGGTGGAGGTCGTCGAGACCCACGACCGCCTGGATCGGCAGGCCCGAAGGCACCCGCGGCGCCCGGTCGTTGGCCGAGAACGAGGTGGCGCCCAGGCGGTAGCGCCCGATGTGCACCTGGAAGAGCCGGTTCAGCTGGGACGTGGTCCCGGAGACGGTCAGGTAGTCCCCCGCCGCCGTGGCCGAGGTGATCCGCAGTCCACCGGAGCGCAACCACCGGCTGACCGCCTGGCTCTCGGCCCGGGACACCCCGAACCGGGCGGAGAACTGGGCCGGCGTCAGGAAGTGGTGGAACAGGGGGCTGGCCGGGTCGTAGAGGGCGCTGTAGAGGGTCTGCTCCCCGGCCGGGTCGGGCCGGTTCAGGAAGACCCCCACCGTGTGGCGGGTCCCGGCCGACGCCGGCCCGAGGTACCGGGCCCGGGCCAGCCCACCCAGGACCAGCGGCACCGGGTGCCTCGGCCCGAGGCCCGCCGGGTGGGACGGGGCCGCCCCGGCCGCCCCCCCGGTGGCCACCAGGGCCGCCAGGAAGGCCGGGATTACGAGGAGGGTGGTTGCCATCCGCCGATAGCTGCTGCGCATGGCACGACGTTTCGACGTCCGTCGCCCCCCACCCTGCCCGCTGCCTAGAGGTCCCTTACCCTCGCCGGCACGAAGGGGACATCCCGGGCGTTTCGTGACAGAGGCGCGCCGATCCCGTCAGCCTCTAGCGTTCCCGCTCAAAAACTCCTCGGGGGTCTGATGACTAGAGATCTGGGTCGGTTCCGGGCCAGGGCGGCGGCAGCGGCCCTCGTCGCGGCGGCAACGGCGGGCGCGGTGGTGGCCGGGCCCGCCCGGGCCTCGGACAGCTTCACCCTGCAGCGGATCCAGGGCAGCGACCGCTACCAGACCGCCGGCGCCATCAACCAGGCCGCCTTCCCTTCCGGGGAGCCCACGGCCCTCCTGGCCGACGGGGTACCGGGGCACGAGACCGACGCCCTGGCCGCAGGTGGGCTCGAGGGCGTGGCCGGGGTCGGCGTGTTCGTGACCGACAACACCACAAGCGTGCCGGCCAACACCCTCTCCGCCCTGGCCGCGGCCAAGGTGAAGAGCATCGCCGTGCTGGGAGGCTCCAGCGCCGTCAGCCCGTCGCAGGTCAGCGAGCTGCAGTCGAAGGGCTACAACGTGTCCACGCCCTTCGCCGGCTCGACCCGGTACCAGACCATGCTGATGATCGACTCGGCCATCCAGCCCTCCCAGGTCGGCAAGGACTCCGGCGGCAACCCCACCGCCATCCTGGCGAGCGGGGACAACGCCCACTTCGTGGACGCCCTGTCGGCCGGCGGCCTGGCCTACGCCCAGAAGTTCCCGATCATCCTCACCAACTCCCAGGGCCCGGGGCTCCAGCCCGAGGCCCAGCAGGTGATCACCAACCTCGGCATCAAGCACCTCATCGTCGTGGGTGGAACGGCCTCGATACCGACATCGGAGTACACGCCTCCCCCGACCGGCGTTTCCCAGGTGACGGTGGAGTCGGGCAGCGACCGCTCCAACACCTCCAAGACCCTGGCCGACTACGCCGTGTTCAACACCTGGCTCAAGTCGACGGCCATGACCGTGGCCCGCGGTGACGACGGTTCCGACGCTCTGGCGGGCGCCGCCTTCGCCGGGGTCAACCAGGTGCCGACCGTAGTGACCAACTCCCCCACCGATTCCGGGTCCGCCCCGGCCTACGCCACCGAGCACAAGTCGACCCTGGCCGGGACGTCGTGGGTCTTCGGCGGAACCGGTGCCGTTCCCGACAGCCAGGTCTCGGCCATCGAGGTGGCCGGGGGCGCGGCCAGCACCGCCCCGCCGGGCACCATCGCCCCGAAGTCGACCGAGTTCGTGACCGGGGTAAGCCCGACCTCGTTCGTCCAGTCGGGGAGCTCCTACGCCTACGGGCCGGGGGACACGTACCAGATAGACACCACGTCGAGCACGCCGGGTTCCTCCCCGAGCTGCACCTCCACCAGCTACGCCGACTTCCAGAACCGGCTCAGCCAGGGTGACCAGGTCACCGGGACCTACGCGCCCGGCAAGACCAGCACGTTCTGCCTGAACGACATCGCCCCGCCCCCGCCGTCGAACGTGACCGCGGCGGGCAACGGTCAGGGTGGCGGGGTGACCGTGACCTGGACGCCTCCCAGCGCGGCCAGCGCCGACGGGGTCACCGGCTACCAGGTGTGGCGGGCCCCGGCCAACGTGCCGAATCCCCAGGCCCCGTCCCAGTTCATCACCTGTCCCGCCGCCTACACGGTGGCCCCCGGGACATCTCCGCAGACCCCGCCGGCCTCTGCGAGCGGGTGGACATCGCTGGGCACGGTCTCGAGCACCGGCTCGTCGGGCTCGGGCACGAGCTTCAGCTACAACGACACCACCGCCTCGAACCCCAACTACTACTGCTACGCGGTGTCGTCGGTGAGCCCGAACGCGACGGGCGGGACGGCGCCGGCCACCGCCAATCCGGCCAACCCGGCCCAGGTCAGCCAGCCCGGGACCGGCAGCCCGGTCCAGGCCTCGCTGGCCACCGCCGGCGCCTCCCCGGTCATGCAGTCGATGACCGCGGTCGGCAACACGCTGACCCTGACGTACAACGAGAACATCAACACGGCCGACGTGCAGGGGGACGGATCCCAGTTCACGATCGCCATCGGGGCGGGCGGGACGCGCACCACCGACCTGGCGCGGGCGTGGGGCGCGGGTTCCCAGGTCTTCCTCGACATGGCCCATGCCCAGCCGGCCGGCACCATGATCACGGTCACGGCCCAGAACGGGACCAACGGCCGCACCGTCTGCGCCGCCAACAGCACCACCGCCTGCGAGAAGACCGGGGACACCCAGTCGGCCAGCGAGACGGCTCCCACCGGGGCCGCACCGAAGATCGTGTCGGTGAGCGGATCGGCCGGTAGCCAGACGGTGACGGTCACCTACAACGAGCCCATCGACTGCGCCACCGTGGAACCCTCGGCCAGCCAGTTCTCCAACTCTGACGAGAACGGCGCCCCCGCCTCGTTCAAGAAGGCGGCCTGCGTCGGGAGCAACCCCACCGCCAGCCAGGTCACCCTGTCCGGCGGCATTCCGCTGGCGCCCGGCGCCACGGTGACCGTCAAGTACTCCGAGCTGGTGGCGGGTCAGAACAGCGGCCACTACGGCCCCGTCGTCGGAAACGACCAGTCCGAAAAGGACGGGGAGAGCATGTCGGGCTCGGTGGGCCAGTAGTTACCAGGCCGGTCCCGGGTGTCTCCGGAGGGGGGCGGAGGTACCCGGGACGGTTATGGAGAACTAAAGGGGATGGTCACGAGGGGGAACCGGCTGATACGTCTGGCCCTGGCGGCGGTGACAGGGTCGGCCCTGGTGCTGCTGGGGGCGGGCCCGGGGGGCGCCACCCCGGCCGTCACCTCCGCCACCGTGCCCGCCCGGGGAGCGGCCACCGGGCCGGGCACACCGGGCGGCATCGGCGCCGCGCCCGACGGGGTCACCACGGTGGCCGACGGGACCGCCGGGAAGGTGGCCGGCATGTCCATCCCCAACGTCGATCCCCAGCAGAGCGCGGCCGAGGTCCAGCGCCTGCACAACGTCGACGGGCTCAACACGATCTCGCTGTTCGTGTGGTGGTGGATGCCCAAGTCCGACTCCAACTACGTCGAGCGCTGCACCAACCCGGCCGCCCAGGGTGACCAGCAGGGCTGCAATCCGACCGAGCCCGACGCCGAGCTCCAGGTGCAGATAGCCGCCGCCCGCCAGAACGGCATGCGCGTGATCCTGGTGCCCATCTTCTACTGCGGCACGTGCGAGGGTGGATGGCGCGGCACCGCCCAACCCTCCGACGTCAATGCGTGGTTCAACTCCTACCGGCAGTTCATCGACCACTACGCCGGCCTGGCGCAGAGCAACGGGGTGAGCACCCTGTTCATCGGCTCCGAGATGGACTCCCTCGAGAGCCAGACCGCCCAGTGGCAGCAGGTGATCTCCGAGGCCCGCCAGCACTTCAGCGGCCAGGTCGGCTACGAGCAGAACTGGGACGTGCTGGGATCGGCGCACTTCCTCGGCGCCGTCGACATCGTCGGGGTGTCCGCCTACTTCCCGCTCGACGACGGCCAGTCCCCCTCGCTTGCCACACTGGTCGGCGACTGGTCGAACAGCCACGCCTCGGCCTACCGGGGACGGAACTGGACCGCCACTCTCGCGTCGTTCGCCCGGTCGACCGGCAAGCCGATCCTCTTCGGAGAGGTCGGCTACATGTCGGGGGACTACGCCGGCAAGCAGCCCTTCCTCAACTACCAGAGCACGATCAACTGGCAGCTGCAGTCGGACCTCTACCAGGCGCTGCTCGAGAGCTTCGAGGGGCAGTCGTGGTGGGCAGGGGTGGTGTGGTGGGAGTGGTACATCCCGACCAACAGCGGCTCGGACAACACGCGCACACCGCGGGGCAAGACCGCCGAGACGCTGATGCAGCACTGGTACCACGACGGGTGGCGCCCGGCCACGCCCGGCACCCCGTTGGTCCTGAGCGACGCCGCCCACAGCCCGGACAACGGGGAGCTCTCCGCGGCGACCTCCACCCCGGGCCAGACCGGCCAGCCCTCCTCGCAGCCCTCGGGCCCGTCCAGCGGCCCGGCCGCGGCCCCGGGCGCCCGCACGGCCACCGCCGGCCGCACCGGCACGGCGGCGGCGGGAACGGCGGCCGGGCGTACCGGCGCCGCCTCCCGCGCCGGGCGCAGCGGTAGCCAGGCGGCCGGCGCAGCGGGCCCGGCGGGCGGCACGATCTCGGCGCCGACGGGAGCATCGTCGTCCGGCCCGCTCCACGGCCGGGGCAGGACCGTCGGCCTGGTGGCCGCCGCCGCCCTGGCCCTGATCGTGCTGGCCCTGCTGCTGTACAACGCCGTGCGCCTGGCCGAGACCAGGCGGCACCCGCCGTCGACCCACCTGGGCTGAGCCCGCCACCCGGCTTCCGGCGCGGCACAGGGAGCCGCTTGGCGCACGGCTCCCTGTGACCTTCAGGAGGCGGAGCAGCCCCCGGAGATCACTGCCCCGCGGGTTGCTCCGCTCAGTGATTCTGGACGCGCCGCACTCCGTCCTGCCCGAGGGAGCAAAACGGACCGCGCCTCAGGTCACGCCGGGCCCGGCCCCCCGGTCTCCGGGCGTCCAACCATCCGACGCACCCGGTGCAGGATCGGACGCTCGAAGAACGTCCAGCTGATCCACGCCGTCGGCACAACCAGAGCCAGCATGTAGGCGACGTGGGCCGCAAACGGCAGCGGCCCCGTGTGCGGCCATGGAACCAGGTGGTACAGGTTGCGGCCCATGATGATCTGCAGGATCACGGCCTGCCACAGGTAGATGCCATAGGACACGAGCCCGACGCGAGCCAGCACGCGGGCGGGAACGGTCCGGCGCTCGGGGCGGGCGGCGGCCACCGCCACCGCTATTCCCGACGCCAGGGCAAAGGGGACCCGCTGCAGGTCGTACACGACGGAGTTGGTCCTGGTCTCGAGCACGCACGCGACGAGGGCCAGGACGATCGCGGCCGCCAGCCAGGGACGGGGCCGGGCCCGCATCGACGACCACCAGCGCCACGGCCCCGATCCGTGGCGGTCCTCGGCCGCCGCCACCGCCACGATCAACCCGGGGCAGAACATGGCCACGGTGGCCGGGAACACGAAGCGCAGCCACAGCCCGATCTTGATGTGGTGGGGCTGGACCAGACCGGCGGTCCCGGTGAACAGAGTGCTGGCCACCCAGACGGCTATCACACCCGCCACGATGGTCCGCCCCGGGATCGGGCCCTCCCGCATCCACCGGACCGCCCGCGCCGCGATCGGGACGGCGGCGTAGTACAGCACCTCGATCGTGAGAGTCCATGACGCGAACAGGATCGCCTGCTCCTCACCGGGAACCAGGTTGTGCAGCAGCGCCAGGTGCAGGGGCCACTGCCACCAGTGGGTGACCGGGCTCACCGGCGCGACCAGGCCGGCCACGAGGAAGGCCACGATGTACAAGGGGTAGATCCGCGCCGCCCGGCGCAGCGCGTAGCTGCGTAGACCGGGGAGGGGGCGGCCTGCCACGAGAGCGTCGACGTACGGCGCCGCGATCAGAAAGCCGCTCAGCGCGAAGAACAGCCACACCCCCGCCGCCATGTTGGTGATCAGGAGGTGGTCGGGGCGCAGCTCGGTGGGGTTCAGGTAGTGCCCCGAGAGAAGGTAGGAGTGTCCGGTCAGGACCAGCAGAGCCGCCACCGCCCGGACGATGTCCAGGTTGGTGGAGCGGGCGGCGCTGGCGATCGGGCGGGGCCCGGGCCGCAGTACGACATCGACGCGCGACGCCCCGTCGGTGGACACGACGGAAGGGTAATAGTCGGTGGCGCCGTGATGGCTGGTCACCCGGATGACGCCCCGTCCAGCTGCCGGTGTGGGTATTTCGTGAGCGACGAGCAGGGCGCGTCAGGCCAGCCCGTCCGGCACCTCGGTTGCTAGCTGGAATCCCGCCCTGCGCGGCGCCCGGGTTCCGCGGGGTGCTCTGCCAGCGGGTCTGAGTCGAGGGCGGCCAGCGCCGCACCGAGGATGATCGGCTTGGCCCTGATGGGATCGGTGATCGGGCCGGTGGCGACGGCGTTGATCACACCAATGGCGCAGGCAACCCGGACCTTGTCCTCTTCCCGGGCGTCGGGGCCGGCGATCTCGGTTGTGTAGGACTCGATGAGGTTCCGGAGTCGGAGGCCCACGTCCGGGTGGTTCTGCGTCGCCGGATTCTGAGCCAGCAGGCTGATGACCCTTCTGTGGGTGACGAGGGCGTCGAGGTACGCGGTCAGGAGGACCAGACGCCGGTCGGGGCGGCGCTGGGGATCCTCGGCACGGGCCTTGGCGACCAGGTCGGCGAGCTCGTTGAGGAAGGGCCGGGTCAGCTCCACCACGAGCTGCTCCTTCGCAGGGAAGTGGTAGTAGAGGGCGGCCTTGGTGATCTCGAGGTGTTCGGCAATCGCCCGCAGGGAGGTGGCCTCGTAGCCCTGGGCCAGGAACAGCTCCAGGGCGGTGGCCAGGATCTGCTCGCGGGTTCCGATACGGCTCGGTCGCGGCACTCTCCCCCCCTCCCGACAAAGAGGGTACTTGGTCCTTTACTTGCCGGTCGGCAGGTAAGTACGGTGGTCCTCCAGGCGCCCGAGAACAGCCGGAGGCGAGGCGGGAACTGTGGTGACACCGTGGGCGAGGTCGAGGATCAGGCGCCGCCTCGCTGGAATCGCCGGACCTGATGAGCAGATTGTGAACGCCGAGCGACTACGCACGGGCGGCTGGTGGGTCACCACCGACGAAGCTCTCTACGAACTCCCGAGCTCGGGTGAGCCGGAACGGGTTCCCCTCTCCCAGATCCGGTCTGTCCGCGCCCTCTCAGCCGGCTCACCGGTGCTCGTGGTCACCGCTCCAGGTCATCAGCCGCTCATCGGCGACCTCGCCCCCGGTAGCCAACTTGCCGAGCAGCTTCGACAGCTGAGGCCAGAGGGCAGCGCCTGATGCCAGCCCACGGCGAAGAAGGGCAGCGGGTTCCGGATTGGCTTCCCATCTGACGGATGATCAGACTTCCCCGATGGGCACAGAGGGGGCGCGAGAGGCGGCGGCCGCCAGCTTGCGAGCTCTCAGTCACGCCTTCGCAGCGCACGAGCTCGCCGATGATGCGCTTGCATCGCTGGCAGATACCGCAAATGAACTCGCACGTCGAGTAGATCAGTCACCCAAGCGCGATCGCCTGGCTCTGATGCAGAACCGCCCGGAGGGGCAAGCCTTCGGCGGGGACGGGTTCGAGGACAGGGCTGTAGGGGGGTCCGCCAATCCGACAAGTGTCGAGGTCATGAGCGTGCGCCTTGAGGCGGACGTGGTCGCCGATGTTGAACTACGGCGGGCGTTTGAGGGCGCGCCGGGGCGCGCACATGGTGGGATAGTCGCCGCCATATTCGACGATGTGACCGGATTCGTGATCGGCAAGCTGCAGGAGCCGGCATTCACTGGCGAATTGACGGTTCGCTATCTCGCGCCCGTCCCCGTCGACGAAAGGTTGGAGATTCGGGCACGCCTCGACGGGCGTGAGCGCCGCAAACTCTTCATCAGTGCCGAAATGCGCGCCGGCGAGAAGGTCGTCGCGACATGCCGCGCCATATACGTCACCGTGGACCCGTCTCGCTTTGCGGGGGCGCCCGACCCGCGCTGAGGGGGAAGGGGCAGTCGGGTCTCCGAGTCGGTTGACGACCACCCGCCTGCCACCTCTGACCTGGTCGGGCTGGGGAGATTTGAACTCCCGACCTCTTGACCCCCAGTCAAGCGCGCTAACCAAGCTGCGCCACAGCCCGAGGCGCTCATGGTAGACGACCGGGGCCACGGGGGAGGCCGTGGTCAGATGTGGCGGCCGGCGTAGCGGGCCAGCCAGTCCAGGCCCTGGCCCAGGCGCCACAGCAGGTACACCGCCGTCCCCGCCGCCAGGAACTTGAAGTGCCACGGGAGTCGGGTGGGGCCGGCGAGGTCGGCGCCGCACTGGGGGCAGGCCCCCTCGTCGGTCAGCTCCTCGTCCTGCCAGCGCCGGCTGCACTCGTCGCACCAGGCCATGCGAAGGTCAGGCGCCCCCCGGGCCCGCCGGAGCGGGCGTGTAGCGCACCGCCATGATGGCCACGTCATCCCGGAACGGCTCGTCGGCGAACTCCCGGGCCGCGTCCCGCATCGTCTTGCACAGGGTCTGCACGTCGAGGCCGGGATCGCGCCGGAGGATTCCGGCAATGCGGTCCTCCCCGAACATGTTGTCCCCGGCCCGCACCTCGGCCAGCCCGTCGGTGAAGAGCAGGACCACGTTCCCGGGTCGGAGCTCGACCTCCCGGCTCGTGTAGCTGGCCCGGTTCACCAGGGTGAGGAGGGGCCCGGTGGCGCGGAGGGGCAGGACCTCGTCACCGTGCCAGTGCAGCGCCGGAGGATGGCCCGCCGACGCATAGCGGAGCGTGGCCGCCGTCGCGTCGAAGACCACCGTGCACAGCGAGACGAGCTCCTCGGGCCGGGCCTGCTCGGACAGGAGCGAGTTGAGCTCCTCCATGGCCTGGGCCGGGTCGCGGTACTGGCGCAGGAACACCCGCAGCAGGTATTTCACCTGGAAGGCGGTGATCGAGGGCTCGATTCCGTGGCCCGAGACGTCACCGATCACGGCCGCCAGCCGACCTCCCCCCGTCGGGAAGAGGTCGTAGAAGTCACCGGCCATGGCCCCCGTCCCGGGCTCGTAGACCGTGCCCACCTCGAAGCCCTCGATCTCGGGCAGCTCGGCCGGAGCCAGCCGGGCCGACCACCGCAGGGGAGCCAGCTGGTCCTGCTCGAGGATCTCCTCGGCCCGCCGCTCGATGACCGAGCGCTCCTCGGCCAGGCGGGCCGAGGCCAGGAAGCGGGCGGCAAAGCGGAAGGAGATCCCGATCGGCGCGAACACGGCCAGGAAGGGCAGGTAGTACGAGCGCGATCCGATCACCAGGATGAGGAGGGTGCCCAGCCCCAGCAGGGCGTAGAGCAGGGCGGTGTGCAGGTCCTTGTCGAAGGAGGCCCGGGCCAGGAAGGCGGCGTCGGTGCCTGCGCCCACCCCCTGCTCGATGCGGTGCAGGGCGCGGGCCAGGCGGCGAGCCGACCGGCCCCACAGCAGGGCCGCCACCAGGCAGCCCGCCGTGACGGCCGCCAGGACTGTTCTGGCAACCATGGCTCCGCGACGCTAATGGCGGGGACCGACGCCGCCAAACCGCCATTCGGCGTATTTCATGACCTTCGGCGCACCCGGAGCTTGAGAGGGGTGGGGCCGAAGCCGAAATGCTCCCGGATCCGGCGCTCGATGTAGCGCAGGTAGGTGGCGGGAAGAGCCCGGTTCGAGAACAGGGTGAACGTGGGCGGATCGGTGGCACCCTGGGTGGCGTACATGATCCGCGCCCCGGGGGCGGGGTGGGCGGCCTGGGCGGACTGCACGACCCGGTTGAGCTCGGCCGTGGGGATCCGCCGGTGGTACTCCCCTATCGCCTGGTGCAGAGCCGGCAGCAGCTTGTGGACACCGAGACCGGTGCGGGCGCTGACCTTCAGCACCGGCGCGTACCCCAGGAAGGACAGCCGGTCCCCCACCTGACCGGTCACGTCGGCGCGCTGCTCGGCGTCGAGAAGCTCCCACTTGTTGAGCACCACGACGATCGGGCTTCCGGCGGCGTCGATGCGCTCGGCCAGGCGCTGGTCCTGGTGGGTGACGCCCTCGGTGGCGTCGATCACGAGCAGGGCCGAGTCGGCGCGGTCGATGGCCTGGAGGGCACGGACGAGCGAGTAGTACTCGGTGGCCTCGCCCGCCCGCGCCCGCCGCCGCAGCCCGGCGGTGTCGACGAACCGGACCGGCCCCTCCTCGGTCTCGACGATCGTGTCGATGGTGTCGCGGGTCGTGCCGGGCGCGTCGTGGGTGACGGAGCGGTCGTCACCGATCAGCCGGTTGAACAGCGTGGACTTCCCCACGTTGGGCCGCCCCACGATGGCGACGGCGGGGGGGCGGTCGGTCTCCTCGTCGTCTCCGGGTCCGGCCCCGTCCTCGGGCTCCGGCAGCCGCTCGACAATCACGTCGAGAAGGTCCCCGGAGCCGCGACCGTGAAGGGCGCTGATCGGCCAGGGATCACCGTGCCCGAGCCCGGAAAACTCCCAGATCTCCGGCTCCCGCCCCTCGGAGTCGACCTTGTTGGCGACGAGCAGGACCGGCCGCCCGGTGCGATGGAGGAACCCCGCCACGCGATGGTCCTCGTCGGTGAGCCCGACGGCCGCGTCCACCACCAACAGGACCAGATCCGCATCCCGGATGGCCCGTTCCGCCTGGGCGCTGACCTGGCGCTCCAGCGTCCCCCCGCTGTCCAGCCACCCACCGGTGTCGACGAGGTCGAACGTCCGCCCGCCCCAGTCCGCCTCCACGACCTTGCGGTCGCGCGTGACCCCGGGCCGTTCCTCGACGATCGCCTCCCGCCGTCCGACGATGCGGTTGACGAGGGTGGACTTGCCGACGTTGGGCCGCCCGACGACGGCCACTACCGGCCGGCGGGACTCAGGCATTCGTCCAGAGCGCGGCGCAGCGAGAGGCCGTCGGACGCCACCACCTGCACGGGGCGGGGCAGGTCGTGCACGGAGAGCCCATCGAGGAAGCGACCCTCGGAGAGGCACGCGTCCCCGAGAAGGAAACGGCGTCCGGCGGGCGCCTGTTCGAGGGCCCCGGCCACGTCGCTGCCCGTCAACAGTCCCGAGACCCCGATGTTCCCGCCGAAGAAGCGGTTCTCCACGGCCAGGACGTCCACGGCGCCGGCGCCGTAGCGCGCACGCACGAGAGGCTCGATCACCGCCGCGCCGTACGCACCGGTGACCACGGTGACGCCAGTCCCCACTTCGGGCGTAACCGTCGGGCCCGCCGTCCGGGGCGCCCGGTATCCCTCTGCCGGCGCCCCGTCGACCCATGCGAAGAACCCGGGCCGCCGGCCGTGGGCCGCACCGGCATCTCCCGCGAAGGCGGCAGCGAAGGCCGCCGCCATGCCGATCCCGTTCTCGTGCTGCGGGAAGCCCTCGTACGCCTCGGCGCCGGGGAAGGGCCGGCCCGCCATCAGGTAGTACTCGTCGGCGGCGTGGACCAACCGCCGTCCCACGCAGCTCTTGAAGACCGGCTGGAACTCCTCGACCAGCTCGACCACGCCGGCGGCGTCGGCTTCGGTGTGCGGGCGCAGTGACCGCTCCCCGGAGAAGCGGCTGATTCCCAACGGCACCACCGCCGCCGTCGCCAGGTCGGGGTATTCGTCGAGGATGCCGGTCAGCGTGTCGGCCAGCACGGCACCGTCGTTCACACCGGGGCACACGACGATCTGGCCGTGCACCTCGATCCCGTGGTCGAGCAGGGCCCGCAGCCACCGCAGGCTCACCGCCCCTCTCCGGTTGCGCAGCATGCGCGCCCGCACCTCGGGGTCGGTGGCGTGGATGCTCACGAACAGGGGCGAGAGCCGCTCGGTCACCACCCGCTCCAGGTCCGCCTCGGTGAACCGGGTGAGCGTCGTGAAGTTCCCGTAGAGGAACGACAGCCGGTAGTCGTCGTCCTTCATGTAGAGGCTGGGCCGGAGGCCCTTGGGGAGCTGGTAGATGAAGCAGAACTCGCAGTGGTTGTCGCAGGTGCGCACCCGGTCGAACAGAGCCGACGAGACCTCCACGCCGAGGGGCGCCCCGCCGGCCTTCTCGACCGTGACGGTCAGCTCCAGCCCCCCGCGCCGAAGCTCGAGCTCGACCTCGGGCTCGTCGACAAGAAGGCGGTACTCGATGACGTCGCGGGGGACCTGCCCGTTGATGGCCAGGATCTGGTCTCCTGGCTCCACGCCGGCCACGTCGGCCGGTGAGCCGCGGTCCACCGCCGCCACGCTGGGCAGCGACATATCCACAGGATAGGGGCGGAGGGTGGCCGACCGGACCGCCGGTAGCCTGAGGCCGTGCAGGTGGACCGGGTGCTGCTGGCCGAGCCGCGCGGCTTTTGCGCCGGTGTGGAGATGGCCATCAAGGCCCTGGCCTGGATGGTCCGGGTCTTCGAGCCCCCCGTCTACTGCTACCACGAGATCGTCCACAACCAGCTCGTCGTGGACCGGTTCCGGAAGCTCGGCGTGGAGTTCGTCGACGACGTGGCCGAGGTTCCGACCGGCGCACCGCTCATGCTGTCGGCCCACGGCTCGGCGCCCGAGGTGGTGGCTGCCGCCCGCCGGGCCGGTGGCGTGGTCGTGAACGCCGTCTGCCCGCTGGTCACCAAGGTCCACCACGAGGTGAAGACCCGCGCCGGCAAGGGCTACACGATCGTGTACGTGGGCCACGAGGGCCACGACGAGGCCATCGGCACCATGGCGGTGGCGCCCGAGGCGGTGCGACTGGTCGAGACAGAGAACGATGTGGCCGCTCTCGACGCCGTCGGGGGCCCGGTGGCCCTCCTGGCCCAGACCACGCTCAGCCACGACGAGTGGAGGGGTGTGAGCGAGGCCGTGCGCCAGCGATTCCCCGACGTGTGGATGCCGGGCCGCAGCGACCTGTGCTTCGCCACGACCAACCGCCAGACGGCGTTGAAGGCGGTGGCTTCCGACGCCGACGCCGTCGTCGTCATCGGTTCGGCCAACTCCTCCAACACCATCGCCCTGGAGAAGGTGGCCCGGGCAGCGGGATGCGCCCGTGTCGTCCGGGTGGACAGCCCCGACGAGGTCCCCGGGGACCTGTCGGGAACGGTGGCGGTCACGGCCGGGGCGTCCGCCCCCGAGGCGCTCATCGACGCGGTCGTGGCCCGATTGAACCCGGCCACCCCGCCCGAGGAGGTGGTGGTCATCGACGAGGAGGAGTACTTCCCTCCGCCCCGCGAGCTCCGCGACCTCGTCCGGGCGGTCTCCACCGCTCTCACGTTCAGCCTCGGCGCCCCCGTGCCCGAGGGGGGCACCGGGCCCCTGGCCGACGACCGCCTGCTGACCGCCAGCGCCGCTCTCGACGCCCTCGGGGAGTAGGACCCCGGTCGGTTACGGGTCCCCCACCCGGTGGCGGGCGGCGTCGAACAGTGTCTGCAGCTCGGCATGGAGCTGCCCGGTGAGCTCGTGCACGGCGGCCCGGGGCACGCGGCCGCTGTCGCTTGGCGCCGGAGGCAGGAGAGGGCGGCCGACCACGACGGCCACCTTGGCGGGACGGATCATCTTGGAACCCTTCGGCATGGCCGCCTCCGAGCCCCCGATGCCCACCGGCACGATCGGCACGCCGGCCCGGCACGCCACGTAGGCCGCTCCCTCGAACAGCGGCTGCACTGTCGGGCCCGACTGGCGGGTTCCCTCCGGGAACATGACCAGAGGCTCGCCTGCCTTCAGCACGTCGATCGACAGCCGCAGCGCCTCGCGGTCGGCCGAGCCCCGGTGCACAGGGAAGGCCCCGAGGGCGCTGAACAGCGCCCCGAAGAAGCGGGTCTTCCAGAGTGAGTCCTTGCCCATGAAGCGGAGGCGACGGGGGCTGATCCCCCCGACGATGAGGGTGTCGAGGTTCGAGCGGTGCACCGGCGCCACCACGTACGGCCCGGAAGAGGGGACGTTCTCCCGCCCCTCGTATCTCGTCCGGAACCACAGCCCGCAGAAGACCGTCACGCTGAGGAACCGGGCCACCCGGTAGAAGACGAGGTCGGGCCGCACGGTCACAACCGCTCCAGGATGGCCTCGACGACCTCGTCCACGCTCTTGTCGGTCGTGTCCACCACCACCGCCCCCGGTGCGACGGTCAGCGGACTGGTGGCGCGGGTCGAGTCCAGCCGGTCCCGGCGGGCCAGATCGGCGGCCACGCCGGCGGGGGCGTGGGCCAACTGCTGGGCCCGCCGCCGGGCCCGCTCCTCCTCGCTGGCGGTGAGGTAGGCCTTGAGCCGGGCGTGTGGGAACACGACGCTTCCGATGTCCCGACCCTCCACGACGGCGCCGCCGTGGGCGGCCACCCACTGGCGCTGGCGGCGCACGAGATCCGTCCGCACCTCCGGGTGGGCCGACACCACCGATACGGCGTTGGTGACCTCGGCGCTGCGGATCCCGGCGGTCGCATCGGCTCCGTCGACGAGCACGCGCTCCCCCACCTCGATTTCGAGCCGGTGGGCCAGGGCCGCCACCGCCTGCCCGTCGGCGGGGTCGATGCCGGCACGCAGCACGGCCCACGCCACGGCCCGGTACATGGCCCCGGTGTCCAGGTGGGCCCATCCGAGACGGCGGGCCACCTCTCTGGCGACCGTCGATTTGCCCGATCCCCCCGGTCCGTCGATGGCGACCACGAGGGACTGGTCGACCGGGGCCACCGTGCTCAACCGGCCAGGCGGGCCAGGTCGTCACCGAAGCCCGGGTAGGAGGTCGCCACCGCGTCCCATCCCTCGATCTCGAGCGGTTCCCGGGCGGCCAGGCCGGCCACCGCCATGGCCATGGCCACCCGGTGGTCGCCGTGGGACCGCGCCCTTCCCCCCGCCGGCGCCGGCCCGCCGTGGACGATCAGTCCGTCGGGCAGGCTCTCGACCCGTCCCCCGACCTCGGCCAGCTCGGAGGACAGCGCAGCCAGGCGGTCGGTCTCCTTGACCCGGAGCTCGGCGGCGTCCCGGAAGACGGTGGTGCCCTCGGCCATGAGGGCCGCCACGGCAAGGACCGGGATCTCGTCCTGGAGGCCGGGTATCTCCTCCCCCGCCACGACTGTCCCCGACAGCTTGGAATGGCGGGCGTGGATGTCCCCCACCGTTCCCTCGCGGTTCTCCACGGTCACGTCGGCGCCCATCCGCTGCAGAACGTCGAGGAACGTGGCCCGGCCCGGGCCCACGTAGACGTTCTCCACCACAACATCCGACTTGGGGACCAGGCACGCCGCCACCACCCAGAAGGCGGCCTGCGAGGGGTCCCCGGGAACCTCGACGTCCAGGGGCCGGAGGCGCGAGGGCTTGAGGCGCACGACCCGGCCGCCTCCCACCCGGTGGATGGAGATGTCCGCTCCGGCGGCCTTGAGCAGCTCCTCGGTATGGCCGCGGGTGGCCACGACCTCGCGGACGACGGTCTCACCCTGCGCCGACAGTCCGGCCAGGAGCACGGCCGACTTCACCTGGGCACTGGCGACCGGTGGCGCGTAGTCGATGCCGTGCAGCCCTCCCCCGCGGACCATCAGCGGCGGCAGGCGCCCGCCCGCCCGGCCGTCAACCGTCGCGCCCATCTGGCGCAGCGGCAGGGACACCCGGTCCATCGGGCGGGTCCGGATCGAGGCGTCCCCGGTGAGCACGGTGAGCCAGGGCAGGCCCGCGCACAGTCCGGCCAGGAGGCGGATGCCCGTGCCGGAGTTGCCCACGTCGATGACGTTGTCCGGCTCGTGGAGCCGACTGGTACCACCTGAGATCCGCTCCCCGTCGACCTCGGCGCCCATGGCGCGTATGGCGCGGGCCGTCCGGGCGACGTCGTCCCCGTCGGACAGTCCCCGGACGCGTGAGACGCCCTCGGCCACGGCGGCCAGCATCAGGGCGCGGTGGGATATCGACTTGTCCCCGGGGACACGGAGCCGACCCCGGAGCGGTCCCGAGGCGGCGGTCGTGAAGACCTTGGCGGCGGACCTGGTCATGACGGCCGCCGGCGGGGCTGGGGCCCGGCCTGGTGGAGGAGCCGGGGTGTAGGGGACCCGGCGGGAGAGGTCACAGCGGCTGGGCGGAGGGGCGGAAGCCCCGCGCCAGGAGGGCGCCGCGCATGAGATCGGCGGAGCGGGCGTCGACGACGAGGAGCAGGGTGCCGCCCTTGCCCTCGGCCGAGTGGGCTATGGCCAGGTCCTCGATGTTGACGCCGAGCTCCCCCGCCAGTGTGGTCACCTCGGCCAGGGCGCCGGGACGGTCCGGGATCGGCACACGCAGCTCGACCAGGTCCTCGGGCCGCACGGGCCGGACGGGCAGGTTCCGGCGCGCCACGTGGGCCGCCTCCAGGAGGGCCAGCAGCCCGTCCCCCTCTTCGCGCTCGACGAGATCGCGGACCGAGCCGAGTGACGCGATCAGCCGGTCGAGGGCGGCAACGATGGCGGGGCGGTTCGACGCGCAGATGTCGGGCCAGATGCCGGGGTGGCCCGCCGCGATCCGGGTCATGTCCCGGAACCCGCCGGCCGCCAGGCGCAGCAGGGCGGCGTGCTCCTCGGCCCCCTCGGCCGCCAGGGTCATGAGGGCGGCGGCGGTGAGATGGGGCACGTGGGAGACGACCGCCACCAGGGCGTCGTGGTCGGCGGGGCTCACTGCCACCACGTTGGCCCCGAGCGAGATCAGCACGTCGCGCAGCCGGGTGAACACGGCCGGGTCGGTCGTTCCGCTCGGAGTCAGGACCCACGTGGCCCCCTCGAACAGGTTGGCGTCGGCGCCGGCCAGGCCGACCTGCTCCGACCCGGCCATGGGATGACCGCCCACGAAGTGCGGGTCGTCGACCGAGGCCACAATCGACCCCTTCACGCCGGCCACGTCGGTCACCAGCCCGCCGGCTGCCAGGGCCTTGCTGGCCTCCTCCACGACGGCGCCGACCGGGGTGGCGACGAAGGTGATCTCCGCGTCGCGTCCCTCGCCGATCTCGTCGACGGCGCCGATCTCCCGGGCCCGGGCCTCGCGGGACGGATCGAGGTCCCGGCCGGTGACGTGCCAGCCGCGGCTCCGCAGGGCCAGCCCGAGCGAACCTCCGATGAGGCCGAGGCCCACGATGGCGGCCCGGCCGGCGGGCTCGCTCACCCGCCCGGCCCGACCGGATCCGGGGCGCCCAGACCGGCCCGGTCCCGCAGGCCCTGGGCGCCGTGCAGGTACACGTGGGCCATCTCGGCCCGGCTCCGCCCGCTCTCGACGTGCATCATCACCCGGATGCACAGCGGGGTGGCGCCATTCACGTCGAGCTCCTGGGCCCCGATCACCGGAACGTCCTCGAGCCCCATCCTGCGGGCGGCGCTGGCCGGAAAGGCGCTGTGCACGTCGGGGGTGGCGGTGAGCAGGATGCTGACCAGGTCCTCACGGTCGAGCCCGTTGCGCTCGATCATCTGGGTCATCAGCTCGCGGACGCGCGCGTCGACCTGCTCGGCGCTGTCCTCGTCCAAGGTGGTGGCGCCGCGGACCGCTCTCATCTTGGCCGCCATCTCGGCCGCGGAGCCTACCTGGGGGTCGGGCCCCTACTGGCCGCCGTTTCCAGCTGCCGGAGCTCCTTCTGGTCCAGCTCCCTCCACCTCCCGGGGCGGATCCGGTCGTCCCGCAGCGGGCCGATCCGCACCCTGACCAGCCGGCGCACGGGGTGGCCGACGGCGTCGCACATCCGGCGGACCTGCCGGTTGCGGCCCTCGTGGATGACGATTCGCAGGGCGTTGGGAGCCACGAGCGAGACCCGGGCGGGGGCGGTCATCCCGTCCTCCAGCGCCACCCCCTCCCGGAGGCGGCGCACGGCCCCAGGTGACGGGCGGCCCGCCACCTCCGCCAGGTACTCCTTCTCAACCCCGTGGCTGGGATGGGTCAGGCGGTGGGCCAGGTCACCGTCGTTGGTGAGCAGCAGCAGTCCTTCGGTGTCGGCGTCGAGGCGCCCGACCGGGAACACGCGGGGGTCGTCAGGCACCAGCTCGACGACGGTCGGGCGGCCCTGGGGGTCCGAGGCGGTGGTGACCACGCCCGCCGGCTTGTTCAGCAGGTAGTACACCAGCCCGGGCGCCACCGACAGGCGCACCCCGTCCACCTCCACAGCGTCGGCAACCACGTCGATGCGCTGGCCCAGGCGGGCGGGGTGGCCGTTGACGGTGACCCGCCCCCCCGCGATCAGCTCCTCGGCGGCCCGCCGGCTCGCAACTCCGGCGCGGGAGAGGACCTTCTGCAGGCGCTCCCCTGTGTCGTTCCCCGCCGGGTCCCCCACTCCCCGGCTCCTCCGCCGAGCGGGGACCCCATCCCCGCCGGCGGCCGTGTCGTTACCCGTCGGGTAGGCGCAGCCCGTGCTCCAGCGCCTCGACCACCTCCGGGCCGGGGACGAAGTCCGCAACGGGTGGGAGCTGCTCCAGGCTGTCGATCCCGAGCTTCTCGAGGAACAGCCGGGTCGTGCCGTAGAGGGTGGCCTGCCCCGGACCGGGGTCCCGGGCCACCGGCTCGACGTAGCCCCGCTGCTGGAGGGTGCGGATCACGCTGTCGACGTTGACCCCACGGATGGCCGCCACCTGGGCCCGGGAGACGGGCTGCTTGTAGCAGACGATGGCCAGCGTCTCGAGGGCGGCGGCGGAGAGGCGGGCCGACTGGCCCTCGAGCACGAAGCGCTCCACGTACGGGTCGAGGTCGGGGTGGGTCTGGAAGCGGTAGCCCCCGGCCACCCGGACCAGCACGAACCCCCGGCCCTCGGCCTCGTACTCGGCGGCCAGCTCGGCGCAGAGCGCCTCGACGGTCTCGGTCGACACCTCCAGCAGCTCGGCCAGCAGGCGCGGGGGTGCCGGCTCGTCAGCGACCAGCACGAGGGCCTCGAGTGCCCGCTTGGTCTCACTCAACCCTGGTACTCCTCGACGAGCACGGACCCGGCGTCGAGGTCCTCGCGGCCGAGCCAGGTGATGCGCAGCTCCCCCAACCTCTCGGTCTGCTCCAGCTCGACCAGGCCCTGCTTGTACATCTCGAGCAGGGCGAGGAAGCGCACGATGACGGCCAGCTTCTCGACGAGCGTCCCGGTCAGCCGTCGGAAGGTGATCACCCCCACGCGGGGCAGCTCGTCGAGGAGCTCCTCGACCGCGTCGCGCACGCTGGCCCGGATCGGCGCCACGTGGTCCAGCTGCACGCGCGGCACGGGCCGGGGGGTGGCGGCCCGGATGTAGGCGTCCCGGAGGGCTTCGGGGGTGACCCCGGCCAGCACGTCGGGCATGAGCGAGGAGAAGCGCTCCTCGGGGCCGGCGGTCCGGGGGTGCGAGCGCGAGGCCAGCTCGGACAGCTGGTCCAACGACCGGGCCGCGTCCTTGAAAGTCTTGCACTCCAGCAGGCGGGCCAGGAGTAGGTCGCGCTCCTCCCACAGGGCCAGCTCCTCGTCGAGGTCCCCGTCGTCGAGACCGGGCAGGAGCCGCCTGCTCTTGAGCTCCACCAGCGTGGCGGCAATCAGCAGGAACTCGGTGGTGACCTCGAGGTCCAGAGACTCCATCCGCTCGAGCTCGGCCAGGAAGGCGTCGACGATCGTCGTCAGGGAGATCTGGTACAGGTCGACCTGCTCCGCCGTGATCAGCTGCAGCAGGAGGTCGAAGGGGCCCTCGAAAACCGGCGTGGCCACCTCGTACGGCATGGCTCCGAGAATACCGGCGGGGCCGGTCCACCCCGGCGCATACCATCCCCCCCATGCCCCCGCCCCCGCCGCGGTCCCGCCCCCGGGTCCTCTCCGGGGTGCAGCCCTCCGGGGACCTCCACCTCGGCAACTACATGGGCGCCTTCCGGAACTGGGTGGCCGACCAGCACGACCACGACGCCTTCTACTGCATCGTGGACCTCCACGCCCTGACCCTCGAGCACGACCCCAAGGTGCTGGCCGAGAAGACGCTCGACGTGGCCCGCTGGCTGCTGGCCGCCGGCCTCGACCCGAAGACCTGCACCCTGTTCGTGCAGAGCCACGTCCCGGAGCACACCGAGCTGTGCTGGCTCCTGGAGTGCACGGCCACGTTCGGGGAGCTCCGGCGGATGACCCAGTTCAAGGACAAGAGCGGGGGTCAGGAGAGCGTCCGGGTCGGGCTGTTCACCTATCCGGTCCTGATGGCCGCCGACATCCTCGTCTACGACGCCGACCGGGTCCCCGTAGGTGACGACCAGCGCCAGCACCTCGAGCTGGCCCGCGACCTGGCCCAGCGCTTCAACTCCCGCTACGGGGAGACCTTCGTGGTCCCGGAGGCGGCCATCCCGCGCGTGGCGGCCCGGATCATGGACCTCCAGGAGCCGACCAACAAGATGTCGAAGTCCACCGGCACCGACGCCGGCCTCGTGTACCTGGCGGACGAGCCGGCCGTGATCGAGCGCAAGATCAAGCGGGCGGTCACCGACAGCGGATCGGACGTGGTGTTCGACCCGGTCAACAGGCCCGGCCTGGCCAACCTGATCCAGCTGCTCGCCGCGGCCACGGACCGGGAGCCCGCCGCCGTGGCCGCCGGATACACGCAGTACGGGCCGCTCAAGGCCGACACGGCCGCCGCCGTCGTCGAGATGCTCCGCCCCGCTCAGGAGCGTTACCGGGAGCTGGAGGCCGAGCCCGGGGCCCTCACCGCCATCCTGGCCGAGGGCGCCGCCCGGGCCGGCCAGGTGGCGTCAGCAACCCTCGCCCGGGCCCGCGAGGCCATGGGCCTGCTTCCGCCCCGAAGGGATTAACGAAGCAACGACGCCTCGGGCCGGGCCGTGGGGCTGGGGTCCCCACGGCACGCGGCGGGCGTGGTCCGAAGGACCCGGGTGCCCGCCGCCATGTCAGTCGTCGTCGCAGCTCTTCAGGGCGGCGCCGACCGCGGGAGGGACAGCGGGGTCCCAGCGCTCCGGGGGCAGGTGGTGGCACCGGGCCCACGCCACGGTCAGGCCGTCGCTGCCCGCCTCCCGTAGGAGGGCCGCTCCCCGTTCGGGATGGCGCAGGTAGCGCCCGACCCTTCCGACGGGACCGGACCGCTCCTCCCACTCCGCCGCCCGGGCCCGGGCCCCGGCCAGCCCCGCCACCGTGGCTCCCACCCGGCCCCAGACGCCGAGGCCCGAGTCGAGCTTGCCCACGTCGTGCAGCAGGGCGGCGGCCAGCACGGCACGCTCGGCGCCCCCGTCGAGGGCGGCCTCGACCGACCGGGCCACCCCGGCGGCGTGCCGGCGGTCGGCCCCGGACATCCGGTCCCAGAGGGCCCGCTCCCCCGGCAGCAGCTGGAGGCGGGCCCACTGCTCCTCGGCGGAGGGCGGCCCGCCCGGGCGAAGCGATCCGACGAAGCGGCGGACCAGATGCACCCCGGTGCTCACGACGCCAGGCTCTGCCACCAGTTCAGGACGGGGTCGAACAGGGAGTTGAGGGCGCTGGGCCGCAGGAACACGATGGCCAGCACGATCAGCAGCGAGTACTGGCGGATCCGGAGGTAGCCCGGCCACCACCTCTGGGGCAGGAGGCGCTCGACCACCGCCGACCCGTCCAGCGGCGGGATCGGGATCAGGTTGAAGACAGCCAGGATGACGTTGGCGTATCCGATCCAGAAGACCACCCGCCACCCCAGGGGCGGCTGGACGAAGCCGCTCAGGTTCCACCGCCGCAGCGCCAGCGCCGCCAGCCCAGCCAGCACGATGTTCACGGCAGGACCGACGAGGCTCACGACCAGGCTGGCGTTGCGGGCGTTGCGCAGCCGGCGAACGTTGACCGGGACCGGCTTGGCGTAGCCGAAGGCGGGATGGCCGCTCAGCACCAGGATGGCCGGCAGGATGACCGTTCCGATCGGGTCGACGTGGCTGACCGGGTTGAGGGTCAGGCGTCCGGCCCGCTTGGCGGTGTCGTCCCCGAACATCAGGGCCACGGCCCCGTGCGAAACCTCGTGCAGGATCACCGAGGGGATCAGCACGCAGAAGAAGATGACCTGGTCCGAGCTGATCCGGTGGTTGTGGACGATCTCGTAGATGACTAGGCCGACGACCGCGACCAGGATCAGCTGGCCGACCTGGTTGCGGCCGCCCCGCCCCGGGGCGGGTCCCATCACGGAGTGGGCCCTGTTTCCGCGCTCAGCGCTTGGACGCGCAGTCGATGCAGTTACGGGCGGCCGGCTTGGCCTCGAGGCGGGCCGGCGCGATCTCCTTGCCGCACTGCTCGCAGATCCCGTAGGTGCCGTCGTCGATCTTTGCCAGCGCGGCGTCGACCTCCTCCAGGGTCTCGACCAGCTTGGCCGCCAGGGCGTCGGCTTCCCCACGCTCCGCGGTCACCTGGCTGGAGTCGGCGAAGTTCGAGTCGTAGGTGAGACCGCCCTCCCCGCCGTGGCCGAGCTCGTTGAGCTGACGACGCAGGTCGGCCTGCTCGCGCTCCAACTGGGAGCGCGCCTCGGTGGCCACCGCGTCGTTCGGCATAACCCCAGGTTAGCGGTCGGTGACTACTTGGCGCGCGGGTGGGCCTGCTCGTAGACCCGCTTCAACCGCTCCGAGGAGACCCTGGTGTACACCTGCGTCGTGGCGATGGAGGCGTGCCCGAGCAGCTCCTGGACGACCCGGATGTCGGCCCCGTGGTCGAGCATGTGGGTGGCACAGGAATGGCGCAGCACATGGGGCGTGAGCCGCCCCTCGAGGCCGACCCGGGCGGCGTGGTGGCGCACGACGCCCCAGGCGCCCTGCCGGGAGAGCCGCCCCCCGCGGGCGTTGAGGAAGACGGCCTCGGCGTCACCCCGGCGGGCCCAGCGCCTGGGCACGAGGGCCGGACGGCCGGGGGGGGAGAGCCAGTCGGAGAGGGTGCTTCGCCCGAAGGAGCCGACGGGGACCAGGCGCTCCTTGGCCCCCTTGCCGAAGACCCGGATGAGGCCTTCGTCCAGGGCCAGGTCGGCCAGGGACAGCCCGACCAGCTCCGAGATCCGCATCCCGGTGCCGTAGAGGACCTCGAGGATGGCCCGGTCCCGGCGGGCCAGCGGGTCGTGGCCCGTCACGCTGGCAAGCAGGGCGCCGACGTCCTCCTCGGAGAGGGCCTTGGGCAGACCCTGGGGAACCCGGGGCGTGTCGACGTCGTCGGTCGGGTCGGTGGGGGCCTGGCCCTCGTCGACGCAGAAGCGGTGGAGGCTGCGCACCGCCACCAGGGCCCGGGCCACCGACGACGGCTTGCGCCCGACAGCCCGGAGATGATCGACGTAATCGACGACCACCTCCTCTCCGACCTGGCCCAGGCTCAGCCCGCGCTCGCGGAGGTAGGCCTCGTAGGCGACGAGGTCACGGCGGTAGGCGGCCAGGGTGTTGCCGGCCCGGCCGCGCTCCACGGCCAGCCACGACAGGAACTCCTCGGCGTCGGGGCTCAGGACGGGCACTGTCTCGGCACGGGCTCTGTCTCGGAATGCGCGCTGTCTCAGGACAGGCAGTCGAGGGGATCGGCGGCCGCGACGCCCAGCGCCTCCGCCACCGCCGCGTTGGTGACCCTGCCGTCCACGGTCGTCACCCCTCCCCGGAGCGTGGCGTCGGCCCGGGCGGCGCCGGGTAGCCCGCTCTCGGCAATCTCGAGCACGTAGGGCAGCGTGGCGTTGGTCAGGGCGTAGGTCGACGTGTGGGGCACGGCACCGGGGACGTTTCCGACCGCGTAGTGCAGGACGTCGTGGACGACGTAGACGGGATCGTCGTGGGTCGTCTCGTGGGCGGTCTCGACGCAGCCGCCCTGGTCGATGGCCACGTCCACGATGACCGAGCCGGGCCGCATGGCCCGCACCATGTCCTCGGTCACGATGGTCGGCGCCCGGCCGCCGGCCACGAGCACGGCCCCGATCACCAGGTCGGCGTCGGCCACCGCCGCCTCGACGGTCCCGCGGTTGGACGCCAGGGTCATGATCCGGCCCTTGTGGATCTGGTCGACCCAGCGGAGGCGGTCGAGGTTGCGGTCGAGCAGGAGGACCTCGGCCTCCATGCCCTGGGCTATCCACGCCGCGTTCCACCCGACGTTGCCGGCGCCCAGCACAACCACCCGGGCGGGCCGGACCCCCGGGGCGCCGCCCAGCAGCACGCCCCGGCCCCCGTTGTTGCGCTCCAGCCAGTGGGCCCCGATCTGGGGGGCCATGCGCCCCGCCACCTCGCTCATCGGCGCCAGCAGGGGCAGGGCCCCGTCGGCCTGTTGCACGGTCTCGTAGGCGACGGCCCGCGTCCCGGCCTCGATCAGGGCCCGGGCCACCTCCGGGTAGGCGGCCAGATGGAGGTAGGTGAACAGCACCATCTCGGACCGCAGGTGGCGCAGCTCGGCCTCCTGGGGCTCCTTGACCTTCACGACCAGGTCCGCCCCCCACGCCTCGTCGGCGGGGACGAGGTCGGCCCCCGCCTGCCGGTAGGCGGTGTCGTGGATCGAGGAGCCCTCCCCCGCCCCCGTCTCGACGAGCACCGTGTGCCCGTGGGCGGTCAGCTCGCGCACCCCGTCGGGCGTGAGGGCCACCCGGCTCTCGGCGGTTTTGACCTCGGCCGGCACCCCGACGATCACGTTTCGTTCCCCGCCGGGCCCCCTACGCCCCGGCTCCTCCGCCGAGCGGGGGCCCCAGACCCGCCGGCGGCCGTTGCCAGCCGCTCCCGGGTCAGGGCCAGGCCGATGATGGTCTTGGCGTCGATGATCTCCCCCCTGGCGATGAGGCCGGGGACGTCGTCGAGGTCGATCTCGTGCACCGACATGTGGCCCTCCTCGATGCCCGCCGCCTCCCGGCCCACCGGGTCGAGGTCCTCGGCCAGGTAGAGGTGGGACAGCTCGTCGGAGAATCCGGGGCTGTTGTAGAAGCGGGCCAGCAGGTGGAGCCGGCCCGGCCTGTAGCCGATCTCCTCGGCCAGCTCGCGCGCCGCGGTCGTCTCCGGGGGCTCCCCGTCCACGTCCCGCTTGCCGGCCGGGAGCTCCAGCAGCTCGGATCCGACGGCGGCCCGGAACTGGCGCACGAGGACCACTACGCCGGGGCGGATCAGGGGGACGACCACGACGGCGCCGGGGTGGTGCACGACCTGGCGCTCGAAGACGGTCCCGTCGGGGGCCGTGAAACGGGCCAGACCTACGGTGATCACCGGACCGCGCGTGATCTCGGTCTCGTCGAGCTTCCGGAACCCCGTCACGGCGTCAGGGCCGGGGCCACGGCGGGAAGCTCGGGGGCGGTGGGTCGGGCCGCGTCCGTCGGGGCCGCGCTCAGCCCTGCAGGCGCCGGCCCCACGCCCGCTCGGCGGCGGCCCCCACCAGCTCGAGGAACAGCGGGTGGGGCCGGTCGGGGCGGCTCTTGAACTCCGGGTGGGCCTGGGTGCCGACCCAGAACGGATGGTCGGCCAGCTCGATGAACTCCACCAGGCGGTCGTCGGGCGACGTGCCCGAGCAGACCAGGCCCGCATCCTCCAGCCGGCGCCGGTAGGCCGGGTTTACCTCGAGGCGGTGCCGGTGGCGCTCCCGCACCACCTGCTCCCCGTAGGCCTCCGCCACCCGGCTCTTGGTCTTGAGCACGGCCACGTAGGACCCGAGCCGCATCGTGCCGCCCTTGTCGACCACCTCGTGCTGCTCGTTCATCAGGTCGATGACGGGATGGGGGGTGTCGGGGTCCATCTCCCGCGAGTGGGCGCCGGTGAGGCCGGCCACGTTGCGGGCGTAGTCGACGACCATCACCTGGAGGCCGAGGCACAGGCCCAGGCAGGGCACGTCGTGCTCCCGGGCGTAGCCGGCGGCGGCGATCTTGCCGTCTATCCCCCGCTCCCCGAACCCCCCGGGGATCACCATCCCGTCGAGGTCCCGCAGACGGTCCTCGGCCAGGAGCCCGGTGACCTCCTCGGCCGGGATCCAGTCGACGTCGATGTTGACCCCGTGGGCAAACCCGGCATGCCGCAGCGCCTCGACCACCGAGAGGTAGGCGTCACGGACGCGGTACTTCCACACCAGCCCGATGCGTACGGTGTCGGTGGCGGCGTCGATGCGCTCGACCAGCCCCTCCCACGAGGTCAGGTCCAGCTCGTGCTCGGGCCCGTCGAAGCGGAGCAGCCGGCACACGTAGTCGTCGAGGCCCTCCTTGTGCAGGACCAGCGGGATCTCGTAGATGTTGCGGGCATCGACGTTCGACACCACCGCCTCCATCGGGACGTCGCAGAGGTTGGAGATCTTCCGCTTGACGCCTTCGGAGATGGGCTGGTCGCTGCGGCAGACGATCACGTCGGGCTGGATGCCCCGGCTGCGCAGCTCGGTCACCGAGTGCTGGGTCGGCTTGGTCTTCTGCTCCCCCGCCGCCCCGAGGAAGGGCACCAGGGTGAGGTGGATGTAGCACACGTTGTCCCGCCCCACGTCCTTGCGGAACTGGCGGATGGCCTCGAGGAACGGGAGGATCTCGATGTCACCGACGGTGCCCCCGACCTCGGTGATCACGACGTCCATGTCGTCGGTGGCCAGGCGGAGGATGCGGTCCTTGATCTCGTCGGTGATGTGCGGGATCACCTGGACCGTGCGCCCGAGGAAGTCCCCCCGGCGCTCCTTGGCGATGACGGAGCGGTAGATCGAGCCGGTGGTCGAGTTGGAGTCCCGGGTCAGCGGCTCGTCGATGAACCGCTCGTAGTGGCCAAGGTCGAGGTCGGTCTCGCCTCCGTCGTCGGTAACGAAGACCTCCCCGTGCTCGTCGGGGTTCATGGTCCCGGGGTCGACGTTGAGGTAGGGGTCGAGCTTCTGCAGGGTCACCCGCAGACCGCGGGAGCGCAGGAGACGTCCCAGCGACGATGCCGTGAGGCCCTTCCCGAGGGAGCTGGCCACACCTCCCGTCACGAAGATGTGCTTTGCCACGAACTCCTCCTCGGCTGGCCCGTCCCACGGTAGCGCAGCGACGGGTGCCTTCTGGGTGACCGGTGGGAATGACTCCTCCATCGGACGGCATGTTCAACCGCACGGCACCGGCCCCGTAGGCTGACCCGCGTATGGCAGGAGTTGGGGTCCGCGTGGTCACCGACTCGGCCGCCGCGCTCCCCGCGGACGTGGCCGCCGAGCACAACATCGCGGTGGTGCCCCTCGGGCTCACGATCGGCGGGCTACCGGTCCAGGAGGCCGCCCTCGAGCTGGAGGAGCTGATCGCCCGGTTCGACGAGGGGGTGAGGACGTCGGGTCCGGCACCCGGTGACTTCGCCAAGGCCGTCGAGGAGGCCCAGACGGGTGACGGCGTGGTCGTCATCACCCTGGCCCGGGATCTCTCGAGCACCTACCGATCGGCCATGGTCGGCTCCCAGGAGGCCGCCGGCCCGGTGGAGGTGGTGGACTCGTGCACCGCCGCCGGCGCCGAGGGCCTCGTGGCCCTGGCCGCGGCCCGGGCGGCGGCGGAGGGCCGGCCGCTGCCCGAGGTGGTCCGGGTGGCCGAGCGGACCCGGGCCGCCGTCCGCCTGGTCGGCGCCCTTAACAACCTGGAGTACCTGGTCAAGGGGGGCCACATCCCGGCCGCGGCGGGCTGGGCGGCCCAGCGGCTGAACGTCCAGCCGGTGATCGAGCTGCGCGACGGGAAGGTGCGCCCCCACCGGCCCGCCTTCTCGCGGGAGGCGGCGCTCGAGCGCCTGCTCGACTACTGGCGCCGGACCATCGTGCCCGGCTGCCCGCTGCACCTCGTCGCCATGCACTCGGTCGGCACCGCCGACGCCGAGTCGCTGCTGGCGGCCGTGCGGGCCGAGGTGACCCCGGCCACCAGCTTCCTGTCCGGGTTCGGGACGTCGCTCGTGGCCCACACGGGACCCGGGCTGGTGGGCCTGGCCTGGTACTGGGAGCGCTAGGGCCGCGCCCCGGGCGGGGGCTGGGGCCCCGCCTGGCGGAGGAGCCGGGGTGCAGGGGACCCGGCGGGGGATGTCAGGAGCGCCGGGCGGCCTCCAGCAGCTCCTTGGCGTGGTCCCGGGCCGAGGCGCTGTCGGGCCGTCCGGCCAGCATCCGGGACAGCTCGACGACGCGCGCCTCGGCGTCGAGGGGCGCCACGTCGGTCCGGGTGGCGCTGCGCCCCGCCACCTTGCGGACGGCCACCTGGTGGTCGGCGAAGGCCGCCACCTGGGCCAGGTGGGTGACGACCAGCACCTGGTGCCCGGCCCGGGCCAGCTCGGCCAGGGCCCGCCCCACCGCCACCGCCGCCTCCCCTCCCACGCCGGCGTCGACCTCGTCGAAGACCAGCACAGGGGGCCCGGCGGCGAAGACCAGCCGGGCCGCCAGCATCACCCGGGCCAGCTCCCCGCCGGAGGCGACCTTGGTCAGAGGCAGGGGTGGTGAGCCCGGGTTGGCCGAGAGCAGGAAGGTCACGGCGTCTCCAGGGTCCGCGTCCCCGACCTCGACCTCGAAGCGGGCCGACGGCATGGCCAGCCCCTTGAGGTGCCGGCCCACGGCCTTGGCGAAGCGGGGGGCGGCCTCCCGCCGGGCCCGCCCCACGGCCTGCTCCTCCCTGGCCCGCTCCACCTCCGCCTCGCGCCGCTCCGCCTCGAGGCGCGTCACGGCGGACTCGTGGCCCTCCAGCTCGGCCCGGCGCCGGCGGGCCTCGTCGGCGTAGGCCATCACCTCCTCGAGGCTCTCCCCGTACTTGCGGCGCAGGTCCCGGAGGAGGTGGCGCCGGCCCCGCACCTCCTCCAGGCGCTCGGGGTCCTCCTGGATCGACTCGGCGGCGCCCCGGAGCTCCTCGGCCACGTCGGCCAGCTCGGCGGCCACGCTCCGGAGCCGCCGGTGGGCGGCGTCGAGGACGGGCCGGTCGGCACAGGCCGCCAGGGCGGCTCCGACCGCGTCGGCGGCCCCCTGCTCCTCGCTGAGGAGGGAGCGGGCCCGCTCGGCGGCCTGCCGGTGGGCCTCGGCCGAGACGAGCAGGTCCTCCTCGGACTCGAGGGCCGCCTCCTCACCGGGGTCGGCTATCCCGGCGGCGTCGATCTCCTCCAGCTGGAAGGCCAGCAGATCGAGCTCCCGCGCCCGGGCCCGCCCGTCCCCGCCGAGCTCTTGAAGGGCAACCTCGATCTCCTGCACGCGGGCGCGGCACCGGCGCAGGGGTCCGAGGTCCACCCCGGCGAAGGCATCCACTGCCGCCCGCTGCCCCCCGCCCCGCAGGAGGGACTGGTGGGAGTGCTGGCCGTGGAGGTCGACGAGCTCCTCGGCCAGCTCGGCCAGGGCCGAGACCGGTGCCATACGCCCGTCGAGATAGGCGCGCGAGCGTCCCGAGGCGGGGACGGCACGGGAGAGGATCCGCTCCTCTCCGTCGACGAGGAAGCGGCCCTCGACCACCGCCTCGGCGGCGCCGGGACGCACCACCACGCCATCGGCCCGACCACCGGTCAGGAGCTCGATGGCCTCGACGAGGAGCGTCTTGCCGGCGCCGGTCTCGCCCGTGAGGGCGGTCATCCCCGGCTCGAGGGTGAGCGACAGCGACTCGATGACCCCGAGGTCGCGGACGGCCAGCTCGGTGAGCACCGCCGTCACCTGTCGCTCAGACCGAACTTGGCCTTGAGGATCGAGTGGAACCCGGCGTGCTCCCCGAAGCGGACGAGGCGTACGGGCCCGGGCGCGGCGCGGCACTCCATGGCGTCACCCGGACCGAGCACGCCGCCCTCGACGCCGTCGACGACGAGCACGGCGGGGCGCTCCGAGATGATCTCCACCGTGACGACCGTGTCCGGATCGAGGACCAGGCTGCGGTCGAACAGCATGTGCGGGGACACGGGCGTGACGAGCAGGGCGGACAGGTTCGGGGACAGGATCGGTCCGCGCGCCGACAGGTTGTAGGCGGTCGAGCCGGTCGGTGTCGACACGATCAGGCCGTCGGCGGCGTAGGTCATGAACGGCTCACCGGCCAGCGTCAGCGCCAGGTGCACGGTGTGGCCCGGCACCGTCTTCTCGAGCACCGCCTCGTTCAGCGCCAGCAGGGGCCCGGGCCGCTCCGCCCCGTCGGCGGGGCCGGCGCCTTCTCCGTGTCGCACGCTCACCTGGAGCGCCAGTCGCTCGTCGACGACGTAGCTCCCCTGCAGGAATCCGTCCAACGCCTCGCACAGGCGCGACGGTTCGACCGAGGTCAGGTAGCCGAGCTGGCCGAGGTTCACGCCGAGGACCGGCACACCCTTGCCGGCCGCCATCTGCACCGTGCGCAGCATGGTGCCGTCACCACCGAGGCTCACCGCCAGATCGGCACCGTCCATGACGCTGTCGGCGGGGGCCGACTGCACGTCGTCGAGCAAGGGGGCGCCGTCCTCCTTCGGCACCACGACGCGATGGCCGCGCTCGTGCAGCCACGCCACCGCCTCGCGTCCGAGGGCGGCCGCCTGCGGACGCTGCGGATGCAGGACCAGCGTCACGACCGCCATGTCAGCCCCCCGCCGCCTCGGCCACCACCTCGTCCAGGCCCGGGACCTCGCCACCACCGGGCATGTGGGCCCGGGCGTGCAGGAGGAACTCGACGTTCCCCTGTGCGCCCGTGATCGGGGAGACCATGGTACCCATCATGGCCGCCCCCGCGGCGGTGACTGCGGCACCGACGCCGACCAGCGCCCGCCGCCACTCCGCGGGATCGCTCACGATGCCCCGCCCTCGGGACACGACCGCCCGGCCCACCTCGAACTGCGGCTTCACCAGCAGAACGGCATCGGCCCCCTCCTCAGCCAGCGGGCCGAGGAGCACGGGCATCACGGTCCGGAGGGAGATGAAGCTGAGGTCGGCCACCACGACGGAGAACGGCCGGCCGCCGACCTGCTCGAGAGCGAGGTGGCGGACGTTGACCCCGTCGAGGACCTCGACGCGTTCGTCGACGCGCAGGCGCTCGTCGAGCTGGCCTCTTCCCACGTCGGCGGCCACCACGTGTGCCGCCCCCCGCTGGAGGAGACAGTCGGTGAAGCCACCGGTGGAGGCGCCGGCGTCGAGAGCTCTCCGGTCGGAGACCTCCACGCAGAATCGGTCCAGTGCCGCATCGAGCTTCATGCCCCCCCGGCTGACGAACGGCGGCGGGGGGCCGACCACGCGCACCGGCTCCCCGGGGGCCACGAGGTGGGCCGCCTTGGTGGCCGGCGCTCCCGACACGAGCACCCGTCCGGCCGCCACCGCCTCGGCCGCCTGCTCCCGGCTGGAGAGCAGGCCCCGGCGGACCAGCTCGACGTCGAGCCGGCGCCGAGCGGTCAGGCGGTCCCGGCCTTCTTGGCCGCGGTCTTGGTGGCCCCGGTCGTGGGGGCGGCCGCCTTCGTGACCCCCGCCTGCTTGGCTGCGGCCTTCTTCGGGGCCGCCTTCTTCGGCGCCGCCTTCTTGGCTGCTTCCTTCTTGCCCGCCTGCTTCTTGGCCGGGGTGGCCCTCGTGGCGGGGGCCGCGCCCTTGGACGGGGAGGCCTTCTTGGCGGACTTCCGGCCCGACGTCGCGCCCACCAGCGCCCGGGCCGGCCCTGCCATCGGGCCGCCGCCGCGGCCCACCGCCGCCAGCTGACGGCGCACCTCGCCCCGCACCACCTCGGACAGCATCTCGGCGTTGCGCCGGCTGCGCTCGAGGAGGTCCTCGATCAGCTCCCGGGCCTGCGCCGGCGCCACCTCTCCCGCGTGCACGAGGTCCCGGACGATCTCCTCGGCCCGGGCCCGGGTGAGCTGGCCGAGGGCCAGACCCATGTCGAGGTATCGCTTGAGCACGTCTCCCTGAGCCATGCGGACAGACGCTACCCGTCCAGGGCTGCCACCAGACCGTTGAAGTCCGGCGCCACGTGGACGGGCTCCACGTCTCCGTCCTCGGGTTGCTGGCGCGTCACGCCGGACAGCACCAGCCCGAACGGGACGTCGAGGCGCCGGGCCAGGAGCCCGTCGGTGTCGAGCCGGTCTCCCACCACCAGGTCGACACGTCCCCCGGCGCGGGCCAGCAGCAGCGCGGAGACGGGCGGGTTCGGCTTGCCCGCCACGACCGGCTCGGCTCCGGTGGCGAAAGCGACCGCCGCCACCAGCGCCCCCGCGCCCGGCAGGAGACCGTCCGGCGTCGGGTAGGTGGCATCGCGGTTGGTGGCCACGAAACGGGAACCCGCCCACACCGCCCGGCACGCCACCGTGAGACGGGAAAAGTCGAAGTCGCGGTGCCATCCCATCACCAGCGCGTCCGCGGGTCCCTCGGCGCGCGTCTCGATGCCGCGCTGCTCCAGCGCCTCCGTGACGCCGGCCCCACCGCACACGACCGCCGAGCTGCCCGGCTCCAGCAGCCCGGCCGCGGCCTGCGCCGAGGTCACGATGTCGTCGGGCGGGACGTCGATGCCCATGCCCTGCAGCTTCTCCACGTACTGGCCCACGGTCAGCGACGAGTTGTTGGTCACGAACAGCAGGCGCACGCCGCGATCCCTGGCCCGGGCCACCGCTTCGTCACCCTTCGGGATGGGGCGGTCGGCCAGCCAGATCACCCCGTCGAGGTCCACGACCCAGACCGGGCCGGCGCTGATCGGCATCGGGTCATCCTGGCAGGTGGCCCTGCTGCCAGGTGGTAGGAAGGGGCATGCCCCGCTTCGAGCCGTTCCCCGGGCTCCGCTACGCCCCCGAGGTCGATCTCGACCTGGTGGCGGCGCCGCCCTACGACGTGATCGGGCCCGAGGAGTGGGCCACGCTTGTGGCCCAGAGCCCCCACAACTCCGTCCTCGTGGAGCTGCCCGCCGACGAGCCGGCGGAGGGACGGGACCGCTTCCAGCAGGCCGCCCATCTCCTGCACCTGTGGCGCGACGAAGGCGTGCTGGCGCAGGACCGCGAGCCGGCGTTCTACGTCACGCGCATGACGTTCCACGACGAGTCGGGGCGGGAGCGCAGCACGACCGGGGTCATCGGCGCCCTCGAGCTGGCGGTGCCCGGAGAAGGGGACGTCCTGCCCCACGAGCGCACCACGCCCAAGCCCAAGGGGGAGAGGCTCAACCTGCAGCGCGCCTGTCGCGCCAACCTCTCTCCGGTATGGGGCCTGTCGATGGCGGAGGGCATGTCCGCTGTGATCGCACCCGACGGCCAGGTCGCCGGCCGGCACCTGGGCCGGGCCACCGACCCGGAAGGGGTCGTGCACGAGGTGTGGCGGCTGGATCCGTCGCGCGTCGCCGAGCTCAGCTCGCTCGTGGCCGCGTCACCGGTCGTGCTGGCCGACGGCCACCACCGCTACGAGACCGGCCTCGCCTACCAGCGCGAGGTCCGCGCCGAGCGCGGGGACGCGCCGGGGGACCATGACCTGATCATGGCCCTGGTGGTCGAGCTCTCCGAGGAGCAGCTGTCGGTGCGCGGCATCCACCGGCTGCTGTCACTGCTGCCGGACGGGTTCGACGTGCCGGGGGCCTTCGGGGCCCACTTCGCCCTGACGGAGGCGGGGCCGGTGGACGGCCGGTTCCTCCTGCGCATGCTCGACGAGGGTGCCCTCGGTCTGGTGACGCCGACGGGCTCATGGCTGGCCCGGCCCCTGCCGGCCACCGAGGAGGCTTCCGAGTACCCGTTGGACTCGGCCCGTCTCGAGGTGGCGCTGCGGACCCTTCCCCCGCACGAGGTCGTGTACCAGCACGGGGTCGAGAACATCACCGCCGCCGTCGACAAGGGGGAGGCGGCGGTCGGTGTGCTGCTCCGCCCCGCCGACGTGGCCACGATCTCCGCGATGGCGCGCCAGCGTCTGCTGATGCCGCCGAAGACGACGTTCTTCTACCCCAAGCCGCGTACGGGGCTGGTCTTTCGAACCCTCGATTAGCTACTTGCCGTTGCCCACGGTCCAGGTGGAGCCGGACGCCAGCAGCTTGGCCAGGTCCCCCGGACCGCGTCGCTCCTGGGCGTCGAGAAGCTGCTGCTGCACGGCCGTGCCGTAGTCCGGAGCCTGGATGGCCCGGAACACCCCGATCGGCGTGGGCTCGTAGGGGCCGTTGGCCAGCCGCGACAGCATGAACGCCACGCTCGGATCGGTCCGGGTCTCGTCGTGGACCAGCAGCTTGTCCTCCCCGACGTCCGCCACGTCGGCGATGCGCACGCCGTCCCCGTCGAGCACGACGCCCTTCTCCCCCTCCGGACCGAACCGGATCGGCTGGCCGTGCTCGAGGGGGATGAGGTTCTTGGGCCGGGCATCCTTGGACAGGATCTGCTCGAAGGCGCCGTCGTTGAAGACGTTGCAGTTCTGGTACACCTCCACGAAGGCGGCACCCTTGTGCTCGTAGGCGCGGGTGAAGGTGGCCTGCATGTGCTTGCGGTCCATGTCGTGGGTGCGGGCCACGAACGTGGCCTCGGCGCCCAGCGCCAGGCTGATCGGGTTGAAGGGGCGGTCCAGTGACCCGAACGGCGTGGACTTGGTGACCTTGCCCACCTCGCTCGTCGGCGAGTACTGGCCCTTGGTCAGTCCGTAGATCTGGTTGTTGAACAGCACGATCGTCAGGTTGACGTTGCGGCGCAGGGCGTGGATGAGGTGGTTGCCGCCGATCGACAGGCCGTCCCCGTCACCGGTGATCACCCAGACGTCGAGGTCGGGCCGGGCCACGGCCAGTCCGGTCGCGATGGCCGGCGCCCGGCCGTGGATCGAGTGCATCCCGTAGGTGTTCATGTAGTACGGGAAGCGGCTGGAGCAGCCGATGCCCGAGACGAACACGGTCGACTCCCGGCGTACCCCGAGGTCGGGCATCAGCATCTGCACGGCGGTGAGGATCGAGTAGTCCCCGCAGCCCGGGCACCACCTCACCTCCTGGTCGGTCGACCAGTCCTTCTTGGTCGTGGTGGGCGCGTCAGGCATCGATCATCTCCAGGATGGCGGTCTCGAGCTCGGCCACCCGGAAGGGCTGGCCCTGGACCTTGGACACGGACTTGGCGTCGACCAGGAAGTCGCTGCGCAACAGGCGCGACAACTGGCCGAGGTTCATCTCCGGCACCATCACCTTGGGGTACGAGTGCACCACCTGGGCGAGGTTGGCCGGGAACGGGTTCAGGTGCATGAGGTGGGCGTGGGCCACCTTCTTGCCCCGCGCCCGCACCCTGCGCACGGCGGCCTGGATGGCGCCGTAGGTCGAGCCCCATCCGACGACCAGGACCTCGGCCCCCTCCTCCCGGTCGACCTCGACGGGGGGGATGTCCTTGGCGATGCCGGCCACCTTGGCGGCGCGCAGCTGCACCATGCGCTCGTGGTTGGCGGGGTCGTAGGAGATGTTCCCCGAGCCGTCCTCCTTCTCGAGCCCGCCGATGCGGTGCTCGAGCCCCGGGGTCCCGGGCACGGCCCACGGCCGGGCCAGCGTCTCGGGGTCCCGGAGGTACGGAAGGAACGCCTGGGCCCCCTCCTCTCCCGAGCCGTTGGGCTCGGTGGCGAACTCCACCGAGATGTCGGGCAGGTCGTCGGGGTTCGGGAGCATCCACGGCTCGGCCCCGTTGGCCAGGTACCCGTCGGAGAGGAGGAACACAGGGGTGCGGTACTTGAGGGCGATGCGCGCCGCCTCGATGGCCGCATAGAAGCAGTGCCCCGGCGTCATGGCGGCCACGATCGGAACCGGCGCCTCACCGTGCCGGCCGTACATGGCGTGGAGCAGGTCGGCCTGCTCGGTCTTGGTGGGCAGACCCGTCGAGGGGCCGCCTCGCTGGATGTCGATGATCAGCAGGGGCAGCTCCAGGCTGACCGCCAGCCCCACCGTCTCGGACTTGAGGTCGATGCCCGGGCCGCTGGTCGTGGTGATGCCGAGCTGTCCCCCGAACGAGGCCCCGAGCGCGGATGCCACGCCGGCTATCTCGTCCTCGGCCTGCAGGGTCCGCACGCCGAAGTTCTTGTGCTTGGACAGCTCGTGGAGGATGTCGGATGCGGGCGTGATCGGGTACGACCCGAGGAAGATCGGCAGCTTGGCCAGCTGGGAGGCGGCCACCAGGCCCCACGCCAGCGCCGTGTTCCCGCTGATGTTGGTGTAGGTGCCGGGCGCCAGCGCCGCCGGCTTCACCTCGTAGGTGGCCTGGAACAGCTCAGCGGTCTCCCCGAAGTTGTAGCCGGCCTTGAAGGCCAGGGAGTTGGACTGCTCGACCATCTGGTTCTTGGCGAACCGCTCCCCGATCCACTCCAGGGTGGGCTCGACGGGCCGGTGGTACAGCCACGTCACCAGGCCCAGGGCAAAGAAGTTCTTCGACCGCTCGGCGTCCCTCGGCTTGGCCCCGGTCTCCTTGGCCGCCTCCAGGGTCAGCGTGGTCATCGGGACCTCGAAGACGGTGAAGCCGTCGAGGCTGCCGTCCTCGAGCGGGTTGGCGTCGTAGCCGGCCTTGGCCAGGGAGCGCTCGTCGAACGAGTCGATGTTGAGGATCACGCTGGCGCCCACCGGCAGGTCGTTGATGTTGGCCCTGAGGGCGGCGGGGTTCATGGCCACGAGAACGTTCGGGGCGTCCCCGGGGGTGAGGATGTCGTGGTCCGAGATGTGCACCTGGAACGCCGACACCCCGGCCAGGGTGCCGGCCGGGGCGCGGATCTCGGCCGGGAAGTCGGGGAGGGTGGAAAGGTCGTTTCCGAACAGTGCGCTCACGCTGGTGAAGCGGTCACCGGTGAGCTGCATGCCATCACCGGAGTCCCCGGCGAAACGGATGACGACGCGGTCCAGCTCCTCGGTGGAGCGGGTCTCAGCCGCGGTCTCGGTCAACGGATTCCCCCGTGTGGGTCGCTGGGCCGGCCTCGTTGCCGGTCTTGTGTGATCGGCGGGGTCCCCACGGAGGACCCGGGGCCCGCGTGCGCCCTGGCGGCCTCCGGAGGGCCGTCGTTCACCCCGAGTTTATCCAGATGGACCCGCGGAATCCCCGTTGGCCAGGTCGGCTTTTGCGACCGGACCGGGCCGCGGCCGGTCAGGCGACCGTGATGGAGGAGTCCAGATAGACGTCCTGGACGGCGTGGAGGAGGGCCGCCCCCTCCGCCAGCGGGCGCTGGAAGGCCTTGCGGCCCACGATCAGGCCGGCGCCCCCGGCCCGCTTGTTGACGACCGCGGTGCGGACCGCCTGGGCCAGGTCCCCGCTGCCCTTCGACTCCCCACCGGAGTTGATGAGCGGGATCCGCCCCATGTAGCAGTTCACGACCTGCCAGCGGGTCAGGTCGATGGGATTGTCGGTGGTCAGCTCGTCGTAGACGAGGGGGTCGGTCTTGCCGAACTTGACGGCGTTGAAGCCCCCGTTGGACTCCGGCGCCTTCTGCTTGATGATGTCGGCCTTGATCGTCACGCCGAGGTGGTTGGCCTGGCCGGTCAGGTCGGCGGACGTCTCGTAGTTGACGCCACCGACCTTGAAGTCCGGATTGCGCAGGTAGCACCACAGCACCGTGAACAGCCCAGCCTGGTGGGCCTCCTCGAAGGCCTCCTCCACCTCCTGGATCTGGCGGGTGCTCTCCTCGGACCCGAAGTACACCGTGGCCCCCACCCCGACGGCACCGAGGTCGACCGCCTCCTCCACCGAGCCGAACATGATCTGGTCGTACTCGGTCGGGTAGGTCAGCAGCTGGTTGTGGTTGAGCTTGGCAATGAACGGGATCTTGTGGGCGTAGCGCCGGGCCACCATCCCCAGGACCCCTACCGTCGAGGTGAAGGCGTTGCAGCCCCCCTCGATGGCCAGCTCGCACAGGTTCTTGGGGTCGAAGTAGGCCGGGTTCTTGGCGAAGCTGGCCGCCGCCGAGTGCTCGATCCCCTGGTCGACGGGCAGGATCGACAGGTACCCGGTGCCTCCCAGGCGCCCGTGGTTCAGCATGGTCTGGAGGTTGCGCAGCACCGCCGGGGAGCGGTCGCTGTCCACCAGGACCCGGTCCACGAAGTCCGGGCCGGGCAGGACCAGGTCCTCGGCGGGGATGGCCTTGGACCGGTGCTGCAGGAGGGTCTCGGTTTCCTCACCCAGGAGCTTCTGGAGGTCGAGGCTCACGTGTCCGGCTCCTCACGCTGTCGGGTCCGTTACAGGACGGCTCGTACCCATCGAGCCTACCGTCGACCCCCCGGCCCGCCCCACCTCGGGGCCGCCGGCGCCGCCCCGCCCGCTCAGCCCGCCCTGCTGCGCCGCTTCACCTCCTTCGGCTTCTCCTCACCCGGCTCCAGCCCGGACGCCAGGCGCTCCACCGCGGCAGCCAGGGCGGTGCGGACCGACGCCGCCCGCCGGGCCGGGATGACCCGGTCGGCCACCACCTCGGTGCGGCTCTGGGTCGTCGCGCCGGCCCGGAAGAAGCGCCGGCGCACCCGACCGAGCACGACCACCTCGTCCCCCTCGTCCAGCTCGACCGCAACCGCCGGCGGGTCGAACCAGGCCACCGGCACGCTGTCGGCCCGTCCGGTCCCGCCCGCCGCCGTCACCTGCAGGCTCATGATCCGGGTCCCGGACGGGAGCACCTTCTCCGCCGGCGGCCCGCTCAGCCGGCCGGCAATCACCACGACGTTCATCACACCTCTCCCCTGCGTTGGTCCGCTGTCGACCCGTCGGGCGGCGTCCCTGGAGGGACCGGCCGAGGCCGGCGGGAGTGGGGGAAGTGCCGAGGTGGATGCTACGGAGGGGGTGTATCAGCGAGCCGGGTACCCGCCGTGGGGTGGGGCCCCACGGCACGCGGCGGGCGAGGTCCGAAGGACCCGGGTGCCCGCCGCCATGAGCTCAGAGCGCAGCGAGGCGCTCGACGGCGTCGAAGAAGGCCCGGTCGTTGCGGACGATGCGCTGGAACAGCTCCCGGGCGGCGGGGACCTCGCCCGCCCGCTCGTAGAGGTCGGCCAGGGCGTACCACAGGCGGAGGTGGTGGTCCCGGGGCCGGGTCACCTTGCGGGCGGCGCCCTCGAGCAGGCGGATGGCGCCGGGAAGATCCCCCTGGTCGGCTCGGGAGCCGGCCGCCACGATCCGCCCCTCGATCACCAGCTCGGCCGAGGGGGACGCCTCGCGGAGCTCCTCCCACAGCCGGGCCACCTCGGCATGGCGCCCCAGGGCCCGGTTGGCGTCGGCCATGGTCGGGTGCTGGTCGTAGGAGCCGGTCAGGTCGTGGAAGGCGCCCAGCTCCCGTAGCGCCTCCCGCCAGCGGGCTTGGCGGTACAGAGTGAGGCCGTACAGCTCCCGCACCGCGGGAGACGCCGGCACGTCGGCGGCCAGCTCCTTGAGAATCCGCCGGGCGTCGTCGTAGCGATCCCGCTCGTACGCCTTCGTGGCGTCCCCCAGGCGCCGGGCCAGGTGGGGCGCCCTTCTCGCGCCGGCGGTGGTCTGCAGCTCCTCGCCGACGACCTCCGGCACCTTCGGAGGCCGACGCGCCCTCGGGACCTCCACCGGGGCGAAGCGCCTCTCTCCCCCACCCGCCCCTCCCGCCCTCCGGCGGGGCGCCGGGCCCGGCTTCGGACCCCGCTTGTCGGGCTCCTGGATCCACCGCTCGGGCTGCCAGTCCCGGGTCCGGCTGGCGCCGCTGTTCGTCCGGGCCGGACGGGCCTTCTCGTCCCGCCGCTCCGGGCCGAGCTCCGCCGCCCCCCGCCTGGCGACCTTGCCCCAGCCAGCCACCTTCCGGGGTTCGGGGGGACGGGGCCGGGTCTCCCTTTCCTCGGGCCGGCGGGGTCGGGCCGTGCGGGTGGCATCCGGCCGGCGGGGTCGAGGCGTGCCCTTGTCGTCGGGCCGGCGGGGTCGGGCCGGGCGGCTGTCGTCGGTCCGGCGGGGTCGTGCCGTTCCTCTCTCGTCCGGCCGGCGGGGTCGGGCCGTCGGCCTATCCATCCGGTCGCGGGCCGGGGGGCCTGACCCCCGACTGCCGGTGCCTCCCGTCCGGCCGGCTGCCGGCCGCCCGCGGGGCACCCTCGTGTCGTCCAGCCGGGGACCCCGCTCAGTGGGCTGCCGATCACTTGCTGTCCGGCCGTTGGACCCGGGCCGGCCCCGACCTGCTGCCGGGCCGTCACGGCGGTCCGTGGGAGGCCCCGGCCGACCGGTGCCCGAGGCGCGTCGCGCCGGAGGGGCGCCGCGGTCCCGGCTGTCGGGGCGGGGTCGACCGGAGGAGCGCGGTGCGGCACCACGAGTGCCCGGATCGGACCGGCCGGCCGAGCGTGGGGCCGCCGAGCCCCGGCGTTCCGGGTTGGGCCGGCCTGCCGAGCGGGGCCCGGCGCCCCGGCCCTCCCGGGGGCCACTGTCCCTGCCCCGGGGTGCGCCACCTCGCTGCGGAGCTCCCCGACCGGATGCCGACTGGCGGGTCCCGCTGTCGGCGCGTCTCGGCGCAGGCTTCCGCGCCTGCGGACCCGCTTTGCGCACGGGCCCGCCTGCTTTGCGCACCGGCGCGGCCCGCTTGCGAGCCGGCCGTCCCGACCCCGGACGCGCGTCGTCCCCGTCGGGAGTCTTGGCCACGGCCGCAGGCTACCGGTACGCGAAAGAGCCCCCGCTGGGCGGGGGCTCTTTGTTCGAATTATTCCGGCGGCGACCTACTCTCCCAGGGAGTCTCCCCCCAAGTACCATCGGCGCGGGCGGGCTTAACTTCCGTGTTCGGGATGGGAACGGGTGTGACCCCGCCGCTATGGCCACCGGAAACCGTGGCTGTATTTCAAGGATCACCGCACCGATGGCGCGGTGCCCCTGTGAGCCTTCCATAGCGAGCACGGGCAACGAGTAGATCTCCAAGCCCTCGGCCGATTAGTACCGGTCGGCTGAACACATTGCTGTGCGTACACCTCCGGCCTATCAACGTGGTCATCTGGCCACGGGCCTTACCGGGTTAACCCCGTGGGAGACCTCATCTTGGAACGGGCTTCGCACTTAGATGCTTTCAGCGCTTATCCCTTCCGCAGGTCGCTAACCAGCGGTGCCCTTGGCAGGACAACTGGCACACGAGAGCTGCGTCCGTCCCGGTCCTCTCGTACTAGGGACAGCCTTCCTCAGGTCTCCTGCGGCTGCGACGGATAGGGACCGAACTGTCTCACGCATGTAATTCCCGTATTACTACGGGCATAGACTATACCTTCACCCTGTTTCCAGGGGCCGGCGTGTTATGGCCTTTGCCATCTCCTTGCTGAGCAGGCAAGGAAGTCGTTACAGGGGCCAACATGCCCATGCTACGTAGGTGTCGCTCGACATCTACGGCGCAAATGCGCTTCGTTTTTGAATAGTTTAGGGCTGAGAAAGCATCCGCTTGGCGAACAACATCCAGGAATTCATGTGGGTCGAGACGAGGCCTGATCATCGGCAACAACTCAAGAGCCCGCTTAACGTGCTCCCGTTTGAAGACAACGTAGGGTTCCATTGCCCGGAGCAAGTTCCAAAGCAATGGTCGCGACGTGATGATCAGATCACTCATACCCGTTCCGCGATCTCGCAGGTAACCGCCGCCAACCCAGTCCCGGACTTGCTCCAGGCCTGCTTTGGCCGATGTTGACTGCGAGAAGCTGATACTGGCTCGGATGCAATACCCGAACTTGTATCCGTCTTGGCGAACGAACTGGAAGTGGATACTCCCGTCGCCATCGAAGAATCCTGCGATGTAGGACGCCTGCGTTGCTAACACCTGTTGGCCTTCCCTCGGTATTGCCCTGACCGTACCGTTCGGTTGTAACAGTCAGGGTTCCACCGATATGAGCCGGTGAGCACCCAGGGATTACTCCCTGGGGACGCAGTGATCTACGTTCTAAACCCAGCTCGCGTACCGCTTTAATGGGCGAACAGCCCAACCCTTGGGACCGGCTTCAGCCCCAGGATGCGACGAGCCGACATCGAGGTGCCAAACCTTCCCGTCGATATGGACTCTTGGGGAAGATGAGCCT
>DASSEU010000058.1:0-29421 GCA_035695125.1 Acidimicrobiales bacterium
GGGCGGTGGGGGGGGCGCCTCGGCCGGTGCGGCCTCGTCAGCCCTCGCCGGGTCCGGCGGCGCCGCCGGACCCGGAGCCACCGGGGGGGTGTCGGCAGGCGGGGCCGCCGGCTCCGGGAGCGTCGCGAGTGGCGGGGCCGGCGGTGGCCCGGCGCCCGCCGGGGGCGGCGCCGCCCCGGCAGCGGGTGGCCAGTGCGCCTCTCCGCCGGGGAGCGACGCGGGTGTGACCGCCACCCAGCTCAAGGTGGCCATCATCCTGGTCAACCTCGTCGGTCCGGCCGCCAACAGCACGTTCGGTCTCGAGTCCCCCTCCGACCAGCAGGCCGCCTACCAGACAGTTGTGAACGCCATCAACGCCTCCGGCGGCATCGCCTGCCGGAAGCTGGTCCCGACGTACTTCCAGGGGGACCCGGTCGACCAGAGCCAGCTGGAGCAGACCTGCCAGAACGTGATCGCGTCCCAGCCCTTCTTCGTGTTCGACTACGGGGCCTACTACACGTACCCGCAGATCGCGACCTGCTACCTGACCAGCCACATCCCGTTCATGACCAGCTCCCCGATCCCGGCCAAGGAGCAGTCGCAGTTCTACCCGTACCTGTTCAGCAAGACCCTGGCCGAGCTCCTGTACAAGGACACGGTGTTCGGCCTGCAGCAGAGGGGCTTCTTCGCCGCATCCAACGGCTTCAGGAAGCTGGGCCTGGTGTACCGCAGCTGCGAGGCGGAGTTCGCCTCGGAGATAACCGGGTGGCTGCACCAGGCCGGGGTGCCGTCGTCGGCCATCGTGGCCCACGACGTGGGCTGCCCCACCTCGTTCGACACCCCGAGCGACCAGGAGCAGGCCATCCTGGCGTTCAAATCGGCAGGGGTCACCAACGTGACGGTGATGAACGACAACGCCGACTTCTCCAACCTGACGACGATCGCCCAGCAGCAGGGCTTCAAGCCGAAGTGGGGCATCCCCGACGACGGGGTCGTCCCCACGACGTACGGGAACCAGCACCCCGACTACGGCAACATCGCCAACGCCGTGGCCATCACCGGGGACCGCTACGGGGAGGAGAGGACCCCCGGCTACCCCGTCTCGCCCGGCACCGCCAAGTGCAACGCCTACTTCAGCGCCGCCCACCTGCCGCCGGTGTACCAGCAGCCGGTGGGGACGGGCGGATCGGCCTGCGACATGCTCTGGATGCTCCAGATAGCCGCCGACCACGCCCCCGCCATGCAGCGCACCGCCCTGGCCGCCGGGCTGCACGCGGCCGGTTCGTTCGACCCCTCGTACCCGTGGGGCGCCAACAGCTTCGCCTCCAACAGCTTCACCGGCTCGAACATCACCTACGCCGACGAGTTCTGGCGGGTCGACCAGTTCCTCCCCAGCTGCAGCTGCTGGCAGGTCGTCGACCGCAACTGGCACCCCGCCTTCCAGTAGGGCGTCAGACCCCGGCCAGGTCCTTCGCGGTCCAGAACCCCGGCTCGGGACGCAGGTGGTGGCCGCCGGCGGCGTAGGCGGCCAGACGCTGCCGCTGTCCGTCGGACAGCATCTCGACGGCGTCGAACACCACGCCCGGGCCCACGGCGCGCAGGGCCAGGTCACCCTCGCTGCGGGGGCGGGGCAGATGGGACGTGAGCAGGACCAGGGGCGTCCGGGCGTGACGGACCAGGACGTGGGCCCGCCCGAGCGACCTCCATACGGCGTCGGTGCGGACGAGCCCCCCTCCCGTGGTCGTGAAGGCGCCTGACACGTCGAAGTACCACGGCGTGTCGTCCCCGTCTAGGCCGATGAGATCGATGCTCACGCCGAGGCCGCGCTGGCGGGCGTTCCGCTGGGTGATCCGGAACCCCGCCGCGACCAGGACGTCCTCGGCTATGGCCCGGGCCACCTTGCCCTCCCTCGCGGCGCGGGCCTGGAAGTCGTCGGGGGCGCCGGTGGGCCCCTCCCCGGACCCCCGCCGGGCGCGGGCCCCGGCGGAGGAGGGGGCCGGGGTCCCCACGACCCGCAGCCCCGCCCGCCTGCGGACCTCGTGCTTCACCCGCTCCCGGGCGATCGCCACGTACCCGGGCTCGGTGTCGTAGCCGAGGTAGCGCCGATCGGAACGGATGGCGGCCACCAGGGTGGTGCCGGCCCCGGCAAAGGGATCGACCACCAGGTCGTCCCGGTAGGTGTACAGGCCGATCAGGCGCTGGGGCAGCTCCACCGGGAACGGGGCGGGATGGTTCACGCGACGGGCGCTCTCGGGGGCGATGTTCCACACGTCGAGTGTCGCCTCCATGAACTCGTCCGGGCTGATCTCGCTCTCGTGCGGGAGCGACAGGGCGCGCCGCTCCTCGACCGACCGGGCGCGGTCGAAGCGACCCTTGCTGGCGACCACCACCCGTTCGGTGACGTCACGCAGGACCGGGTTGGTGGCGCTGCGGAACGACCCCCAGGCGCACGAGCCGCTGGCCCCCTGGCCCTTGCGCCAGATCACCTCGCCCCGCAAGAGCAGGCGCAGGTCGTCCTGGAGGATCCGGATGACGTCGGCCGACAGGCTGCGGTAGGGCTTGCGGCCCAGGTTGGCGACGTTGACGGCTATGCGCCCGCCCGGCTCGAGGACCCGCTTGCACTCGGCCAGGACCTCCCGCAGCATCTGGAGGTACTCCAGATAGCTGCCGGGGACGTGTCCGCGGCCGAGGGCCTGCTCGTACTCCTTGCCCGAGAAGTAGGGAGGGGAGGTGACGACCAGGGCCACGGAGTTGTCCGGCAGGGGCCGGCCTCCGGGCAGGACCATGTGCCGGGCGTCGGCGTGGAGACAGGCCAGCTCCCCCTGCGCCAGGTCCGGCACGGTCCGGACCGAGGTGTCGGCGGACAGCTCGGGCGCCTCGAAGCGGGCGTAGAACCCGCTGGCGTCGTGGTTCTCCCGCCGGCCCACGCCGAAGGCCGAGGTCGAGGTCCGCCCGGCGCGCTCCGTCACCCCCGCCCCTCCGCGATCGTGCCGGTGACCAAGTGCTGCTGCCCTCCTGCCTCCCGGATGCGACAGTAGGGAGTCTCCCGATCGTACCCGGGGACTGCGAACGGCCGTTCGACCCGGAAGGCGCGGGCCGCAGGCGGCGCCGGCGGATGCAGGCGGCCCTTGCCCCCCTCCCGCCGGCCCCGCTATCGTTAGCACTCGCAACGTTCGAGTGCTAAGAGCAACCCCCGCCAAGGAGGCACTGAGATGAAGCTCCAGCCGCTTGAGGACCGGATCGTGGTCCGTCCCGGCGAGTCGGAGGAGACGACGGCGTCCGGCCTCGTCATCCCGGACACCGCCAAGGAGAAGCCCCAGCAGGGTGAGGTCCTGGCCGTCGGTCCCGGCCGCCGGGCCGAGAACACCGGGGAGATCGTGCCCCTCGACGTCAAGGTCGGGGACACGGTCGTCTACTCCAAGTACGGCGGGACCGAGATCACCATCGACGGGGAGGACCTGCTGATCCTGACCAGCCGCGACGTGCTGGCCAAGATGGGCAAGTAGCGATGGCCTCCAAGATCCTTCGCTTCGACGAGGACGCCAGGCGGGCCCTGGAGGCCGGGGTCAACCGGCTGGCCGACTCGGTCAAGGTGACCCTGGGCCCCAAGGGGCGCAACGTCGTGCTCGAGAAGAAGTTCGGCGCGCCCACCATCACCAACGACGGGGTGACCATCGCCCGCGACGTCGAGCTGGAGGACCCCTTCGAGAACATGGGGGCACAGCTGGTCAAGGAGGTCGCCACCAATACCAACGACGTGGCGGGAGACGGCACGACCACCGCCACGGTGCTGGCCCAGGCGCTGGTCCGCGAGGGCCTTCGCAACGTGGCCGCCGGCGCCAATCCCGCCCAGCTCAAGCGGGGCATCGATCTAGGTGTGGCGGCCGCGGTGGACGCCATCCGGGGCGCGGCCCGCGACATCGAGGGCAAGACCGAGATAGCCCAGGTGGCCAGCATCTCCGCCGGGGACCAGTCGATCGGCCAGGTCCTGGCCGAGGCCCTCGACCGGGTCGGCAAGGACGGGACGGTAACCGTCGAGGAGTCGAACACCTTCGGCCTCGAGCTGGACTTCACCGAGGGCATGCAGTTCGACAAGGGGTTCCTGTCCCCGTACTTCGTGACGGACCCGGAGCGCCAGGAGGCGGTCCTGGAGGACGCCCACATCCTCATCGCCAACCAGAAGATCAGCGCCGTCCACGATCTCATCCCCGTGCTCGAGAAGGTCATGCAGACCGGCAAGCCGCTGCTGATCATCGCCGAGGACGTGGAGGGGGAGGCCCTGGCCACCCTGGTCGTGAACAAGATCCGCGGCACCTTCAACTCCGTCGCCGTCAAGGCACCCGGTTTCGGTGACCGGCGCAAGGCCATGCTCCAGGACATCGCCATCCTCACCGGCGGCCAGGTGGTCTCCGAGGAGATCGGCGTGAAGCTGGAGGGCGTCACCCTCGACCTGCTGGGTCGGGCCCGCCGGATCCTCGTCACCAAGGACGACACCACGATCGTCGAGGGGGCGGGCTCGTCTGACGACGTGGCCGGCCGGGTGGCCCAGATCAAGCGGGAGATCGAGGAGACCGACTCCGACTGGGACCGCGAGAAGCTCCAGGAGCGGCTGGCCAAGCTGGCCGGCGGCGTGGCGGTGGTCCGGGTCGGGGCCGCCACCGAGGTCGAGCTCAAGGAGAAGAAGCACCGCATCGAGGACGCCCTCTCGGCCACCCGGGCCGCCATCGAGGAGGGCGTGGTGGCCGGTGGCGGCACCGCTCTCGTCCGGGCCCGCCCCGCTGTCGAGAAGGTCGTGGCCTCGCTCGACGGTGACCAGGCCACCGGCGCCGACATCGTCTACCGGTCACTGTCCGAGCCCCTGAAGTGGATCGCCACCAACGCCGGGCTCGAGGGATCGGTCATGGTGCAGCGGGTCGAGGCGATGTCCGGCAACAGCGGTCTCAACGCCGCCACCGGGAACTTCGAGGACCTGGTCAAAGCCGGCGTGATCGACCCCGCCAAGGTCACCCGCTCGGCGCTGCAGAACGCCGCCTCGGTGGCGGCGCTGCTGCTGACCACGGAGTGCGTGGTGGCCGAGAAGCCCGAGAAGCCCAGGCCGATGCCCGCCGGCGCAGGTGCCGGTGGCATGGGCGGCATGGGTGGCATGGGTGGCATGGGCGGAATGGGGATGATGTAGGGCGGTGTCGGCCGAAACCGCCGGGGTCCCGCGTCCCGCTCCCGATCCGTCCAAGCTGCTCGAGCAGTGGATGGAGTGGGAGCGGGGCCAGACCCCGCCCGGGCGGGTGATGTCGAACCTCAAGACCGGCGGTCTGCGGGAGCTGCTCGAGTCGCTGGCCGCCGGGCCCGCTCCCGGCGCGTGACCCGGGCCCGGCGCCCGGGCCCCCAGGTCATCCCCCGCCCGGAAGGCGCCCGGCCGGGCGCCCCGGCGCCGTGGCCCCGGCGGCCGGCCCCGATAACCCTCGGGGAGGTCAGGGCCGCCTTCTCCAGGACGCGTCCCGGCGGTCCGTCCCGGACGACCCGGGACGGCGCCACCCTCACCACGGCGGTGCCGTCCGCCGTCCTGGTCGCGCTGTTCTCCGACACCCCGGCCACCGACGGGTCGGCCGCCCGCGTGGTCCTGACCCGCCGCGCCGCCCACCTGCGCTCCCACACCCACCAGGTGGCCTTCCCCGGGGGACGCCTCGACCACGGCGAGGAGCCGCTGGCCGCCGCCCTCCGCGAGGCGGCCGAGGAGGTGGGCCTCGATCCCGCCGTGTGCGAGATCATCGGGGAGCTGTCCCCGCTCCAGACCATCTCGTCGGGTTCCTCGATCATCCCGTTCGTGGGGGTGCTCCCCGGCCGCCCCGTCCTCCGTCCCAACCCCGCCGAGGTCGAGCGGGCCTTCGACGTGGCCCTGTCGGAGCTGGCCGACCCCGAGGTCTACCGGGAGGAGATCTGGCCCATCCCGGGTGTCGGGGACCGCTCGATGTACCTGTACGAGCTGGACGGGGACACGGTGTGGGGGGCCACGGCACGCATGTTGACCGAGCTGCTCGACCTCGTCCTGGAGGGACCCGGGCTCGGCCCCGATCCCGCTCAGATCCGGCGCTGAGGCGCCGAGGAACACCCGTGGTGGCGGGCCCCCGGAACTAACCTTGGGGGATGGGACGCGGGAGGGATCATCGTGGCTGAGGTCGAGATCGGCATCGGCAAGTCGGGACGGCGGGCGTACGGGTTCGACGACATCGCCATCGTTCCGAGTCGCCGGACCCGGGACCCCGAGGACGTCGACATCTCCTGGGAGATCGACGCCTACCGCTTCGATCTGCCGCTGATGGCGGCGGCCATGGACGGGGTCACCAGCCCGGCCGCGGCCATCGAGATCGGCCACCTCGGTGGGGTCGGCGTGCTCAACCTCGAGGGACTCTGGACCCGCTACGAGGACCCCGAGCCGCTGTTCGAGGAGATCAGCAAGCTCGACACCGACAAGGCCACGGCGCGCATGCAGCAGATCTACTCGGAGCCGATCAAGGCCGAGCTGGTGACCCAGCGCATCCGGGAGATCAAGGAGGCCGGGGTCGTCTCGTGCGCCTCGTTCACGCCGCAGCGCACCGAGCAGTACGCCAAGGCCGTCCTCGAGGCCGAGCTCGACCTGCTGGTGATCCAGGGGACGGTGGTCTCGGCCGAGCACGTGTCGCGCACGGTCGAGCCCCTCAACCTCAAGCGGTTCATCCGCGAGTTCGAGATCCCGGTGATCGTGGGCGGCTGCGCCTCCTACCAGGCCGCCCTCCACCTGATGCGCACCGGCGCCGTCGGGGTGCTGGTGGGAGTGGGCCCGGGCAACGCCTGCACGACGCGGGGGGTGCTCGGCATCGGCGTGCCGCAGGCCACCGCCATCGCCGACGCGGCCGGGGCGCGGATGCGCCACCTCGACGAGACCGGCGTGTACGTGCACGTGATCGCCGACGGGGGCATGGCCAAGGGCGGGGACATCGCCAAGGCCATCGCCTGCGGGGCCGACGCGGTGATGATCGGCTCCCCGCTGGCGGCGGCCCACGAGGCGCCGGGACGCGGCTACCACTGGGGCATGGCCACCTTCCATCCCTCGCTGCCCCGCGGCGCCCGGGTGCGCACCGAGCCGCGCGGGACCCTGCGCGAGGTGCTGCTCGGACCCGCCCACGAGAACGACGGCCGGCTCAACCTGTTCGGCGCCCTGCGCACGAGCATGGCCACGTGCGGGTACGAGAGCGTCAAGGAGTTCCAGAAGGCCGAGGTCATGGTGGCCCCCGCCCTGCAGACCGAGGGGAAGTCCCTCCAGCGGTCCCAGGGTGTGGGGATGGGCCGCTGAGCGGCGCTGCGGTCCCCGAGCCCGAGTCCTCGCCGTCCGTGACCCCGGCCGGGGTCGACGAGTTCGACACCGTCCTCGTCGTCGACTTCGGGGCCCAGTACGCCCAGCTCATAGCCCGGCGGGTGCGGGAGGCCCACGTCTACTCGGAGATCGTTCCCCACACGATCACCGCCGCCGAGATCGTGGCCCGCCGGCCCAAGGGCGTGATCTTCTCCGGGGGGCCGAAGTCGGTCCACGTTCCCGGGGCCCCGCAGGCCGACCCGGAGATCTACCGGGCCGGCGTGCCGGTGCTCGGCATCTGCTACGGAGCCCAGCTCGTGGCCCAGCAGCTCGGCGGGGAGGTGGCCCGCACGGGACGGGGCGAGTACGGCCGTACCCCCCTGCAGGTGGTCTCCGGCTCGGCTCTCCTGGCCGGCCTGCCCCCCGAGCAGGACGTGTGGATGAGCCACACCGACGCCATCGTGTCGGCACCGGTGGGCTTCACGGTCACCGCCATCTCCCCCGACGCGCCGGTCGCGGCGCTGGAGGACCCCGACCGCGCCATCTACGGGGTGCAGTTCCACCCCGAGGTGGTCCACACCCCGCGGGGCCAGGAGGTCCTCAAGCAGTTCCTGTTCGGGGTGTGCGGGTGCCGGCCCAACTGGACGATGACCTCGATCATCGAGACGTCGGCCGAGGCCGTGCGGCGCCAGGTCGGGGGCGAGAAGGTCATCTGCGGCCTCTCCGGTGGGGTCGACTCGGCCGTGGCCGCCGCCCTGGTCCACAAGGCGGTCGGGGACCAGCTCACCTGCGTGTTCGTCGACACCGGGCTCATGCGGGCGGGGGAGGCCGAGCAGGTCGAGGAGACGTTCCGGAGCCAGTTCAAGATCGATCTCGTCCACGTGAAAGCGGCCGACCGCTTCCTGGAGTCGCTCAACGACGTCATCGACCCCGAGCGCAAGCGCAAGATCATCGGGGAGACGTTCATCCGGGTGTTCGAGGAGGTGGCCGGGGACCTGGACGACGCCCGTTTCCTCGTCCAGGGGACGCTCTACCCCGACATCATCGAGTCGGGGACCAAGGATGCGGCCCGGATCAAGTCCCACCACAACGTGGGGGGCCTTCCCGACGACATGAACTTCGAGCTCGTCGAGCCCCTCCGGAACCTGTTCAAGGACGAGGTCCGCGCCATCGGGGAGGAGCTGGGCCTACCCGAGGACATGGTCTGGCGCCAGCCCTTCCCGGGCCCGGGCCTGGCCGTCCGGATCGTCGGCACCATCACGCCCGAGCGGGTCGAGATCCTCCGGGCCGCCGACGCCATCGTCACCCAGGAGATCAAGCGGGCCGGCCTCTACCGGGAGATCTGGCAGAGCTTCGCGGTGTTACCGGCCGTCCGTACAGTCGGCGTCATGGGTGATGAACGGACCTACGCCTACCCGATCGTGATCCGGGCCGTGACCAGTGACGACGCCATGACCGCCGACTGGGCCCGGATCCCGTACGACGTGCTCGAGCGACTCTCGTCGCGGATCATCAACGAAGTGCCGGGGGTGAACCGCGTGGCCCTGGACATCACGTCCAAGCCGCCCGGCACCATCGAGTGGGAGTGACCGGGGCCCCTCTCCCGTCCCTGCCGGAGACCGTTCCGGACGCCCCGGCGGAGGCGGGCGGCCCCTTCGACGACACCACGGCCGCGGGGCCGCGGGTCGACCTGCTGGCGGGGCTGAACACGGCCCAGCGCGACGCGGTCCTGCACGAGAGCGGGCCCCTGCTCATCCTGGCGGGCGCCGGATCGGGCAAGACCCGTGTCCTGACGCACCGCATCGCCCATCTGATCCGGGAGCGGCACGTCAGTCCCTTCTCGGTGCTGGCCATAACCTTCACCAACAAGGCGGCCGACGAGATGCGGGGCCGGGTCGAGGCCCTGGTCGGGCCGGTGGCCAGGCGGATGTGGGTCTCGACGTTCCACTCGGCGTGCGTGCGGATCCTGCGCCGGGAGGCGGGCCGTCTCGGCTACAAGACGAGCTTCACGATCTACGACCAGGCCGACGCCGTCCGCCTGACCGGATACATCATCCGGGACCTCGGCCTGGATCCGAAGCGCTTTCCTCCCCGCTCGGTCCACGCCATCATCAGCGCCGCCAAGAACGAATTGGTGGACTTCGAGACCTACCGCTCCCGCGCCGTCACGATCTTCGACCGCAAGGTGGCCGAGATCTACACCGAGTACCAGCGCCGCCTGCTGGCGGCCTCGGCCATGGACTTCGACGACATCCTGGTCGTGACGGTGAACGTGATGCAGGCGTTCCCCGACGTGCTGGCCCACTGGCGGGGTCGTTTCACGCACATCCTCGTAGACGAGTACCAGGACACCAACGTGGCCCAGAACCAGCTGGTGATGCTGCTGGCGAGCGAGCACCGCAATGTCTGCGTGGTCGGTGACGGGGACCAGAGTGTGTATCGCTTCCGCGGGGCTGACATGCGGAACATCCTCGAGTTCGAGCACAGCTTCCCCGACACGACGGTCATCCTGCTCGAGCAGAACTACCGGTCGACCCAGACAATCCTGGACGCGGCCAACGCCGTCATCGCCAACAACCTCCAGCGCAAGCCCAAGGCGCTGTGGACGGACAAGATCGGCGGGGAGCCGATCACCCGCTACGAGGCCCAGGACGAGCACGACGAGGCGGCGTGGATCACCCAGGAGATCGACCGGCTCCACGCCCACGAGGACCACCGGTACGGGGACTTAGCAGTCTTCTACCGCACCAACGCCCAGAGCCGGGTGCTCGAGGAGGAGCTTGTCCGCCGCCAGATCCCCTACAAGGTGATCGGCGGCACCCGCTTCTACGACCGGCGGGAGGTGAAGGACCTGCTCGCCTATCTGCGGGCGGTGGCCAACCCGACCGACGAGGTCTCGTTCAAGCGGGTCATCAACCTGCCCCGCCGGGGGGTCGGGGACACGAGCATCGGGCGCATCGACAGCTGGGCCCGCGCCCGCGGCCTGTCGTTTGCCGAGGGACTGCTGCATGCCGATCAGGCCGGTGTCACCGGCAAGGCGCTGTCGGGTATCCACCAGTTCAACGAGCTGCTGGCCCGGCTGCGGGAGCGGATCTCCGAGGGGCCCGGCCCCGTACTGCGGGCGGTCATCGACGCCACCGGCTACGTGGCCGAGCTCGAGGCGGAGCGCACCATCGAGGCCGTCGGCCGCATCGAGAACATCAACGAGCTGGTCGGGGTGGCCGAGGAGAACCAGGACCTCGACGCCTTCCTGGAGGCGGTGAGCCTGGTGGCCGACACCGACGAGCTCAGTGACGACCAGACCTCGGTGAGCCTGATGACGGTCCACACGGCCAAGGGCCTCGAGTTCCCGGTGGTGTTCATCGCCGGGATGGAGGAGGGTGTCTTCCCCCATCAACGCTCGATCGGGGAACCCGACGAGATGGAGGAGGAGCGCCGTCTCTGCTACGTGGCCATCACCCGGGCCCGGGAGCGCCTCTACCTCACCCACGCCTTCTGCCGGGTGATCTGGGGTGGGGCGCAGTACAACCCGCCGAGCCGCTTCCTCTCCGAGCTTCCCGAGGCGCTGGTGCAGCCGATCGGATCGACCATCGGCTCCGGGGTGCCGGGCCGCTCGTCTGCGTCCGGCGGCTACGGATCGGGCGGGTACGGATCCGGGGGCTCCGGAGCCCGGGGCCGCGACCGCCTGGTGGACGCCGCCATCCGGGCCGGATCGACTCCGGCCCGCACCAAGGGCGCCGAGGAGCTCGGACTGCGTGCCGGTGACGACGTCGTGCACGGCAAGTGGGGGGAGGGCGTGGTCATCGAGATCGTGGGCCAGGGGGAGAAGGCCGAGGCCGTCGTGCGCTTCCCCGGGATCGGGGAGAAGCGGCTGCTCCTCGCCTGGGCCCCGCTCAAGCGGGCGTAGGGCTCACCGGGCCACGGTCACGCTTCGCACACTGCGGCGCCTCGCAGCTCCAGGACCCGACGGGCTGCGTCTCTGAGGCGGCTGGCTGGCAGCTTCCCCGTGCCGACCGCCGCCGTCATGGCCCGGCTGGTCTGGTCGACGGTCGCCACGACGGCGGCCGGGCGCAGCTGGGCCACGTCGGCGGCGGTCAGGGTCGACCCGAACAGCACGATGTCGGCGCCCGCCTCGACCGCCGCCGTGGCCGCTCCCGGGACGTCGTAGCCGGCCGCCCTGATCGCTCCCGCCGACAGGCTGTCGGTGATCACGAGGCCCCGGAACCTCAGTTCGCCCCGGAGCAGGCCCTGGATCACGGTGCTCGACACCGAGGCGGGCTGTGTGGTCAGGCCCGGCACGGAGGCGTTGGCGACCATCACCGCCGGCGCTCCGGCGGTGATGGCGGCGCGAAAGGGCTGCAGTCCGGCGGCCCGGAGGGCGGAGATCGGCTGCGTCGACGCCGGGCCCGTGTCGGTGTTCCCGCTGGCGCCGCCCAGCCCGGGAAAGTGCTTGATGACGGGAATGACCCCGGCCCGCTGCAGACCCGCCGAGAAGGCCTGCCCGTAGGTGGCGGCCCGGCCCGGGATCCCGCTGTACGAACGCCGGCCGTCCGGATCGGACGCGCTCGGTCCGGCGCCGCTGTCGACGTCGAGCACGGGGGCCAGGTCCATGTTGACCCCGGCCGCCCGCATCTCGGAGCCGACCCGGGCGGCCAGGGAAGAGACCTGGGCCGGCGTCAACGCGGTGGTCGTGTCCCGGGGCCAGGGGATGTCCTCGACGAGGGGACGGAGGCGCTGGACACCGCCACCCTCCTCGTCGGCCATGACGAGGAGCGGGACGCCGGCCGGGGACCGGCCGTTCACCTGATGCACGAGCGCTCCCAGGTCGGCGGGCGCCGGTGCCGAGCCGAGGAACAGCACGCCCCCCACCCCGGTTGCGACCACGCCGCCCAGCTGGGGGAGGTCGAAGTCGAGCGAGGGGACTGTGATCAGCTGCCGGGCCAGCTGGGCCGTCGTCCACCGACCCAGGTCGATGCAGCCTGGTGGGGAGGTCGGGGCCGACGCCGCTCCCGGCGGCGTCCGAGAGGTCGAGGTGGTCGACGGGGTCGGCCCGGCGGTGGGGGGCCGGGCCGGGGGGCCGCCGCCACACGCCGCGGCCGCAAGGGCCATCGCGACCGGCAGCAACGACAGGGGGCGGCGGGCTCGGTGGGGACGCGCGCCGCCAGTCTGGCGGATGGGAGCCCCCGCACCGTGATGTCGGAAAACCGCCAGATCCGGCCGCCCCGATCCGGCAGGCTGTGACAGGTGATCGAGGACTTCGACCGGTGCTACCGGGCGGTGCAGAGCAAGGACCCCCGCTTCGACGGCTGGTTCTTCACCGCCGTCACCAGCACCGGGATCTACTGCCGGCCCAGTTGTCCGGCCATGACCCCCCGGCGGTCCAACGTCCGCTTCTACCCCACGGCCGCCGCGGCCCAGCAGGCCGGCTTCCGGGCGTGCAAGCGGTGCCGCCCCGACGCCGCGCCCGGATCCCCGGAATGGGACGCCCGAGCCGACGTGGTGGCCCGGGCCATGCGGCTGATAGCCGACGGGGTGGTGGACCGGGAGGGCGTCCCCGGCCTGGCCGCCGCCCTCGGCTACAGCACCCGCCAGGTCGAGCGGCTCCTGCAGGCCGAGCTGGGCGCGGGGCCGGTGGCGGTGGCCCGGGCCCAGCGGGCCCAGACGGCGCGGGTGCTGATCGAGGCCTCGGAGCTGGGCATGGCCGATGTGGCCTTCGCCGCCGGCTTCTCCAGCGTCAGGCAGTTCAACGACACGGTGCGGGCGGTCTTCGCCACGACCCCGACCGAGCTGCGCCGGAGGGCCGGGGAGCGGTCGGCACGACGGCCGGTTCCGGGCGAGCACGGCAACGCCGGCGTCAGCGCCACCCACGCCATCGACCTGCGGCTTCCCTTCCGCCGGCCCCTGTGTCCCGACAGCCTCTTCGGTCATCTGGCTGCCACCTCGGTTCCCGGGGTCGAAGAAGTGCGCAACGGCTCCTACCGCCGGACCCTGCGGCTGCCGCACGGCCCGGGGATCGTGGCCCTCCGCCCGCAGCCCGACCACGTGGCGTGCCGACTGGCGCTGGCCGATCTCCGGGACCTGACCACGGCAGTGGCCCGCTGCCGGCGCCTCCTCGACCTCGACGCCGATCCCGAGGCGGTCGAGGAGGTGCTCTCCGCCGATCCGGCCCTGGAGGCGCTCGTGCAGAAGGCCCCCGGACGGCGGGTGCCCCGTGCCATGGACGAGGCCGAGATGGCCGCCCGGGCCGTCGTCGGCCAGCAGGTCTCGACCGCGTCGGCCCGGACCCACGCCGCCCGGCTGGTGACGGCGCACGGCACGCCGGTCGACGACGCCGGCGGCGGTCTGACCCACCTGTTCCCCGAACCGGCCGCGATCGCCGAGGCCGGCGCCGCCGCCCTGGCCGGTCCCGCCCGGAGGCGGGCCACGCTCGTCGCGCTGGCCGGGGCCATCGCCTCGGGCGTCCTGGACCTCGGGCCCGGCTGCGACCGGGACCGGGCCCGGGCCGCCCTCGGGGAGATCCCGGGGCTGGGTCCGTGGACCGTGGAGATCATCGCCATGCGCGCCCTCGGGGACCCGGACGCCTTCCCGGCGGGCGACCTCGGCGTCCGGCGGGGGAGCGCCGCCCTGGGGGTGGCGGATGCCCCCGCCGCCCTCACCGCCCGGGCCCGGGCCTGGAGCCCGTGGCGCGCCTACGCCGTTCAGTACCTGTGGTCGGTGCTCGACCACCCCATCAACCGATTCGACCAGGAGGTCGCATGACGATCCTCACCACCACGTTCGACAGCCCCATCGGCGTGCTCACGCTGACGGCTGAGGACGGCTACCTGACGGGCCTGTACATGGACGACCAGCGCCACGCACCGAGCGGGTCCGACAAATGGGTTCGCGACGACACCGCCTTCGACGACGTGCTGAGCCAGCTCGACGCCTACTTCTCGGGCGGGATCACCGAGTTCCGGGTGGAGCTCCGGATGCGCGGGACCGAGTTCCAGCGGCGGGTCTGGGACGGCCTCAACCAGATCCCCTACGGGGAGACCTGGAGCTACGCCCAGCTGGCCGAGAAGGTCGGGAGCCCCAGGGCGTGCCGGGCCGTGGGGCTGGCCAACGGCCGGAACCCGGTGGCGGTCATCGTCCCCTGCCACCGGGTCATCGGCGCCAACGGCACCCTGACCGGCTACGGCGGGGGGCTCGACCGGAAGCGCTGGCTACTGGACCACGAAGCCCGCAACCGGACCCCCGCGGTCAGAGATCCTCGAGCTTGAAGTCCCCGGCCGGCTGGGCACCCGACGCCGCGTCGGGCGCCGACTGCGACGGCGCCGGCTGGGGCCCGGTGGTCGTGAGGTCGATCGGTCCCTGCTCGGCGGCGTGGGTGTCGAGGGCCGCAAGCGCCTTCTCGACGGCATCGTGCGGGCCGGCACGGCGCGCCTCGGCGTAGTAGGCCGCGCCCAGATCACGCAGCAGGGCGTCCCCGGCGCGCTTGGACTGCATGTCCCCGATCTTGGCCTGCACCTTGACCGAGCCCTCCTGGGCCCGGGCCGCCACCTGCTCCGCCTGTGACTTGATCTTGTCCATCAGTCCCATGATCCGTCTCCTTCCCGGCGGCTCCCGCCGCCGCTTGCCTATGGCTACCTGAGTCCTCCGAGGATCCCGCCCACGCCGGCCTGGGTCCGCTCCTCTCCGGCGTCACCCATCAACTTCTCCAGCGCGCCGGCCAGGCCGTGGATGTTCACCGACTGCAGGATGACCGCGCCGTCCCCCTCGAGGGTGGCCAGGTTCACCCCCTCCCCGCCGAAGACCGCAGTCATGGCCGTCTTGGCGTTGAGACCTCCGATGTACTCCACGCTGTAGCGGACCGTGTCCTGGAACCCGACGATGCTGCCGGCGTGCACCTGGATCTTGCCGCCGTACTTGGCCGGGTTGAGCTCGATGAAGTTGCCCGCCGCCGCCACGAAGAGCGTGCCGGTGCCGGTGAACTTCTCCAGCACGAAGCCGGTGCCGCCCCGCCGTCCCGTGCGCAGCCCCGTGAAGGCGATGTCGAAGTCCACACTGGACTCGGCCGCGATGAGGGCGTCCTTCTCCGTGAACCAGCCGACGTGACCGTCCAGCTCGATGGCCCGCAGCTCACCGGGCAGCCCTCCGGCGAACGCCACCAGACCGTTGCCCCCTGACGCCGTGAAGTACTGGAAGGCAAGGCTCTCGCCGGCCAGCACGCGCTTGCCCACCTGCATGGCCTTGCCCAGTAGGCCGCCGCCGGACGAGCCGCCCGAGGCGGTGGCGTCACTCGCCGGCTTCGAGAGCCGCGTCTCGAGTGAGACGTTGGTGGTCTTCCAGATGAACTTGCCGGCCTCGGCGTAGACCGTCTGGCCGGCATCGAGCTGGCAGACGACCATCTGCATGGCGTTGCCCATGAGCTTGTGTGCGATGGCCACCGGTGCTCCTTCCGCCTCCTCGAGGCGAGGGTACCGCCGGCCCGCGCCGATTTCTCCAGGGACATTCAGATGGAACGGCCCGTACCGCCACGATCCGGGCACCGGAACGATCCGGGTTTGGCAGCGCCGGCGGCGCGGGCAAGGCTGCCGGCATGCGCCTCACCGTGGCCGACCGCCTGGCCCTCCTCACCGGCCGGGGCGTGACCCTCGGCGGCCTGGCCGAGCGCCTCGCGACCATCCACGGGGACCGTCGCATGGTCGAGGAGGCGTCCCCGGACAGAGGGGACCCGAGCCGACTGCACCTGACCTTCCCCCGTGCCGCCGAGCGGGTGCGCGAGCTGTCCGGGGCCATCGCCGGTCGGGCCGGTCGGGGGGACCGGGTGGTCCTGGCCCTGCCCAACGGCTACGAGCTGATCCTGGCGGTGCTGGCCGCCTCCCGGGCCGGAGCCATCCCCGTCCCCCTGAACGCCGAGCTGACCCCCGCCGAGGTCGACCTGGTGGCCGCCGACTCCGGCGCCTCCCTGCTCGTCCGCGACCTCGACGAGCTTCCCGTGCCCCGACGGGCCGACCGGCACGAGCCGGCGCCCGCCGACCCCGGGGACGTGGGGGCCATCTTCTACACGTCAGGCACGACCGGTCGCCCCAAGGGCGTCCGCCTCACCCACCGGGCCCTCCTCAGCGACCTCCGCCCCGCCGCCCTCTGGCCCGGCCGCCTCCACCGGGACGAGGCCGTGTTCGGGCTGCCCGTCTCCCACATCATGGGCTTCATAGCCGTGCTCGGGATGGCGGTGGCCGGCATCCCGGTCTATTTCCTTCCCCGGTTCCGCCCCGATGCCGCACTGGACGCCATCGAGCAGCGGCGGGCCACGATCTTCGTCGGCGTCCCGGCCATGTACCGGCTTATGGCCGAGGCCGGGGCCGAGGCCCGGGACCTGCGCTCGGTGCGCGTCTGGGCCTCCGGGGCCGACGCCATGCCCGCCGAGCTGGCCCGCCGGTTCCAGCGGTTGGGCGCCACCGCCACCCTGCCCCTACCGCTTCCGGGCCTGGGTCGGAACCTCGGGGAGGCCGCCTTCCTCGAGGGCTACGGCATGGTCGAGACGGGGGGCGGGGTGGCGTTCAAGGCCGCCCTCCCGCTGCTGCGACTCCTGCCGGGGGAGGCCCTGGGGGTGCCGATCCCACCCAACCGGCTCCGGGTCGTGGGCGAGGACGGCCGGGACGTGGCCGCCGGCCAGGTCGGGGAGCTCTGGGTCAAGGGCCCGGGGGTGCTCGAGGGCTACCACGGCGACGAGTCGGCCACCGCCGAGGTGGTCACCTCCGACGGCTGGCTTCGCACCGGGGACATGGCGCGCAAGGGGGCGTTCGGGCTGGTCCACTTCGCCGGGCGGGGCAAGGACGTGATCAAGCGGGGGGGCTACTCGGTCTACGCCGTGGAGGTGGAGGGGGTCCTGGAGCAGCACCCGGGTGTGGCCGAGGCCGCCGTGGTCGGCCTGCCCGACGAGCGCTCCGGGGAGGCTCCGTGCGCCGCCATCCGCCGGGCCCCGGGCAGCGACGTTGACGCCGAGGAGCTGGCGGCGTGGGCCCGGGAGCGGATGGCGGCCTTCAAGGTTCCGGTGCGGTTCCTGTTCGTTGACGAGCTGCCCCGCACCGGGACGCGCAAGGTCCGCCGGGAGGAGGTAAAAGGGCTGTTCGGGGCCCCCGCCTAGGATGCCCGGCCGATGAGTGGGCCCTACAGGGTGGTGGTGGCGAAGCCGGGTCTCGACGGTCACGACCGCGGCGCCAAGGTCATAGCCCGGGCGCTGCGCGACGCCGGCTTCGAGGTCATCTACACCGGCCTGCACCAGACCCCCGAACAGGTCGTCCAGGCGGTGGTCCAGGAGGACGCCGACGCCCTCGGCCTGTCTCTGCTCTCGGGGGCGCACATGACTCTCGTGCCCAAGGTGATGGAGCTGCTGCGGGCCCAGGGCGCCGACGACGTGGTGGTGGTGGTCGGGGGGATCATCCCGGAGGCCGACATCCCCGAGCTCAAGAAGGTGGGGGTGGCGGAGGTGTTCGGTCCGGGGGCGCCACTCCCGGGGATCGCGCAATGGCTGCAGGAGACCCTCGACTCAAGAGAGGAGTGGTAGTGGACCTGTTCGAGTACCAGGGGAAGCAGTACTTCTCCCGCTGGGACATACCGGTGTCACCGGGAGGTGTTGCCGACACCGTCGACGAGGCGGTGAAGGCGGCCGAGTCCGCCGGGTATCCCGTCGTCGTGAAGGCCCAGGTGCAGGTCGGGGGCCGGGGCAAGGCCGGAGGCATCAAGCTGGCCGCCGACGCCGACGAGGTGCGCACCCACGCCGGCGCCATCCTCGGCATGGACATCAAGGGCCACACCGTCCGCCGCATCTGGGTCGAGCACGCCTCGGACATCGCCAAGGAGTACTACGCCAGCTTCACCCTGGACCGGGCGGCCAAGAAGCACCTCGGCATGGTGTCCGCCCAGGGCGGCGTCGACATCGAGGAGGTGGCGGAGAAGGACCCCACCGCCATCGCCCGCCTGCACATCGATCCCGTTGACGGGCTCGACCTGGCGGCGGCCCAGCGCCTCGTCGAGGAGGCCAACCTCGACGCCGAGGCACGCGCCGGCGCCGCCGACATCCTCGTCAAGCTGTACCGCTGCTTCGTCGAGGGGGACGCCGACCTGGTCGAGATCAACCCTCTCATCCTCACGCCCGAGGGCAAGGTCCACGCCCTCGACGCAAAGGTGACCCTCGACGACAGCGCCGCCTTCCGCCATCCGGAGTGGGACGAGTTCCGCGGCCTCGAGGAGATGGACCCGCGGGACCGCCTGGCCCGCGACAAGGGCCTGCAGTACGTCGGGCTCGACGGATTCGTCGGCATCATCGCCAACGGCGCCGGGCTGGCCATGAGCACCTGTGACGTCGTGGAGCAGGTGGGCGGCAAGCCCGCCAACTTCCTCGACATCGGCGGGGGCGCCAACGCCGAGGTGATGGCCAACGCCCTCGAGGTCATCAACACCGATGAGAAGGTGAAGTCGATCTTCATCAACATCTTCGGGGGGATCACCCGGGGCGAGGAGGTCGCCAACGGCATCGTCACCGCCCTCGGGCGGGTCGACATCAAGGCGCCGATAGTCATCCGCCTCGACGGCACCAACGCCGACGAGGGCAGGCGCATCCTGTCCGAGCACGAGTCTGAACGGCTGGTGTCGGTGCCGACCATGCTCGGCGCGGCGCGCAAGGCCACCGAGCTGGCGGGAGGAACCGTCAGGGAAGCCGAGGTGTCCCGGTGAGCATCTTCGTCGACCAGAACACCAAGGTCGTCATCCAGGGCCTGTCCCCGACCGGCCAGGGCGCGTACCACGGGCTGCGCAACCGCAGCTACGGCACGAAGGTGGTGGCGGGCACCAACCCCAAGCGCGGGGGAGAGGTCATCGAGGACATCCCCGTCTACGCCTCCGTGAAGGAGGCGGTGGAGGCCACGGGGGCAACGGCGTCGTTCATCGCCGTACCGCCCGGGGGGGCGCCGGGCGCCATCCTCGAGGCGGCCGAGGCCGGTATCGGGTTCATCGTGTGCATCACCGAGTTCATCCCCGCCCAGGACGAGGCCCGGGTCTACAACGTGCTGCGGCGCAGCTTTCCCCGGACGCGCCTGCTCGGCCCCAACTGTCCCGGGATCATCAGCCCCGGCAAGTGCAACATCGGCATCACGTCGGGGGACATCGCCCTCCCCGGTGGGCCCGTCGGGCTGGTCAGCCGGTCGGGCACGGTCTTCTACCAGGCGCTCTACGAGCTGACCCAGAAGGGCGTGGGCCAGACCACCGGCGTCGGCATCGGTGGGGACCCTGTTCCGGGCACGAGCTTCATCGACTGCCTGGCCGCCTTCGAGGCCGACCCCGACACCCGCGCCGTGCTGATGATCGGGGAGATCGGGGGCTCGGCCGAGGAGGAGGCGGCCGAGTTCATCGGCAAGGAGATGTCCAAGCCGGTCGTGACCTACATCGCCGGGGTCACCGCCCCGCCCGGGCGGAAGATGGGCCACGCCGGCGCCATCATCTCCGGCTCCAAGGGCACGGCCCAGGCCAAGATGGACGCCCTGGAGGCGGCCGGGGCCCGGGTGGCCATGAACCCCACGGCGGCGGCGGACATCATGGCCGAGGTGGTGGCCGGGCTCGGCTGAGCCCCGCCCGCACGGCCCCGAAGCCGGCGCGGAAGTGGCCCGGGCGGGCCGGGCCGCTCCGGTAGCCTCGGCCCAGTGAGGCTCGGGGTCCTGGCGTCGGGGAGCGGAACCCTCCTCGAGGCCATCATCTCCTCCGGGCTGCATCCCGCGGTCGTGGTCGTCGATCGCCGGTGCCGGGCCACCGAGGTGGCGGCCGGCGCCGGGGTGCCGGTCGAGGTCGTCGAGCGGGACTCGTTCGGCGCCGCCTTCGACCGCGTGGCCTACACCCACCGCGTGGTCGACGCCCTGGCCGCCCGGGAGGCCGAGCTGGTGGCCATGGCCGGGTTCGGGACCGTCCTGGAGAAGCCGATCTTCGACGCCTACGCCGGCCGGATCCTCAACACCCATCCCGCCCTCCTGCCGGCGTTCCCCGGTTGGCATGCCGTGGAGGAGGCGCTGGCCGCCGGCGTCAAGATCACCGGCTGCACCGTGCACATCGCCACGCTCGAGGTCGACTCCGGTCCGATCCTGGCCCAGGAGGCCGTGCCGGTCCTGCCGGGGGACACCGTCGAGTCGCTCCACGAGCGCATCAAGGCCGTCGAGCGGCGCCTCTATCCCGAGACCATCCGCCTCTTCTCCGAAGGAGCCCTGCCCACGTGAGTCCCCGTGCCCTGCTGTCCGTCTTCGACAAGACCGGGATCCAGGCGCTGGGCCAGGGGCTGCACTCCCTCGGCTGGGAGCTGGTGGCGTCGGTCTCGACCGGCGCCGCCCTCGAGGAGGCCGGGGTGCCGTTCATCCGGCTGGCCGACCTCACCGGCTTCGCCGAGATGCTCGACCACCGCGTGGTCACCCTGCACCCGGCCGTGCACGGGGGGATCCTGGCCGACCGGGCCAAGCCCCAGCACCTGGCCGACCTCGAGACCCACGGGATCACGGCCATCGACCTGGTCGTCGTCAACCTCTACCCCTTCCGGGAGCGGCCGGGCATCGAGACCATCGACATCGGCGGACCGGCCATGGTGCGGGCCGCCGCCAAGAACCACGCCCACGTCGGTGTCGTGGTCAACCCGGCCGACTACGGGGTGGTCCTCGACGAGCTGCGGCGCGACGGCGCCCTGTCGGACGGGACCCGGGTCCGGCTGGCGCGGGACGCCTTCGCCCACACGGCGGCCTACGACGCCGCCATCGTCACCTGGCTGGACGAGGGGTCGGCGGACGAGCTCCCCCCCACCATCCATCTGGCCCTCGAGCGGTCCCAGGAGCTGCGCTACGGGGAGAACCCCCACCAGGTCGGGGCCCGCTACCGCGAGATCGGCCACCGGGGCTGGTGGGACGGCGCCGTCCAGCACGGGGGGATGGCGCTGTCGTTCCTCAACCTCTACGACGCCGAGGCGGCCTGGCGGCTGGTCCACGACCTCGGCACCGACGCCCCCGCCGCCTCCATCATCAAGCACGCCAACCCGTGCGGCGTGGCCGTGGCCGCCGACATCTCCACCGCCTACGAGCGGGCCTTCGAGTGCGATCCGATGTCGGCCTTCGGCGGGATCGTGGCCCTCAACCGCCCCGTCAGCTCCGAGCTGGCCGAGGAGATCGTGGCCAATCCCAAGGCCGACGTGCTGGTGGCGCCGGGCTTCGCCGACGGGGTGCTCGAGCTCCTGGCCGCCAAGCGCAAGAACATGCGGGTGCTCGAGGCCCCGCCCCCCGGGCCGGTCCGGTTCGACTACAAGCCGGTCGACGCCGGGTTCCTCGTGCAGGCCCCCGACCGCTTCCAGGCCCCCCGGGACAGCTGGCGGGTCGTAACCAAGGCGGCTCCCACCGAGGAGGTGTGGCGGGACATCGAGCTGGCCTGGCGGGTCTGCGCCCACACCAAGTCCAACGCCATCGTGCTGGTGGCCAACGGCCAGGCCGTGGGCATCGGCGCCGGCCAGCAGAACCGGGTCGAGCCGGGCGAGATCGCCGTCCGCAAGGCCGCCGGCAGGGCGAAGGGAGGTGCCGCCGCCTCCGACGCCTTCTTCCCCTTCCCCGATGGCCTGGAAGCGGTGGCCGCAGGCGGGGTGGCGGCGGTCATCCAGCCGGGCGGCTCGCTGCGCGACGACGAGGTCACGGCGGTGGCCGACGACCTCGGCCTGGCCATGGTCCTCACGGGAGAGAGGCACTTCCGGCATTGAGCGCGGTGATGATGCCCGGGGGCCCGGTGGCCGACGCCGTCCTCGAGGAGGTGGCCCGCCGGGTCGAGAAGCTGACCGCCGCAGGCCGGACCGTCGGGCTGGCCACGCTGCTCGTCGGGGACGACTCGGCCAGCTCGGGCTACATCCGGATGAAGCAGGAGAAGGCGGCCGAGCTCGGGATGCTCTCGTTCCACACCCACCTGCCCGCCGACGCCACCCAGGAGCAGGTCGAGGCGGCCATCCGGGCCTTCAACGAGGACCCCGCCGTCGACGCCATGCTTTTTCAGTACCCGCCGCCGGACCACATCGACTTCGACCGGGCCGTGGCGGCCATCGACCCCGACAAGGACGTCGACGGGATCCACCCCTTCAACATGGGCCGACTGGCCCTCTCGATGCCCGCTCCGGTGCCCTGCACGCCGGCCGGCATCGAGACCCTCCTCGCCTACTACGACGTGCCGGTGGCGGGGCGCCACGTGGTCATCCTCGGGCGGGGCGTCACCATCGGGCGCCCCCTGGCCCTCCTGCTCTCCCAGAAGCGGCCCACGGCCAACGCGGCCGTGACCGTGGTCCACACCGGGGTGCCCGACTGGGCGGAGCACACCCGGCGGGCCGACATCCTCGTGGCCGCCGCCGGCGTTCCCGGGATCATCCAGCCCGAGCACGTGCGCCCCGGCAGCGTGGTCGTCGGCGCCGGTGTGCGCTACGCCGGGCGCAAGCTCCTCCCCGACGTCGACGAGTCGGTCGAGGAGGTGGCGGGCTGGATCACCCCCCGGGTCGGGGGCGTCGGCCCCACCACCGTGGCCATGCTCATGCGCAACGCCGTGGAGGCGGCCGAACGCCGGCTCGGTCGATAACGCCGTGGAGGGGGCCGAGTGCGCTCGGTAGCCTGTCACCCACAGTGACCAGGATCTCCGACCTGCTGGCCGCCGGGCGCACGTTCTCGTTCGAGTTCTTCCCGCCGCGCACGGACCAGGAGCGCCAGCAGCTCGTCCGGACCCTTCGGGAGCTGGAGCCACTGGCCCCGTCCTTCGTGTCGATCACCTACCGGGGCGGGCGGTCCTCCCGGCAGCCCACGACCGAGCTGGTGGCCGCCATCCTGCGGACCACCACGCTGACGCCGATGGCGCATCTGATCTGCGTGGCCCACACCCGCTTGGAGCTGGCCGAGATCCTCGTCGACCTGCGCAAGGCCGGCGTGGAGAACCTGATGGCCCTCGGGGGGGACCCGCCGACCAACCCCGAGGAGGCGGAGGGGGAGCTGGCCCACGCCATCGAGCTGGTGGAGCTGGCCCGGGCCGTAGGCGGGTTCTCGATCGGGGTGGCGGCCCACCCCATCGGCCACCCCCGCTCCCCGGACCTGGCTTCCGACCGGGCCTTCCTGGCCGAGAAGCTGACCCTGGCCGACTTTGCCGTCACCCAGTTCTTCTTCCGCGCCGAGGAGTACCTCGGACTGGTGGACGATCTCCGCCGCCTGGGCGTGGACAAGCCCGTAGTGCCGGGAATCATGCCGGTGACCTCGCTGAGGTCGGTCCCCCGCATGGCCACCATGGGCGCCCCGGTGCCCCCGGAGATGGTCTCCCGCCTGGAGGCCGCCGGGGACGACCCCGCCGACGCCCGCCGCGCCGGCGTCGAGATGTTCACCGAGCTCTGCCAGGTGCTCCTGGACGAGGGCGCTCCCGGCCTGCACTTCTACACCCTGAACCAGTCCACGGTGACCAGGGAGATCTACGCCGGGCTCGGTCTCGCGACCAGGGGCTGAGCGGGCCTCCCGACGGCCTACCGGTCCGCAGCTCGGCGCCCCGTCACGCGAGGGAGGCTCTCCTCCGCCTTCCGAAAAGTGCTTTTGCCGGGCGTATCTGGATCTTCTTATACGCCCGGATTTTCTCCGGTTTCGGTGACGCCATCGCCACCCGAGGCGTCAGAAACAGCGGATTTATCGGACCGACGGGCGTAGATCGTTCGGTTACGGGCGGGCGTATATGAATCCTCATATACGCCCGCCAACTTTGCATTTTTTGTTCCGGGGAGGTCCCCCCCGCCTCCGCGCCGCCGGGGACCGTTCAGGGAGCGGTCCGGTCGGAAAGGCCCCTGCGGGCCCCCGGTAGAGTCCCGCCGTGCCGAAGATCCCCGTAGCCAACCCCCTCGTCGAGCTCGACGGGGACGAGATGACGCGCATCATCTGGGCGTTCATCAAGGACAAGCTGGTCCTGCCCTACCTCGACATCGAGCTGCTCTATTACGACCTCAGCATCGAGCACCGGGACGAGACCGACGACCAGGTCACGATCGACGCCGCCAACGCCATCAAGCAGCACGGGGCGGGGGTCAAGTGCGCCACGATCACCCCGGACGAGGCCCGGGTGGAGGAGTTCGGGCTCAAGCGGATGTGGAGGTCCCCGAACGGCACGATCCGCAACATCCTCGGCGGGGTGGTGTTCCGGGAGCCGATCATCTGCCGCAACATCCCCCGCCTGGTCCCGGGCTGGACCAAGCCGATCGTGATCGGCCGCCACGCCCACGGTGACCAGTACCGGGCCACCGACTTCGTGGTACCCGGGCCCGGGAAGCTCACCATGACCTTCGTCCCCGACGGTGGAGGCCAGCCCATGGAGTTCGAGGTGGCCCACTTCCCCGGCTCCGGGATCGCCATGGGGATGTACAACTACGACGACTCGATCCGGGACTTCGCCCGGGCCAGCTTCCGCTACGGCCTGGACCGGGGCTACCCCGTCTACCTGTCCACCAAGAACACGATCCTCAAGGCCTACGACGGGCGGTTCAAGGACCTGTTCCAGGAGGTCTTCGAGACCGAGTTCAAGGCCGACTTCGAGGCGGCCGGGCTCACCTACGAGCACCGCCTGATCGACGACATGGTGGCCCAGGCCATGAAGTGGGAGGGCGGCTACGTGTGGGCGGCCAAGAACTACGACGGGGACGTGCAGAGCGACACCGTGGCCCAGGGCTTCGGCTCGCTCGGGCTCATGACCTCGGTGCTGATGACCCCCGACGGACGCACCTGCGAGGCCGAGGCGGCCCACGGCACGGTCACCCGCCACTTCCGGGCCCACCAGCGGGGGGAGAAGACCTCGACCAACCCGATCGCGTCGATCTTCGCCTGGACCAGGGGCCTCGCGTTCAGGGGCAAGCTGGACGGGAACGAGGAGCTGTCCCGCTTCGCCCACACCTTGGAGCAGGTGTGCGTGGACACGGTGGAGTCGGGCCAGATGACCAAGGACCTCGCCATCCTCGTCGGCCCCGAGCAGTCCTGGCTGACGACCGAGGAGTTCCTCGACGCCCTCGACGCCAATCTCGGCAAGGCGGTGGGCTGAGGTGGCCGCCCGCAAGCCGGTCCAGGTGACCGTCACCGGGGCGGCGGGCCAGATCGGCTACCAGCTGATCTTCCGCATCGCCTCCGGCCAGCTCCTCGGTCCCGACCAGCCCGTGGTGCTGCGCCTGCTCGAGATCGAGCCGGCCATGAAGGCCCTCGACGGGGTCGTGATGGAGCTCGACGACTGCGCCTTCCCTCTTCTGGCGGACGTGGTGGCCACGTCCGACCTGGCCACCGCCTTCGACGGCACCTCGTGGGCGCTGCTCGTGGGCGCCCTCCCCCGCAAGCAGGGGATGGAGCGCCGCGACCTCCTGGCCAGCAACGGCGGGATCTTCCGCCCCCAGGGCCAGGCCATCGCCGCCCACGCCGCCGAGGACGTGCGGGTGCTGGTCGTCGGCAACCCCTGCAACACGAACTGCCTGATCGCCCGCGGCAACGCGCCGGAGGTCCCGGCCGAGCGCTGGTTCGCCATGACGAGGCTGGACCAGAACCGGGCCAAGAGCCAGCTGGCCCGGAAGGCCGGCGTGCCCGTGAGCGAGGTCACCAACCTGGCCATCTGGGGCAACCACTCCACCACCCAGTTCCCCGACTTCACCAACGCCCGGATCTCGGGCCGGCCCGCCCAGGACGTGATCGGGGACCGGGCCTGGCTGGAGGGGGAGTTCCTCACCACCGTCCAGAAGCGGGGGGCGGCGGTGATCGAGGCCCGGGGGGCGTCCTCGGCCGCCTCGGCGGCCAACGCCGCCATCGACTCGGTGGTGAGCGCCGAGACCGAGACGCCGGCCGGGGACTGGGTCTCGCTGGCGGTGGTCAGCCAGGGCCAGTACGGGATCCCCGAGGGGCTGGTCTTCGGCTACCCGGTGCGCTCGGACGGCAAGGGGGGCTGGGAGGTCGTCGAGGGCCTGGAGCTGGACGCGTTCGCCCGGGAGCGGGTCCGTGTCACCACCGAGGAGCTGGAGCAGGAGCGGGCCGAGATCAAGGACCTGCTCGGCCGCTAGGACCTCAGGTCTCGATCAAACCGAGGCGGCGCAGGTAGGCCAGCTTCTTCTCGACGGCCGCCTGCCAGGACGCCAGGTCCGCCTCGAAGTGAGCCCGGTCCCCGTCCTCGTAGGCGTGCTCGAGCTCGTCGAAAGCGGCGTCCTCGGCGTCCAGGAGCTCCCGGTAACGCCGCAGGATGTGGTCGTCGATCACCTCGGTCAGGGCCACGAGCCGTTCCCCCTCCTGGTCGATGTCGCGAGGCCCAGGGTACCGCCACTCACCAGGTCGTGGCGGCCCGGACGTCGGCCCAGGCGTCCCCGGCCCCGGCCAGGGCCTCGTAGCAGGCGAGGAGGGCGGGGATGTCCCCCGCCACCCGGATCCGGCCGGTCATGAAGGCGGTCTGGGGGGTGAGCTCGCCCCGGGCCACGGCCGCGGCCGTGGTGGCGTCCTCGGTCACCACCACGTCGGCCTCGGGCTCGCGCCCGGCGCGCACCGTCACCCGGCCGTCGTCCACGGTGACCACGTAGCAGCGCTCCTCGGTCCCGTCGCGCACGACCTGCTGGATGCGCACGCGCACGCCGGATGTGGCCCGGCGCAGCGCCTCGCTCCCCGCCGCCGCCCGGTCCATCTCGGCTATCCACTCCTCGCTGAGGAAGCGGGCCGTGGCGCGCCCCTTGCCCGCGGCTACTTCTTGCGCCGGATGGCGCGTCCGAGACGGGTGATCGGGTCGAAGTAGCGGTCGACGACCCGCTCCTTCATGGGGATCAGGGCGTTGTCGGTGATGTGGATGTGCTCGGGGCACACCTCGGTGCAGCACTTGGTGATGTTGCAGTAGCCGAGGCCGAACGCCTCGCGGGCCACCGGGATCCGGTCGGCGGTGTCGAGCGGGTGCATCTCCAGCTCGGCCAGGCGCATGAGGAACCGGGGCCCGGCAAAGGCCTGCTTGTTCTCGTCGTGATCCCGGATCACGTGGCAGACGTTCTGGCACAGGAAGCACTCGATGCACTTGCGGAACTCCTGGCTGCGCTCCACGTCGCGCTGGGCCATGCGCCGCTTTCCGTCGGGATCCGCCGGGCGGGGGGAGAACGGCGGCACCCGTTTGGCCATCTCGTAGTTGAACGAGACGTCGGTGACCAGGTCGCGCATGACCGGGAAGGTCTTCATCGGCGCGACCGTGATCTCCTGGCCGGGCTCGAAGATGCTCATGCGGGTCATGCACATCAGCCGGGGCAGGCCGTTGATCTCGGCGCTGCACGACCCGCACTTGCCGGCCTTGCAGTTCCAGCGCACGGCCAGGTCGTTGGCCTGGTTGGCCTGGATGCGGTGGATCACGTCGAGCACGACCTCACCGTCGCGGGCCTCGACCTGGAAGGTCTCGAAATCCCCTCCGCCGGCGTCGCCGCGCCACACCTTCATGGTCACGGTGGCGGGAGCGCGGGTGGTGGTGTCGGTCATTTGGCGGGCTCCTCGAACAGGGCCTTCAGCTCGTCGGGCATCTGGGGCAGCGGCTCCTGGGTGAGGCTGATGCCGTCACCCGAGCGGCGGACGGTGTTGTTGACCTTTCCCCACTCGGGGTCGGTCTTCGGGAAGTCGTCGCGGGTGTGGCCGCCGCGGGACTCCTCCCGGGCCAGGGCGGCCCGGGCCACCGCCTCGGACACGGTGAGAAGGGACTCCAGGTCCAGCGCCAGGTGCCAGCCCGGGTTGTACTGACGGTGGCCCTCCACCGTCACCTTCCGGGACCGCTCCTTGAGCTCGCCGATCCGGTCGAGGGCCTGCGCCAGCTCGTCCTTCACCCGGATGATCCCGACCAGGTTGTGCATGGTCTCCTGGAGATCCTGCTGGAGGGCGTAGGGGTTCTCCCCGCCCTCCCGCTCGAACGGCGTCAGGGCGTCGGCCATCAGCTGGTCGACCTCGGCCTCGTCGACCCTGGGGGCGGCGCCGAGACCGGCGGCGTACTCGGCGGCGTACATCCCGGCCCGCCGTCCGAACACCAGCAGGTCCGAAAGCGAGTTGCCGCCCAGTCGGTTGGACCCGTGCATACCGCCGGCGCACTCCCCGGCGGCGAAGAGCCCCGGCACGGTCGACGACTCGGTGTCGGCGTCCACCTTGACGCCGCCCATCATGTAGTGGCACGTCGGCCCGATCTCCATGGGCGTGGAGGTGATGTCGACGTCGGCCAGCTCCTTGAACTGGTGGTACATGGACGGCAGCCGGCGGCGGATGAAGTCCGCCGAGCGCCGGGACGCGATGTCCAGGTACACCCCGCCGTGCTCGGTGCCCCGGCCCGCCTTCACCTCGGAGTTGATGGCCCGGGCCACCTCGTCGCGGGGGAGCAGCTCGGGCGGGCGCCGGTTGTTGATGTGGTCGTCGTACCAGCGGTCCCCCTCGGCCTCGCTGTCCGCCGTCTCCGACGCGAAGACCTCGGGGATGTAGTCGAACATGAACCGCCGGCCCTCGGTGTTCCGCAGCACGCCGCCGTCGCCGCGCACCGACTCGGTGACGAGCAGGCCCCGCACCGACGGGGGCCACACCATCCCCGTAGGGTGGAACTGCACGAACTCCATGTCGATGAGGTCCGCCCCGGCCCACAGCGCCAGCGAGTGACCGTCTCCCGTGTACTCCCACGAGTTGGAGGTCACCTGGAAGGCCTTGCCGATCCCGCCGGTGGCCAGCACCACCGCCTTGGCCCGGAGCAGGATGAAGCGGCCGCTCTCGCGCCAGTAGGCGAGGACGCCGGAGACCCGGTCCCCGTCCTTCAGCAGCTGGTGGACCTTGCACTCCATGAACACGGCGATGTCCTGGGAGACGGCCCGCTGCTGCAGGGTGCGGATCATCTCGAGGCCGGTGCGGTCCCCGACGTGGGCCAGGCGGGCGTAGCGGTGGCCGCCGAAGTCCCGCTGGCTGATCAGACCCTCCTTGGTGCGGTCGAAGAGGGCGCCCCACTCCTCCAGCTCGAGCACCCGGTCGGGCGCCTCCTGGGCGTGGATCTGGGCCATGCGCCAGTTGTTGAGCATCTTGCCGCCGCGCATGGTGTCCCGGAAGTGGACCCGC
>DASSEU010000059.1:0-81647 GCA_035695125.1 Acidimicrobiales bacterium
GACTCCACCTTCCCCCACTCCCGGGAGACCCTCCAGAAGATCTCGGCCGAAGCGGGCCTTTCCGACGAGGAGATCTACAAGCTGGCCCGGGGCAACGCCATCAAGGCCTTCGGGCTGGAGCGCTTCGGGATCACCAGCTGAGCACCGTAGAGAGCACCCGGATGGACCGAGCGGACGCTGGGAACGGCTGGTACCATCGCCCCAGCTTCCGGAGGAGGTTCCGGAATGCTGATTCATCGGCCAGCAGCATTACCTGAACAGGGGGAAGGTTTCGTGCATCGCTTGAGGTGGTGGTTCCGCGGATTCACCGCCGTCCTGGCGCTCGGACTGCTGGCGGCGGCCTGCAGCAGCAGCCGTTCAGGTACGGCCTCGTCCGGCAACGCGACGACGTCTACGTCGTCCTCATCTTCATCTTCGTCGAAGACCTTCGGAACGCTGGCCTCACCATGCGGGCCGGGCAGCGCCAAGGGCGCGACCGAGCAGGGCGTCACCGACACGGCCATCCACATCGGCTACGGGGACGACCGCGGCTTCGCGCAGTCCCCCGGTCTCGACCAGGAGATGGGCGATGCCGTAAAGGCGATGATCAAGTGGTGCAACGACCAGGGGGGCATCCTCGGCCGCCAGATCGTCGGTGACTTCTACGACGCCGCCATCACCCAGGTGAACACGGTGATGCAGCAGGCCTGCAAGACCGACTTCATGCTGGTCGGAGAGGGCTGGGCCCTCGACGAGGCGGCCGAAGGCACCCGGCTGGGCTGCAACCTGGCCGCCGTGCCCGGATTCACGGTGGGCCCCGACGCCGCCAATGCCCCCGAGATGTACCAGGCCGTCCCCAATCCGGTGGACTACCTGCCCGCCTCCCCGTACTACGAGGCGGCCCAGCTGTTCCCGGACGCCGTCACCAAGTTCGACTTCATCCACACCACCCTGGCGTCGGCCACCGAGGTGTCCTACAACAAGGACGAGGAAGCGGCCCTGGCGGCAGGATGGAAGCTGGCCAACTGCGGCGTGACCATCAACTACTTCGGAGAGCCCAACTACCAGCCGTTCGCCCAGAAGTACGTGAACTGCGGCGTGAAGCTCATCTACAACAATCTCGGTCCCGGTCCGGTCCTGTTCGGCATGCTCCAGGCCATCAACCAGGCCGGGGTCAAGCCGATATACATCATGGAGACCAACGACTACACCACCCAGATGTCGGCCTGGAACACGTCGGGGATCGGCAACCAGATCTACGTCCGGGACGCCTTCGTGCCGATCGAGGAAGCCGGCAAGGTCAAGGCGGTGCAGGACTACGTCAACGCCGTCAACGCCACCGGCGGCAAGACCAGCCAGCTGGGCCAGCAGGCGGCTTCCAACTTCCTCCTGTGGGCCACCGAGGCCAAGGCGTGCGGCTCCAACCTCACCCGTCAGTGCATGATCAACAACCTGTCCAAGGTGCACAACTGGACGGGCGGCGGGCTGCACGCCCCGGCCGACCCCGGCAACAACACCCCGCCCCAGTGCGGGATGCTCCTCAAGCTGACCGGTACGACCTGGTCCCAGTTCTTCCCGAAGACCATCGGCCAGTTCGACTGCAACAGCAAGTACCTGTTCAAGATCAGCTCGAAGAACTGGGGCACGACGCTGAACTCCCAGCGCCTCGCCATGAAGTTCCTCTCGGCCAATCTGATAACGCCGAAGTCCTAGCGTCATCGAGGGGGCGGCGCCTCGGCGCCGCCCCCTCTCCATCCCGGAGCGCCGTTGCACCTCTTCATCACCTACACCATCTTCGGGCTCGTCCTCGGGGGCGTGTACGGGATCGCGGCCTCCGGCCTGGTCCTCACCTACAACACGTCGGGCATCTTCAACTTCGCCCACGGCGCCGAGGCCATGCTCGGCGCCTTCGTCTACTGGGAGGTGCGCTTCAACCTCCACTGGCCGGCGCCGCTGGCGCTGCTGGTGGTCCTGGGCGGGTTCGGCCCGCTCATGGGCTGGCTGCTCTACGTGGGGATCATGCGGGGCCTGCGGGACACAGCCGAGGTCACCAAGGTGATCGTGACCGTGGCCCTCATGCTCGGCATGCTCTATCTGTCCGACTGGATCTGGAACCCCGTCGTGCCCCGCACGATCGTCCAGTTCTTCGGACCCACTAGCAACGTCCACATCTTCGGTGCAATGGTGCCGACCCACGAGCTCATAGCCCTGGGGGTGGCCGTGGCCATAGCCGTGGGGCTACGGCTGTTCTTCTACCGGACCCGCATCGGGGTGGTAATGCGGGGGGCGGTGGACGACGCCGGCCTGCTCCAGCTCAACGGCCACAATCCGGACCGGGCGGCCGCCCTCTCGTGGGCCATGGGCTCGTTCCTGGCCGTCCTGGCCGGGATCCTCATCACCCCGGTGAGCGGAGGCGCCCTGGAGTCGAACGCCCTCACCCTGCTCGTTCTCGACGCCATAGCCGCCGCCGTGTTCGGGCGCCTGCGCAGCGTGCCCCGTACCTTCGTCGGCGCCATGGTGCTCGGGCTGGCCAACAACTACGTGCTGGCCTACTTCCCCTCGTCCTGGTCGTGGACCAGCGACTTCCGGGTCTCGTTGCCCATGATCGTGCTGTTTGCCGTCCTGGTGGTCCTTCCCCAGGACCGCCTCCGGGGCGCCACCATCCTGCGCACCAGGGAGCGCTTCCGGGTGCCCAGCGTCCGCACCGCCGCCATCGCGGGGGTGTGCCTGGTCGGAGCGGTGGTGCTTCTCCGCCAGCTGATGGTCGACTCCGACGTCACCACCTTCACGGTCGGGCTGACCTTCTCCATCATCGCCCTGTCGCTCACCCTGCTCACCGGCTACGCCGGCGAGATGAACCTGGCCGCCGTCTCCTTCGGCGCCATCGGGACCCTGGTCGTCTTCCACAACGGGATCGTCGGCCAGAACGTGGGGGCCCGGACGACGCTGCAGTGGATCGTGGTCGGCACCGTGGTGACCGCCGTCGTCGGCGGCATCGTGGCCCTCCCCGCCCTGCGACTCCGGGGCCTCTACCTCGGCCTGGCCACGCTGGCCTTCGGGGTGTTCCTCACCGACATGGTGCTGATGGACGTCAACCCCCACAAGCTCCCCCTGTTGCACACGAAGTTCTCGCTGTTCAGCGCCGGAGCGGGCATCGGCAGCCTGGTGATGCCCCCGCTCAAGATCGGGCCTCTCGACCTGACCGACGGGACCACCTTCCTGGTGAGCGTGGCGGTCGTCTTCGCCGTGATCGGCGTCGGTCTGGTGGCCCTCCGCAACAGCAGCTACGGCCGGCGGCTGACGGCCATGAAGGACAGTCCGGCGGCGTCGGCCACGCTCGGCCAGAACCTCGTCAAGCTCAAGGTCAGCGTGTTCATGCTCTCGGCCGGCATCGCCGGGTTGGGCGGGATCCTGATGTCCCAGGCTCTCGGCTCGGTGACGTCGGGCAACTTCGACATCTTCCTCAGCCTGTCGCTGATCATGCTGACGGTCGTAGCCGGGATCGGCTACGTGAGCGGGGCCCTGTTCGGCGGCCTGCTGGCCGGCGTCGGCTTCGCCCTGGTGGTGTCGACGTTCAACAACCTGGCCAACAACCACGCCGGCCTGCACGGCCTGTACGCCACCATCGCCCACATCGCGGCGGTGCTGCCGGCCCTGATCGGGGTCGGGGTCGGGCAGAACCCCACCGGGTCCGTCCACCAGATCGTCGACGGCTACCGGGCCATGAAGGACAACCGCCCCGTGCTCGTCGGGGGGGCGGTGGTGGAGGCGGTTCTCTACGTCCTGGCCCTCGTGGGGGCCATCGGCAACTGGTGGTTCGCGGTGCTGACGGCCGTGCTGATCATGGTCCTGCCCCTCGTGGGCCAGTACACGAGTCCCGAGGCGGTGCGCCAGCGGGCCGCCGAGGTGCCGCTCGAGATGGCCGGGCTCGACGCGCCGTACACCGACGAGCTGCGCGCCCAGCTCGACCACGCCCTCGGGATCGACGACGTGGCCCGGGTCGACCGCCGGCGCGGTGTCACCGTGGCCGCCGCTCCCGGCGTTCCCGCCGACCCCACCCCTGCCACCGGTCCCGGGCCGGCGGCGGCCGGCGGCGCGAGCCCCTCCCGGCGGAGCCGCTGATGCCGGCGCTCGAAGCCGTCGACATCACGGTGACCTTCGGCGGCTCGGTGGCTCTGGACGAGGTGCACATCGCGGCCGAGCCGGGTGCCGTCACGGGACTCATCGGGCCCAACGGGGCCGGCAAGACCACCCTGTTCAACGTCATCACCGGTCTTCTCTCCCCGACGGGCGGACGGGTGAGCATCCACGGCAGGGACGTCACCGGCCTGCCACCGAGCCGCCGGGCCCGGCTGGGGCTGGCCCGCACCTTCCAGCGCCTGGAGCTGTTCACCTCGCTTTCGGTGAGGGACAACATCCGGGTGGCGGGGGACATCCGCAACGCGTGGGGACGGAGCCACCGCATCAACGTGGCCGCCGAGGCCGAGCGGGTGATCGAGCTCACCGGCCTCGGGGACGTGGCCGAGATGGACGTGTCCGACATCCCAACGGGGCGGGCCCGCGTCGTCGAGGTGGCCCGGGCCCTCATGACCCAGCCCTCCGTGCTCCTGCTCGACGAGCCGGCGGCGGGCCAGACCGAGCGGGAGACGGAGGCCTTCGGCCAGATGCTCGGGCGGCTGGCGGACGACGGCCTGGCCGTATGTCTGGTCGAGCACGACATGGCCCTGGTCATGCAGGTCTGCGCGACCATCCACGTCCTCGACTACGGCAAGCAGCTGGCCGTCGGTCCCCCCGAGCAGGTGCGCAACGACCCGGCGGTGATAGCCGCCTACCTGGGGGCGCCGGCATGACGGTCGCGACCGGCAACGGCACCGGCCCCGCCGCCGACGGTCAGGCCGCTGCCGACCTCGTCCTGGAGCTGGCCGGGGTGCACGCCGGCTACGGGTCGATCGAGGTCCTCCACGGCGTCGACCTCCAGGTCCCGAAGGGCGCCGTCGTGGCCCTGCTCGGGCCCAACGGCGGGGGCAAGTCCACGACCCTGCGGGTCTGCTGCGGCCTGCTGCCGATCACCTCGGGGGAGCTGCGCCTGGCCGGCCGGGTGGCCAACGGGGCGGCCGCCCACGAGCTGGCCCGCCTCGGCGTGTGCACGGTGCCGGAGGGAAGGGGGGTCTTCCCGAACCTCACCGTCCGGGAGAACCTGTGGCTGGCGACGGGCACGGGGGTGTCGAGGGAGGCGCTGGAGGAGGCCGCCTTCACCCGTTTCGCCCGCCTCGCGGAGCGGCGCAACCAGCTGGCCGGGACGCTGTCGGGCGGGGAGCAGCAGATGCTGGCCATCTCCCGCGCCCTCGGCACCGACCCGGTGCTGCTGATCCTCGACGAGCTGTCGATGGGCCTGGCCCCGCTCCTGGTCAACACCCTCTACGAGACCGTCGGGGAGCTGGCCGCCGCCGGGATCTCGATCCTCGTGGCCGAGCAGTTCGCCCAGGCGGTCCTGCCGATCGCCCAGCAGGCGGCCATCATGTTGCACGGCCAGATCGTCCGGGTCGGGGATCCGGCCAGCATCGAACACGAGCTGTCCTCCGCTTACCTAGGTGGGTGAAATGGCGACCGACGAGAAGATCGATCAGTTCCGGGCCGAGGTGGCGGAGCTGCGGCTGCGACCGGGGGGCCAGCGCCGGGACACGGCCCTGCTGGTCGTCGGCGCCCTCCTGATGATCGGCGGGCTGGTGGCCGCCCTCATCACCTACGAGGAGTCTCTGCACCAGAGCAGCGCCCTCAACATCGGATCGGAGCAGATCCTGGCGCTGTCCATGCTGGCGCTGACCGTCATCGGGGCGGCGTTGTTCGTGTTCGCCTCGACGGCCCGCTTCCTCCGGTTCTGGATGCTCCGCCAGCTCTACGAGGGCCAGGCCCACGTCGACGATCTCGTCGAACGACTGGGTCGTTAGCGCATCAGCAGTCGTTGGCGGGCCCCGGTCGTCCGGGGCTCACTGGATCTTCGGCAGGACCCGCTCGGCGTAGAGGTGCAGGCTCTCCCAGCCCTTGTCGATCGGCATGCCGCCGCACATGGGATGAAGGTTGAAGGCGGCCGCCGGGCCCTGGCGCTGCGCCTCCGCCACGCACTCCTCGGGGCTGAGCACCCGGTAGATGCCTTCGGCGCGGAGCTCCTCGACGGTCGTGGCATGGGAGTGCACCGCCGAGTGGATGTCAGCGGTCTGCCAGCCGGCATAGGTCTGGGCCTCGTGGAGGAAGTGGTGTCCGATCTCGGCCCAGGCCTTGTCGGGGTCCTCGGCCACGTGGGTCATGGCGGTCTCCTCTCCCGGCATCAGGCAGAAGGGCTGGGTGCCGTGCTCGGCGCACTGGGCGTTGTAGTACGCCTCCAGCTCCGGCAGGTGGGCGGCGGGGAAGAAGGGCAGGCCGAAGCGGGCCGCCCGGCGGGCCGATGCCTGTGACGTGCCGCCCACGAAGACCATCGGGTGGGGCTGGGTCACGGGCCGGGGCGTGACCCGGACCGTCGTGCCCCGGTACTCGAAGGGCTCACCGGTCCACGCCTTGAGCAGGGTGTCCACGACCTCGTCCATGAGCCGGCCCCGCCGGGTCCACTCCTTGCCGTGGGCGGCGTACTCCGGGGGGCGGTAGCCGACGCCGAGGACGATCATGAGGCGGCCCGGCGCCACCAGGTCGAGAACGGCTATGTCCTCGGCTATCCGCAGCGGGTCGTGGAGGGGGGCCAACAGGGCCATGATCGTGGCGTTCACCGTCGTGGTCCGGGCCAGGGCCATGCCCGCCAGCAGGAGCGGGGTCGGGCTCCAGCCGTTCTCGGCTCCATGGTGCTCCTCGAACTGGACGGCGGTGAACCCGTTCTGGTCGGCGAAGGTCGCCATCTCCAGGAAGGCCCTGTGCATCTCGGAGTGGACCTTCGGGTCCAGGCCGGGCAGGACCAGGTTGAACCGGAGGGTGGACATGGCCATCGGCGCGTCTCCTTGGGGGGTCCCGGAAGGAAGGGACTACCTTCCCGCGCGGAGAACTTAGGCCAACGGCTGTGGAAACGGGAGGCTGGGACGCCTCTCGACAGGAGGCACGCACGGACATGACCGCCACCCGCACCGCCCGCCGAGCCGAGACCGACCCCGACCCCTCCGACGTGGTGCTCGAGGTCGACGGCGTCGACTTCTCCTACGGCCGGCTCCAGGTGCTCTTCGGGGTCTCGCTGCGCCTCCACCGTGGCGAGTGCCTGGCCCTCCTCGGCACCAACGGGGCCGGGAAGTCGACCCTGCTGCGGGTGGTGTCCGGACTCGAGAAGCCGAGCACGGGCCGGGTCGTCCTCGACGGCGCCGACGTGACGGGGATGCCCGCCGAGCAGCTGGTGGGGCGGGGGTTGACCCTCGTGACCGGGGGGCGGGCCGTGTTCTCCGACATGACGGTGGCCGAGAACCTGGAGATACAGGCCCTCACCGTGCGCAAGCGGCGCGACTGGGTGAAGGAGCGCCGTGACCGGGTCCTCGAGACCTTCCCCCGGCTCGGTGAGCGGCTCTCCCAGCAGGCCGGGAGCCTCTCGGGTGGTGAGCAGCAGCAGCTGGCCCTGGCCAAGGCCCTCCTCCTCGATCCCCTCGTGCTGTGCATCGACGAGCTCTCCCTCGGGCTGGCGCCCGTCATCGTCGAGCAGCTCCTCGAGACCGTGCGCAGGATCAACGAGGGCGGCACCTCGGTCGTGCTGGTCGAGCAGAGCCTCAACATCGCCGCCGACGTGTGCGGGCGGGCCATGTTCATGGAGAAGGGGGAGATCCGCTTCGAGGGCCGCACCGCCGACCTGCTGGAGCGGGACGACATCGTTCGCGCCGTCTTCCTCGGCGGCGGGACCAGCTGATCTCGCCGGGGAGCCGGGCCCGGTACCGGGTCCGTCAGCCGGCCGGCTGCCACCCCGGGACGAGGCCGAGCTCCCTGCACCTGTCCTGGGCCTCCACCCACGTCCCGGCCAGGCTCCTGCCCTCGGGGGTGGTGACGAGCCACGCCGCCACGGCGCCGACCACGTCGGCGGGGGCGGCCTGGCTGGAGTCGAAGCCGAACTCCCCCATGTCGGCCGCCATGCGCTCGGTGGCCACGAAGCCGGGGTGGAGGTTGTAGGCGCAGATGCCCTGTGGCCCCAGCTCGAGGTGCAGGATGCCGGCCAGCCGGTGCATGGCGCCCTTCGACATCCCGTAGCCGAGGCCCCACCCTCCCTGCCCGGCCGGACCGGGCGGGTCGGTGTTGCCGGCCGACGAGGTCACGTTGACCACGTGGCCCTCCCCCCGCTCGAGCATCTGGGGCAGCACCAGGCGCGTGAGGATTATGGGCGCCAGGACGTTGGCCTCGAGGTGGCGCTCGTGGAGCTCGATCGGGGTGTCGAGGAACAGGTCCATGTGGCCCGGACCGATATAGCGGCCGTTGTTCACCAGCACGTCGATCCGCCCCCAGCGCTCGAGGACCGTGGTGACGGAGGCTCCGAGCGAGGCACGGTCGAGCAGGTCCAGGTACACGGGCAGGGCGCGCCTGCCCTCCGCCTCGACCAGGCCGGCGGTCGTGGCGAGCGACCCGGGCAGGGGCCTGGTGTTGGACGCCTTGATCGTCGAGGAGTGCTCGCGGGCCTCGCCCTCCTGCACGGTGCGGGCGCCCAGCGCCACGTCGAAGCCGGCCCGGGCCAGGTGCACGGCCACCGCCTTGCCGATGCCCCGGCTGGCGCCGGTGACTAGAGCGACCTTCCGATCGGCCATGACCCCTCCTCGTTCGCGAGCCAGTGCATACCATCGGCCGGTGGGCGCCGCCATGCGTGAGGTTCTCTGGTCGGCCGGGCTGGCCCCCGCCCCGCTGGTCGACCGCATCGATGCGGCCGCCGCCAGCGGGTACCGGATCCTGTCGATCACCCCCGCCGACCACGCCCAGGTGGCCGGGGCCGGACATCAGCCGGCCGAGCTGGCCCGGCGGGCGGGCGACGGCGGCGTCGAGCTGGCCATCCTCGACGGGCTGATCGAGTGGTATCCGCACGAGCCGCCCAAGCGGCCCCTGGGCGGCGCCGCCGTCAGCGTCGACGACGGCCTGCGCGCCGTCGAGGCGTTCGGCGCCACGGCGGTGTGCGCCCTGGCCCCCTATCCCACGAGCGTCCCCCTGGAGGAGATGGCCACCCACTTCGCCGCTCTGTGCGACCGGGCCGCCGACCAGGGATGCCGGGTGCACTTCGAGTTCACGCCCCGTTCCCCCGTCTCCGACGTGGCCACCGCCGCCGAGCTGGTCCGGCTGGCCGACCGCCCCAACGGCGGGATCCTCTTCGACACCTGGCACTTCTTCCGGGTGGACGGGGACCTCGACGGGCTCCGCCGCCTTCCGGGGGAGCGGATCTTCTCGGTCCAGGTCTCCGACGGCGCCGCCGAGCTGGAGGAGGGCCTCCTGGCGGACACCTTCCGGCACCGGCGCCTACCGGGCGACGGCGTGTTCGACCTCGTCGGGGTTCTCGGCGTCCTCGACGCCATCGGCGGTCTGCGGATGGTCGGCCCGGAGGTGCTCTCGGTCGAGCAGTTCTCCCTGCCGGTGGGCCAGGCCGCCCGCCGCGCCGCCGACAGCCTCGACGCCCTCCTGGCGCGCCTCGGATCAGCCCCATCCGCCTGATGCCAGGATGCGGCCATGCGCCTGGCCACGGTTCGCACTGCTGACGGCACGACGGCGGCGCGGGTGGAGGACGGGGACGCCTTCCTCCTCCCGTTCGAGGACGTGGGCCGCCTGCTGGCGTCGGGGCCCGACTGGGCCGACCGCGCCGCCGGCGGTGCCGCGGCGGGGCCGGTCGGAGAGCTGGACCTGGCCCCCCTCGTTCCCTCCCCCTCCAAGATCCTCTGCGTGGGGCTCAACTACCTGCGGCACCTGCTGGAGACCGGTCGGGGGGAGGAGGTCCCCTCCCATCCGACCCTGTTCGCCAAGTTCGCCGACGCCCTGACCGGGCCCTACGACGACATAGCCCTGCCGGCCGCCTCGACCGGGGTGGACTGGGAGGCGGAGCTGGTCGTGGTGGTCGGATCCGCGATCCGGGGGGGTGACCGGGCCGGGGCGGCCGCGGCCATAGCCGGCTTCACGGTGGGCAACGACGTGAGCATGCGCGACTGGCAGCGACGGACGACCCAGTGGCTCCAGGGCAAGACGTGGGAGGCCTCCTCCCCCGTGGGCCCGTTCCTCGTCACGCCCGACGAGGTGGGGGGCCCGACGCCGGACCTGGCGATCTCGTGCCTGGTGGACGGGGAGATCATGCAGGACGCCCGCACGTCGGACCTCCTCTTCGACCCCGTGGACGTGGTGGCCTACGCCAGCACGGTCGTCACCCTGCGCCCGGGGGACCTCATCTTCACCGGCACCCCGGACGGGGTGGGCGGAGCCCGCCAGCCCCCTGTGTTCATCCGGGACGGCCAGGTCGTCACCACCCGCGTCGAAGGGGTGGGGGAGATGGTGAACCGCTTCGTGGCCGACGCCCGCTAGTTACGATCTCGGTCGGTGCCCGGTACCACCGACATCGAGGAGGCCCTGCAGCCGATGGCCGCCATCCTCGAGGCCGACGGCTACCGACTGGCGGTGAGCCGGCCGGAGGGCGCCCCCGTCGTGCTGGAGGTGGTGGCGGGTCCCGACGCCTGCGCCGAGTGCCTCGTGCCGAAGGAGGTCTTCGAGTCGATAGCGGTCGACCACCTGGCCCGGGCCGGGCTGCGCTCCGTGCTCGAGATCCGCTATCCGGCCGGCGCCTGAGCGGCGGGCACGCGATGGCCAGCGCAACCGACGCCCCGGAGGAGCCGGCGCCGGCCGACCCCACCGACGAGGTGCTCGAGCTCGCCGGGGAGTCCCCCGAGGAGCTCTACGCCCTGCTGGACGAGCACGGATGGGGGGACGGCCTCCCGGTGGTGGCGCCGACCCCCGAGCGGGTCGAGGCCATGCTGGCCGGGTACCCGGGCCGTACCGACGAGGTGCTGGCCGTCCTCCCGCCCCGGTCGGGGGCGGCCACGCCCCGAACGGTCGCGGTGAACGCCGTCATGGCCGGCTGCCCCGCGTCGGTCTTCCCCGTGCTGGTCGCCGCGGTCCGGGGGATGGGACGTCCCGAGTTCAACCTCCGGGGCGTCCAGGCCACAACCCACTCCGTGGCGATCATGGTTGCCGTGCACGGCGAGATAGTGGAGCGGGCCGGTTACAACCCGGGCTTCGGGACGTTCGGCCCCGGTTGGCGGGCCAACGCCACGACCGGGCGGGCCGTCCGGCTGCTCCTTCTCCACGTCGGCGGGGGCCGCCCGGGGGACGGGGACGCGTCCACGCAGGGACATCCGGCCAAGTACACGTACTGCCTGGCCGAGAACGGGCCGGCCAGCCCGTGGCCCCTGTATCCCCGCAGCCGCGGCGTCGAGGCGCCGAGCGCGGTGACGGTGGCGGCGGTCGAGGGACCGCACAACAGCCACGACATGTGGTCGACCCGGGCGGCGCCGATCTTCGAGAAGATCGCGTCGGTGATGACCACACTCGGCTCCAACAACGCCCCGATGATGGGCGCCGAGATGTTCGTCGTGCTCTGCCCCGAGCACGCCGCCCAGGCCGCCGCCGAGGGCTGGTCCCGCCAGGACGTGCAGCTGTTCCTGTACGAGCACGCCCGGCTGCCCCAACGCGTGTGGAGCCGGCACCACCCGGACCGCTGGAGCCTCGGAGGCCCCTGGGCGGCCGACGTCGACGACCCCGAGCGTCTGATGCCGATGGTGAGCCCGCCCGAGCACATCCGGGTGATGGTGGCGGGCGGACCCGGCAAGCACTCGTGCGTGATCCCGTCGTGGGGGACGATCAGCCAGAGCGCCACCGTCCCCGTGGAGACGTGGTGACAGGCCCACCCGGAACGACCCCTACCAGGAGGCAGCCATGACCAGGATCATCCGGCCCGACGGTCCCGTCGTCGACCAGGCCCACCACCTCGCCCCGCCGCGCCGGGTTCTGGCCGGCGCCCGGATCGGCGTGCTGGACAACCGCAAGCCGAATGCCGGCCTGCTGATGGGCTTCGTGGCCGGGCGGTTGGCGGAGCGGGCGGGCGGCCCGGCCCCGGTGGTGCTGACCAAGAACGCCGCCCAGCCCGCCCCCCGGGAGGTGATCGACCAGCTGGTGCGGGAGGTGGACCTGGTCCTCACCGGCAGCGCCGATTGAGGGTCGTGCACGTCGTGGAGTGTCCACGACCTCGTCCAACTGGAGGATGCCGGTGTCCCGACCGTGGTGCTGACCACCACCGGCTTCCTCAACCTGACCGAGCAGGTGGCCCGGGCCATCGGGCTGCCCGAGGCGCGGGTCGTCGTCGTCCCGCATCCCATCGGGGGCATCGAGGAGGACGCCGTGCTGGAACGGGCCCGGGGCATCGTCGAGGAGGTGCTGGCGCTGTGGACGGGCTCTTGACCCGCCGGGCCGGGCCGGGCCGCCGGTGACCGTGGCCATCGACCTGGCCGGCCGGGCCGCCCTGGTCACGGGGGCGGGGGCGGGCATCGGCGCCGAGGTGGCCCGCTGGCTGGCGCGCGCCGGCGCGGCGGTGGCCGTGGTCGACGTCAGGGGGGACCACGCCCACGCCGTGGCGGACTCGATCGGCGCCGAGGGGGGCCGGGCGGTGGCGGTGGTGGCCGACTGTCGCGACGACGCCCAGATCGAGCGGATGGTGGCCGAGACCGTGACGGCGTGGGGCGGCCTCGACGTGGCGGTGAACAACATCGGCAACCCGGCCGGGCGCCCCCTGGCTGCGACCATCGACATGGACGGCGCCTACTGGCGCGACGTGGTGGACCAGAACCTGGTCCTGACCGCCCTGTGCGCCGCCGCCGAGGCCCGGGTCATGCTGGCCCAGGGACGGGGCGGTGTGATCATCAACGTCAGCTCCGGGGAGACCACGCGCCCTTCTCCCCACCTCGGCTCCTACGGCGCGGCCAAGGCCGCCATCAACCATCTGACCCAGACGCTGGCCGTGGAGCTGGGGCCGTCCGGCATCCGGGTGGTGGCCGTGGCCCCGGGCACGACGCTCACCGAGCACGTCCGCGCCGCCTTCGACGACGAGCATGTGGCCGCCATCGTCGCCTCCAACCCCCTGCGGCGGATGACGGAGCCGGACGAGCTGGGCCGCCTGGCGGTGTTCCTCGCGTCCGATCTGGCCCGCTGCATCACCGGCCAGCTGATCCTGGCCGACGCCGGGGCCCACCTGTCGCGGAGCCGGCCGGCGGTGACCGGCTCGACCTGACCCGGTCAGGCCTTGGCCGCCGCCTCCCGGTGGCGGGTGGTGCGGTGGACGGGGTCCTTGTCGATCTTCGGGATGACGTGCTCCCCCATGAGGCGGATGGTCTCGAGCATCTGGTCGTGCTCCTGCATGCCCGCCCCGAAGACGAGCTGGTCGGCTCCCGCCGCCTCCCAGCGCCGGCACTGCTCCAGGGCCTCGTCCGGGGTGCCGCAGATGAGGCCCACCGACGCCATGTCCTCCACCTGCTCCCGGCTGAAGTCCGGCAGCACCGCCGGCCACGGAGGAACCCAGTCGGGACGGGGGAAGGTGTCGTGGTAGCGGTAGACGTTCGACTGGAGGTAGGGCATGGCCGAGTTCACGGCGTTCTGGAACGCCGTCTCCCGGTCCTCGTTCACGAAGGCCGTCGACGTCACCATGATGTTGTCGTTGACGTAGGCACCGACCGGCTCGGCCTTGGGAATCTCGTTCTTGTAGGCCTCCATGACCGGGGCCAGCTCGTCGATCGAGCCGACCGAGAACCCGAGAACGCCCAGTCCCTTGCGGGCGGCCATGGCGTAGCTGCTGGTGTTGCCGGCGGCGTACCACATGGCGGGATGGGGCTTCTTCCAGGGCTTGGGGAGGATCTTGCGGGGTGGCAGCGACCACCATTTGCCCTCGAACCCCTGGTACTCGTCCTGGAGCCACATCTTGGAGAACTCACCGATGGTCTCCTCCCACATCTCGCGGGTGGCGGAGGTGTCGGTGATCCCGTCCCTGTGCAGGAAGCCGAGGATCTCGTGGCTGCCGGCGCCGCGGCCCGTGCCGAACTCGAACCGCCCCCCGGAGAGGTGGTCGAGCATCGCCACCCGCTCGGCCACCTTGGCGGGGTGGTTCACCTGGGCCAGGGGGTTGAAGATCCCCGAGCCGAGGTGGATGCGCTCGGTCGCATGCGCCAGCCAGCCCAGCACCACGTCGTTGGCCGACAAATGGGAGTATTCGTCGAGGAAGTGGTGCTCGGTCACCCAGACGTACTTGAACCCGGCCCGGTCGGCCGCCTGCACGACCTCCAGGTCGTGGAGCAGGGCGTGGTGCTCGGCGTCGGGGTCCTTGTCCCGGCGGAACTGCGGCGTGAACATCTGGATGAAGACCCCGAACTCCATGTCAGGCTTTCCTCCGGGTCCGCGAGTAGGGGAACGCAAGGCCAACCTACGGACCGGCCCCCCCGGCGTCAACAGAGGAGGAGACAGATGGGACAGTTGGATGGACGGGTGGCGCTCATCACCGGGGCGGCGCGGGGTCAGGGCCGGGCCCATGCCGTGACCCTGGCGCGCGAGGGCGCCGACGTGGTCCTGTGCGACCTCTGCGACGACCTTCCGGCGGTGTCCTACGGCCTCGGCACGGACGACGACCTCAAGGCCACGGTGGCCCTGGTCGAGGAGCAGGGCCGCTCGGCCCTGGCGGCGCGCTGCGACGTGCGGGACGCGCGGCAGGTCGAGCAGGTCGTGAGCCGGGCCCTCGAGACCCATGGCCGGATCGACATCCTCCTCGCCAACGCCGGCGTGAGCGGGGGCCACCCCGTCCAGAGCGTCACCGACGAGGAGTGGGAGCAGTTCATCGGCACCAACCTCACCGGCGTCTTCCACGCCATCCGGGCGGTGGCCCCCCACATGATCGAGCGCCGCCACGGGAGGATCGTGGCCACCACCTCGATGATGGGCCGGATGGGGTCCCCGCACCTGGCCGCCTACGTGGCCTCCAAGTGGGGTGTGGTCGGCCTGGTGAAGGCGTCGGCCCTCGACCTGGCCGCCTTCGGGATCACGGTGAACGCGGTGGCGCCGGGGAACATCGACACGCCGATGATCCACAACGAGGGTCTGTACCGCACCGTCCGGCCCGACCTGGAGCACCCGGCCGCCGGGGACGTGGCGCCCTTCCTGCAGATGCTCCACGCCCAGCCCGTGCCGTGGCTGGCTCCGGAGGCGGTCAGCGAGGCCATCCTGTTCCTGGTCGGCCCGGGCGCGGCCCACATCACAGGTGCGGTCCTCGACGTGAGCGCCGGAGCCTCGGCCCGGTTCACCGCCTGAGGCGGGGGCCGGGCGTCAGGCGGGGCGGCGCTCGGCCAGGCGCACGAGGGGGATGCGCCGGTCGGTGCGGGACTGGTAGTCGTTGTACCAGGGGCGGTCGGCGGTGAGCCCGGCCCAGGCGCGGTCGTAGTCGGCACCCTCGAGAATCTCCGGCTCGGCCCAGAACGAGCCGCCCTGGACCCGCACGAGCACCTCGGGGTTGGCGGCCCGGTCGCTGAGGTTCAGGTACCAGGAGGGGTGCTGGGGCGCGCCCGAGAAGGAGGCCACGACCACCCGGTGGCCGTCCGGATCGCGCCAGAACGGAAGCGCCACCTTGTGCTCGGTGCCCGACCGCCGCCCGACCGTGCGCAGCACGACATGGTGCATGCCCGCCAGCACCCATGCCTGGTCGTCGTCGGTGGACTCCATGAACGCCACATGGCTGCGGCTGATCGCGGGAATCTCCTCGCGAGGCGGTTCGACGAAGGGCTCGGCTTCCTGTCCGGACATGGGGCCGAGAGTAGCCACCGTGGCTACACTCCGCGCCGGCGTGGTCAGGGCCCGGAGAGCGGTATAGACGTTGCCTGCACAGACTCGGAGCGGACAGGAAGTCCGCCGGACCCGCGGCATGGACAGCGAGGAGCGCTGGGAGGAGATCCTGGCCGCCGCCTCCCAGATCTTCCTGGAGAAGGGGTACGAGGCGGCCAGCCTGCAGGACATCGCGTCCGCCGTCGGCATCCTCAAGGGCAGCGTCTACTACTACATCAAGACCAAGGAGGACCTGCTCTACGAGCTGGTCCGCCGGGCCCAGGCCGAGCGCATGCACGTCCTCGAGGAGGACTCCGGGCTGCGGGGCGCGCCCGCGCCCGAGCGGCTGCGCGCCTTCATCGGCCGGTGGATGGCGGAGACCGAGCAGCAGCGGGTGTGGAACATCGTGGCCGAACGGGACTTCCGCAAGCTCAGCTCCCGCCGGCTGAAGTCGGTGATCGAGCGCCGGGACCGTTTCAGCGGCTTCGTGAAGGCGATCATCGACGAGGGGGTCCGCCAGGGCCAGTTCGATCCCGACGTCGACACGTCGGTGGCCACCAACACCATCTTCGAGCTGATGAACACCAGCCGGATGTGGTACCAGCCGACGGGCCGGCTGTCGCTGGCCGAGATCGGGGACTGGTACGCCACCTTCGTCATCCGGGGCCTGGGCGGCCCCGACTGGACGGCGGACAGGAACGGGGCCCGTCCCCCCGCCCGCAACGGAGCCCGCCGGCGGGCCCGGAAGGAGACGAGCACATGAAGTTCGGACTGCAGCTGTTCGGGGTCAGTCCCCGCTACTACCCGGACGTGGCGCGGATAGCCGAGGCCAACGGCTTCGAGTCGATCTGGCTTCCCGAGCACCTCGTCCTGCCCGAGCCGATCCCGCCCACCTACCTGTACTCCGACGACGGCTACCCGCCGATCACGTCGTCGACGCCGGTCTACGACCCGTGGGTCATGCTCGGAGGGATCGCCACGGTCACCACGACCCTGCGTCTGGCCACCAACGTGTACATCCTGCCGCTGCGCCATCCGGTGACAACGGCCCGGTCGGTCGTCAGCCTCGACCGGCTGTCCGGGGGCCGGGTGACCCTCGGCGTGGGCGTGGGCTGGTGCGAGGAGGAGTTCGAGGCCGTCGGCCAGTCGTTCCGCAACCGGGGAAAGCGCGCCGACGAGATCATCGGGGTCCTGCGCCGGCTGTGGAGCGAGGAGGTGATCGAGCACCGGGGTGAGCACTACTCCTTCGGCCCGGTGCGGTTCGAGCCCAAGCCCGTGCAGAAGCAGGGAATCCCGATCGAGGTGGGAGGGACCTCCCCCGGTGCCCTCCGCCGGGCGGGGAGGCTCGGGGACGGGTGGGTGGAGACGGGTGAGCCGGACTGCGCCGCCCTCGCCGCCAAGCTCGAGGTGATCAACCGGCACCGCCAGGAGGCGGGCCGGGCCGGTCTCCCCTTCGAGGTCACGAGCGGGCTGGGGCGCGACCTCGAGGGCGTCCGGCGCTGCCGGGAGGCCGGGGTGACCAGGGTGGTGAGCGGTCCCCCGGTCCGGAGCGCCCGGCTCACCGTGGAGGAGATCTCGGACTGGGCCAAGCGCTTCGCCGACGAGGTCATCAGCAGGGTCTGAACCCGGGGCGGCGGGGTCGGGCCGCTGTCTGATCCTGGTTGCCTTGCGGCCGGCCCCGCCGTATATTCGATATCCGTTACCAACCAACCGGTCGTTTGCCAGGGGGGAACCGACCCATGAACCGTCCCGCTCCTCGCCTCGGGCGCGCCGCCGCACTGCTGGCCGCCGTACCCGTCCTGGTCCTCAGCGCGTGTGGCTCGAGCTCGAGCACCGGCTCGGCCGGCTCCGGCTCGTCGAGCACCACCGCCGCCAACGAGTCGGCCAAGGGCCCGTACACGTTCCTGTACTCCGGGGACTTCACCGGGCCCACCCAGACCTACACCCAGGCGGAGGTGGCGGGGCTCAAGATCGCGGCGTCGGAGATCAACGCCAAGGGCGGGATCCTCGGGCGCCAGATCAACATCGTCACCGACAACGACCAGAACGACCCGACGACGGCCGTGAACCTGCTGGAGCAGAAGATCTCGTCGGGCACCAAGATCGACGCCATGTACCCGGGCGGGTCCTCCGAGGTGACCCAGGCCCTGCTCCCGATCACCACCCGGAACAAGATCCTGACCGTCGACGCCACCTCCGACCCGGCCCTCAACAACCCGTCGAAGTTCCCGTACCACTTCGGTGACTCGGAGTCGGTGGCCCAGACGATTCCTCCCTTCGTGAAGCTGGCGCAGTCGAAGGGCTGGAAGAAGGTGGCGATCATCTACGGGAACGACACGACCGGTCAGGCCGTGCAGTCCGGCTACACCGACGCCCTGAAGAAGGTCGGAATCAGCACCGTGACCGCCGCCTACCAGGACTCGTCCCTGGACATGACCCCGCAGCTGTCGTCGCTCCAGGCGGCCCATCCCGACGCCCTGATCATCTCCTCGTACGGGGTGCCCAGCATCTACGTGATCAAGAGCCGGGCCCAGATGGGGTGGTTCTCCACGCCGGCGTACGGGGACCTCATCACCTCGGCCATGCCGCTGGCCAAGATCGTGCCGCCGGCCTCGCTGAAGAACTACTTCGCCCAGGCCTCGGTGACGACCCTGGCGTCCAACCCCGACGCCACCAGGGATCCCGCTCTGCAGCAGATGATCTCCGACGCCAAGGCCATGGGGTACTCGGCCCAGCTCTCGGGCGTGGGGGCCGGCCTCCTGGCCGTGGGCTTCAACGTGCTCCAGTTGATCCACTACGCCGCCGTGCAGGCGAACTCGACCGACGGTCCCACCGTGGCCAAGGCGCTCGAGCACCTGAAGCAGCCCTCGGGCCCGTACCCGCCGTGGGTCGTGTACTACGGGAAGTACGGAGGCTTCAACTACACGACGAGCAACCACTTCCCGACGGTCAACGTGGCCAACTTCGCCTACGTCCCGCCGGGCACGAACAACGCCGACGGCCTCCTGGTGCCGGGCACCGGCTCCTGAGCGCACCTTCTTCCGGCCCCCGGGCCGGCTGACCGGATGACGACGGCACCATGACGACGGTCTGGTCCGGGCTGTCCATCGGCGCCCTCTACTGCCTGGTCGCCATCGGTTACAACGTCGTGCTGCTGGCGTCGGGCATGTTCAACTTCGCCTACGCCCAGCTGGTGATGCTCGGCACCTACATGGCCTACGTGGCCACGTCGGTGCTGGGCCTGCCGGTGATCGCGGCGGTGGCGTTCGGCGGGGCGGCGGTGGCCATCATCGCCGTGTTCGAGGAGCGCGTCGCGATCGCACCGCTGACGGCACGGCACGGGGACCACCATCAGGCCGCCCTCATCACGACGGTCGGCGTGGCGGTGATCATCGACGGGGTCACCAGCAAGATCTGGGGCTCCCAGGCGAAGCCCATTCCGGATCCCATCCCGGGGGGCACCCTGCATCTGCTCGGGGGCCGGGTGGGACGGGGTGACCTGTTGCTTATCGGGCTGGTGGTGGTGGTCGGCGTCAGCCTGCACGTGTGGTCGCGCAAGACCATCGGCGGCCTGGCGTCGCTGGCCGCCGCCGAGGACACCGGCGCCGCCATGGCGCGAGGGGTCAACACCCGGCGCCTGGCGGTGGGGGCGTTTGCCGTGTCCGGCGCCATCGCCGGCCTGTTCGACGTCGTAGTGGGGGCCCGCACCTACGCCACCCCCACCCTGGCCGACAGCCTGGCCCTGTTCGGCTTCGTGGCCATAGCCATCGGCGGCTCCGGAAGCCAGCTCGGCGGTCTCATCGGCGGCTTCGTAACCGGGCTGGCCTACGCCGTGGCGGAGCGGTACACCAACACGGACTGGCCGCAGGTGATCGTCTTCGCCATGTTCCTCCTGGTCCTGCTGACCCGACCGCGCGGCCTCTTCGGCGGTGCGGTGGAGCGCCAGGTGTGAGCCCCGCCCGCCTGGCCCGTCCGCTGGTCCTCGTCGGGCTGATCCTGATCGTGGTCTTCCTGCCCTGGCTCGGCCTCAACGACTACTGGGACCGCCAGGTCATCCTGATCGTGATCCTGAGCCTGATCGTGTCGGGGCTCAACACCTCCCTCGGCTACGCCGGGGAGCTGGCCGTCAGCCAGGTGGCCCTGTACGCGGTGGGGGCCTACGTGGCCGGATACCTGTCGGTGGCGCACAACGTCGACGACATAGCGGTCTGCCTGCTGGCGGCCATGGCCGCCGTCGTGGTGGTCGGTCTCGCCTCGGGGATCCCGGGGCTGCGTCTCGGGGGCTGGTCGCTGGCGATGGTGTCGTTCTTCCTGGTCCTCCTGATCCCGTCGGTGCTCGACCTCCTGCGGGCCGAGACGGGCGGGGCCGAGGGCCTGCCCGGCATACCGGTCCCGAAGCTGGCCGGGCTGGAGCTGGACGGACGGGACTTCTACGTCTTCGCGGTGCTGGTCGCGGCCCTCTGGTTCCTGGTCCTGCGCAACATCATCCGCTCCCCCCACGGGAACGCCTTCCTGGTCCTCAAGCAGAGCCCGATCCTGGCCGCATCCCTCGGCATAGCCGTCTACCGCCTGAAGCTGTTCGCCTATGTCGTCGGTGCCATCCCGGCGGGCGTGGCGGGGGTCCTGTTCGCGTTTCTCTCCGGCTACATCTCGCCGTCGTCGTTCTCGCTCGGGTTTGCCTTCACGGTGCTCACCGCCTCGATCGTCGGCGGGTCCCAGTCGGTCTACGGCGCCATCTTCGGCGCCGCCGTGCTCCAGCTCGGTCCCGAGCGCATCGCCTCGTTCCAGAGCTACTCGTTGATCATCTTCGGCGCCTTCCTGGTGGTGGCGGGCCTCGTGTTCTCGGAGGGCGCAGCCGGGTTGGTGCGGATGCTCTCGCGGCGGATCGCGCCGCGCCTGGCCGAGCGGACCGCCACCTGGACCGGGGGCCGCCGCTCCGGCCCCGCCCCGTCCCCGGTGGGGGGCCCCGGCGTCAGCAGCCTCCCGCCGTTGGACGGTCGGCCCCTGCGGGTGACGGGCGCCACCAAGGTCTTCGGAGGCCTCACCGCCCTCGACGACGTCTCCCTCGAGGCGTCTCCGGGCCAGGTCACCGCCCTGATCGGCCCCAACGGGTCCGGCAAGACCACCCTGCTCAACCTGATCTCGGGCTTCTACCGGCCGAGCGGAGGCACGGTGCACCTCGGGGACACCAGGCTCGACGGCCTCACCCCCTACCGGACGGCGCGGGCCGGGGTGGCCCGGACCTTCCAGACACCGCTCATCCCGGCGGGCATGACGACCCGCACCTTCGTGACCACCGGCCGCTACGCGTCGGGCCGGCCCGCCATCCCGGCTGCCGTCCTGCGCACCCCGGGCTACCGGCGAAAGGTGGCGGGGGACGAGGCCGACGCGTCGGAGCTTCTCGACCTGCTGGGCATCGGCTCCCAGGCGGACACCGAGGTCGTGTCGCTGCCGCTCGGCACCCGCCGGCTGGCCGAGCTGGCCCGGTGCCTGGCCGCCCGGCCCGGGCTCTTCCTGTTCGACGAGGTCGGCTCCGGCCTCGACGAGGCCGATCTCCACCGCCTGGAGGGGGCCATCGACCTGATCCGGCGGGCGGGGGGCACCGTGGTCCTGGTCGAGCACAACTTCCCCCTCGTGCTGAAGCTGGCCGACCGGATCCACGTGCTGGCCAACGGCGCCCTGCTGGCCTCCGGCACCCCCGCCGAGATCCAGTCCGACCCGCGCGTGCTCGAGGAGTACACGGGGGCGCCGTCGGCCACCGAGACCATCGCCGACCTCGAGCGCGCCGCCGCCGGGCCCGAGGGCGAGGGCCGATGACCCTCGAAGCGGTGGACCTGGTCGGCGGCTACGGGGACCTCCGGGTCCTGTGGGGAGTGTCCGTGTCGGCCGAGGCCGGGGCGGTGACGGTGGTGCTCGGGCGCAACGGCGCCGGCAAGACCTCGCTGCTCAACGCCATCGCCGGTTTCCTGCCCGTGGTGGAGTCGGGTCGCGTCGCGCTCGACGGCTCCGATCTGTCCCGCCTGCCCCCGTACGGGCGGACCCGCGCCGGGCTCGGCTTCGTACAGGAGGGCAAGCGCATCTTCCGCCGCCGCACCGTCCAGGAGAACCTCCTGGTCGGTGCCTACCCGCTCCGCCGGCCGCTCCTCGGCACCGGCCCGGCGGTGCGCGCCGCCCTCGAGCAGGCCTACACGCGCTTTCCCGTGCTGGCCGACCGGCGCCGGACGCCTGCGGGCAGCCTGTCCGGGGGCCAGCAGCAGATGCTGGCCATAGCCCAGGCCCTCATGCCCGGGCCCCGGGTCCTGCTGCTCGACGAGCCCTCGGCCGGGCTGGCGCCGGGCGTGGCGCGGGAGGTCTTCTCGATGGTGGGACGCCTCCGGGAGGAGGGCCTGGCCATCCTGCTCGTCGAGCAGGTGGTGGAGCAGGCCCTCGCCGTGGCGGACCGGGTCGTGGTGGTCGAGGGGGGACGGGTGGCGGCGTCGGGTCCCGTCTCCGAGTTCGACGACGCCGCCGTCGTCCGCGACATCTATCTGGGACGGCGGGGCGCGCCCGCCCCCGGTGACGCCCCGTGACCGGTGGGCGCCCGGCGGTAGGGTGACCCTCGGAAGGCGCCGCCGGGGGGTGACGTATGCAGGTCGAGGTGCTGCTCACCGGCATAGGCGGGCAGGGCATCCAGCTGTCGGCCAAGACGCTGGCCCTGGCCGCCGTGGCCGAGGGCCGGCAGGCCATGATGTGCGGGCAGTACGCCGGCGCCATGCGCGGGGGCCAGACCGACGCCACCGTGGTCGTGGCCGACGGGTCGCTGCGGGCCCTGCCGATCCTTCCGTCGGCGTGGTCGGCGTTCGTGATGTCGGCGGAGTACTGGGAGCCGACCCGGGCCCGGATCCGACCCGGCGGGATTGCCGTCGCCAACGGTTCGCTGATCGGCTCCGACCTGCCCCATGACGGGATCGAGCTGTTCCTGGTGCCGGCCGGGAGGATCGCGACCGAGCTGTCGGCCCCGATGAGCGCCTCCTACGTCCTGCTCGGCGCCTACGCCGCCATCACGGGCCTGGTCGGCGTCGACGCCCTGATCGGGGCCATGAAGGAGATGGTCCCCTCGTACCGGACCCAGCACCTGGCGGCCAACGAGGCCGCCCTGCGGGCCGGGGCCGAGGCGGGGCCGGTCGGGGCGGCGCCGGCGTGGGCGGGGCGGTTGGACCGGTCGGGCCCGGTGGCCGCCGCGGGGGGAGCGTCCCGATGAGCGCCGTGCTCACCCGCGGCACGGTGGTCATCGAGGTGGAGCGCTGCAAGGGGTGCGAGCTGTGCATCCCCGCCTGCCGTCCCGGCGTGCTCTCGATGTCGGAGGAGACCAACGCCCACGGCTTCCGCTTCCCCCTCCTCAGCCCGGGCTGCACCGCCTGCCGGGCGTGCCGGGAGGTGTGCCCCGACTTCGTGTTCGAGGTCTACCGCTTCGACGAGCCCCAGCTGCTCGAGGTGGACGATGCGGTCCCTGGGGAGGGCGGCTGATGGCCGTCCGGCTGCTGCAGGGCAGCGACGCCCTGGCCGAGGCGGCGGTCACGGCCGGATGCCGATTCTTCACCGGGTACCCGATGCTGCCGTTCACGGGGCTGCTCGAGAGCATGGCCCGGCGCATGCCGGAGGTGGGCGGCGTGTGCATGAACGCCGCCAGCGAGATCGAGGCGGTGAACATGACGATCGGCGCCGCCGCCGCCGGCGCCCGGGCCGGCACCGGGTCGTGTGGGCAGGGCATAGCCCTCATGCAGGAGGCGGTGGCCGAGGCCGCCCTGAACGAGGTGCCCTTCGTCCTGTTCAACATGGCGCGGGGCCAGCAGGACTACTTCCAGTGCACGCGGGGAGGAGGCTGGGGTGACTACCGCACGATCACCCTGGCGCCGAAGGATGTCGGGGAGGCGGTGGAGCACACCCAGCTCCTGTTCCACCTGGCCGACACCTACCGCGCCCCCGTGATCCTCCTCGGGGACTACCTGATAGCCGACACCAACATGAGCGTCGACGTCTCGCCCCGGGAGTACGGGCCCCTTCCCCCCAAGGACTGGGCCCTCGACGGCTCCACGGGCGGGACGGGCCGGTCCCGCCAGATCTGGTCGTGGGACATCGGCAAGGCCAACAATCCGGGCCGGGGCCCCGAGGGGCAGTGGAGGCACATCGCCGACAAGTTCGCGGCGGTGGCCGAGGCCGAGCAGCGCCACGAGTCGTTCATGGTCGAGGACGCCGAGTACCTGGTGGTGTCGTGGGGGACGTCGGGTCCGTTCGTCGACTACGTCGTCGAGGAGCTGCGCGCCGAAGGGGTACGGATCGGCTCGTTCCGGCCCATCAGCCTGTGGCCCTTCCCCGAGGCGGCGCTCGCCGAGGCGGCGGCCGGGGCCCGGCGGGTGCTCGTCTACGAGCTCAACGCCGGCCAGATGCTCGACGACGTCCGCCTCAGCGTGGCCGACCGCTCCAAGATCCGCTTCGTGGGCGGGGTCAGCATCGACTACAGCGGCATGCGCCAGGGGGACCTGCTCGAGGTGCCCGCCATCCGGGCCGCCGTCCGCCGGGTGATCGACGAAGGAGACTGAGATGACCCACGTCCCGACCGGCGCCCCTCCCGCGGCGCCGGCCACCAAGGTGGCCGACTTCGGCGCCCCCCTCCTGCTGTCCGAGGAGCACCACCTGTGCCCCGGCTGCGGGCACCCGGTGGCGTGGCGCCTCCTGTGCGAGGTCATGACCGAGCTGGCCCTGGCCGATCGGGCCGTCGGCGTCATCGGCCACGGCTGCTACACCCAGGCGGCGGTCCTCACCGACCTGGAGTGGCTCCAGTGCCTCCACGGGCGGGCGCCGGCGGTGGCGACCGGCGTCAAGCGCGTGCACCCGGACGTGGCGGTGTTCACCCTCCAGGGGGACGGGGACATGGCCAGCGAAGGCCTCCACGAGCTGCTGCATGCCGCCGGCCGGGCCGAGCCGATCACCTGCATCATGCTCAACAACGGCGTGTTCGGTGACACCGGCGGCCAGATGACCGCCACGACCGTCGTGGGCCAGCGGACCAAGACGAGCCTGGAGGGCCGGGACCCGGCCAGCCACGGCTTCCCGATCCCCGTGGCCGACCTGGTGCGCACCCTGCCGGGCACGGCTTACGTGGCACGCGGGGCGGTGAACAACGCCGGGTCCGTGGCCCAGACCAAGAAATTCCTCCGCCGTGCGTTCGAGCTGCAGATGCAAGGGGCGGGGTTCACGTTCGTCGAGATCCTGACCATGTGCCCGACGGGGTGGTTCATCCCGACGGCCGAGGGGCCCGGCTACGTCGCCACCGTCTTCGAGGAGACTTTCCCCGTGGGCCAGCACGAGTCGGGCGCACGGCGCTGACGGCGCGTCGCTCCACCCATTCCTGATGGACCCCCTCCTCCTACACGACATTCTCCGGACCACTGCGGCACGCGTGCCGCACCGGGTGGCGGTGAGCTACCGGGGCCAGACGCGAACGTTCGGTGAGCTGGCGGAGCGGGCCGAGCACATAGCCACGGTGCTTGCGGGGCGCGGGGTGCGCCGCGGCGACCGGGTGGCCTGGTGGGGGGAGACCAGCATCGACACCGGCGCCCTCTACTACGGGGCGGCCCAGGCCGGCGCCGTCTTCGTCCCGCTCAATCCCCGATTCAACTCCGAGGAGGCCGGGGCCGTGCTCGACCTGGCCGACCCCGCCCTCGTGGTGCACGACGAGTCCCACAGCGGTGACGTGACCCTGGACACCCTGCTGGCCGAGCGGCGGCCGTCGGTCGTCGACCTGCCTGAGGTCGACGAGATGGACGCCGACGTCATCTTCTTCACCAGCGGCACGACGGGCGCTCCCAAGGGTGCTGTCCTGTCCCACCGCAGCAACCGGATGCGCACGGGAGGCGCCACCATCGGCGGCGGCCTGGTGAACGCCGGCCCGGCCGGGAGCATCTTCCCGCAGTTCCACTGGGGCGGATGGGCCTTCGTGCACAACGCGTGGTACGGCGGAGACGAGAGCGCCCTCGTCGACGGCGGGGACACCGAGTCGATCCTGGAGGCCATCGACCGCCGCCGGGTCACGCGCTTCTACGCCATCCCCGCCGTGTGGCGCCGGATCATGGAGGCCGACCGCTCGGGCTACGACCTCACGTCCCTGCGCCAGGCCAACACCGGCACCTCGGCCACGCCGATCGACCTCCTCACGCGGATAGCCGAGAACTTCCCGGGCACGACCACCTCGATCGGCTACGGCGCCACCGAGGCCGGCGGGCTGGCGATCCTCGGGCCCGACGACGTGACGCGCAAGCCGGGCTCGGTGGGTCTGCCCTCGGTCGGCGTGCACTTCCGCATCGTCGACGGAGAGCTGTGGGTCCGCAGTGCCCAGATGTTCAGCGGCTACTTCCGCAACCCCGAGGCCACGGCTGCCGCCCTCGTCGACGGCTGGTACCGGACCGGGGACCTGGTGGAGCGCGACGACGAGGGGTACCTCTGGGTCGTGGGCCGCATCAAGGACATGATCCGCACCGGCGGGGAGACCGTCGCTCCCGCCGAGGTGGACGTCGTGCTCCAGCGCCACCCGGCCGTGGCCGACGCGGCCGTGGCCGGGGTTCCCGACGACGACTGGGGTGAGATCGTGACCGCGTTCGTCGTGGTGCGCGCCGGTCACACCGTCGACCTCGAGGAGCTGCGCAGGCACTGCGCCGCCAGCCTGGCCTCGTTCAAGCACCCCCGGCGGCTGATGCTCGTCGACGCCATTCCCCGCACCGGCCCCACCGGGCAGGTGCAGAGGAGGCGGCTGGTGGAGCTGGCACGCGAGGAGGCGAGCCCGGTCCGATGAAGGTGGCGTTGGTGACCGGGGCCGGGCGCGGGCTGGGGCGGGCCATAGCCGGGCGGCTGGCCGTCGACGGCTACGAGGTGGTGGCCGTCGACATCGACGCCGAGGCCGCTGCCGGCGCCGCCGCCGCCCTGGGCGGGCGGTCCTACCCGTGCGACGTGGCCGACCGGTCCGCCGTCACGGCCCTGGCCGAACAGGTCGGCCCCGTCCACGTGCTCGTGAACAACGCCGGGATCTGGACCTACGGAAGCGTCATCGACGCCGCCGACGCCGACGTGGACCGGGTGCTGGCGGTGAACCTGGGCGGGACGCTCAACTGCTGCCGGGCCTTCGCCCCGGGCATGGTGGCGGCCGGCGGGGGCGTGATCGTGAATCTCTCGTCCCTGGCCGCCGCCATGGCGGCGCCGGTGGTCGAGGTGTACCCGGTGAGCAAGGGCGCCGTTGAGACCCTCACCCGCCAGCTGGCCCTGGACCTGGGGCCGAAGGGGATCCGGGTGAACGCCGTCGGGCCCGGTTCGATGCTGACCGAGGGGACGGCGCCGGCCTACGAGGGCGAGCGGATGGCCCAGCGGGCCGCGCTGGTCCCGCTGCGGCGCATCGGAACGCCCGAGGACATCGCCAACGCGGTGGGCTTCCTGGTCTCGGACCAGGCGTCGTACATATCGGGCCAGATCCTGTACGTGGACGGCGGGGCCTCAGCGGCCGGGCGCTGACCGTCGCGACCGCCCGGGCACCTCGTGGGACCGACACCGCGCCTGGCCGACCGGGTGGCGCTGGTCACCGGCGCGGGCGGGGGAGTGGGCCGGGCCACGTGCCGGCTCCTGGCTGAGGAGGGGGCGGCGGTCGTGGCGGTCGACATCGATGGCGAAGCGGCCGCCCTCACGATCGACGAGGTCCGGGCCCAGGGCGGCCGCGGCATGGCGGTGGCCGCCGACGTCAGCGACGAGTCCCAGGTCCGCGCCATGGTGGATCGGGCCATGGCCGTGCATTCCCGCGTGGACATCCTCCACAACAACGCCGCCGTCATGCGCACGGATCTGCCCGATGGAGACCTGACCGAGCTACCGCTCGAGGTGTGGGAGCGCAAGATGGCGGTCAACGCCAGGGGCGTGATGCTCGGGTGCAAGTACGGCGTGGCCGCCATGCGCCGGTCGGGCCGGGGTGGCTCCATCGTCAACACCGCCTCGGTGTCCGGCCTGCTCGGCGTCGATGAGAACGCGTCCTACGGGGCGTCCAAGGCGGCCGTGATCGGGCTCACGCGTTACGTGGCCAGCATGTACGGCGCCGAAGGCATCCGCTGCAACGCCGTGGCGCCCGGCCCGATCGTGACCGAGCGGCTGGCCGCCACCCTCTCCGAGCACCGCCTGGCCGAGCACGCCGCCGAACGCCTGCTGCCGTGGCCGACCACGCCCGCCGACGTGGCCGCCGTGGTGGTGTTCCTGGCCAGCGATGACGCCCGGTGCATCACCGGCCAGACGATCGTGGTCGACGGGGGCACGACCGCCCACCGCCCCCGTCACGCCATGCAGGCATGGGATCGCGCCATGCAGGGACGGTCACCGTCCGACTGACGGGGACCGGCCATGACCCGCCCAGGACCCGCCCGTGACCGGGTACGCCGGGGCGAGGAGACCTCCCCGCCTTTCCGAAAACACTTTGGGGCGGCCGTATAAGAAGATCCACATAAGGCCGGATTTCGGCGGGTTGCGGTGACGAGCTCAGCACGCTCCGTGCACGAAGAAGGCCTACTCTCGCACGGTTCCTGCTCGCCTGTACGGTTTCGGGCCGGGCGTATTCGACGATTCATATACGCCCGCCCAAAAGCATTTTCGAAAGGCCGGAGGAGGTCTAGGAGCCGCGGTAGGTGCGGTCGTCGTAGTGGCCGATGCGGAAGTGCGGGAGCACCTCCTCGGTGAGCCCCCACAGGTCCCGGATCGTGGCCCCGCCGTCCACGACGAGGGTCTGGCCAGTGATCCGCTCCGCGAGCACTGAGGAGAGGAACAGCACGGCGTTGCCGATGTCGCGGGTGCGGGGCGGGGCCAGCGGGTTCACCTGGTTCACGGCGTACTGCCCCTCGGGCCAGTCCTCGTTGCCGGCCCCGACGTTGCCCGGCGCCACGGCGTTCACCCGGATGCCGTAGCGGCCCAGCTCCTGGGCGAAGGTCTTGGCCAGCGAGATCACCCCTGCCTTGGCCGCTCCGTACGGTGCGTGCAGGGCAGCGGCCGAGATCCCGTCCACCGACGCCAGGGCCACGATCGAGCCCCCCGTGCCCCGGCTGATCATCCGGCGCCCCGCCGCCCGGAACAGGTAGAAGACCTGGCTCACGTTGTTCTGGATGGTCCAGGCCCAGTCCTCGTCGGAGAAGTCCTGGGCCCGGTCCCAGCGGGCCCCGCCGATGATGTCGACGCACACGTCGAGCGATCCCAGCCCCGCCACCGACTCGTCGAGGGCCCGCTCCACCTGGGCGGGATCGGTCATGTCGGCCACCACCGGGAACGCCTTGCCGCCCGCCGCCTCCACCTCGGCCGCCGTGCCCTTGGCCCGGCCCTCGTCAATGTCGATGCACGCGACGGTGGCGCCCGCCTCGGCCAGCTTGAGCGAGCAGATCCGCCCGTGCCCCGCCCGTTCGGGGATGTAGCCGGCTCCGGCCACGACGGCGCCCTTGCCCTCCAGTCCCAGGTCGATCATCTCGTCCCTTCCGTCTCGTCGTCGAAGGCCCGTCGGAGGATCCGGCGCGCCTCCGGGCTGCCATCGAGGGTCCGGTTCACCCGGTGGGTGACCTTCCATCCCTCGGGGGTGCGGCGGAACCGCCAGTGGTTGGCCGACACCCGCCAGACCTCGTAGCCGTCCTCCATGTGGCGGTACACCCGCGAGTAGCCGGTGGCGCTGGCCTGGTCCCCGTCCACCGTCACGACCGGCAGGGCCAGGATGTGGGCGCAGCCCTGGCGGATCAGGGCCTGGTGGGTCTCGCCCGCCACCATGGCCGCGATCCCCTCGGGACCGTCGAGGCGCGAGGTGTCGAACTCGTAGGCGCCGTCCTCGGCCCACAGCGCCGCCGCCTCGGTGCCGCTGCCGGTGTCGACGGCCGGCCCGTAGGTGCTGACCAGCCGGTACAGCGCCAGCTGGTCCTCCAGGGCGCCGATCCGCTCCTCCAGGGCCCGGATCCGCGCCTCGGCGTCGTCACTCATGTCCGGTCCCCGCTCATCCGGCGGCGGTGGCCTGCTCGGCGAAGCGCGCCGCCACCTCCGCGTACTCGGTCACCATCTCCAGCACCACCTGGCGGACGGGCTTCACCTGGTTCATGCGCCCCACCACCTGGCCCACGAAATAGGTGGCGAGGTCGGCCGCCCCGGACCCCTCCTGCGGCGCGCCCCGGGCGATGCGCACCTGGGCCTCGGCCACCAGGATGCTCTGCAGCGGCATGGCCAGGGGCGCCGGAGCGCCCGGCTCGTTCCAGGCGTCGGTCCAGGGGGTGCGCAGCATGCGCGCCGGCTTGCCGGTGAGCGAGCGCGACCTCACCGTGTCGGCCGAGGAGGCGCGGAGGAACTTCTCCTTCACCGTCGGCTGGGTCTCGGCCTCGGCGGTGGTGAGCCACACCGACCCGCACCACACCCCCGCCGCCCCCAGGGCCATGGCCGCCGCGATCTGCCGCCCCGAGGCGATGCCCCCCGCCGCCAGCACCGGGACGGGCGCGACCGCGTCGACGACCTCGGGCACCAGCACCATCGTCGAGATATCCCCGGTGTGGCCGCCGGCCTCGGTCCCCTGGGCCACGATGATGTCCACGCCTGCGGCGGCGTGGCGCTCGGCGTGGGCCCGGGTGCCGGCCAGGGCCGCCACCGCCACCCCGTGCTCCCGGGCCCGGTCGATGAGCGCCGGCGGGGGCGGCCCGAGGGCACTGGCGATGAGCCCGATGCGGTGGGCGAAGGCCACGTCCAGCAGCGGCCCGTACCCCTTCGGGGACACGCTGATCAGGCCCCGGCCGGTGAGCGGGCCCTGGTTCTCGGGGAGGGCGGGCACCTGGTAGCGGGCCAGGATCTCGTCGACGAACTGCTGTTGCTCGGCGGGGAGGAGGGCCATCAGGCTGCCTCTGTCGAGGCCCCCCTCCTCGGCGCCGGCGTACTTCTGGGGCAGCAGGAGGTCCACTCCATACGGCCGGCCGTTGGTCTGCTCCTCGATCCAGTTGAGGTCGATGTCGAGCTGTTCGGGCGTGTGCGCCACCGCGCCGAGAACGCCGAAGCCGCCGGCGTTGGACACCGCCGCCACCACGTCGCGGCAGTGGCTGAAGGCGAGTATCGGGTACTCGATCCCGAGCATCTCGCAGACCTGGGTTCTCATCGCTGCCTCCCCGCACCGGACGGCGGGCCGCTCTCGCCCGTCCCCGTCCCGACCGTAGCCCGGGTCAGGCCTCCAGAGAGCGGGCGATCAGCTCGTCGTGGTAGCGGGCGTCCCCCAGGTCCAGCTCCCAGTGCCGGGCCCGGCGGGTGTAGAGCTGCATGTCGGCCTCCATCATGAACGCCACACCAGCGTGGACCTCGTGGCCGCGGTGCACGATCTGCTGGGCCGCCCGGCTGCCGTAGGCCTTGGCCATCGAGACCTCCCGTCCCGCCGGCCCGCCCTGGTCCAGCCGCCACGCCGCCTGCCGGGTGAGCAGGGCGGTGAGGTGGGTGGCGATGGCGATGTCGGTGCACAGGTACTGCACGGCCTGGAAGCGCCCGATGGGCTGGCCGAACTGCTCGCGCTGCAGGGCGTAGCCCACCGCCATCTCCAGCACGCGCTCCCCGGCACCGACGATCTCGGCGCAGCGGAGCACGGTGGCCCGCTCCAGCGCGGGGCGCAGGAGCGCCCACCCCCCGCCGACCGGGCCGACCACCGCGTCCGCACCCACGTCGACGGAGCGGAACATGACGCCGAACAGCGGGTAGCCGGCGACGTTCGGGGTTGCCTCGACCTCGACCCCTGCGGCGGCCGGGTCGACGAGGAACAGCGTGATGTCCTCGACCGCCGGGCCGGTGCGGGCCGTCACCAGGAGCCGGTCGGCCGAGTTGGCGAAGGCGACCAGCAGCTTCACCCCCTCCAACCGGAAGCCGGCTCCCCGGGCCTCGGCCGCCATCTTCACCGCCTCGGGCCCGTAGGTGGTCCCGGGCTCGCTCAGCGCCGGCACGACGATCTGGCTGCCCCCCAGCACGGCCCGGGTCAGGGCGCCGTGGTCCCCGCCCCCGGCCCCGCCGACGCCCGCGGCGACGAGGGCCCCGCCGCAGATCACCGCCGACGCCAGATGGGGGCCGGGCACGAGGGCCCGGCCCATCTCGACGTAGATGGCGGCCAGGTCGGCGACCGTCCCGCCCGACCCCCCGGCGGACTCGGGCTGGCCCAGCCCGATCCAGTCCAGCCGGCCCATCTCCTCCCACAGGTCCCGGGAGAAGCCCGCCGGGTCCTCCTCGAGGGCCCGCACAGTGGCCGGCGGGCAGCGGGAGGCGAACAGCTGGCGGGCGATGCCGCCGAGCTCGCTCTGGTGCTCGTCGAAGGCGAGGTCCACGCTGCTCCTCCCGGCCTAGCGCGGCAGGCCGAGGCCGCGGGTGGCCAGCACCATCCGCTTCACCTGCGGCGCCCCGCCGGCGTGGTTGGCGTAGGACTGGCGGTACCAGGCCTCCGGGTCCCCGCCCATCGGCGCCCACCGGCTGCCCTGGCCCAGCTGACCGAGCGGCCCCATGATCTGGTTGCACAGCTGCGCGAAACGGCTCTGTCCCTCCTTCATCACCACCACCCCCAGGGCCCCGGCGAAGACGGGCGGCCTCTTGTTCTCGTGGTTCCCCAGCGACTCGTAGGACAGGAGCCGCTCGGTCTCCACCATGAGCGCCAGCTCGGCCAGCTGCGGGCGGATGATGGGGTCCTTGATCATGAGCACTCCGTCCCTGGTCGTGGTCCGGCAGTAGGCCACGACCTGGTCCAGCATGCGCTGCATCTTGGCGTGCAGGCCGCCCCCGCCCCCGCCGGCGTAGAAGGCGTTCATGATGTAGCTCCAGCCCTCACCCTCCTTCCCGATGAGCATGTCGGCCGGTATGCGCACGTCGTCGAGGTAGGTGTGGTTCTGCCGCCCGCCTCCGAGGTTGTGGAGGGGAGAGAACGAGATCCCCGGGAGGCCGAGGTCGAGGCAGAAGATGCTGATGCCCTTGTGGCGGGGGGCGGCGGGGTCGGTGCGGGCCGCGAGGTAGAGCACGTCGGCGCGGTGGCCCCACGTCGTGTAGGTCTTCTGGCCGTTGACGACCCATTCGTCCCCGTCGCGCACGGCCCGTGTCGACAGCGAGGCCAGGTCCGAGCCGGAGTCGGGCTCGGTCAGACCTTCGGCCCAGAACCGCTCGAACCGGGCGATCTCCGGCAGGAACCGCTTCTTCTGCTCCTCGGTGCCCCCGACCAGGAGACTGCCCGCCGCCAGACCCCAGCCGATGGCGTTGAGCAGCGGGGCGTCCCTGTAGGTGAACTCCTCGAACATGATCATCCGCTCGGCCGCCGACCGGCCCAGCCCCCCGTACTCGGTCGGCCAGGTGAGCCCGATCCAGCCCTTGGCGCCCACCTTGCGGGTGAACTCGAAGGCGAAGGCCCACCGGTCGTCGTCCTCACAGAACTCGTGGTCGAAGGCCTGGTCCGGGGGCAGCTCGGTGTCGAGGAAGGCCCGAACCTCCTCGCGGAACGCGTCCTGCTCGGGGGTGAAGCGGAGATCCATCGCCGGGGACGGTAACGCGGCGACAAGCTGGAGGCAGCGTCGATCGGGAGGAGGGTCGTGGACCGCCAGTCGTGGAAGGCGCCGCTGCTGCAGGGAAGAGTGGTGGTGGTGGCCGGAGTCGGGCCCGGCCTGGGGGCTCACGTGGCCCGGGACGCCGCCGCCGCCGGCGCCGCCGTGATGCTCGGATCGCGCAATGCGGCCTACCTCGACGAGCTCTCCGCCGAGCTCCGTGACGCCGGCGCCGTCGTGGCCCGGCGCACCTGTGACGTGACGTCCGACCCGGACTGCCGGGCTCTCTTCAGCGACGCGGTGGACGAGCTCGGAGGCGTCGACGGGGTGGTGTGCAACGCCTACGCCCAGAGCCGGGCCTACGGGCGGACGCTCGAGGAGTCGGACGTCGACGACTGGAAGGAGGCTTTCGACGTCAACGTGTTCGGCTCGCTCCGCGTCGTGAAGGCGGCCATACCGGCCCTCAAGGCGCGGGCGGCAGGGTCGGTCGTGCTGGTGGGCTCCCAGATCGTGCGGAGGGTGTTTGCGGGGCGGGGCCCCTACGCGGCGTCCAAGGCCGCTCTGGTCACCGCCGGCCACGTCCTGGCCCGGGAGCTGGGGCCCTTCGGAATCAGGGTCAACACGATCGTGCCGGGGCGGATGCGGGGGCCCGCCCTGGAGCGCCACCTGACCAACCTGGCGGCCGAGCGGGGGACGTCGTTCGAGGCCGAGCTGGCCCGCATGGAGTCCGACGTGCCGCTCCCGCAACTGACGACCGACGAGGAGTGCGCCCGGGTCGTGGTGTTCCTCCTGTCCGACCTGGCGGCGGGGATGACGGGCCAGTCGGTCGACGTCAACGCCGGGGAGACCATGAGGTGAGCGCACGCCGGCGGGGCGCGTCCCGCGACGGTAAGGTCCGCGGCGTGAGCGCCGAGCCGGCACCGAAGCCGCTGCCGGTGCCGGACCAGCTGTCGGAGGAGTTCTGGCGGGCCGCGGCGTCGCACGTGCTGGCGGTGCAGCGCTGCGTGGCTTGTGGTTGGTTCACCCACCCCCCCGACGTGATCTGCGTGAACTGCCTCTCGCCCGAGCGGGCCTTCCGCTTCGATCCGGTCAGCGGCCGGGGACGCGTCCGGTCCTGGACCGTCATGCACGACGCCTTCCTGCCCGGCTTCCGACCCGACGTCCCTTACGTCGTCGTCGACGTCGAGCTCGACGAGCAGGAGGGCCTGCGCATGGTCGGCCAGCTGGTGGGCGGGTCCGCGGACGGGCTGGCCCTCGGGGCCGCCGCCGAGGTCGTGTTCGACGACGTGGCCGAGGGTAGGGCCGTGCCCCGGTTCCGCCTGGTGGCCGGCGCATGAGCGCGGGCCGCTTCGGGGCGGCGGGCGAGGTGGCCGTCGTCGGCTTCGCCCACAGTCCCATCCGGCGCTATACGGAGGTGCCCCTCGGGGCCCTCACCATCGCGACGGGGCTGGAGGCGATCGCCGACGCCGGCCTCCGCCCCGATCAGATCGACGGCTTCACGACCGGGGCGCTGTTCCCCTCGAGCGGGGGCAGGGCCGTCGTCGACGGGACCCACGTCGTCACGTCCGAGTGGCTGGTCGAGCACCTGAAGGTGCAGCCCCGCTGGCTGTGCGGGTTCCAGGGGGTGGGCCAGCTCCCCGGGTCGGTCATCCTGGCCACCGGCGCCATCGCCACCGGCGCCGCCGACTACGTGCTCGTGCACCGGGCCATGTACAACCCGCCCGGCCGCTACCACGAGAACCCGATGACCCACGCCGACGGAGCGGCCCAGTGGGTGGCCCCGCAGGGGTACTGGGGGCCACCCGTGCAGGCGGCGCGCGCCTATACCGAGTACATGCAGCGCTACGGCGCGTCGCGGGAGGACATGGCCGCCGTCGTGGTCGAGGCCCGCCGGAACGGGGCGCGCATCCCCTGGTCGTACTGGTACGAGAAGCCGGTGACCGCGGACGACTACCTGTCGGCCCGGATGATCGCCGAGCCGATCTCGATTCTCGACTGCGACATCCCCGTGAGCGGGGTCGGGGCGTTCGTGCTCACCAGCGCCGAGCGGGCCCGGGACCTGCCCCACAGACCGGTGTACGTGGCCGGCTACGCCCAGGGGCGCTGGAGGGCGCCCAACAGCATCGACCACTGGACCCTCGACGACATGGAGGAGGGGGGCCGCCGGGTGGCCGGGATCCTGTGGGAGAACACGGGCCTCGGCCCCGAGGACATCGACGTGCCGCAGGTCTACGACGGCTTCTCCCCCCTCGTGTACCTGTGGCTGGAGGCGCTGGGCTACTGCCCCCGGGGCGAGGCCCACCGCTTCGTCAGTGACGGGGGGATCGCCACCGCCGGCGGCCTTCCCGCCCTGTCGGGCGGAGGCGCCCTCGGCAACGGCCGGATGCACGGTGTCCCCCAGATGCTCGAGTGCTACCTGCAGCTGTCCGGTAGGGCCGGGGAGCGCCAGCTCGACCGGGCCGAGCTGGGCCTGGCGTGCCAGGCGGCGCCCAACTTCGGCGGCGTCGTCGTCTACAGCTCAGCCCGGTTATGACAATGACACCGGCCCGCCGGGTCCCCTACGCCCCGGCTCCTCCGCAAGGCGGGGGCCCCAGCCCCGCCTGCGGCCGCCCATGACACTCCACGGATCCGTCGTGGTGGTCACCGGCTCCACCCGCGGCATCGGGCGGGCCACCGCCATGGCCCTCGGGAAGGCGGGCGCCGCCATCGTCGTCGTGGGACGGTCCGGGCAGGACGACCCGGACGCGCGACTGCCCGGCACGGTCGAGGAGGTGGCGGCCGCCCTCGGTGCGGAAGGGGTGGACGCCCTGCCCGTACTGGCCGACCTCAGTGACCCGGACGCCACCCAGCAGATCGTCGAGCGCACCCTGGACTGGCGGGGACGCTGCGACGTGCTCGTCAACAACGCCGCCTACACCTCCAACGGGCCGGTGATGCAGGTGCCGTGGCGGCGATGGCAGACCGCCTTCCGCGTCCAGGTCGTAGCTCCGCTCCAGCTGTGCCACGGGTTCGTACCCGGGATGCTCGAGCGTGGCGAGGGGCGCGTGATCAACGTCAGCTCGGGAGCATCGCAGTCGCTCACGCCCAACCTCGGTCTGTACTCCACGAGCAAGCTGGCCATGGAGCGCTGGAGCGACTACATGGAGCTGGAGGTCGGGGGCAGGGGTGTGTCGTTCAACACGCTGCGGGTCGACCGGATCGTTGCGACCGAGGGCTTTGAGTACGTCCGGGAGACGCAGGGGGAGGAGGTGGCCACCGGCGGCCAGGGCATGGAGGCCGTGATGTCGTCCGAGGACGCCGCCGCCCACCTCCTCTGGATGGCCACCCGGCCGAACACGTGGACGGGCAACACGGTGGGCTTCGCCGATATCTCGGACCAGGGTGGGCCCTGACCTGAACCGGGCCCGCCCCTTGTGTCCGGCCAGCGCCGGACCATCGGACTCTGTGTCCCCGGGATCGGACGGCCCGGCCATTAGCGTCGGCCAACGGTGGAGAGCCAGACTTCGGACGTCGTCCCCGCGCGCCGCTGGGAAGAGGCCGTGTGTGTCGTGGCTCTGCTGCTGCCGTTGGCGGCGTGGGACTCCCTCCATGCCGCGTCATGGGCGCCGAAGGCGACGCTGCTACTCCTCATCGTCGTCCCGGGCGTCGTGGCCCTGGGCAACCTGGTGGTGCGGCGCGACCGGGCGGCATGGGCCGGGACCGCCTTCCTGCTCGTGGCGGGTCTCTCCACCGCACTGAGCTCGAACCCGGTCCTGTCACTCCTCGGTGACTACAACTGGGGCACCGGATGGCTGTTTCTCGTGGCGGTCGTCGGACTGTGGGCTATCGGCCGCCACATGTCCGCCGCAGGCCGGAGGACCCTGACGCAGGCCCTGGTGGCAGCGGTGCTGCTGTCGGCGGTGCTGGCGGTCGTGCAGGGCTCCATCAGCAACCTGCCCCCCGTGCTAGCGCCGTATCCGGCCACCCCGCAGGGCCTGACGGGCAACTCCGCCTTCCTGGGCGCGCTGATGGCCATGGGCATGTGCCTGGTCGTCCCGCGGGTCGGACGGCAGGTCATCCACTGGCGCTGGCTGGCCGCGGTGGCGCTGGTGGCCGCCGGCCTGGAGCTCTCCGCGGCGCGCATCTCGTTGGCCCTGGCCCTGGTCGTGGTTCTGGTCGGCATCCGGCACGCGTCATGGGCGGTCCGTCTGGCGGTGGTGGCCGCCGTCGTCATCGGCATCACCGTCACGAATCTCGCCCCGAACGTGTCCCAATCGGGAACGCAGAGAGTCATCTCCACCGGAACCTCCGGGGCGGTGACGACGAGCGACAGCACCAGGTTCGGTACATGGGAGCTGGGACTGGTGGCACTGCCGCACTACGCCGTGATCGGCTCGGGACCGGGCCGCTTCGGGGAGGCCACCCTCCCGCACATGACGGTGGCGCAGGCGCGACGTCTACGCACGAACTACTACAGCGATGCGCACAACTTCGTTCTTCAGTACGCCACGACTACCGGCTTGCTCGGTCTGGCCGCCCTGCTGGTGTTCCTGGGCCTGGCCGGGCGTCGGGCCCGGGGCCAACTGGCGCGGACGGCGCTGGCGGCGGGGATCGTCTGCCTGGTTGAGCCTCAGAACGTCGTCATCGTCCCGTTGGCCCTCCTGGCCCTCGGGGCGTCCGATCCGGCGTCGGCGCTGACGACGGCCGCGCTCTCACCCTTCCGCACCTGGCGGGGGGTGGTGGCCGGGATCGGCGTTCTCCTGGCGGCGGCGGCCGGCGGGCTGTTCCTGTACGGGGACGTGTTGGTGGCGCGGGCCGAGGTCAGCGCCGATCCGGGGATCGCCGCCAACGCCGCCCACAGGCTCCCGCCCTGGCCCGATCCCGACGTGGTGGCCGCCAAGGCGACGGCGTTCCACGCCGTGTCCGGTTCCAACCGGGCGTCGTCCCGGCCGGTCGCCATCGCCTGGGCGCAGAGGGCCGTCGACGACGACACCGCCCTGCCGAGCTCGTGGTCACTGTTGGGGGACTACCTCAGCCGGTGGCGCTCCGCGGAGGCGGGGGAGGCCGCCTTCCGGCGGGCACTGGCGGCCAACCCCTGGGACGAGGAGTCCCTGGTGGGGCTGGCCACGGCCCAGGATCGGCTCGGCCAGACCTCCGCCATGCACGGCACCTGCCTGCGCCTGGCGAGGCTGGTGGCTCCGCATGCCCCGCACGCTCCCTGCCGCTGACGGATCGGCCGACCCGGTCCAGCGCCCGAGGCGTCTCCCGTGCCCCTCTGTCGTACGGTGGCGCGATGACCCCGGAGGAGCGGCTCGACGAGCTGCTCGACAAGCAGGCGGTGTACGAGGTCGTCATGCGCTACTGCCGGGGGATCGACCGCCTCGACCTGGACGCGGTGCGGGACTGCTACCACCCCGACGGCGTCGACCACCACACCGGGTTCACCGGGAACCGGGACGACTATGTCCGCTGGGTGGGGGAGGGGCTGCGCCGCTTCGACGGGACCATGCACCTGGTCGGCAACCACCTGGTCGAGGTGGAGGGTGACGTCGCCTGGTCCGAGACCTACGGGAACGCCCACCACTGGGGCACCCCGCCCGAGGATCCCGCCCTCAACTTCGTGTCGGGCTTCCGCTACGTCGACCGCCTGGAGCGGCGCGACGGGGGGTGGCGGATAGCCGAGCGCCACGCCGTGCGGGAGTGGACCCGGGCCATACCCCCCGGGGTCGTCAGGCCGAAGGAGGGCGCCGGCCCCGCGCCCCGCCGCGATCCCTCCGATCCCGTCTACCTCATCCGTCGTACGGTGGAAGGGTGACCGACGAGGAGCGCCGCCGGCGCAACCTCCAGCTGGTCGAGCGGTCCTTCGCCGCGGTCAGCCGCGGGGACGTGGGCGGCCAGCTGGAGCACTGCACCGACGACATGGTCCTCGAGCTGCCCTACGCCGACCCGCCGGTCCGCCTCGAGGGCAAGGAGGCCATCCGGGCCCATGTCGGCCCCGCCCTCGAGACGTTCTCCTTCCGGCTGGAGATCACGAGGGTGATCGAGTGCGTCGACCCGGACACCCTGGTGCTCGAGTACACCAGCCAGGGCCGGGTGGTCCCCACCGGGAAGTCCTACGCCAACTCCTACATCGGCGTGGTCGAGTTCCGCGACGGACTGATCTGCCATCAGCGGGAGTACTACAACCCGGCGGTGGCGGCCCGGGCCCTCCAGCCCGACTGAGGCTGCCGGCCCGATTCCGGCCCGGTTTGAGCGGCCACCAACCAGCCGTATGATCGGCGCCTCGGACATGTGACTCGGCATGCGAAGGGGAGGACCGGGAATTGAAGACCCAGGCGGCAGTGCTCTGGCCGGACGAGAAGGAGTGGAGCGTCGAGGAGATCGAGCTCGACCCCCCCAAGAACGCCGACGAGGTGCTGGTGCGGCTGACCGCCTCCGGCATGTGCCATTCCGACGAGCATCTGGTGACCGGTGACATGCCCGTCCCCCGCCCGATCATCGGCGGCCACGAGGGCGCCGGGATCGTCGAGGAGGTGGGCCCGGGCTGCACCGAGCTCAAGCCCGGTGACCACGTGGTGTTCGGCTTCATCCCCGCCTGCGGCAAGTGCCCCTCGTGCGCGACCGGCCACTCCAACCTCTGCGACGTCGGGGCCACCCTCCTCGGCGGCCTGCAGGCCGACGGCACCTCGCGCCACCACGCCCGCGGGGAGGACCTGCGCACCATGGTGCTGCTGGGGACGTTCGGAAAGCACACGGTGGCCAACGTGGCCTCCTGCGTGAAGGTCCCCGACGACATCCCCCTCGACAAGGCCTGTCTCATCGGCTGCGGTGTCACGACCGGTTGGGGCTCGTCCGTGTACGCCGCCGACGTCCATCCCGGTGACAACGTGATCGTCATCGGGGTGGGCGGCATCGGCACCGGCGCCATCCAGGGGGCCAAGCTGGCCGGGGCCCACCGGATCTTCGCCATCGACCCGTCCGAGTTCAAGCGGGAGCAGGCCCAGAAGTTCGGGGCCACCCACGTGGCGTCGAGCATCGAGGAGGCCTTCCAGCTCGTCAACGACGTCACCTGGGGCCGGATGGCCGACAAGATCATCTGCGCCATGGGCGTCGGCCACGGGGACCTCATGCCCGGGATCATGCAGCTGTGCGCCAAGCGGGGCACGGTCGTGGTGACGAACATCCACCCCATGTTCGAGATGGACGTGAAGATGAACATGATGGACCTCACGCTCATGGAGAAGCGGGTTGTCGGGACCATCTTCGGATCGGCCAACATCCGCTACGACATCCCCAAGCTGTGCGAGCTGTACCGGGACGGCCAGCTCGACCTCGACGGGATGATCACCCGCACGTACGACCTGGAGGACATCAACCAGGGCTACCAGGACATGCGCGACGCCAAGAACATCCGCGGCGTCCTTCTCTACGAGAAGTAGACGGCCGCCGGCGGGGCTGGGGCCCCCGCCTGGCGGAGGAGCCGGGGCGTAGGGGACCCGGCGGGAAAGGTCAGTAGTCCTCCATAAGCAGTACCACCGTCGACCAGGAGTGGGGGCGGGCCCCGCCCCCCTCCCCGGTGTCGGGGTTCCAGTGCTCGGCCCAGCCCGAGCGCAGCACGCCCCGGACGGCGGCCCCGGCCAGGGCGCGGGCGACGTCGCCCCGCCCCGCCCGCCCCGCCCCCAGCCACAGCAGATAGCTGAGCTGCGGCCAGGCCGCCCCCCGCCAGTAGCCGTCGGGGTCGAACGCGGGGTGGTCCCGGCGCACCCCGGCGGGCCCGTAGCGCCCTCCGAACACGGCGTCGTCCACGGCCAGGTCGAACAGGCCGGGGGCGTCCCACGCCAGTGTCACCAGGAGGTCGTCGAGGGTGAGGACCCAGTCGGGGTGGGCCGGCTCCGACCAGGGGATCCCGTGGTCGATGCCGAGAGCCGCGGCGTTGAAGGCGACCAGGGCGTTGAACCCGGTGGCGTCCACCTCGAACTCGGAGCTGCCCACCGCCGCGCCGTGGCCGTCGAGGCGGAGGGCCCGGACCAGCTCTCCTTTGCGCTCGTACCAGCGGGCCCGGTCCCAACCCGGCCCCGGGCACCACGGGTCCCAGCGGGGGCTGTTGTCGCAGCCGGACTCCCAGGGGTGGACGATCACGACCCGGCCGTCCTCCCGCCGCCGGTGGCGCAGGATCCACGCGATCCCGGCGGCGGCCCGCTCCGTCAGCTCGTCGGGAACATCCATGCCGCCGGCGCGGAGAGCCGCCACGGCATGGCCGTACATCGGCGGCTGGGTCAGCGTCGACGCGTCGGAGCGGCCCCAGAAGGCGTGGTGGGCGCTGCCGCCCTCGTAGCCGATGTGGGGGACGAACCCGTCGGCGTGCTGCCAGCGGAACACCGACTCCAGCTCGGTCACGGCGCGCTCGTCCCCGAGCTCGAGCCAGACCAGGCTGTGGAAGCAGGAGTCCCACAGCCACCGCCACGGATAGATCTGGGGGTGGGGGACCGTGAAGCCCGCCTCGTGCCAGTGCCGCTCCAGCAGCTCGGCCGCCTTCTCCCGGAGGCCGGGCCGCAGATCCGACACGCCTAGTGCAGCGCCTCCAGCGCCTCCACCGGGATCGGCTCCCCGGCGCTGCCGAGCTCGGCGGCCTCGGCGTCGCTGATGTAGGCCTCGGTCCGCAGCGGCAGCTCCTTCATGAGGAGGATGGCGGGCAGCGTCAGGAGCGCTATCGGGGCCGCCCACAGGAACACGGTGTGCAGCGAGTGGGAGAAGGCCGTCACGATCCCGTTGCGCACCGGCGCCGGCAGCTTGTGCACGGCGGTGGGGCTGAACGCCACCGAGGTGGCCGAGAGGTTGAGGTGGCCCAGGTTCGGCACCAGACGGGGGAACCAGAACTTGAGGCGGGCGTTCATGATCGTGCCGAATACGGCCACCCCGAACGAGCTGCCCATGGACCGGAAGAAGGTGTTGGAGGAGGTGGCGGTGCCGAGATCCTCCTGCCTGGTCGCGTTCTGGATGGCCACGATCAGCACCGGCATGATCATCCCCATGCCGAGGCCGAGCACCATCATGAACAGGCCGGCCTGCCAGCGCGGGGTGGTGGCGGTCATGAAAGAGAGCAGGTACATGCCGGTTGGCATGAGGACCGACCCGATGATCGGCCAGCGCTTGTAGCGGCCCGTGCGCGTGATGAGCCGCCCCGTCGTTATCGAGCTGGCCGTCACCCCGAGCATCATCGGCAGGACCAGCAGCCCCGACAGGACGGGGGAGACACCGCTGACCAGCTGCAGGAACAGCGGCATGTAGACCGTGCCGCCGAACATCGCCATGCCGGCCAGGAACCCGGCCACGTTGGTGCAGTTGAACACCGAGTTGCGGAAGAGGCGCAACGGGAGCACGGGCTCCTGGGCCCGTCGCTCCTGCAGGAGGAAGAGGCCGACCAGCACCAGCCCCACCGCGATCAGGCCCAGGATCTGCGGCGAGATCCACTTGTAGGAGACGCCGCCCCAAACCGTGACCAGCAGGATGGTGCCCACCGCTCCGACCTGCAGGGCGGCGCCGCTGTAGTCGACCTTGTGGCGCACGCGGCGGAACGGAAGGTTGAGGGTGGCGCTGGTGACCAGCAGGGCCACGACCCCGACCGGCACGTTCACGTAGAAGCACCACCGCCACGAGTAGCTCTGGGTCAGCCAGCCACCGAGGGCGGGCCCGGCCACGCTGGCGAGGGAGAACACCGCCATCATGTAGCCCTGGTAGCGGCCCCGCTGCCGGGGGGAGAGGATGTCCCCGATGATGGCGAAGGTCAGCGCCATCAGGCCCCCGGCGCCCAGGCCCTGGACGCCCCGGAAGATGATCAGCTCGATCATGGTGTGTGACAGCCCGGACAGCGCCGATCCGACGAGAAAGATGACGATGGCCGACTGGAACACGATCTTGCGCCCGTAGAGGTCCCCGAGCTTCCCCCAGAGCAGGGTCGAGCACGTCGACGTGACCAGGTAGGACGTCACCACCCAGGACAGATGGTTGAGGCCGCCGAGGTCCCCGACGATGGTGGGCAGGGCGGTGGAGATGATCGTCTGGTCGAGAGCGGCCAGCAGCATGCCGAGCATCAGGCCGCTGTAGATGATCATGATCCGGCGGTGGGAGAAGCCGTGTTGCTGGGCCAGGCTCTGCTGGCCCGGCCGGATCGCGGTGGTGGTCACCGGCCACCCCCCGAGGCTGTTGCCGGCACCGCGGCCCGGGCCTCGGCCGGGGACGACACGGCTTGGCCGAGGCCGTCCATGTCGTCGGACAGGCGGGCCACGAGTCGGGCCAGGAGGGCCCGGTCGGTATCGGTCCAGTCGGCCAGCAGGTGGCGCATGGCCTCCTGACGGGTGCGCCGGACCCGGCGCAGCACGTCCAGGCCCTCGTCCGAGAGGCTGAGCCGGGACGCCCGCTGGTCGGCGGGGTCCCCGGTGCGGCAGACCAGCCCGGCCCGCTCGAGGCCCCGCACGTTGCGGCTCACCGTCGATATGTCGACGCCGAGCGACTCGGCCAGGTCGGTCATCCGCACGGGTGCGGCCTCGTCGATGCGGACCAGCACCCCGTAGTCGGCCCGCTCGAGATGGACCCCGCCGGCGGCGGCCAGCCACCGGTAGAAGGCGGGGCGGGTCATCTGGCGGAGCAGGCGGGTGAGGGCGCGCTCGAGCTCGGCCAGGGGGTCGTCCCCGTCGGCACGGGGGCGGGGGCGGGACACGCCTGCGAGGGTAGCAGCTATTTGCTTGTAGTCAGCAAGTATTTGACCGGTCCCCGGCGATGACAGCATGGACAGACACAGGAACAGGTTCTACGAGGCCCCTGACCCACCCAGCCAGCCACCGACACATGGACCCCGCCCCCGCCCAGGCAACGCCGCCCCCCGCCTCCCTCCGGGAGACCGTCCTCACCAGCCGCCAGCTGGAGCGGCGGGAGCGGATCCTCGACACCGCCATCGAGCTGGCCTCGGAGGGCGGCTACGAGGCGGTGCAGATGCGCGACGTGGCGTCGAAGGCCGACGTGGCCCTGGGGACGCTCTACCGCTACTTCGCGTCCAAGGACCAGTTGCTGGCGGCGGCGTGGGGACACTGGGCCGCCCGCCTGGAGCCGCGGATCACCACCCGGCCCCTCCGCGGGGAGACGATGGCGGAGCGGGCCACCGACTTCCTGCACCGGGCCACCCGGGCGTTCGAGCGCAACCCCAGGCTGGCGGCGGCCGTGCTCACCACGGTCTCGTCGAGCGACGCCAGCGCCCTGGCCCCCCAGCGGCAGGCGTCGCAGCTGATCGCCCGCATGCTGATGGGGGTGATGGAGCCACTGGACCCGGTGGTGGCAGGCGGGGTGGTCGGCGTGCTCAACCACGTGTGGCACTCGGCGCTGCTCGGCTGGGTCAGCGGCCAGTCGACGATCGGCGAGGTCTACGACGCCCTGGACGAGGCCTGCCACCTGCTCCTCGATCCCCGGGAGCCGGCCTGAGCCTCGGCCGTAGTGTGAGCGGCATGCAGGATGCCGACGGCAGCGACAGCCACCTCGTCGAGGGCCAGGGCCCGCTGCGGGGGGTGCGGGTGGTGGAGATCGCCAGCCTGGCACCGGGCCCCTTCGCCGGCTGCCTGCTGGCCGACATGGGCGCCGACGTCGTGCGGGTCGACCGCCGGGAGGCGGTGGGCGTCGACCCCGGCGGCCAGCTGCTCGGCCGGGGGCGGAGATCGCTGGGCGCCGACCTCAAGCATCCCGACGGGGTCGAGACCGTGCTGCGCCTGGTCGAGGCCGCCGACCTTCTTATCGAGGGCTTCCGGCCCGGTGTGATGGAGCGCCTCGGCCTCGGCCCCGAGGTGTGCCTGGAGCGCAACCCCGCTCTCGTCTACGGGCGCATCACCGGCTTCGGCCAGGAGGGGCCCCTGGCCCGGGCGGCGGGCCACGACATCAACTACATAGCCCTGGCCGGGGTGCTCGGGCGGATCGGGCGCCGGGACCAGCCGCCCACCCCTCCGCTCAACCTGATCGGGGACTTCGGGGGCGGGGGCATGCTGCTGGCCTTCGGCCTCCTGTGCGGGCTGCTCGAGGCCCGGGCCACCGGTCGGGGCCAGGTCGTCGACGCCGCCATGATCGACGGGAGCGCCCTGTTGATGCTCCCGTTCTTCGGTGGGCGCCGGCGGGGCGCCGAAGGCGGGGGGGCGGCTTGGGGGGAGCGGGGTACCAACCTGCTCGACTCCGGGGCCCCGTTCTACGACGCCTACGAGACCTCCGACGGGAAGTGGGTGTCGGTGGGCGCCATCGAGCCGCAGTTCTTCGCCGAGCTGGTGGATCGCCTCGGCCTCGACCCCTCCGAGCTGCGGCCCCAGATGGAGCAGGAGGGGTGGGAGGAGACGCGGGCCCGCTTCGCCGGGGTGTTCCGGCAGCGGACCCGGGACGAGTGGTGCGCGGCGCTGGAGGGCAGCGACGCCTGCTTCTCCCCCGTGCTGGGGCTGGAGGAGGTCGACGGCCACCCCCACCACGTGGCCCGCTCGGCGTTCCTCGAGCTGGACGGGGTCGTGCAGCCGGCCCCGGCGCCCCGGCTGTCGGTCACCCCCGGCGCCGTGGACCGCCCCCCGCCGGCGGCGGGCCAGCACACCGACGAAGTCCTGGCAGAGTGGGCGGGTCTGGAATCGAGTGAGATAGAGAAGCTCCGGGCGGCGGGAGCCGTCGGATGAGGCGAGGAGGCCACGAGCTGTGCGTGTGAAGGTGGACTACGACGTCTGCGAGAGCAATGCCGTCTGCATGGGCCTGGTCCCCGAGGTCTTCGAGGTCCGCGACGACGACTTCCTCTACGTCCTCGACGAGAACCCGCCCGAGTCCCTCCGCCCCCGCCTGGAGGAGGCGGTGCGCAGCTGCCCCAAGGCGGCCATCACCCTGGAGGACTAGGGGGCAGCCCGGGGCTCGACAGAGCCCGGGGCGTGCGTGGTAGAAATGAGAACACGTTTCAACCGCGCGTGGAGGGGCCGTGCAGATCGTCTACACCGAGGAGCAGGAGGCGCTGCGCCGGGAGCTCCGGGAGTACTTCTCCAGGCTCATGACCGAGGAAGTGCAGCAGCGCATGTCCTCGGGGGAGGGGGACTACGGGGGCGGCAGCGTCTACCGGGAGCTCGTGCGCCAGATGGGCAAGGACGGCTGGCTGGGGATCGGATGGCCGACCGAGTACGGCGGCCAGAACCGCTCCATGCTCGAGCAGCTGATCTTCACCGACGAGGCGTCCCGCGCCGGCGCCCCCGTGCCGTTCCTCACCATCAACACGGTCGGTCCCACCATCATGGAGTACGGAACCGACGAGCAGCGGAAGTTCTTCCTCCCGAAGATCCTCACCGGGGAGATGCACTTCGCGATCGGCTACTCGGAGCCCGACGCCGGCACCGATCTCGCCCGCCTGCGCACCAAGGCGATCCGCGACGGGGACGAGTACGTCATCAACGGGCAGAAGATGTGGACCAGCCTCATCGAGCACGCCGACTACGTGTGGCTGGCGGCCCGCACCGACCCTGACGCCCCCCGCCACAAGGGCCTGTCCGTGTTCCTGGTCCCGACCGACAGCCCCGGCTTCAAGTGGACGCCGGTGCCGACGGTGACGGGCGCCACCACCAGCCAGACGTTCTACGAGGACGTGCGCGTTCCGACCACTGCGCTGGTCGGGGACGAGAACAACGGCTGGCGCCTCATCACCGGCCAGCTCAACCGCGAGCGGGTGGCGTTGTGCTCGGCCGCCGGGGTGCAGACCGCCCTGGAGGACGTGCGGCGCTGGGCCCAGCAGACCAAGCTCCCCGACGGGCGCCGGGTCATCGACCAGGAGTGGGTCCGGCTCAACCTGGCCCGGGTGCACGCCAAGGTCGAGTTCCTCAAGCTGATCAACTGGAAGATCGCGTGGGGCGTCGACAAGGGCGTGAGCCCCGCTGACGCGTCCGCCACCAAGGTGTTCGGCACCGAGTTCTACACCGAGGCCTACCGCCTGCTCATGGACTGCATGGGGGACGAGGCCTACGTCACCCAGGGTTCCCCGGGTGCGGTCGTGCGGGGGCGGGTGGAGCGGGCCTACCGCGGTGCCCTGATCCTGACCTTCGGCGGCGGGACCAACGAGATCCAGCGGGACATCATCTCGATGGTGGCCCTCGGCATGCCCCGCGCCCCCCGCTAGAGACCGGAGACCGAGAGAGATGGACTTCAGCTTCACCGAGGAGCAGGAGGAGATCGCCGGCCTGGCCCGGCGCATCCTCACCGACAAGGTCACCGTCGACCTCCTGCGTGAGACCGAGGCCGGCACCGACCGCTTCGACCCCGAGCTGTGGCGCACGCTGGCGGAGGCGGGCCTGCTCGGCATCGCCCTGCCCGACGACGTCGGAGGCGGGGGCTACGGGATCGTCGAGCAGTGCCTCGTCCTCGAGGAGGTGGGCAAGCGCCTGGCCCCGGTCCCGCTGTGGGCGTCGATCGTCCTGGGCGCGGCGCCGATCGCCGAGTTCGGCACCCGGGATCAGAAGGACACCTGGGCCCGTCCCGCCGCCGAGGGCGCCAAGATCCTCACCGCCGCCCTCCGCGAGCCGCTCAACCCCGACGTCCTGCGGCCCTCCACCACGGCGGAGCGCGACGGGGACGGCTTCCGCCTCAACGGCACCAAGACGGCCGTGCCGGCCGGGCCCCTGGCCGACCTGGTCCTGGTGCCGGCGTCGCTCGACGGCAGTCCGGTCGTCTTCCTCGTCGAGTCCTCCGGCCCCGGCGTGTCGATGGCGCGCCAGCGCACGACCAACCGGGACACGGCCGGCTACCTCGAGCTCACCGACGCCCGGGTACCGGCCTCGGCGGTGCTCGGCTCGGTCGAGGACGGGGCGCGCATCCTCGAGTGGATCGAGGAGCGGGCCACGATCGGCCTGTGCGCCCTGCAGCTCGGTGTGTGCGAGGAGGCCCTCCGGGAGACAGCCGAGTACACGAAGTCCCGCGTCCAGTTCGAGCGTCCCATCGCCACCTTCCAGGCGGTCGGGCACCGCTGCGCCGACTGCTACATCGACGTGGAGGCCCTGCGCCTGACGCTGTGGCAGGCGGCCTGGCGCCTGGCCGAGGGCCTCCCGGCCGCCACCGAGGTCGAGGTGGCCAAGTTCTGGGCGGCCGACACCGGCCACCGCGTGGCGCACGCCGCCGTGCACCTCCACGGGGGGATGGGCGTGGCGGTCGAGCACACCACCCACCGCTACTTCATATGGGGAAAGCAGCTGGAGTTCATGCTCGGGGGGAGCACCGAGCAGCTTCTTCGCATCGGCGCCCGCCTGGCCGCCGAGCCCGTCTGACCAAGAGGGGGAGCACATGGAGCTGAGCGACATCGACCTGCTCGACCGGGACCGGTTCACCGAGGGCGTTCCGCATGAGTGGTTCACCTACCTGCGCAAGAACGCCCCCATCTACCGCCACCCGGAGCCGGACGGCCCGGGGTTCTGGGTGTTCACCAAGCACGAGGACGTGGTGGCCATCGGGCGCGACGCCAAGCACTTCTCGTCCGACCAGGCACGGGGCGGGGTGGTCGGGCTGGAGGAGCCCACCCAGGAGCAGCGGGAGGCCCAGCGGGCGCAGGAGGGCGGGAACCTCATGCTCACCATGGACCCGCCTCCGCACACCCGCTACCGCAAGCTGGTCAACCGCGGCTTCACCCCCCGCATGATCGGCATGCTGGAGGACCACATCCGCGAGGTGTCCGCCGGCATCGTCGAGGAGGGCCTGGCCAAGGGGGAGGTCGACTTCGTCGTCGACATGGCCTCCGAGCTGCCCCTGATAGTCATCGCCGAGCTCATGGGCGTGCCCCACGAGGACCGGCACAAGATCTTCGAGTGGTCGAACCGGATGATCGGCAGCGAGGACCCTGAGTACATCGTCGACCAGGAGGAGGTCCAGGCCGCCTTCGTCGAGATGTTCCTCTACGCCCAGCAGCTGGCCGAGAAGCGCCGGGCCGAGCCGCGCGACGACATCATCAGCAAGCTGCTCTCCGCCGACGTCGACGGGGACCAGTTGACCGAGATGGACTTCAACCTGTTCTTCCTCCTGCTGGCGGTGGCAGGCAACGAGACCACGCGCAACGCCATCTCCCACGGGATGAACGCCTTCCTCGAGAACCCCGACCAGTACGACCGACTTGTGGCCCATCCGGAGCTGATCGACAAGGCGGTGGAGGAGATCATCCGTTGGGCCTCGCCGGTCATGTACTTCCGCCGCAACGTCACCGAGGACCTCGACTACAAGGGCCACCAGCTCAAGGCGGGTGACAAGGTCAGCATCTGGTACGCGTCGGCCAACCGGGACGAGGACGTCATCAGCGACCCGTTCAGGTTCGACGTGGGCCGGGACCCCAATCCCCACGTGGCGTTCGGAGGGGGCGGCCCGCACCACTGCCTGGGCTCCAACCTGGCCCGCATGGAGGTCAAGCACTTCTACGCCGAGCTGATCAAGCGGGTGGCCAAGGTCGAGGGCATCGGGAAGCCGGCGCTCCTGCGCTCGAACTTCATCGGCGGGATCAAGCACCTCCCCGTCCGGTTCCACGCCCAGAAGGTGCCCGCCGCTGTCTGAGCAGGCGCTGCCCCTCGAGGGGCTGCGGGTCGTCGACACTGCCGACGAGAAGGCGGAGCTCTGCGGCCGCCTCCTGGCCGACCTGGGGGCGGACGTGGTGCGCGTCGATCCCCCCGGCGGCGGGAGGTCCCGCCGCATCCCGCCCCGGCACGGGGACCACGGCCTGTACTACGCCGTGCGCAACTTCAACAAGCGCGGCGCCGCGGCCGACCTCGACACCGTCTCCGGACGGGAGCGGCTCCTCGGGCTGCTGGAGCGGGCCGACGTGTGGGTGGACACGTCACGTCCGGGCGCCCTGGCCGCCGCCGGTCTCGACCCCACCGAGGTCTCGACCCGGCTGCCGCATCTGGTGGTGGCGTCGATCACCGACTTCGGCCAGACCGGCCCCTACCGGGACTGGACGGCCACGGACGACGTGATCGTGGCCCTGTCGGGGGAGCTGTTCCGCTCCGGCGTCCCGGGCCTGCCGCCGCTGCTCGTCCCCGGTGCCCTGGCCTACGACGTGGCGGGGATCTTCGGGGCGTTCGCGGTGCTCGCTGCCCACTGGCAGAAGATCTCGTCGACGGGGCGGGGCCAGCACCTCGACGTGTCGGTCCTCGAGGCCACGGCCCAGGTCACCGACTGGTCGCTGCCCAACTACAGCGCCATCCGCAGCGCGGGCGGGAGCTACGGCCAGGTGCGCAGCGGCCACGGGCCCGTGTACCCGCTCTATCCCTGCGCCGACGGGTACGTGCGCCTCGTCATCCTCAGCCCGCGGCAGTGGCATGCCATGCGCGAGTGGCTGGGGGAGCCCGAGTTCCTGCAGGACCCGCACTGGGACACCCTCCTCGGGCGGATGAGCATCCAGCACGACATCCTCGACCCGATGTTCGCCGAGCTGTTCTCCAAGTACGGCATGGCCGAGCTGTCGGACGAGGCCCAGCGGCGTGGGATCGTGATGACGCCGTGCCTGTCGGCGGAGGAGGTGTTGCGCACCGAGCACTACCGGGCCCGGGGTTCCTTCGTGGAGGCCGAGGTGGCGCCGGGTGTGAGCGCTCCGGTCGTGTCGGGGTTCTTCGAGATCGAGGGCCGGCGGGCCGGGTTCCGCCGGCGGGCGCCCGCGGTGGGGGAGCACGACGGTGAGATCGAGGCGTCGTGGCCCGAGCCCCGCCCGGCTCCCGCCGGAGCAGCCCCCGAGCCCCGCCTGCCGTTCGAGGGCCTGCTGGTGCTCGACTTCGGCCACGGCGGGGTGGGCGTCGAGGCGGGCCGGCTCTTCGCCGAGTACGGCGCCGACGTGATCAAGATCGAGAGCCGCACCTATCCCGACTTCATGCGCCTCGTCTCGGGCGGGGAGATCAGCGCCTCGTTCGCCTCGTCCAGCCGCTCGAAGCGCAGCCTCGGGGTGAACGTGAAGACCGAGCGGGGCGCCGAGCTGATCCGGCGTCTGGTCGCCAGCGCGGATGTCGTCATCGAGAACAACTCAACCGGGACCATGGCCGACCTCGGCCTCGGCTACGAGGACCTGAAAGCCGTGAACCCGGGCGTCGTGATGGTGAGCAGTCAGCTGATGGGCTCGTCGGGCCCGTGGGCGTCGTGGCTGGGCTACGGGCCGAGCACCCGCCCCCCCGGGGGCATGACCTGGCTGTGGAACTTCCCGGGCGGGGGGATGCCGCCCGGGTCGATGGTGATCTTCCCCGACCACCTGGCCGGCCGGGTGTGCGCCGTCGGGGCGCTCGCCGGGCTGGTGGCCCGCCAGGCCCGCGGCACCGGCACGCATGTCGAGGTGGCCCAGGTCGAGACCGTCCTCGGCATGATGAGCCACTTCTTCCTCAAGGAGGCGCTCGAGCCGGGATCCGTCCAGCCCGAGGGCAACCGCCGGGAGCGGGGCGCGCCCTGGGGCGTCTACCAGTGCGCCGGGGAGGAGCGCTGGATCGTCATCACGTGCCGCCACGACGCCGACTGGGCCAACCTCCGCGCCGCCATGGGGGAGCCCGAGTGGGCCGCCGACCCCGAGCTCGCCACCGCCGAGGGACGCCGGCGCCGCCACGACGACATCGACTCGCGCATCTCGGCCTGGACCTCCGGGCAGGGCGACCGCGACCTCACCCGGCTCCTCCAGGCCCACGGCGTCCCCGCCGGCCTGATGATGTACGCCAGCGACCAGCCTGAGGACCCCCATCTCCAGGCCCGGGGGTACTGCGTCGAGGTGGCGCAGCCCGGTGTGGGCGACATGCTGCTGGAGGGCCCCGGCTTCCGCTCCGCCGCCATGCCCGCTCCGATCATTAGCGCCGCCCCCTGGCTCGGGGAGCACACCCGCCGGATCGCCCGCGACCTGCTCGGGCTCTCCGAGGAGGAGACCGAGAAGCTGCTGGCCGACGGGGTGCTGGAGGAGACTCCGCCTGGCGGCCCCGCCTCCTGACCTGTACGCCTACCGGCTGAGCACGGCGCTGAGCAGCTGGCGCTCGAGCTCCAGGCCGGCAGCCAGGGGCAGATCGCCGGCGGCGCGGAGGGCCCGCTTGGCGGCGCCGGCCAGGGCGGGGTCGAGGGCGGCCAGCCCGGTCGCGAGGGCCCCGGCGGCGGCGCCGACGTCCCCGTTCTCCACGACCTCGTCGATCACTCCCATGCGGAGGGCCTCGGCGGCGGAGTGGTTCTGGCCCCCCATGACGACGGGGAGGGCCCGACCCGGACCGACCAGGCGGGCCAGGGTCTGGCTCCCGCCCGCGGACGGCAGCATCCCGAGCCTGGTCTCGGGTAGTCCGAGCTGCGTGTCGGGCGCGGCCAGGCGGAAGTCGCACATCAGCGCCATCTCCAGGCCGGCGCCGAGGGCGTAGCCGTGGAGGGCAGCCACGCTCGGCTTCGGGGAGTCGAGGAGGGGCAGCCAGGGATCGCGCCACCAGCGGATGCGGCGGGCCTCGAACACCGACTCGGCCGTGCCGAACTCTGACAGGTCGGCACCGGCCGAGAAGTTCGTCCCGTTGGCCGCCAGGACCACGGCGCGGACCTCTGGGAGGTCGCGCACGGCGCGGAACGCCTCGATCAGGTCGTCCCTCATCTCGAGGTTGTAGATGTTGAGGTCGGGTCGGTTGAGCCGCACGACGCCGACGCCGTCGTCCCGGACCACGAGCTCGACCGTGTTCATCGGACGCACCCAGTCCAGGCCGGGGCCGGCCCCGTCGGCGGCGGAATGTGGGCGCCGCGAAAAGGGCCCACCGGATGCGGAAGGTCCCGGCCGGCCACCTCGACGAGAGCCATGGCCTCCGGCCCGGCCTCCTCCAGCAGGCGCCGCCCGAGACCCGGGTCGCGATCGGCCAGTCGGGTCGACGGTGCGCCGAGAGCGAGGAGAGGCAGCACCGCCGACTGGAGCGGCACCTCCAGGTGGGTCGGCGTCCACCCCCGGCGGCGTCCGACGAAGCCGGCCAGGGCAGAGGTGGCGGCGGTCAACCCGCCCAGGGGGTCAGGGTAGGTCACCGCCGGGGAGGCGAACGGTGGCGTGACACCGGACGGCATCTGGCCCAACCCGGATACGGCGTGGACGCCGGTGCCGTAGGCGACCCAGTCACGCATCGGGCCCGGCGGGAAGGCTGGCATCGACAGGGTGAGCCGGGTCGGGTCGTCCGCGGTGAGGACGTCACGGGTCAACCCGAGGTTCGGCATCACCCGCGGGGAGAACGAGTCGACGACCAGGTCTGACCGGGCCACCAGGTCGTCGAGCCGGCGGCGGTGGCCGGCGTCGCGCAGGTCCAGCGGCGCCCGGGCCTTCCCCGAGTTGAGGGCCTGGAACAGACCCGAGTCGGTACCGGGCGCCGAGCCGCGGCCGTCGGGGTGCACGCCCCGCCCGTCGAAGGCGCGCATTCCGTCGGGACGCACGTCGGGCTCGACCTTCCAGACCGTGGCGCCCAGCCGGCCGAGCAGCCAGGTGCACAGGGGTCCGGCCCACATGGCGGTGAGATCGCAGACCGTGATCCCGTCCAGGGGCGGGCCCCCCGGTCCGGCGCCGGTCGGAGTTGCGGGCAGCCCGGCGGGACCGGCCGGCCGGACCGGGCCGTCGTCGGGCAGCCCGGCGGACGAGGCGGGCCGCGGGCGGTAGTCGCACACGGCCAGGCGCCACTCCTGGGCCCCGCAGGCGACGTCGGGTGCGGTCGCTTCGGCGGAGACGCCCGCCATGAAGAGATCGAAGCGTTCCTGTTCCCCGGGGGCGCCGAGCTCCAGGCAGAGCCATCCCCGCCGGCCCCCGAGGTCCCGGGGCGGGGGAGGGACGGGCCACGTCGGGCTGCCGTAGGCGGCGGCCATCACCTGGGGCAGGAACAGCTGGATGGCGACGTCGAGGGGGCGGACCTCGACAGGAGGACCGCCGAGGACCGAGGCCAGGGCGCCGGCGGCCAGGGTGACCCCGACGGCGTAGGCGGCGGTGCCCTCGGGTACTCCGGGGAGGTCGGACAGCGCCGGCCCCGGCGCGGCGATCACCAGGTCGGCCGCCCGGTCGGCCGGGACCACCTCGGCCCCGAGGGTCCCGAGGAGCCACGCCGCCACCCTGGCCTCGACGCGGGCCGGGTCCGTGGGGGAAGCGACCGTGAGCCCGACGAGCGGGCCGGCGGGACCAGCCCGGTCGATCACCGGCCCTCGAAGCGCGGAGGGCGCTTGTCGAAGAAGGCGGCCAGGCCCTCGGCCCGGTCCTGCGAGCCGGCCAGGAGGTGGTTGAAGTCGGCCTCGAGCCGGAGGGCGTCGTGGAGGGGAAGCTCGGCGCCCCGGCGCACCGCCTCCTTGGCGTACTCCAGGGCCAGGGGCCCGCGCTCGGCCAGCGTGGCGGCAATCTCGCCGGCCCGGGCCGGCGGGTCGCCGGCCAGCTCGTGGACGAGGCCGACCCGATGGGCCTCGGCGCCCGTCACCTCCCGGCCCAGCAGGACCATGGCCGTGGCCGGCCCGGCGCCGGCGGCCCGCACCAGCCGCTGGATCCCGCCCCACCGGGGGAAGCCGCCGGTCGTGACGTCGGCCAGCGAGATGACCGCGCCGGGGGCCGCCACCCGGACGTCGGCGGCCACGGCCAGCTCGGTGCCGACCGAGGCGCAGCGGCCGGTGAGGGCGGAGACGACCGGTATCCGCATGGCCTCGAGGCGCCCGGGAGGGTCGATCCCGGCGCCGAGGGGGTCGAGGTCGGGTCCGGCGCCCGGGCAGAAGTCGGCACCCGCACTGTCCAGCACCAGGACCCGGAGGGACCGGTCGGCCTCCAACTCCTCGAGGAGGGCGTCCAGCTCCCGGGCGGCCCGGGCCGAGAGGGGAGCGCCGGGCAGCCGGACGGTGCCGACCGGCCCCGCCGTCTCGAACCCGATCTCGGCACGCTCCATCCCGGGATCCTGCCATCGCGGTGGCCCGCGGGAAGGCGGCAGCCCGACAGGGCCGCCTAGTTTGCAGGTGGTGAGCCCGCTCGTGACCAACGTGCACCCCGGCGGCATAGCCGAGGTGGTCATGGAGAACCCGCCGGTGAACGCTCTCTCCGTGGCGGGGTGGTTCGAGCTGGCCGACACCGTCCGCCGCCTCGGGGAGGACCGCTCCACCACCGCTGTCGTCCTGCGGGCCGAGGGGCGCGGCTTCAACGCCGGGGTCGACATCAAGGAGATGCAGAACACCGAGGGCTTCGAGGCCCTGGTGGGGGCCAACCGCGGGTGCTACGCCGCCTTCGCCGCCGTCTACGAGTGCGCCGTGCCGGTGATCGCCGCCGTGCACGGCTACTGCCTTGGGGGTGGCATCGGCCTGGTCGGCAACTCCGACATCATCGTGGCCTCCGAGGACGCCACCTTCGGGCTGCCCGAGGTTGACCGGGGGGCGCTGGGGGCGGCCACCCACCTGGCCCGGCTGGTTCCCCAGCACAAGATGAGAGCCATGGTCTACACGTCGACCGTCGCCACCGCCGCCGAGCTGCACCACTACGGCTCGGTGCTGCGGGTCGTCCCGCGCGACGAGCTGCGCCGGGCCGCCTTCGAGGTGGCGGAGTCCATCGCCACGAAGCTCCCGGGGGTGGTCCGGGCCGCCAAGGAGTCGCTGAACGGCATCGACCCCGTCGATGTGAAGCGCTCCTACCGCTTCGAGCAGGGCTTCACCTTCGAGCTCAACCTGCTCGGGGAAGGGGACAAGGCCCGCGACGCCTTCGTCGAGAAGGGGGCGTCGGCCACCGGACGCGAGGGCGGCTCGTGAGCACCGGTACCGGAGGTCCGAGGTGAGCATCGTTACCGGAGGGCCGTCATGAGCACCGACAAGCGGCTCTCCGAGGAGGAGGTGGTGGCCCAGCTGTCCGACGGGATGACCGTCGGGATCGGGGGCTGGGGCAGCCGTCGCAAGCCGATGTCGCTGGTCCGGGCCATCGCCCGCTCGTCGCTGCGCGACCTCACCCTGGTCACCTATGGGGGCCCCGACGTCGGCATCCTGTGCGCGGCCGGCAAGGTGCGCCGGGTCGTGTACGCCTTCGTGTCCCTCGACTCGATCCCGCTCGATCCCCACTTCCGCGCCGCCCGGCAGTCGGGGACGGTCGAGGACGAGCCGTGGGACGAGGGGCTGTTCCTCCTGGGGCTGCAGGCGGCGGCGTGGCGGGTGCCGTTCCTGCCCACCCGGGTCGGCCTGGGCTCCGACCTGGTGACGCTGAACCCCCGCCTCGGGACGGTGCGGTCTCCGTTCGACGACGGAGAGGAGCTCGTGGCGGCGCCGGCCATCACCCTCGACGCCGCCCTCTGCCATCTCGACCGGGCCGACGCCCGGGGGAACGCCGCCTTCCTGGGCGCCGACCTCTACTTCGACGACCTGTACCTGCGGGCGGCCTCGGGCCGGCGCTTCGTCTCGACCGAGAAGGTGGTGCCGACCAAAGACCTGGTCAAGGAGGCGGGCACCGAGCTGCGGCTGCGGATCAACCGCTCCATGGTCGACGGTGTCGTCGAGCGGCCAGGCGGCGGCCACTTCACCGAGTGCCGTCCCGACCGCGAGCGGGACGAGGCCTTCCAGAAGGAGTACGCGGCGTCGGCGGCCTCGGCGGAGGCGTGGGCTGCCTTCCGCGCCGACTGGATCGACCTGTCCGAGGACGAGTACCAGGCCAAGGTGGGGGCCCGGTGAGCGCCGCCGCCGCCGCCGATATCGTCACACGCGCCGAGGTGTGCGTCACCGCCATAGCCGAGTGCTTCCGCGATGACGGAGAGACGCTGGCCAATCCGATCGGGACCATCCCGATGATCGGGGGCCGCCTGGCGCGGGCCAGCTTCTCCCCCGACCTGCTGATGACCGACGGAGAGGCGCTCCTCATCGCCAACGACGAGGCGTTCGAATGGCCGGGCGGCAAGGTCGTCGAGACCTACAACCCCTACCGGGCCATGTTCGACGTGGTGTGGTCGGGACGGCGCCACGTGATCATGGGGGCCAGCCAGATCGACGCCTTCGGCAACCAGAACTTCGCCGCCATCGGGGCCGACTACCAGCGGCCCAAGGCCCAGCTCCTCGGCTTCCGGGGGGCGCCCGGGAACACCGTGAACAACGCCACCAGCTACTGGGTGCCGAACCACTCCCCGCGGGTCTTCGTCGAGAAGGTGGATGTCGTGACCGGGGTCGGGTGGGACCGGGCGGCCGAGGCGGGGCCGGCGGCGTCGCGGTTCGTCGACCTGCGTCGGGTCGTCACCAACCTGGCCGTCCTCGACTGGGAGACGCCCGAGCGGCGGATGAGGCTGCGCTCGGTCCATCCCGGTGTGACGGTGGACGAGGTCGTGGCCGCCACCGGGTTCGAGCTGGTCGTCCCGGACGACGTTCCCGAGAGCAGGCTGCCCACGCCCGAAGAGCTGCGCCTGGTGCGGGAGGTCATCGACCCCGCCGGCCTGAGGGAGAAGGAGGTCCCCAGTTGACCAGCACCGCCGTCCCCGCCATCGAGGGCTGGTTCACGGTCGAGGACCAGCCCCACCTGCTCGGCCGTCACTGTCCGAAGTGCGGCACGTACGCCTTCCCCCCGACCGTGTCGTGGTGCCCGAACCCGGCGTGCGACGGGGAGGACCTGGAGACCGTCCCGCTCTCGCGCCGGGCCCGGGTGTGGAGCTACACCGACGCCCGGTACCAGCCGCCGCCTCCGTACGTGGTGACGACCGATCCCTACGAGCCGTTCGCCATCGTGGCGGCCGAGCTGGAGGATGAGCACATCGTCGTGCTCGGCCAGGCGGCCGCAGGCGTCAAGACGACCGATCTGCGTGTGGGCCAGACCGTCGAGCTGGTCCTCGAGACGCTGTACCAGGTGGACGGCAGCGACCATCTGGTGTGGAGGTGGAGGCCCGTGGCGGACGGAGCCCCGCCGGCCGGAATCGAGGGGAGCGGACGATGAGCGATCACGACGTCGCCGTCCTCGGCGTCGGCATGCACGCATGGGGGAAGTGGGGGCGGCCCTTCGTGGAGTACGGGATGGTCGCTGCCCGGGAGGCGCTCTCCGACGCCGGCATCAGCTGGCCCGACGTCCAGCTGGTGGCGGGCGGGGAGACCGTCCGCAACGGCTACGTGGGCTACGTGGCGGGCTCGACGTTCGCCCGGGCCCTGGGATGGACCGGTGCGCGCGTGTCGACGAGCTACGCGGCGTGTGCGTCGGGGGCCAGCTCCCTCGAGACGGCGCGCACCCGGATCCTGGCCGGCCTGTGCGATGTGGCCCTCGTCATCGGGGCCGACACCACTCCCAAGGGATTTCTCGCGCCCAACGCGGGGGACCGGTGGGACGATGCCGACTGGCTGCGCTTCCGCCTGATCGGTGCCACCAACCCGACGTACTTCGGGCTGTACGCCCGCCGGCGCATGGACCTGTACGGCGCCACGCCGGAGGACTTCGCCATGGTCAAGGTCAAGAACTCGCGCCACGGCCTGTCCAACCCCTACGCCCGCTACCGCAAGGAGGTTACGGCCGAGGAGGTGGACGCCTCCCCGGTGGTGGCCGAGCCGCTGCGCCTGCTCGACATCTGCGCCACCTCGGACGGCGCGGCGGCGGTGGTGCTGACGTCGATGGACTTCGCCCGCAGTCGCGGCGTCACCAACCCGGTGCGGGTGCGCGCCGTGTCGACGGTGACACCCCGCTACCCGAACGTGAGCCCGGACCTCCCTGACATCGCCACCGACTCGGCGGCGGTGGTGGAGCCGCCCGCGGTCGGCTTCCGGCAGTCGATCACCAGGGCCGCCTACGAGGAGGCGGGCATCGGGCCCGAGGACCTCAGCCTGGCCGAGGTGTACGACCTGTCGACCGCCCTCGAGCTCGACTGGTACGAGGACATAGGGATCTGCTCGGAGGGGGAGGCGGAGAAGCTGCTGCGGGCGGGCGAGACATCCCTGGGCGGCCGCATCCCGGTGAACCCCTCCGGCGGCCTGGCCTGCTTCGGCGAGGCCGTGCCCGCCCAGGCCCTGGCTCAGGTGTGCGAGGTGACCTGGCAGCTGCGGGGCCAGGCGGGGGAGCGCCAGGTCGAGGGCGCCCGGGTCGGTGTGACCGTGAACCAGGGCCTGTTCGGCCACGGGTCGTCGGTGCTGCTGTCGGTCTGAGTGGACCTGACCTGGAGCGACGAGGAGGAGGCCTTCCGGGCCGAGGCCCGGGGCTGGCTGGAGGAGAACCTGGCGCGCTGGCGCGAGGGATGCGGGGGCAGCCCGGCGTCGGGGGACACGGCGGAGGGCTTTGCCCAGCAGCGCATCTGGGAGGAGATGCTCTTCGACGCCCGGTGGGCGGTGGTCTCCTGGCCCGAGGAGTACGGCGGGCGGGCCGCCTCGCTCTGGGAGTGGCTGATCTTCGAGGAGGAGTACTACCGCGCCGGCGCCCCGCAGCGCATCACCCAGAACGGCATCTTCCTCCTGGCCCCGACGGTCTTCGAGGTCGGCACCCAGGAGCAGCGGGACCGCATCCTGCCGCGCATGGCGGCGGCCCAGGACCTCTGGTGCCAGGGATGGTCGGAGCCGGGATCGGGCTCGGATCTGGCCAGCCTGCGCTCGACGGCGCGCCCGGTCGAGGGTGGATGGATGCTCGACGGCCAGAAGACGTGGACGACCCGGGGCGCGTTCTGCACCCATCTGTTCGGGCTGTTCCGCTCCGATCCGGAGCAGGAGCGCCACCGCGGCCTGACCTACCTGCTCGTCCCGCTGGACCTCGACGGGATAACCGTGCGGGGTTTCAGCCGGCTCGACGGTGACACCGGCTTTGCCGAGGTGTTCTTCGACGGCGTGTTCCTTCCGGACTCGGGGCCCCTGGGCGCGACCGTTCTCGGGGAGGTGGGCCGGGGCTGGAACGTCGCCATGGCCACCACCTCGTCGGAGCGGGGCCTGACCCTGCGCTCGCCCGGTCGCTTCATGGCCACCGCCGAGCGCCTCCTCGAGCTGTGGCGCGCGGTCGACGGCGCGACCCGCGCGCCCCACCTGCGCGACCGGGTGGTCGACGCCTGGATGCGCGCCGAGGCGTACCGGGTGCAGACCCTGGCCGTGGTGAGCGAGACCTTGGCGGGCAACCCGCCCGGCGCCGCCACGTCGCTGGTGAAGCTGTGGTGGTCCGAGCTCGACGTCGAGCTGCACGACCTGGCCCTGCAGCTCCTGGCCACCGAGGCCGAGCTGGAGGGTCCATGGTCGAAGGGCTGGCAGTTCTCCCTCTCTGGTCCGATCTACGCCGGCACCAACGAGATCCAGCGCAACATCACCGCCGAGCGGGTCCTCGGCCTGCCCCGGAGCTGAGGGCCGGGGCCGTCGACACCAGCTAGCAGGGGACCGTGGACTTCCGCTTCAGCGAGATCGACCAGTCGTTCCGGGATGGTGTCCGCGCCGCTCTCGACGAGCGCAGCAGCCCCGCCGCCGTTCGGGCCGCCTGGGATGCGGCGCCGGGTGCGACCGACCGCTCGGCCTGGGAGGCGCTGGCGGCCATGGGCGCTCTCGACGCCCTGGTGCCCGAGGCGGAAGGGGGCCTGGGTCTCGACGAGCGCTCGGTGGTCCTCGTGTTCCAGGAGGCGGGCCGGGCCGGACTGCCCGACCCGATCGTGGAGACGGCGGCGGTGGCGGCCCCGCTGCTCGGCTCCCGGTACGCGGGATCGGGAGCGGTCGTGGCCAGCGACCTGGGCACGTCGGCCGCCCCAGGGACCTCGTTCGTGCCCTGGGCGGCCGACGCCGACCACCTCCTGCTGGGTGGCCCCGACGGTCGCCTGCACCTGGTGGCTCCGGGGGAGGCGCGGCTGGAGCCGGTGGCGACCGTCGACGGCAGCCGGCGGGCCTGCCGTGTCGAGTGGGAGCCGAGCCCCTCGTCGGCGCTGGACGTGCCGGCCTTGGCCGTGGCCCGGGCGCGCGAGCGCGGCGTGCTGGCGGCGGCCGCCCTTCTGGTCGGGCTGGCCGAGCGGATGCTGGAGATGACCGTCGGATACGTGGCCCAGCGGGAGCAGTTCGGCGCCAAGATCGGGTCGTTCCAGGCGGTGAAGCACCACCTGGCCGACGCCGCCCTGGCCCAGGAGTTCTCCCGCCCCGCCGTCCACCGGGCCGCCTGGTCCCTTGCGACCGCTTCGGCCGACGCCGAGCGGGACGTGTCGATGGCCAAGGCCATGGCGTCCGACGCCGCCCTGGTTACGGCCCGGGCGGCCCTGCAGTGCCACGGCGCCATCGGCTACACGACCGAGTACGACCTCCACCTCTACATGAAGCGGGCGTGGGCGCTGGCCCGGGCGTGGGGGGACGCCGCCGCCCACCGCCGGCGGGTGGCCCGCAGCCTGGAAATGTGATGATGGCCCCATGAGCGGACTGTGCGCGGACCGGGTGGCGATCGTGACCGGAGCGGGCCGGGGCCTGGGCCGGGCCCACGCCCTCGAGCTGGCCCGGCAGGGAGCCAAGGTCGTGGTCAATGACATCGGCGCCGAGCTGGACGGCACCGGGCAGTCCACCGGCCCGGCGGCCGACGTGGTCGAGGAGATCCGGGCGGCCGGCGGGGAGGCCGTGCTCAACGGTGACGACGTGGCGGACTGGGAGGGCGCCCAGCGTCTGGTGAACACGGCCGTGGAGGCGTTCGGGCGCCTCGACGTGGTGGTCAACAACGCCGGGTTCCTGCGCGACCGGATGTTCGCCAATGCCACCGAGGAGGAGTTCGACGCCGTCATGCGGGTCCACGTGAAGGGCCACTTCGTCGTGGGGCGCTGGGCGGCGGCGCTGTGGCGGGACCAGGCCAAGGCGGGGCAGCGACCCGACGCCCGCATCATCAACACCACGTCGGGGGCGGGACTGATGGGCTCGGTGGGCCAGTCGGTGTACTCGGCCGCCAAGGCGGCCATAGCCGGGCTCACCGTCGTTCAGGCCGCCGAGCTGGGTCGCTACGGGGTCACGGCCAACGCCATCGCCCCGTCGGCGCGGACGCGCATGACCGAGGCCGTCTTCGCCGAGACCATGGCCCGTCCCGACGATCCGGCCGCCTTCGACCCCATGGCACCGGAGAACGTGTCCCCGTTGGTGGCGTGGCTGGCGTCAGCCGACTCCGCCGGAGTCACCGGCCGGGTGTTCGAGGCCGAGGCGGGCAAGGTCTCGGTGGCCGACGGCTGGCAGCACGGGCCCGAGGCCGACAAGGGCAGCCGGTGGGAGCCCGCCGAGCTGGGACCGGTCGTCAGGGAGCTGCTCGAGAAGGCCCCGCCACCGACCCCGGTGTACGGGGCCCAGTAGGCGGCCGTCGACCGTGACCTCCGGCGGTGCCGGCGCGCCGCTCGAGTGGGAGACCATCCCGGCGCTGGTCCGTTGGGCCGCGGACCGCTTCGCGGCCGGCGAGGCCGTTGTCGACGGTGATCTCCGCCTGACCTATGCCGAGCTGGGCGGCAGGGTGGAACGGGCGGCCCGGGCCTTCGTGGCGGCCGGCATCGAGCCGGGGGACCGGGTGGCGCTGTGGGCCCCCAACGGGAGCGTCTGGATCGAGTCCGTGCTGGGCCTGGTGACGGCGGGAGCGGTGCTGGTCCCGCTCAGCACGCGGTACCGGGGCGCGGAAGCGGCCTACATCCTCGAGCGCAGCCGCACGCGGGCGCTGATCTCCGCCGGGGAGTTCCTCGGTGTCGACTACCCCTCGCTCCTGCAGGGCCACGACCTGCCCCATCTCGAGCGGCGGATCGTGCTGGCCGACCGGAGCCCGGAGGGCTGGCAGACATGGGGCTCGTTCCTCTCGGCCGGGGAGTCGGTTCCCGCCCCGGCGGTGGAAGAGCGGGCGGCGGCGGTCGGCCCCGACGACCTGTGCGACCTCATGTTCACGTCCGGCACCACCGGCGCTCCCAAGGGAGTCATGGCCCGGCACGGCACCACTCTCCGGGTCTTCCGGGAGTACCGCGACATCGTCGGAATGCGCCCCGGGGACCGCTACCTCATCGTCAACCCCATGTCCCACTCCTTCGGCTACAAGGCCGGGGTGCTCGTGTCCCTGATGAGCGGGGTGACGATGGTCCCCCAGGCGGTCTTCGACGTCGACGCCGTGTTCGAGGCCGTCGCCACCGAGCGCATCTCGATGCTGCCCGGGCCGCCGACGCTGTACCAGTCGCTGCTCAACCGCCCCAAGCGGGATGCCGCCGACCTGTCGAGCCTGCGTCTGGCGGTTACCGGCGCCGCCGTCATCCCCACCGAGCTGGTGAGGCGCATGCTCGACGAGCTGGGCTTCGAGACCGTCATCACCGCCTACGGACTCACCGAGGCGTCGGGATTCGTCACCTCGTGCCGGCGGGGGGACGACATCGACACCATCGCCACCACCTCGGGACGGGCCATCCCCGGGGTCGAGGTCCGGATCGTCGACGACGACGGCAACGAGGTGGAGAGGGGCCGGCCCGGGGAGATTGTTTGCCGGGGCTACAACGTCATGTCGGGGTACTTCGAGGACCCGGAGGCGACCGCCGAGGCCGTTGACGCCGGCGGCTGGCTGCACACAGGTGACATCGGAACGATGGACGCGGCGGGGAACATCCGGGTGACCGACCGGAAGAAGGACATGTTCATCGTCGGGGGGTTCAACGCCTACCCGGCCGAGATCGAGAACCTGCTGCTGCGTCATCCGGCCGTGGCCCAGGTGGCCGTCGTCGGCGTCCCCGACGAGCGGATGGGGGAGGTGGGTGTGGCCTTCGTCGTGCCCGCCCACGACGCCGCCGCGAGCGAAGAGGAGATCGTCGAGTGGGCCCGGGGGGAGATGGCCAACTACAAGGTGCCCCGGCAGGTCCACGTAGTGGACGCCCTGCCGGTCAACGCGGCCGGCAAGGTCCTCAAGTTCGAGCTGCGCGAGCGCGCCGGAAGCAAGGGATGAACGGGGAGGAGCGGGCCAGAGAGTGGAGGAGCAGAGGTGGCTACTTCCGGTGGGCGCCCGCCGCTCCGGGGGCGGCCGAGGTCGAGATCTTCCATGTCGAGTCCGGGCCCGCCGACGCGCCCGTGCTCCTTCTCGTCCACGGTTTCCCGACGTGCAGCATCGACTGGTTCGAGATCGTCGGGCTTCTCGACAACCGGTACCGGATCTGTGCCCTCGACTTCCCGGGTTACGGGTTCTCCGACAAGCCCCTCGGATGGGGATACAGCATCACCCGCGACACCGAGCTTCTCGAGTTCTACGTCCGTCATGTTCTCGGCGCCCGGTCGGTGGCGGTCATGGGCCATGACCGCGGGTCCAGCGTGGCGCTCAACTACGCGCTGGCGGCGTCCTCCGGGGAGGCGGGTGGCGCGGCCGGCTCGTCGGTCGAGCACCTGGTGCTCACCAACGGCAACCTCTACCTGCCCCTCTCCAACCTCACCGATTTCCAACGCCGGGTGCTCGACCCGTCGACGGCGCCGGCCGTCCTGGACGTGGTGACGCCGGCGTTGCTGGCGGCGGGCATGGGTGCGACGACGTTCTCCCCGTCCCGGCCGCCCGACCACCCCGACGTCGAGGCCCTCGCCGCCACCTTCTCCCACGCCGAGGGCGTGAAGGTCCTCCACGAGACCATCCAGTACCTGCGCGAGCGGGCGGAGCACGAGCGGGAGTGGCTCGAGCGGCTGGCGGGCACGGAGATACCGACCACGGTCATCTGGGGGCTGCTCGACTCCGTGTCCCCGCCCCGGGTGGCGTCCCACATATGGAGCGAGTTCCTGATGCAGAAGCCGGGGCGGAACCGCCTCTACCTCATCCCCGGCGCCAACCACTACCTGCAGGTGGACCGTCCCCAGGCCCTCGTGGCGGCGGTCCTCCATGCCGTGGAAGGGGCTGGCGACGACCCCGGTCCGGCCCCGGGCGCGATCGGCCCCGACACCGACTCACCTGTGCTCGTCGACCGGTCCCGGGCGCGGCTGCCCGAGGCGTCAGAGGTCCTGGCCTGACGGCGGAGGGTGGGCCTCGCTCGTTCGCAACAGACCGATGACCGCCGCCGCCGCCTCCTCGACGCCCATCCGGTCGCTGGCGATCGACAGATCAGGGTCCACCGGCTCCTCGTAGGGGCTCGACAGCCCCGTGAAGGCGGGGATCTCACCCGACCGGGCCCGGACGTACAGGCCCTTCGGGTCCCGCTCCTCGCAGATCGCCAGCGGGGCGTTCACATAGACCTCGAAGAACGGCAGGCCCGCCTCGGCATGGAGACGGCGGGCCGCGTCCCGCCCCGCCCGGAACGGGCTGATCAGGGACACCAGCGCCACCACGCCGGCGTCGGCGAACAGCCGGGCGGCCTGGGCCACCCGCGCCACGTTGGCCTCGCGGTCGGAGTCCGAGAAGCCGAGGTCGGCGGTGAGGCCGTGGCGGAGGTTGTCCCCGTCGAGCAGGTACGCGGGCCGGCCCGATCCCACGAGGGCGGCCTCGACCGCGGCCGCGATCGTCGACTTCCCCGAACCGGACAGCCCCGTGAACCAGATGGTCGCTCCCCGGGCCCCGAGGGCGGACCACCGCTCCGCCCGGTCGAGGTGGCCGTGGTGCCAGGTGACGTTCGAGCTCACGCCACCGGGAGCCCGGCGCAGCGGGGCCGGCACCCCGACCCGCTCACGCCTCTCCGATGATCATCCCGCCGGCCACGGTGGCGTTGGTGTGCTCGTCGATGAGGATGAAGCTGCCCGTGGTCCGGTTGCGGCGGTACTCGTCGAAGAACAGCGGCTGGGTGGTGCGGAGGCTCACCCGCCCGATCTCGTTGAGGGCCAGGGTCGTGGCGTCCTCGTGGCGGTGCAGGGTGTTCACGTCCAGGCGGTAGTGCAGGGTCTTCACCAGGGCCCGGGCGGTGCGGGTGGTGTGCTTGATGAAGTACTTCCCCCCGGGCTGGAGCTGGGAGCGGTCGTCGAGCCAGGCCACCATGGCGGTCAGGTCCTGGGAGGCGGTGGGCTGGTTGTGGGGCCGGCAGATCATGTCGCCACGGGAGATGTCCAGCTCGCTCGACAGCCGCAGGGTCACCGCCATGGGCGGGAAGGCCTCGTCCACGGGCCCGGCCATGGTGTCGATGGCGGCCACCGTGGAGGAGAAGCCCGAGGGCAGCACCGCCACCTCGTCCCCGACCCGGAAGCTGCCCCCCGCCACCGTGCCGGCGTAGCCCCGGTAGTCCCCGATGCCGTTCTGGGGCCGGATGACGTACTGCACCGGGAAGCGGGGATCGATGAGGTTGCGGTCCGAGGCGATGTGCACCTCCTCCAGGTGGTGCAGGAGCGAGGAGCCCTCGTACCAGCCCATGGCCGCCGAGCGGTGCACCACGTTGTCCCCGTGCAGGGCCGACAGCGGGATGAAGGTGAGGTCGGAGATGTCCAGCTTGGCGGCGAAGGCGCTGAACTCGGACCGGATCGACTCGTAGACGGACTGGTCGTAGTCGACCAGGTCCATCTTGTTCACGCACAGCACGAGATGGGGGACCCGCAGAAGCGACGCCAGGAAGGCGTGGCGGCGGGACTGCTCGACGATGCCCTTGCGGGCGTCGACCAGGATCAGGGCCAGGTCCGCGGTCGAGGCGCCCGTGACCATGTTGCGCGTGTACTGGATGTGGCCGGGGGTGTCGGCGATGATGAACTTGCGCCGGGGCGTGGAGAAGTACCGGTAGGCAACGTCGATGGTGATGCCGGCCTCCCGCTCGGCCCGCAGGCCGTCGGTCAGAAGGGCCAGGTCGACGTACTCGTCCCCCCGGGCCCGGCTGGTGCGCTCCACCGCCTCGAGCTGGTCCTCGAAGATCGACTTCGAGTCGTACAGCAGCCGCCCGATGAGGGTGGACTTGCCGTCGTCGACCGAGCCGGCCGTGGCGAAGCGCAGAAGTTCACTCATGACCGGGCCCGCTCATCGCTTAGAAGTAGCCCTCCTTCTTGCGGTCCTCCATGGCCGCCTCGGAGAAGCGGTCGTCGGCCCGGGTGGCTCCCCGCTCGGTGATGCGGCTGGTGGACACCTCGGCGATCACGGCCTCGTAGGTGGCCGCCGTCGACTCCACCGCGGCGGTGCAGGTGGCGTCCCCGACCGTGCGGTAGCGCACCGACATCTCGGCGACCTCGTCCCCCTCGGCGGCGGGGAAGAACTCGTTCACCGCCATCAGCATCCCGTCCCGGCGCACCACGGCCCGGCGGTGGGCGAAGTAGATCGACGGCAGCGGCATGTCCTCGGCCGCCAGGTAGTTCCACACGTCGAGCTCGGTCCAGTTCGACAGCGGGAACACCCGGATGTGCTCGCCTCTGGTGTGGCGCCCGTTGTAGAGGTGCCACAGCTCGGGGCGCTGGTTCTTGGGGTCCCACTGGCCGAAGTCGTCCCGGAACGAGAACACCCGCTCCTTGGCCCGGGCCTTCTCCTCGTCGCGCCGGGCCCCCCCGAACACGGCGTCGAAGCCGTGCTCGGTGATGGCGTCGAGCAGGGTCGTGGTCTGCAGGCGGTTGCGCGAGGCCAGGGCGTGCTCCTCGCGCACCCGGCCGGCTTCGATCGAAGCCTGCACCGACGCCACGACCAGGCGCACACCCCACTCGGCCACGATGCGGTCCCGGTACTCGATCACCTCGGGGAAGTTGTGGCCGGTGTCGACGTGCATTACCGGGAACGGGACCGGAGCCGGCCAGAACGCCTTCTGGGCCAGGCGAAGCATGATCACCGAGTCCTTGCCCCCCGAGAACAGCAGCACGGGGCGCTCGAAGGTGGCCGCCACCTCGCGGATGATCTCGACGGACTCGGCCTCGAGGGCGTCGAGGTAGGAGAGCTCGTAGTTGACGGACGTCATGACCGGGTGAGGGGGACGGTGCGAGCCCGGTGGGGGCTCAGCCCAGCCTCTCGATGATCGTCACGTTGGCCTGCCCGCCGCCCTCGCACATCGTCTGCAGCCCGTAGCGCCCGCCGGTCCGCTCCAGCTCGTTGAGCAGGGTGGTCATGAGGCGGGCACCGGTGGCGCCCAAGGGATGGCCGAGCGAGATGGCGCCGCCGTTGACGTTGACCCGGTCGAGGTCGGCGCCGCTCTCCTTCTGCCAGGCCAGGACCACCGACGCGAACGCCTCGTTGATCTCGACCAGGTCGATGTCCGACATCTTCATGCCGGTGCGCTCGAGTGCGTACTGGGTGGCCGGGATCGGCGCCGTCAGCATGTACACCGGGTCGTCCCCCCGCACGCTCAGGTGGTGGATGCGGGCCCGGGGCTGCAGCCCGTGGGTCTTGAGGGCGGCCTCGCTCACGATCAGCAGGGCGGCGGAGGCGTCGGAGATCTGGGAGGAGACGGCGGCGGTGATGCGGCCCCCGTCCCGCAGCGTCTTGAGGGACCGGATCTTCTCCCAGTTGGGCTCCCGGGGGCCCTCGTCGCGGACGGCGTCCCCGACCGGCACGATCTCGTTGTCGAAGCGGCCCTCGGCCTGGGCTTTCAGCGCCCGCTCGTGGGAGGTGACGGCAAACTCCTCCATGTCCTCCCGGCTGATGGCCCACTTCTCGGCGATCATGTCGGCGGCCCGGAACTGGCTGATCTCCTCGGTCCCGTAGCGGGCCGCCCAACCGGGGGATCCGCTGAAGGGGTCCTCGAAGCCGAGCTCGGTCCCGGCCAGCATGGCCGAGGAGATCGGGATCTGAGACATCTGCTGGACCCCGCCCGCCACCACCACGTCCTGGGTCCCCGACATCACCCCCTGGGCGCCGAAGTGGATGGCCTGCTGGGCCGACCCGCACTGCCGGTCGACGGTGGTGCCGGGGACGGTCTCGGGCAGGCCGGCCACCAGGGCGCACGTCCGGGCGATGTCCCCGGCCTGGCCCCCGATCGTGTCGACGCACCCGAAGACCACGTCGTCGATGGCGGCGGGATCGATGCCCGTGCGCTCGACCAGGGCCCGGATGCTGTGGGCGCCCAGGTCGGCGGGATGGAGGCCGGAGAGACCCCCGCCGCGCCTCCCGACGGGGGTGCGGACGGCATCGACGATGAAGGCTTCTCCCATCCCCCCAGGGTACCGTCGGTCCCCGGATGGCCGACATTGCGAAGCTGGTGGCGGAGATGACGCCGGAGGAGAAGGCGTCGCTCACGGCGGGCCGGGACATGTGGTCGACCAACGCCGTGGGCCGCCTGGGCATCCCCGCGGTCCGGCTGACCGACGGGCCCAACGGGGCCCGGGGAACCTCGATGGGCTCGGCCGGGCCCCGATCGGTGTGCGTGCCCACGGGCTCGGCCCTGGGCGCCACCTGGGACCCGGACCTGCTGGAGCGGATCGGGGTCCTGCTCGGCCGGGAGGCCCGGCGGAAGTCGGCCCGGGTCCTGCTGGCTCCCACCGTCAACATCCACCGCTCCCCGCTGGCCGGGCGCAACTTCGAGTGCTACTCGGAGGACCCGTACCTGTCCGGGCGGCTGGCCGTGGCGTTCGTCCGGGGGGCCCAGTCCCAGGGCGTGGCCACGACCGTCAAGCACCTCGTCGCCAACGACGCCGAGTTCGAGCGGCACACGATCAGCTCGGTCGTCGACGAGCGGGCCCTGCGGGAGATCTACCTCCTGCCGTTCGAGATGGCGGTGAGGGAGGGCGGCTCCCTCGGGGTCATGACGGCGTACAACCGGCTGAACGGGCGCTACCTCACCCGCCGCCGGGACGTGCTGCAGGGCATCCTCCGCGACGAGTGGGGCTTCGAGGGCTTCGTGGTCACGGACTGGTACGGCGCCGCCGACACCGTGGAGTCGGCCCGGGCCGGCCTGGACCTGGAGATGCCGGGGCCGGGTCGGGCGTTCGGCCCCGCCCTGGCGGCGGCGGCGGTCGACGGCCGGGTGGACGTCTCCGACCTCGACGGAGCGGCCCGGCGCCTGCTCACCGTCTTCGACCGCGTGGGCGCCCTCGAGGATCCCGGGGACGGGCCCGAGGTGGAGGTCGAGGACCCCGCCGACCGGGCCCTGGCCCGGGAGGCCGCCGCTGCCGCCACCGTCCTGCTGGCCAACGACGGGCTCCTGCCGCTGGACCCGGCCCGGATCGGCTCGGTGGCGCTGATCGGGCCCAACGCCCTCCGCCCCCGGACGATGGGAGGGGGCTCCTCCGCCGTCCGTCCGCAGCACCGGACCAACCTGCTGGAGTCGCTGAGTGCCGCCCTCGGGCCTGCTGTCCACCTGGTGCACGAGCCGGGCTGCGCCATCGACCGGGGCGTGCCGACCCTCAAGGCCGAGGTCCTCCGCACCCCGGGCGGGGACGCAGGCGTGGAGCTGGAGGTGTTCGCCACCCCCGACCTGACCGGCCCCGTCGTGCACCGTGAGGTGGCGGCCGAGACCCGCTTCTTCGCCATCGGGTCGCCGGCGGCGGGCGTCCCCGACGAGGCCTTCTCCCTGCGGGCCACCGCCCGGTACCGGCCCGAGCACGCCGGGCCCCACCGCTTCACCCTGCTCCAGGCCGGCCGGGCCCGGCTGGCGGTCGACGGCCGGGTGGTGATCGACGGCTTCTCCGATCCGCCCCCGCCCGGGGACGAGTTCTACGGACTCGGCTCCCAGGAGGTCGACGCCACTGTCGAGCTGGCGGCCGGGTCCGAGGTCGAGATCACGGTCGAGTACTCGGCCGAGGGGGCCCCGGCTGTGCACGCCTGGACCATCGGCTGCTCCCGCCCCCGTCCCGCCGACCTGATGGAACGGGCCGAGGCGGTGGCGGCCGCCGCCGACGTGGCGGTCGTGGTCGTGGGCAACGACGACGACTGGGAGAGCGAGGGCCACGACCGGACGTCGATGGACCTCCCCGGCCGCCAGGACGAGCTGGTCGAGCGGGTGGTGGCGGCCAACCCCGCGACCGTGGTCGTCGTCAACGCCGGGGCGCCCGTTACCCTGCCCTGGGCCGACCGGGCCCGGGCGGTGGTGTGGTGCTGGTTCGGCGGCCAGGAGCTCGACGGCGCCCTGGCCGACGTCCTTCTCGGGGTACGCGACCCGGCCGGCCGCCTCCCCTTCACCCTGCCCGTACGCCTGGAGCACAACCCGTCCTTCGGGAACTTCCCCGGCGAGAACGGGGAGGTCCGCTACGGCGAGGGCCTCCTCGTCGGCTACCGCTGGTACCAGGCCCGCCACCTCCCGGTGGCCTACCCGTTCGGCCACGGCCTGTCGTACTCGACCTTCACGATCGGCCCGCCCCGCCTGTCGGCCCCGACCGCCGACGCCGGCCACACCCTCACCGTCGACGTCCCCGTCACCAACACCGGGGACCGCCGCGGCGCCGAGGTGGTCCAGCTCTACGTCGGCCCTCTCGACGCCCGCGCCTTCCGTCCGCCCCGCGAGCTGAAGGCCTTCCGGAAGGTGTGGCTCGACCCCGGGGAGACCGCCACCGCCTCTCTCGAGCTCGACGGGCGGGCGTGGGCCCGTTGGGAGCCCGGCCGCCAGTGGCTGGTGGAGCCCGACCAGGCCGACGACCTGGCGGCGCGTGGCGCGGGCTGGATAGTGGACCCGGGGCGCTACGCCCTGGCGGTCGGGCGCTCCTCGGCCGACATCGCCCACGAGGTCGTGGTGGAGGTGGCGGGGGGGTGAGGGCGCTGCACTCCAGTGTCGACACCCGGTCCGAGGTGTTCCAGGCCAACCGGGCCGCCATGCTCGAGCGTCTGGCTCTGGTGGCGGAGCTGCAGGCCACTGCCAACGGGGGTGGCGGGCCGCGCTACGTCGAGCGCCACCGGGCCCGCGGCAAGCTCATGGCCCGCGAGCGGGTCGAGCTGCTCCTCGATCCCGACTCTCCGTTCCTGGAGCTGTCGACGCTGGCAGCGTGGGGGACCGACTACGACGTCGGCGGCAGCATCGTCACCGGCCTCGGCGTCGTCTCCGGCGTGGAGTGCATCGTCACCGCCCACGACCCGACGGTCAAGGGGGGCGTGTCGAACCCGTACACCTGGCGCAAGGTGCTGCGGTCCCTCGAGATCTCCCGCCAGAACCGACTGCCCCACATCAACCTGGTCGAGTCGGGCGGGGGGGACCTGCGCAACCAGGCCGACCTGTTCATCCCGGCCGGTCAGCTGTTCCACGACCTCACGGCCCTCTCGGCCGCGGGGATCCCGACCATCGCCCTCGTCTTCGGCAACTCCACGGCGGGGGGCGCCTACGTGCCCGGGATGTGCGACTACGCCGTGATGGTGAAGGAGCGGGCCAAGGTCTTCCTCGGTGGGCCGCCGCTCGTGAAGATGGCCACCGGTGAGGACTCGAACGACGAGGAGCTGGGCGGAGCGGAGATGCACTCGCGCGTGTCGGGGCTGTCGGACTACCTGGCCGCCGACGAGCACGAGGCCATCCGCATCGGCCGCGAGATCGTGGCCCACCTCAACTGGCGCAAGCTCGGACCGGCGCCGGCGCAGGCGCCCACGGACCCCGCCTACGACCCCGAGGAGCTGCTCGGCGTGGTCAGCGCCGATCTGCGCGTCCCGTTCGACCCCCGGGAGGTGCTGGGCCGGGTGGTCGACGGCGGCCTGTTCGAGGAGTACAAGCCCACGTACGGCACGTCGCTCGTCACGGGGTGGGCGTACCTGCACGGCTGGCTGGTCGGTGTCGTGGCCAACGCCCGGGGCGTGCTGTTCAACGAGGAGTCGCAGAAGGCCACCGAGTTCATCCTCCTCTGCAACCAGACCGACACTCCGATCGTCTTCCTGCAGAACACCACCGGCTACATGGTCGGGCGCCACTACGAGCAGCGGGGGATCGTCAAGGACGGGGCCAAGATGATCAACGCGGTGTCGAACAGCTCCGTGCCCCACCTGACCCTGATCATGGGCGCCTCCTACGGCGCCGGGAACTACGGCATGTCGGGCCGTTCCTACGACCCGCGGTTCCTGTTCTCCTGGCCCAGCGCCAAGACCGCCATCATGGGCCCGGAGCAGCTGGCCGGGGTGATGTCGATCGTGGCCAGGCAGGCGGCCGAGGCGGCCGGGCGCCCCTTCGACGAGGAGGCCGACGCCCGGTCCCGCGCCGAGCTCGAGGCGCGCATCGAGGCCGAGTCCGACGCCCTGTTCATGACCGGGCGGGTGTACGACGACGGGGTCATCGATCCCCGCGATACCCGGTCCGTGCTGGGTATGGCCCTTTCGGCCTGTCACTCCAACGTGATCACCGGGACGCGCGGCTTCGGCGTGTTCCGCATGTGAGGACGGCGGCACGGTGACCGAGCTGCGCAAGCTCCTGGTGGCCAACCGGGGCGAGATTGCCCTGCGCATCTTCCGCACGGCGCGGGAGATGGGGTTGGCGACGGTGGCGGTCTTCTCCGACCCCGACCGTCACGCCCCCCATGTGCGGGCGGCCGACGAGGCGGTGGCCCTCGGCGGGGCGGCGCCGGCGGAGTCGTACCTGCGCGCCGACGCCCTCGTCGACGCCGCCCTGCGGTCGGGAGCGGACGCCGTCCATCCGGGATACGGGTTTCTGGCCGAGAACGCCGCCTTCGCCCGGGCGTGCGGGGAGGCCGGTCTGACCTTCGTGGGACCGAGCCCCGAGGTGGTCGAGGTCATGGGGTCCAAGCTGGCCGCCCGTCAGCTGGCCGAGGCCCACGGGGTGCCGGTCCTGCCCGCTGCCGACCTCTCCGGCGTGGCGGCCGACAAGGTGGCGGCGGTGGCCGGGGAGGTGGGCTGGCCCCTGCTGGTCAAGGCCTCCGCCGGCGGCGGGGGACGGGGCATGCGGATCGTGCGCCAACTGGACCAGCTGGCCGACGCCGTGGCCGGCGCCCGGCGCGAGGCGGCCTCGGCGTTCGGTGACGACACCGTCTTCGTCGAGCGTTATGTGGAGGCACCCCGCCACATCGAGGTGCAGGTGTTCGGGGACCACCCCGGGAACGTGGTCTCGCTGTTCGAGCGGGAGTGCTCGATCCAGCGCCGCCACCAGAAGATCGTCGAGGAGTGCCCGAGCCCCTTCCTCGACGCCGCGCTGCGACGCCGCATGGGCGATGCCGCTGTGGCCCTGGCCCGGGCCGTCGGCTACGTGGGGGCAGGCACCGTCGAGTTCGTCGTCGACGCCTCCGGGGAGTTCTGGTTCCTCGAGATGAACACCCGCCTGCAGGTCGAGCACCCCGTCACCGAGGCCGTGACCGGCCTGGACCTGGTCCGGCTGCAGCTCGAGGTGGCGGCCGGGCTGCCGCTCCCCGCCGCCGCCCTCGAGGCCGCCATGGCGGGCCACGCCATCGAGGTCCGCCTCTACGCCGAGGACCCGGCCGCCGACTGGCGCCCCTCGGCCGGACGGCTGCACCGCTTCCGGGTCGGAGACTCCGGCGGCGCGTCCGCCGGGGACGTGCGGGTCGACGCCGGCGTGGAGGACGGGACGGTCGTGGGCGTCGACTACGACCCGATGCTGGCCAAGGTGATCTGCCACGCCCCGACGCGCCGTGAGGCCGCCGCCCGGCTGGCCGGGGTGCTGCAGCGGGCCAAGCTGCACGGGCCCGTCACCAACCGGGACCTGCTGGTGGCCATCCTCCGCCATCCCGAGTTCCTGGCCGGCGGCACCGACACCGCCTTCCTCGAGCGCCACCCGCCCACGACCCTGGTCGCTCCCCCCGCCCGGCGCGAGCTCGAGGTGGCGGCGGTGGCGGCCGCCCTGGCGGAGCAGGCCGACGACCGGGCCGGAGCCCCGGTGCTGCGGGCCGTGCCGTCGGGCTTCCGGAACAACCCATCCCAGCTCCAGACCCGCCGCTACGAGCACGCGGGGGAGGTGATCGAGGTCGGCTACCGCGTCCACCGCCCCGCCCGCATAGAGGTCGACGGGCGGGAGGTGCCCGACCTCGCTGTCGACACCGCCGGTCCCGAGCTGGTCGAGCTGGTGGACGGCGGCGTGCTGCGGCGCATGCGCGTGCAGGTCGTCGGAGCCGACGTCTTCGTCGACGGGCCCGGGCGCAGCCTGGTGCTGCGGGCCGTGCCCCGGTTCACCGAAGGCGAGCACGAACACGTGGCCGGGTCGCTCGTGGCCCCGATGCCCGGGAAGGTCGTGCGGGTGGAGGTGGCCGCCGGCACCGAGGTGGCCGCCGGTCAGGTCCTGGCTGTGATCGAGGCCATGAAGATGGAGCATCAGATCGTGTCGCCCGAAGCCGGGGTCGTGTCCGAGGTGCAGGTGGCGGTCGGGGACATGGTGGACGTCGGGCAGGTGGTGGCGGTCGTCGACGCCGCGGGTGACGGCGCGGGGGGCGCGTGACGGGCCGGCCCGGGATGGCCGAGCTGGCCGCCGACCTGTCGGCCGAGCACGACGACGTGGCTTCGCTGACCGAGGGGCTCGACGCTGCCGGTTGGGACGCACCTACGCCGTCCGAGGGCTGGTCGGTGCGCGACCAGATCACCCACCTGGCGTGGTTCGACGCCGCCACAGTGACGGCGGTCACCGAGCCGGACGCCTTCGCCGCCGTCCGCGTCGCCGCCGACGCCGACGTGGACGGCTTCGTCGAGCGGGTGCGCAGGGAGGAGAGCGGCCGGCAGGGGCCCGACGCGGCGCGCTGGTGGGCGGACGAGCGGCGCCGGCTGGTCGACGTGGTCCGGGACCTGCCTCCTGACCGCCGGGTCCCCTGGTTCGGGCCGGACATGAGCCTGGCGTCCAAGGTGACGGCGCGGATCATGGAGACCTGGGCCCACGGCCAGGACGTGGCCGACGCCCTGGGAAGATCGCGTCCCGCCACCGACCGCCTCCGCCACGTGGCCCACATCGGCGTGCGGGCCCGGCCCTACAGCTACGCGGTCCGGGGGCGGGAGCTGCCGGCGGAGGTCCGGGTCGAGCTGACCGCCCCGTCGGGAGCGATGTGGTCGTGGGGGCCCGACGAAGCCCCGGACCGGGTGACCGGGGACGCCCTCGACTTCTGCCTGGTCGTCACCCGGCGCCGGCACGTGGACGACACCGGCCTGGTGGCGACGGCCGGCCCGGCCCGGGAGTGGATGGAGATGGCGCAGGCCTTCGCCGGACCTCCGGGAGCGGGCCGACGGCCCGGCCAGTTCCCGCGGGGGCAGAGGTGACCGGCGCCGCTACGGGTGGTCCGGACCGGGCGGCGGGGACGGCCGCCCCCCTGCGGGTGGCCAACTGCTCGGGCTTCTACGGGGACCGGCTCTCGGCCGCCAGAGAGATGGTCGAGGGCGGACCCGTCGACTTCCTGACCGGGGACTACCTGGCCGAGCTCACCATGCTGATCCTCTGGAAGTCGGCCCAGCGGAGCGTCGGGACCGGCTACGCCACCACCTTCCTCCGCCAGATGGAGGAGGTGCTGGGTACGTGCGTGGACCGGGGCATCAGGGTCGTGACCAACGCCGGCGGGCTCAACCCGGCCGGCCTGGCCGAGAAGATCCGGGAGCTGGCCGAGCGCATCGGCACGCCGGTGAACGTGGCCCACATCGAGGGGGACGACCTGCTCGGCCGGCTCGACGAGCTGGTGGCCACGGGCGTGCGGCTCGACCACATGGACACCGGCCGGCCCTGGAGCGACCTGCCGGGCAAGCCGGTAACGGCCAACGCCTACCTGGGGGCGTGGGGCATCGTCGAGGCGCTGTCGGGGGGCGCCCAGGTCGTCGTGTGCCCGCGCGTCACCGACGCCTCGGTCGTGGTGGGGCCGGCGGCGTGGCATTTCGGCTGGCGACGCGAGGACTGGGACGCCCTGGCCGGGGCGGTGGTCGTGGGCCACATCCTCGAGTGCGGAGCCCAGACCACCGGGGGCAACTACTCGTTCTTCACCGATATCCCCGATCTGCGCCGGCCCGGCTTCCCGGTGGCGGAGATGTACGCCGACGGCTCGGCCGTGATCACCAAGCACCCCGGCACGGGCGGGGCCGTGTCGGTCGGCACGGTGACGGCGCAGCTCCTCTATGAGATCGGGGCTCCGACCTACATGAACCCCGACGTGGTGGCGCGCTTCGACACCATCTCCCTCGACCAGGAGGGTCCGGACCGGGTGCGCGTTTCGGGGGTGCGGGGCCTGCCCGCGCCCGACCGGTACAAGGTCTGCGTCAACTACCTCGGCGGCTACCGGAACACGATGACCTTCGTGCTCACCGGCCTGGACATCGAGGCCAAGGCGGCGGTGGCGGAGGCGGCGCTGTTCGACCTGCTGGGCGGGCGGGACCGGTTCTCGGAGGTGGACGTGAGGCTGGTCCGCACCGACAAGCCCGACGCCCCGACCAACGCCGAGGCGTCGGCCGAGCTCAGGGTGACCGTGAAGGACCCCGACCCGACCCGGGTCGGGCGGGCCTTCTCCGGCGCCGCCACCGCCCTGGCCCTGGCCAGCTACCCCGGGTTCCACACGGCGGCGCCGCCCGGCGACGAGTCGGCCTACGGCGTGTACTGGCCGACGCTCGTGCCCGCCGACGTGGTCGACCAGGTGGTGGTGGCGGCCGACGGCGCCGTCACCCACGTCCGCCCGACCGTCGCCACCGGTCCGGGGCCCCAAGCGCCCGCGCCGGTGACCACCACCGATGCGCCCGCCGGCCCGACCCGCCGGCTGCCCCTCGGGACGATCTTCGGGGCCCGCTCCGGGGACAAGGGCGGCAACGCCAACGTCGGCGTGTGGGCCCGGACGGCCGAGGCCTACGCCTGGCTCGACCGGAACCTGACTACCGAGCGGTTCAAGGAGCTGGTCCCCGAGGCCGCCGGCCTCGAGGTGCGCCGCTACGAGCTGCCCAATCTCAACGCCGTGAACTTCGTCGTGGTCGGGATCCTCGGCGAGGGCGTGGCGTCCAGCACCCGACCGGACCCGCAGGCCAAGAGCCTCGGGGAGTACCTGCGCTCCCGCCTCGTCGACCTCCCCGAGGCGCTGCTCTAGCCGGGCAACGTGATCAAGCGTGCTGGTTCGAGACGCTGACGACCTCTCCGGTCATGTAGGACGAGTAGTCGCTGGCGAGGAACACGATCACGTTGGCCACCTCCCAGGGCTCGGCCGACCGGCCGAACGCCTCCCGCTGCTCGAGGTCGGCCAGCAGGTCCTCGGACGTGACCTTGGCCAGGAACGGGTTCATCGACAGAGACGGGGACACGGCGTTGACGCGGATCCCGAAGGGCGCCGCCTCCATCGCCGCGCACCGGGTGAGCGCCATCACCCCTGCCTTGGCCGCGGCGTAGTGGGCCTGGCCCGGCTGGGCCCGCCACCCGAGCACCGACGCGTTGTTCACGATCACCCCCCGGCTGCGCGGCTGCATGCGGCGCAGGGCGGCGCGGGTGCAGCGGAAGGTCCCCGTGAGCGACACGTCGAGGACCAGCGCCCACTGCTCGTCGGTCATGTCCACCAGGTCGACGGTGCCGCCCAGGCCGGCGTTGTTCACCACCACGTCGATCCCACCGAGCCGCTCGGCGGCGCCGTCGAACAGCGCCTGCACCTGTGCCTCGTCGGTCACGTCACAGGGGATGCCCGCCACGCCCAGCCGGTCGGCCGCCTCCTCCAGCCGGCGGGGATGGGCGTCGCTGATGACGATCCGCGCCCCCTCTTCGGAGAAGCGCTGGGCGGTCGAGTAACCGATGCCGGCCCCGGCGGCAGCGGTGATGACCGCGGTCCGTCCGGCCAGCAGCCCGTGGCCGGAGACGTACGGGGGTGGCGGGGTCGCTTCGCTCACCGCCAGACCGTAGCTTGCATGGCATGGACCGCAACGGGCTCGCGGGGCTGTTCGACGTCAAGGGTCGGGTGGCCATCGTCACCGGCGGCACGCGGGGCATCGGCCGGTCGGTGGCCGAAGGGCTGGCCGTGGCCGGCGCCAAGGTGGTGGTCGCCAGCCGGAAGAAGGAGGCGTGTGCCGAGGCCGAGGCCCACCTGCAGTCGCTCGGCGCCGAGGCCCTGGGCGTTCCCACCCACATGGGGGACCTCGACGCCCTCCAGGCGCTCGTCGACGCCACCGTGGAGCGGTTCGGCGGCGTGGACATCGTCATCAACAACGCCGCCACCGCCCTGGCGTTGCCGGTGGGGGAGTTCACACCGGACGCGTGGGCAAAGGTATTCGACGTCAATCTGCGCGGCCCGGTGTTCCTCGTGCAGTACGCCCTGCCCCACCTCGAGCGCAGCCCGGCCGCGGCCGTGGTCAACGTGATCTCCGTGGGGGCGTTCATGTTCGCGGCACGTGAGTCCATGTACGCCGCCGCCAAGGCGGCGCTGATGTCGTTCACACGCACCATGTCGGCCACCTACGCCCCGCGCGGGATCCGCGTCAACGCCCTGGCGCCCGGGACGACCGACACGGACATGGTGCGCAACACGGGGCCCGAGGCGGTGGCGCGCACGTCCACGATCAGCCAGCTCGGACGGCTGGCCCATCCCGACGAGCTGGTCGGGCCCGTCCTGTTCCTCGTGTCCAGTGCGTCGAGCTACATGACCGGACAGGTGCTGATCGTCGACGGTGGGCTGATCGCCCACTGACCCCGGGCCGGGCCGGGATCAGCTGAAGCGGGGAGGCCGCTTGGCCCGGAAGGCCTCCATGTACTCGGCCAGCTCGGGGCTGCGCGCCGCGATGTTCTGGTTGCGGTTCTCCATGGCGATGGCGGCCTCGAGGCTGGGATTGTCGAGGTTGTGCCACATCACCTCCTTGGTGAGCAGCAGCCCGGTCCGGCTGTAGGAGCTGATCACGCCGGCCAGCTCCAGGGCCGAGTCGAGCAGCGCATCGTCGGGCACGACGCGTGAGACCAGCCCCATCCGCTCGGCCTCTTCGGCGTCGACGTCACGCCCGCTCACGATCATGTCGAAGGCGCGTGACGCCCCGATGAGACGGGGAAGAAGCCAGCTGACCCCGATGTCGGTCCCCGACAGGCCGGTGCGGATGTACGCCGAGCAGAAACGGGCGGAACGCGATGCGATGCGCAGGTCGGCGGCCAGCGCCACGCTCAGCCCCCCGCCGAAGGCGGGCCCGTTGACGGCGGCCAGGATGATCTGCGGGGTGGCGCGCATATGTACCGGCAGCTTGGCGATGAACTCCTGGCCTCCCGTGCGGACGTCGACGGCGTCGTGCTGGCCGGCCTCGGGCAGCGTGCCCATCTCGGTCAGGTCGAGCCCGGCACAGAAGCCCCGGCCCGCCCCCGTGAGCACCGCCACCCGGCAGTCCCGGTCGTCGGCCACCTCGTCGAGGGCGTCGTGGATGGCGCCCACCAGGGCCCAGTCCAGGGCGTTGAGCCGCTCGGGGCGGTTCAGCGTGAGCAAACGTACGTGCGGGGCGGGCTGCGCCATCTCCACCAGGGCCAAGGGGTCCTCCTAGGGTCGGGTGGCCGGGGCCGCCGTCAGGCGGTCCAACGTCTCGACGGCGCCGGCCACGATCGAGTCCACCAGCTCGGCCACGGTGGGCAGGCTCTCGATCAGCCCGGTCACCTGGCCGGTCGGGAGGATCCCGGTCTCCAACCGGCCCTCCACCATGGTGGCCCTGGTGAGCATCGGGGCGTTGGCCGCCATCGCCATCTGGGCCAGAGTCAGGTCCCCGGAGCGCCGCATGGCCAGGCCCTCGCGGACCAGCTCGACCAGGCCGGTCTCGGTGAGCCGGCGCAGGCGCAGGGCGCTGCCGACGGAGCGGGCCAGGGCCGCCGGGCCGCGGGAGCGCTCGAGGCGGTCGACGAGGGGCGTGCGGATCACCCGCTGGGGCATGCCGTCGACGGCACGCGTCACCACGGTGTCGGTGACCGCCGCCTCCAGGTAGCGCGCCTTGACGTGGTCGGGAACCGTGCTCTCGCGGGTCAGGAGGAAGCGGGTGCCCATGGCTATCCCCGCCGCCCCCCACGCCAGGGCGGCCACCAGCCCGCGGCCGTCCATGAAGCCCCCCGCGCCGAGCACGGGGATGTCGACGGCCGCGGCCACCTGGGGCAGGAGGAGGGACGTGGGCACGGTGCCGGTGTGGCCCCCGCCCTCCTGGCCCTGGGCGATGACGGCGTCGACGCCCCATGCCGCCACCTTCTCGGCGTGGCGGCGGGCCGCGACCGTCGGCATGCACACGATCCCGCCGTCCTTGAGACGCCTGATCAGCTTCTCGTTGGGCGCCTGGGCGAAGCTGGCCACCCGCACCTTCTCGGCCACCAGGAGGTCGACGATCCGGTCCACGTCGGCCTGGTCGGAGCGGATGTTGACCCCGAAGGGCTGCGTGGTGCGGGCCTTGACCTCCCGGATGGCCGCCCCCAGCTGGTCGTAGGTCATGGTGGCCGAGGCCAGGATGCCGAGCGCCCCCGCCTCCGCCGTGGCGCTCACCAGCCGGGGCCCCGCCACCCAGCCCATGCCGGTCTGGACGATCGGCCAGCGCACCCCGACGAGCGCGCAGAACGGCGTGTCGAGGGCGGGATGGCCCGCCGGGGGCGCGCCGGGGGGGTCGGGAGGGGTGTCGGACATCGCCTCTACTATGCAGCGCCGCATGGCGCCGACGGTCATCGACGGGGTGGAGGGGCTGAGGGGGGCGGTCGGCCGCCACCTCGGCCACAGCTCGTGGATGCAGGTGACCCAGGAGCGGATCGACCTGTTCGCCGAGGCGACCGGGGACCACCAGTGGATCCACGTCGACCCCGCCCG
>DASSEU010000060.1:0-30166 GCA_035695125.1 Acidimicrobiales bacterium
CTGGCGCTGATCGAGTCCGGTGTGGAGCGGGACGCCGCCTACCGCATCGTGCAGGCCAACGCCATGCGGGCCTGGGAGGAGAGGACACCGTTCCGGTCGCTGCTGGAGGCCGATCCCGAGGTCTCGGCCCGGGTCGGCCCGGAGGCCCTCGACGAGGCGTTCAGCCTGGCGCGCTCGCTGCGCAACGCCGGACGGGTATTCGACGCACTGGAGGAGATCGAATGACGACACCCGCACCCACCTATCGGGGCAAGGTCCGCGACGTCTACGGCATCGGTGCCGACCACCTGCTGATGGTGGCCTCGGACCGGATCTCCGCCTTCGACGTGGTGATGGCCGAGCCCGTACCGCACAAGGGCCGGGTGCTGACCGGCATGACCGTGTTCTGGCTGGAGAAGCTGGCCGATCTCGCCCCCAGCCACCTGGTGAGCGTGGACCCCGCCGCCTTCCCGGCGGAGGTGGCCGAGCTGCCCGACATGGCGGGGCGGGCCATGCTCGTGCGCCGGGCCGAGATGCTGCCCATCGAGTGCATCGTGCGCGGCTACATCACCGGCTCGGCCTGGAAGGAGTACCGGGCCCACGGGGCCGTGCACGGGACGCAGATGCCGGAGGGGATGCGGGAGTCCGAGCCGTTCCCCGAGCCCCTCTTCACACCGTCGACCAAGGCGGACGAGGGCCACGACCAGAACATCTCCTTCGAGGAGGCCGTCAACCTGGCCGGGCGCGAGCTGGCCGAGCAGGCCCGGGAGATCTCGCTGGCGGCCTACACCCGGGCGGCGCAATGGGCCCGCGAGCGCGGGATCATCATCGCCGACACCAAGTTCGAGCTGGGCGTGATCGACGGGCGCCTCTCGATCTGCGACGAGGTCCTGACCCCCGACTCGTCGCGCTTCTGGCCCGCGGACCAGTGGAAGCCGGGCGCCACCCCGCCCTCGTTCGACAAGCAACCGGTGCGCGACTGGCTCGAGTCCACGGGCTGGGACAAGAAGCCGCCGCCCCCCGCCCTTCCGCCCGACGTGGTCACGGCAACGTCGGACCGCTACGTGCGCGCCTACGAGCTGCTGGTCGGCCAGCCCTTCTCCGACTGGCACGGGGCCGGCTCGGCCGGCGGCGGTCGCCAGTGAGGTTCTCGGCGCTGGTCGAGGTGCGCACCCGGGCCGGCATCGCCGATCCCGAGGGCGCCACCATCGAGGCGGCCCTGCCCGCCCTCGGGTTCTCCGACGTCGCCAATGTGCACGTCGGCAAGGCCATCCGCCTCGAGGTCGAGGCGGACAGCGCCGAGGCGGCCCGGGCCCGACTGGACGAGCTGTGCCGGACGTTCCTCACCAACCCGGTGCTCGAGGACGCCGAGCTGACGTTGGTGGGCGGACAGTGAGCGCCCGGGTCGGGGTGGTCGTCTTCCCCGGGTCGAACTGTGAGCACGACGTCGTGGAGGCGGTGCACGCGCTCGGGGGAACGGCCGAGCTGGTGTGGCACGGCGCCGGCGCGCTCGGGCAGGTGGAGGCGGTGGTGCTGCCGGGCGGTTTTGCCCACGGGGACTACCTGCGGCCGGGGGCCATCGCCCGTTTCTCCCCCGTGATGGCGGCGGTGCGGGACTATGCCGCTGACGGCGGGCCGGTGGTGGGGATCTGCAACGGCTTCCAGGTTCTCACCGAGGCGGGGTTGCTTCCCGGCGCCCTGCAGAAGAACGCCGGGCTCCGGTTCCTGTGCCGGGACGTGCCGGTGCGGGTGGAGGACTCCCACTCCGTGCTGACGGCAGGCGTCGAGGTGGGGACCGGTCTGACGCTGCCGGTCAACCATTTCGACGGGAACTACACCGCCGAGCGGCGCACCCTCGACGAGCTCCGGGCCGAGGGCCGCGTGGTGCTGCGCTACGTCGAGAACCCCAACGGCTCGGTCGACGACATAGCCGGCGTGCGCAACGCGGCGGGCAACGTCGTCGGCCTGATGCCCCATCCCGAGCGGGCGTGCAACCCGCTGGTCGGAGGCACGGACGGGCGGGTGCTCATCGGAGCGCTGCTGGCGGCGGCCGGCGGCGGCTGGGCCCGGGCCTCGAGCGGCGCCGGCGAGGCTCAGGCGCCCCGGGAGATGCCTGCCCGCTTGAGCACGGCCGGGTCGACGCCGACCTCCCGCCAGACGGCGTAGCTGATCCCCTTGCGCTCCCCGTAGGCCTTGGCCACCTTCACGAAGGACTCCTCGAGCTCGGTCAGGTCGACCTCCTCCCCGGCCCCGCTCAGCTCCTTCTGCAGGTCGATGCGGTCCTGGAGCAGCTTGAGCCGGGTGAGGGCGTCGGCCGTGGCCAGCTTCTCCTCGATGGAGGCCAGCTGCTTGTTGATCGACTCGGGGGTGCGCCGGCGGCCCCGCCGGGGCCGACTGGTCTCGAGCGCCTCCAGATACCGCTTGACCGCCCGGCTCTCCTCGCGGCCCTGGGCCAGCGCCTCTTTGTGATCGGGGGACATCGGCATCGGGCCCATTATGCCCGGCCCGGTCCGGGGGTCGGGCCCCGGTAGCCTCCAACCGATGGCGCAGCTGACCGAGGAGCCGCTGCACCGGGTCCTGGGGCTCACCGACGGTGAGGCCGAGGCCATCTCGGGGATCCTCGGCCGGGAGCCGAACCACCTCGAGCTGGCCATGTACGCGGTGATGTGGAGCGAGCACTGCTCCTACAAGTCGTCCCGCCTCCACCTCCGCCGCCTCCCTACGGAGGGCCCGGGCGTCCTGGTCGGCCCGGGGGAGAACGCCGGGGTGGTCGACGCCGGGAACGGCATAGCCGTGGCCATCCGCATCGAGAGCCACAACCACCCGTCCGCCATCGAGCCCTATCAGGGGGCGGCCACCGGCGTGGGCGGCATTCTGCGCGACATCTTCACCATGGGGGCCCGCCCCATAGCCCTCATGGACCCCCTGCGCTTCGGCCCCCTCGAGGACCCGCGCAGCCGTTGGATCTTCGAGGGCGTGGTGCGGGGCATCTCCGGCTACGGCAACTCGGTGGGGGTCCCAACGGTCGGAGGGGAGCTGGTCTTCGACCCCACCTACGCCGGCAACCCCCTCGTCAACGTCCTCTGCGTCGGGCTGCTGCCCGCGGACCGGCTGGTGCTGGGCCGGGCCACCGGCGTGGGCAATCTGGCCGTGCTGCTGGGATCCCGCACAGGCCGGGACGGCATCGGCGGGGTGAGCGTGCTGGCGTCGGCGGGCTTCGCCGAGGAGGACGGGGCCAAGCGTCCCAGCGTCCAGGTGGGGGATCCGTTCGAGGAGAAGCGGCTGATCGAGGCGTGCCTGGAGCTGCTGTCGGCCGGGCTCGTGGTCGGCATCCAGGACCTCGGTGGCGCCGGGCTCACCTGCGCCACCAGTGAGACCGCGTCCCGCGGCGGGGTCGGGATGGACGTCGACGTCAGCGCCGTCCCCCGGCGGGAGCCGCACATGGAGCCGTTCGAGGTGATGACCAGCGAGAGCCAGGAGCGCATGCTGGCCATCGTCCGCCCCGACGACCTGGCGGCGGTCGAGGAGGTGTGCGGCCGCTGGGAGGTGCGCGCCGCGGTCGTGGGACGGGTCACCCCGGGCGGGAGCGAGGGCGGTCGCCTGCGGATCCTCGACGGCTGGGACGGGCCCGTGCTGGCCGACGTCCCCGCCGCCTCGCTGCACGAGGACGCGCCTCTTTACGACCGGCCGGTGCGGGCTCCCGCCGACCTGGCGGCCCGGCGTTCCGATTCCTCCTCGTCACTGCCCGCGCCGACGGCGGAGGACAACGCCGCAGACGTGCTGGCCCTGCTCCGCGACCCGTCACCGGTCTACCGCCAGTACGACCACCAGCTGTTCCTGAACACCGTCCTCGCGCCGGGGGCGGGGGCGGCCGTGCTGAGGCTCAAGGCTCCGGGAGTCAATGCGACGGAGTCGGACCCCCTCGGCACGGCGGGGCAGGAGTCGGCGCTCGCCATCTCGACCGACGGCAACGGCCGCTGGTGCGCGGTCGACCCCCGCCGGGGCACGGAGTGGCTGGTGGCGGAGTCGGCCCTCAACGTGGCGTGCGCGGGAGCGGCGCCGGTCGCGCTGGTCAACTGCCTCAACTTCGGCAACCCCGAGCACCCCGAGGTGATGTGGCAGCTCTCGGAGTCGATCGACGGGATGGCCGAGGCGTGCCGGGCCCTGGACATCCCCGTCATCGGCGGCAACGTCAGCCTCTACAACGAGAGCGCCGGGCGCGACATCGATCCCACTCCTGTCGTGGCCGTTCTCGGACTCGTCGACGAGCTGCGCCGGCGGCCGCCAGCGGCGGTGCTGGAGCCGGCGGGGGGAGTCGTCCTCCTCGGGCGGCGGGTGGGCCCCGACCGAACCGACGCCCTCGACGGATCGGCCTGGGCGGCCCGGCGCGGCCACCGCGGGGGCGCCCTGGCCTCCGTCGACTACGTCGACCACGTCGACGTGCTGCTGCTGGTCCGCGAGCTGGTTGACGACGGCCTGGTCGCGGGCGCATCGGACATCGCCGACGGCGGTCTGGCGCTGGCCCTTTCCGAGATGGCGGTGGCGTCGGGGACCGGCTTCCACGTCACCGGCGTACGGGGCCACGCCGAGCTGTTCTCCGAGCTTCCCTCCCGAGTCGTGCTGTGCACCTCCCACGCCGCAGCGGTGCTCGAGCGGGCCGGGGCCGCCGCGGTGCCGGCTGTCGAGCTGGGCACGACCGGCGGTCATCGGCTGATCGTCGACGGGGCCGACGGGGACCGGCTCCTCGAGCTGGCGATGGACGACGCGGTGGCCAGGTGGCAGGGGGCGCTGGACCCGCGCTAGCCGGGCGGGGGCGCTGGAGGTGGGCACTACTGGCCGTTGCCGGAGTGGCCGTGGCCGCCCGGGTGGCGCTCCTCGTCGGGACCGTTCACCTGCCACTTCTGAACGATCCCGCCGACTACCACCGCCTGGCCGTCTCGCTGGCGGGGGGCCACGGCTTCGGTACGACGGTCGTCGCTCCTGGCGGCGGCCCGACCGCCTTCCGCCCCCCGCTGTGGCCCCTCTTCCTCGGCGGCATCTACACCCTCGTCGGTGACCACGTGCTGGTGGCCCGGGGCGTCGAGGTCGTCCTCGGGCTGTTCACGGTGGGGCTGGTCGGGGCGCTGGCGTTCCGGCTGGCGACATCGTCGGGGCGGGACGGCCGGCGCACGGCGTTGGTGGCCATGGCCCTGGCGGCCGTGTACCCGCCCCTGCTCCTGGCGGGGGGGTCGCTGCTGTCGGAGTCGCTGTCCCTGCCGCTCGAGCTCGGCTCGCTCCTCGTGGCATCGGTGGCGCCCCCTGCACGCCGGCCCGTGCGCTGGTGCGCGCTGGTGGGGATCCTGTGCGGTCTCGACATCCTGTGCCGCCCCGACAGCTTCATCCTCCTGGTGCCGGCGGCCCTCCTGGCGTGTCGGCGCCCTCCGGTGGCTGATCGTCGCAACCGGGTGCAGGCCGTCTCGGTCCGGGCAGCCGTGCTGGTCGGGGCGGCGGGGCTGACCGTCACCCCGTGGCTGGTGCGGGACGCGGTCGTGATGGGGCGCTTCGTTCCCGTGACCACGCAGGGCGGACTGGTCGCATCGGGGACCTACAACGACGCGGCCGCCCACGACCCCCTCCATCCGGCGGCATGGCGGCCGACCAACTTGGTCCCCGAGTACCGCCACCTGCTGCGGGGAACCGAGGTCCAGGAGGAGGCGGCCCTGCGCGCCGCCACGCTCCACTACATCAGGGCCCATCCCGCCTACCCGCTGCGTGTGGCGGGGTGGAACCTGGTGCGCCTCTTCGACCTCAACGGCGTCGCCGATGCGCGCGCGTCCTGGGGCGCCAACGGCTTCTCTCCGGGGGTGGCGGACCTCGACACCTTCGGCCTCCTAGCCCTGGCCGCCCTGGCTGCCGGCGGGGCGGCGCGCCTGGTCGTGCGCGCCCGCCGCCGAGGATGGCCGACGTCCGCGGCCGCGGTCGATAGCCCCGACCCCGGCATCGGCTCCCGGCCGTGGGCACTGTGGCTGGCGCCGGTGCTGCTGGCCCTCGCGACCGTCCCGGTCCTCGGTGAGAGCCGCCTGCGCCTCGGCATCGACCCCTTCCTCGTCCTCCTCGCGGCGCGGGTGCTGGTGCTGTGACCGGGCGCGTGCTCTGGGTCACCGCCGAGGCGCCCGACCACGAACGGGGAGGCGGCTCGATCCGGCAGGCCCATCTGATCGACGGGCTGGTCCGGGCCGGTGCCCAGGTGGACCTGCTTCTGGCGGCCGAGCTGGCGGACGCCGCTGTAGCCGACGCGGTGTCGTCGGTGCGCACCGTGCTGGTGCCACCCCGCCCTGCTCCCGCTTCCCGGGCCGCCCGTCGGTTCCACGATGTCAGGCGGGTGGCGTGGTCGCGCCTGCCCGCCGAGGTGGCGGACAAGCTGGGTGAGCGGGCTGTTCTCGGATCGGCCCTCCGAGATCTCGTGGCGGCCCCCGGCTTGCGTCCCTACGACGCGGTGCACGTCGAGCACCTCGGCCTGGCCGGCATCATCCCGCCCGGAATGGGCGGGCTGCGCAGCCTGGGCGTACAGAACGTGCCGTCTCGCATGGCCACACAGGCATTGGCTCTGGCTCCCGGCCGGCGCCAGAGGCTGCTCCTGGTCGGCGAGGCGGCGGCGGCCCACCACTTTCAACGGCGGGTCCCGGAATCGGCCGATGTCGTGGCCGTGGTGTCAGAGGAGGACGGGCGGGAGCTGCTGGCCGGTGGTCGTGGGCGCGTGTCCGCCGGTGCGACCCCCGAGGTTCTGATCACGCCGAACGGCGTGGATCCCACCCGATTCCCGGCTTCGGCGCTGCCGGACGGTTACCGGGTGGTCCTGACCGGGACGCTCGACTTCCTGCCGAACGTCGATGCGGCGTGCTGGTTCGCCCGTGAGGTCCTGCCCCTGGTGCGCCGGCGCGAGCCGCGCGCCGAGCTCGATGTCGTCGGCCGGCGCCCGGTGCCGGATGTGCTGTCGCTGTCATCCCTCGACGGCGTGACTGTTCATCCCGACGTGCCGGCGGTGGCGCCCTACCTGCAGGCGGCCCGGGTGGCGGTCGTCCCTGTTCGCATCGGGACAGGTAGCCGGGTCAAGGCGCTGGAGGCGATGGCGGCCGGCCGTCCGGTGGCGGGCACCGCCATCGGCCTCGAAGGGATCGATGTCGATCCCGGCCGGGATGCGCTCGTCGGAGACACGCCGGAGACGATGGCCGATGCCGTCGTACGGCTGCTGGCGGACACCGACCTGGCCCGGCGCGTGGCCGAGGCCGGGCGCCGACTGGTCGTCTCCCGCTACCGCTGGGCGGACATTGCCGACGCCTTTGGATCCAGGCTCCTGGCCGGCGCCGAATAGGTCGCGGGTTCAGAGATCGGAGGGGCACAGTCATGGAACGCCAGGACATCAATCCCTGGGAGTGGTCGAAGACGTTCGGGTTCTCCCAAGCTGTAGAGGTCAAGAGGGCACAGACCGTTCTCCTGTGCTCGGGTCAGACGGCCATGGGCGCGGACGGAAGCACGCCCACCACGTCCGACATGGGCAAACAGATCGAGATCGCGGTGGACAATCTGAACTCCGTCCTGAGCGCGGCCGGGATGACCGCGGCCAACATCGTCAGGCTGACCGTGTACACGACTGATGTCGACGCCTTTCTGGCCAGCTACGGGACGGCGGCCGAGTTCCTGGCGCCGAATCAGCCGGCCATGACCCTGATCGGGGTGGCGCGTCTGGCGTTCCCCGAGCTCAAGGTGGAGATCGAAGCCACCGCCGCCGGCTGACGGAAGCCGCTCGCCGGCGCGGACGGGTCAGGCGAGCTCGGCGTAGACGGCGGCGGTCGCGGCCGCCATGTGCCGGACGTCGTGGCGTTCAGCCAGACGGGCTTCAGCGGCCTCGGCCCGCCGGCGGGCGGCACCCGGGTCGTCGACCACATCCACCAGGGCGGCCGCCGTCTCTTCGGGATGGCCCTGGCGGACCAGGCGGCCGGTCAGACCGTCCACCACCAGGTCCCGGTTGCCGACCGCGTCGGACAGGACCACCGGAGTACCCGCCCGCATCGCCTCCAGCACCGTGTACGGACAGCCCTCGTACCGGGACGGGAGGAGAAGGACGTCGAACTGGTCCATGACCGTGGCGGCACGGGGCAGGTAGGGCACGAGGTGCACGGACTCGGTCAGGCCCCGCTCGCGGATGAGGCTGCGCACGGCGTCCTCACGGGGACCCGATCCGATCATCACCGCCTTCACGTCGGGCCGTTGCCGGCACAGGAGGGCCGTCGCCTCGATCACCATCTCGGGCGCCTTCTGAGCCACCAGGCGGCCGACGAACCCGATCAGGGGACCTTCGCCTGCCAGGCCGAGGAGATGACGGATGTCCACGCCACGTCGAGTGTCAGCACTGCTGCCGCCTTCGGTGTCGCTGTCGACTGTCCTGAGGGCGATGCCGTTCGGGATGGTCACCATGCGTCCGCGTGATGCGATGCCCCGCGCCTCCGCCACGGCTGCTTCGCTCGGCGCCACCGCGATCCACCGGTCGGTCAGAGCACCGAGGCCCCGCTCCAGGTTCATGGCGATGACCGATGGGTGGAGGCCGTTGGGGGTGTAGACGCGCCGGGCTCGGCTATCGGCCGCGGCCAGGCGCGCCAGTGCCCCGCCGATGGCGCTGTGGCCGTGGACGATGTCCGGTCGGAGGCGGCTGACCAGGCGGCGGAGCCCGACCAGCGAGGCGGCGTTCCGGGGGCTGAGCGGCATCCGACGCATGTCGAGCCGGTGGACGGTCGCTCCGGCCGCCTCCATCGCGGGTACGGCCAGGGTGTCGGTCATGCCCCCGACCCGCCTCGGCGGGACAGCCACGTGATGGGTGATGTCGTCCACGTGCCGCACCAGGTCGGTGACATGGCGTGCCGTCCCCCCTTCGAGGGCCTCGAGGACGTGCAGGACGACCGTCAACGCGGTCCCCCGGGATTTTTCTGAGCGCAATTTGCGGGCGTATCTGAAAGTTCGAATATGCCCGGTGTCATTTGCGCGGCCCGTGGTCAGGTGGTGCCGGCGCGTCGATCAGCGGGCCGCCTTCCGGCGCGTGACGTAGCGGGTGAGGTGCTGAGAGTGCGAAAAGGCGGGCGTATGTGGATCTTCTTATACGGCCGGCCAAAGTATTTTCCAGTTCTCCTCCGCCTCCTTCTCTTACGCCCTCTTACGCCCGTCCTCCGCGTGGGCCGGTCACGTCGGCCTCTCACGTTGGCCGGACAAGCCGTCAGCCGCTGGCGACGGACGCGTACACAGACGCGTAGGACGCCGCCACGTCGTCCCAGCGGTGGGCGGCGGCCCGCTCCAGGCCGCGTGCAATGACCACGGCGCGCTGTGTGGAGGTGTCGCTCATGCGCGCCAGGGCCTCGGCCCACGCCTCGAGCCCGGTCGGGGGCACGAGCACGGCGGCGTCCCCGACCGTGTCACGGAGCCCGGGGCTGTCGGCGGCCACCACGGGGACGCCGAACGACATGGCCTCGAGGGCGGCCAGGCCGACCCCCTCGTAGAGCGACGGCACCGCCACAACGGCGGCACCCCGGTACAGGGTCGGCAGCCACCGGTCGGGCACCCGGCCCAGGGCCAGCACCCGCGGGGAGGAACCGGAGTCGCCAAAGGCGACGCTTCCGGGTAGCAGTGAGTTCGCCTCTCGCACCGTGGGCCCGGCCAGGACCAGCGGCGGCAGGGTGGATGACGCCCGGCGGTAAGCCGCCAGCAGAGTGGCCAGGTTCTTGTGGGGCTTGGCCGTGCCCACGTACAGCACATACGGGCACGGCAGCCGGAGAGACTCCTCTGGGTCACCGGCGTCGTCCGGGATCACCGACCAGGCGGTGTGGTCGACGCCGTGGCCGATCACGGCGCAGGCCCGGACGCCGAGGACGCGCTCGAGCTCGGCGGCGGTGAACTCCGACACCGCCACCACCGCGTCGGCCGAGCGGACGGCGGACGGGAGCACGGCCCGGTAGTAGGCGCGGGCCGCCGCCGACCGGGCGTGCCCGGCGTGGCTCAGTGGGAACAGGTCGTGGACGGTCAGCACCACAGGGACCGGGGAACGGCGCGGCACGGACAGATGGGTGGCGTGGTGGACGTCGACGGCCCGACGGCGCAGGAGGCGGGGGAGCTCGAGCTGCTCGGCCAGACCGAAGGGTCGGGAGCGGACGGGCACCGCTCCCACGGGAGCCGCCAGGGCGGCGGGGCCCAGGGACGCACCACCCGGGCCCCGCCGGCCCCGCCGCCGGCTCGGCCCGGGGACCCGGGCGCCGGGCCCCGTGGTGGGCGGCCCCAGGGCCACCACCTCGGGGTCCCCCGCCCGCCGGAGAAGCGCCATGGTCAGCTCGGTGGAGAAGCGACCGATGCCGGGCAGGTCGACGGCACGGTTGTCCACGCTCACCCGCATCAGGGACGCGCCCACCTGTAGAGGGGGAACCCGGCGGCGCCGGCGGCCGCCTTGACCAGGCCCCGCAAAGTGACGACCAGCGCCAGCGGCACGCGGGCGGGTAGCGGCACCCGGGGGGCGAAGTACCGGTACGTCCCGAGATGGGTGGCCGCCACCCAGCGCAGCCCGGCACCCGAGATGCTGGCGCCTCCGGCGTGACGCACCACTGCCTCGGGCACCAGCCACACCTGCCAACCGCGATCGCGCAGCCGGGCCGTCCACTCGATGCCCTCCCAGTCCAGACGGAAGCGCTCGTCCTGCGGACCGATCTCGGCCACGGCCGCCCGCCGCACGAGGTAGCAGGCCTCCGCCCCCCGTCCGATCTGGCGTTCCTCGGCGTGGTCCCAGCCGTCCCACCAGAAGCCGGCCGGGCCGGAGCGCGAGCGGCCCGGGACCAGATGCCGGGACAGCCTCCGGCCGAGCAGCGCCTCCGAGAGACGGGGGAGGTCCCCGGCGCTGGTCTGGGGCGAGCCGTCGAGGTTCTCGAGGCGGGGAACGGCCAGGGCCGCGGCCGGGTGGCGGTCCATCGCGGCCGACAGAGCATCGACCGCTCCGGCGGTGAGCTCCACGTCGGGGTTGCAGATGAGCACCCGGTCCCCGGCGGTGACGGCCAGGCCCTGGTTGTTGGCCGCCGCCAGCCCGCGGTTGCGTGAGTTGCGGATGAGGCGAACGCGGGAGCCCGTGACGGCGGCGCGCGCCGCCGCCGGGGCGGCACTGCCGTCCGAGGACGCGTTATCGATTACCACGACGTCGTACGGCGCCGACGGTGGATGGCGCTCGATCGACTCCAGCATTCGTCCGAGCCAGGGACCCGAGTTCCAGTTCACCACCACGACCGAAACAGACGGCGGGGTCGTCATTGCTGCAGGGCCACGGCGTAGGCGCGGGCCCAGGCTCGGGCGGCGGCGGCGTGGCCGGGGGCGGCAGCCAGGCGTTCGTGGCCGGCGCACCCGATGCGCGCTCGCCGTTCGGGGTCGTTCACCAGGCGGAGGACGGCGCCGGCCGCCGCCTCGACGGAAGGGCCGGAGGGAGTGGGGTCACACCACTCGGCGGCCTGTCCGAGGAGCTCGGGGAGTGCACCGACGGGCGCGCAGATGACCGGCACCCCGGCGGCGGCGGCCTCGGCGGCGGGCAGGCCGAAGCCCTCGTAGGCGGTGGGGTAGAGGAAGGCGACGGCCCCGCCCAGGAGCCGGGCCAGCTCCTCGTCCGTGACCGCTCCGGCCAGGTGGAGCCCCTCCTCGGTCCCGAGGCCCCGACGTTCCACCGAGGTGACGGGGCCGACCACGACCAACTCCACCTCGGCGCCGGCCCGGCGGGCCGTCCTCCACGCCTCGACCGCCACACCGAGGTTGCGCCGCGCTGCACCTCCCATGGCCACGAGATAGCCCCGGCGCCACGCGGAAGCGGCCCGGCCCGCTCGACGATCGCTCCCGGCGGCCAGAAACACGCCGTCGACGGCGGGACGGGCCACCACGATCCGGTCGCGACCGACACCGAGGGTCTCGGAGATCTGACCGGCCACCGCATCCGAGCCGGTGATCACGACGCGCGCCGTTCGGGCGGCGTGACGGGCCTGGGCGCGGAAGGCGGTCCCGGACACGGGTGTGAACCAGTCGGGATGGTCGAGGAACGTGAGGTCGTACAACGAGACGACCATCGGCACGGGCTGGCGGTACGGGAGGCCGTAGAAGGGGCAGTGGAACAGCCCCACATGGCGCGAGTCCCTGTGCGCCCTCAGCCACCTCGGTGCGGTCCACTGCAGCCAGGCGGGGCCGCGTCCGGGCCCCAGGCTCCGCAGGTGGTGGATCTCCGTCCCGGGCGAGAGGGCGGGCGCCTCCGGGGCGGCCAGGCGGGCGTCGGTGAGGACGTCGACCCCGGACACGTCGAGGCCGACCTCGCCCAGGGCGGCGGGGAGCGACTCGAGGACGCCCCGCACGACGCGTCCGATACCGCCGAGGGGGCGGCTCTGCAGGGTGCGCCCGTCTACGGCTATCCGCACGCCACCGACCGGTACACCTCGGCGTGGGCGTCGGCCGTGCGCCGCCAGGAGAACTCGGCGGCGCGGGCGAGGCCCGCATCGACCAGGTCGGCCCGGCGGGACTCCGAGCGCAGGACACCGAACAGCTGGGCGGCCAGGGCGGGCACGTCCCCGTCGGGTGCGAGGGCGCCGCCACCACCGACCACCTCGGTGGTGGCCGAGTTGGCGAAGGCCACGACCGGGGTCCCGCAGGCCATGGCCTCCAGCGCCGGGAGCCCGAAGCCCTCGTGGCGGCTGGTGACGATCAGGGCGGCGGCACCCTGGTACACCGGCACGAGATCGGGCACCCAGCCGAGGACGCGGATGCGGGCCCGGGCCTCGGGCCCGGCGCCACCCAGGGCGGCCTCGAGCGGGGCCCGGTTGTCGCCGACGACCCGGCCCGCCACCCACAGCTCGTGGGGCAGGTCGGCGGAGGCGAGGGCGGCGGCCAGGGCGGCAGCTTCGCCCAGGCCCTTGTGGGGCCCGTACTCCCCGACGTAGAGGACGTACCGGGAGGGCGGCGCCGCGTCCCCGGGGCGGAACTCGGGGCCGGCGGCCAGGGGGATCACGTGGATCCGGGCGGGGTCGATGCCGAGGCGGTCCGCCGCCTGGTCGGCGCTGTGCCGGGAGAAGGTGACGACCGCGTCCGCCCTCCGGACCCGGGGAGCCCACCGCCGCCAGCGCCGGCGCTCGAGCGCGAAGGCGGGATCATCGCTCACCAGCGGCAGCAGGTCGGGGATCGTCTGCACCCAGGGGCGCCCGGAGCGGCGGGGCGGATCGAGGGCGGGACTGTGATTGACGTCGGCCGGTGTGCGGGCCAGCTCCCTCGGCAGGCGCAGGTGGTGCTCGAGGGTGGCCCAGCGGGGTGGCGCCAGGCGATGGCGGGGGACTACGGGCGTGACCGAGATGTCGGTCCGGTCGGCCAGTGCCGCCACCAGGTTGCGCACGTAGGTGCCGATGCCGCGATAGGCGGAGGCGTCGGTCAGGGCCCGGGCGTCGAGGGCCACCCGGACCGGCGCAACCGGCCCGGGCCGCACGGGAACCGATCCCGCCCGGATGGGCGCCACCTCTCGGGCCACGCGTGCCATTGTGACCGGGGATGGCTCGGCTCCGGGTGGCGCTCGTTCACCCGTTCTCCTGGCCCGAGGTGCGCCGGGGCGGTGAGCGCCTCCTCCACGATCTTGCCTGGTACCTGGCCCGGGCCGGCCACGGTGTGGATGTGATCAGCGGGGCGTGGGCGGGCGCGTCCGTCGAACGCACGCCGGAAGGGGCCACCGTGCGCCGGTTCCAGCTGCGCGAGCTGGCGCCTCTGCGCCGCGCCCACGTCGGGCCCATGGAGACCTTCGGCGCCATTGCCCTGGCGGCTCTGCTGCGCCGGCGCTACGACGTGGTGCACAGCCTGACGCCGGCCGGGGTGCTGGCGGCGCGGCTGTCGGGCCATCGGGCCGTGTTCACGGTCCTCGGGCATCCGACCGAGGAGGACTTCTCCCTGCAGCCGGGCAGTCGTCGGCTGTTCGAGGCGGCGGTGCGCTCGGCGGCGGTGACCATCGCCCTGTCGCGTTCGGCGTCGGCGCAGGTGGAGCGCCTGACCGGCCGGCCGGGCGGCGGGGAGGCGGGGCGGCTGCGGGTGGTGCCGCCGGGCGTACGGCTGGAGCGGTTCTCGCCGGCGCTGGAGCCCCGCACCGGACCCGTCCGCGTGCTGTTCCCGTCCGACGCGTCGGAGATACGCAAGGGCGTGCACCACGCCCTGGCGGCCCTGCCCCTGGTGCGCAAGCGCCACCCCGACGCCCGTCTGGTGCTGTGCGGGCCGGGATCCCCCGGGTGGGCGCTCGACGGCCTGGGCGCGCGGGCCAGCGCCGTCCTGGCGCGGGCCGATCCACTCGCGGTGACGGGACTCGGCATCGAGGGCCGGGCCGCGCTCGAGGCGAGCGAGGTGCTCGACGACGTGAGACCGGAGCAGCTGCCGTCGCTGTACCGGGGGGCCACGGTCACGGTGCTGCCGTCGTGGCACGAGGCGTTCGGGCTGGTGCTGGCGGAGTCGCTGGCGTGCGGAACGCCCGTGGCGTGCTACGCCGAGGCGGGCATGGTCGACGTCGTCGACGCGCCCGGAATCGGCCAGACCGCCATGCCGTTCGGGGACATCCCGGCGCTGGCGGAGGCCATCGGGGACGCGGTGGACCTGGCCCGGGCGCCCGAGACGCCGGCCCGGTGCGCCGCCCACGCCCGAAAGTGGGGCTGGGACGAGGCGGTCGGGCCGGCCCACGAGGAGATCTACCGGTACGTGGCCCGGTGAGCCCCCGGACCGGCGGCCCTAGGACGCCGACGCCGCACCGGCGCGCGGGCGGGCCAGGACGCAGATGTGGGGATCCCCGGCCGTGAGCCACAGCAGGGCCTCCCTCCCGGCCGCGCTGCGCAGGTAGCGCACCGCCCCTGCCGCCGACGGCCGGGTCTGAGCCTCCCCCGCCTTCATCCACACCCGGCGGGGCCGCTCGATCAGCTCCAGGCCGGCGGCCTCGACCATCCGCACGATGCCGGCGGCGTTGGCCTTCCACCACCAGGGTCGTCCCTGGCCGTCGAGCCACGCCGCCGGGCGGCGGGTGAACGCGGAGAGGGCGGCGTCGATGCCGTCGACGACCATCACGGTGCCGGTGCACACCGACCGCACCGCCCCGAGGGCGCCGACCGGGTCGCGCAGATGCACGAGGAGGCTGCCGAGATACACGAAGTCGAAGCGCCCCACCGTGTCGGGGGACAGCTCGTACACGCTGAGGTCCCGCCGCTCCACCTTCGAGCCGAGGGCGTCGCGTGCGATGAGGAAGCCCTCCCCGTGGCCCTTGCGCCGGGCCAGGATCTCGGTGCCCGGATCGTTCGAGCCGGCGGGCCAGTCCCACGCGGCGGGGTCGGGCACGTCCACAGCCACCACCTCTGAAGCGCCCCGGCGCTCCATCTCGAAGGCCCAGAAGCCGTCGAAGGTGCCGACGTCGAGGCAGCGCAGGCCGGCAAGGGAGGGCCAGGGCAGACGGGCCGCCACCGCCGCCGTGTCGAACCAACCCGGTGTCCGCACCCCGGGCGCCAACTCGATCGTGTGGTACCACTCCCGTGCGGACACCTGTCGGCGCAGCTCGTCGGGGTTCACGGGATTCGAACCTACACTTCCGCCGTGCGCGCGCCGGCTACCCGTACCCGCGCCGATGGCTTCGTGTTGTCGGGACCGGTGACGCCCGTTCCGGAGCTGCTGGCCAGCGTCTGGGGCTCGCGGCAGCTGCTCGCCATCCTCGCGCGCAAGGACTTCTATGTCCGTTACCGGCGGGCCTCGCTCGGTCTCCTGTGGGCGGTCGGCCTGCCGGTGTTCCAGGCCCTGGTGCTGGCCCTTGTGTTCTCGAAGGTGGTGCGGATCCACACGGGGACCAACTTCGCCGTGTTCGTGCTGACGGGCATGGTGGGCTGGACCTACTTCAGCAACACCCTGTCGGCCGCTTCCACCGCGATCGTCGACGGGTCGGGGCTGTCGACCCGGATCTACTTCCCGCGCGTCCTGCTCCCGCTCGTGAGCGTGGTGGCCAACCTGTACGGCTATGCCATCACCCTCGTCATACTGCTCGTGCTGTGTCCCATCCTGGGGGTGGGTCTCGGTCCGGGCCTGCTGTGGGTGGTCCCGGCCACGGCCCTGGTGGTGGCGCTGACCGCCGGCGCCGGACTGGTGGCGTCGGCCCTCCACGTGTACTTCCGCGACATCCGCTACATCATCACCGCCGCCGTCATCGGCTGGTTCTATCTCACGCCGGTCTTCTATCCCCTCCGACTGGCACACGGGTTCGTGCACGCCGTCGTGGCCGCCAACCCCGTGACCGGTGTCGTGGAGCTGCTGCGGGCCGCCACCGCGGGGGTGGATCCCCGCTGGGGCTGGACCGTGGCCATCTCCGTCGGCTGGACCATTGGGCTCCTCGCGGTGGGGACCGTCCTCCACCGGCGCTACAACCGGCTGTTCACGGATCTCCTGTGATCCGTAGCCGGTGACGGCCGTCGTCGAGCTCACCGGTGTGGGCAAGTGCTTCACCAAGTACGAGGACGCCCCGATGCTGGTCACCGCCGCCCTCCGGCTGCGCCAGCGCACCCGGCGCAGCAGCCTGTGGGCGGTCCGCGGCGTCGATCTGGCCGTCGACCAGGGGGAGTGCCTGGGGATCATCGGGCGCAACGGCTCCGGCAAGTCGACGTTGCTGTCGATGCTGGCCGGGGTCACCGCCCCGACCGAGGGGGTCGTGGCGGTGCGGGGGCGGGTGGCGCCGCTGATCTCCGTCGGGGTCGGCTTCCATCCCGAGCTCACGGGGCGGGAGAACGTCTACGTGAACGGGATGATCCTGGGCATGGGCCGTCGGGAGATCGACGCCTCGCTCGACGAGATCGTGGCCTTCGCCGAGATGGAGTCGTTCCTCGACACCCCGGTGAAGTTCTACTCGTCGGGGATGTTCGTACGGCTCGGGTTCGCGGTGGCGGTGCAGTCGCGGCCCGACGTGCTGCTCGTCGACGAGGTGCTGGCCGTCGGGGACCTGGCCTTCCAGCTCAAGTGCTACGACCGCATGCTGGCGATCCGCGACGCGGGCACGAGCATCCTCGTCGTCAGCCACAACCTCAACGCGGTGCGCCTGATGTGCTCCCGCACCGGGGTGATGGCCGACGGCCGGCTGCGCTTCCTGGGCCCGACCAACGACGCCATATCCGTCTACCACGACCTGCTCGGCGAGGCCCGGGAGCTCGAGCCCGGTCCCGGCGGGCAGGTGCCGCCCGAGCGGGCGGGCGCGGCCACCATCGAGGCCGTCGAGGTCCTCGACGGTGAGGGCCGGGCCACCCGCCACGTGGCGGGAGGCGACCGGATGGTCGTGCGGGCACGCCTCCGGGTCCACGGACCGGTCGACGATCCGTACTTCGGGGTGGCCGTGACCAACGAGTCGGGCAACCAGGCCTACACCGACTCCTCGCGCGACCTCCTGCCCCGCCCGCTCGTAGCCGGGTCGGACTTCACCGTCGAGGTGGCACTGCGGGCGGGCCTCGTCACCGGCAGCTACACGCTGCAGATCGGGCTGACCGACGGGGTGACGGCCCGCCTGGCTGCCAGCGAGCCGCTGCCGTTCTTCGTCTCGTCGCGCCCGGCGGCCGCCGGCGTCGCCGACCTCGAGGGTTCCTTCCGGCTGCTGTGACGGGATCGTGACCGTTCCCGAGGTCGATGTCGGCGTCGTCACCTGGAACACCCGGGACCTGGCCGTGCAGAGCCTGCGCCGGCTGGTGTCCGGAGCTCAGGGATGTCGCATCCGCCTGCTGGTGCGCGACAACGGCTCGACCGACGGTACGCCCGCGGCCGTCCGGGAGTGGGTGCCGGAGGCGGAGCTGGATGCCGACGAGAGGAACCTCGGCTTTGCCGCCGGGATGAACCGGCTGCTGGAACGGGGCACGGCGCCGTGGTTCCTGGCCCTCAACCCCGATGCCTGGCCCGAGGCCGGTGCCGTCCGCACCCTCGTCGAGGCCGGTGAGGCGCTGCCCACGGCGGCGGCGGTGGCGCCGCGTATCGAGCGTCCCGACGGCACGCTGGAGCACTCGACCCATCCCTTTCCTTCACTGCGCATGGCGTCCCTGCACGCGCTGGGCGGGAGATGGTGGCTCCCCCACCGGGTGCTCGAGCGGGAGATGCTCGAGGGCCACTGGGAGCACGACCGGGCCCGGCCGGTCCACTGGGCCGTCGGTGCCGCCCTCCTGATGCGCCGGTCGCTGGTGGCCGAGGTCGGGGCGTTCGACGAGAGCTTCTTCATGTTCGCCGAGGACCTGGAGTGGTGCTGGCGGGTGCACCAGGCCGGCTACGACGTGCTGTTCGAGCCCCGGGCCCGGTTCCGCCACGTGGGCAACGCCTCCGGGCAGCAGGCCTACGGCGCCGGTCGGGTGGAGGTGGAGACGGCGTCGGCCCTGCGCTTCCACCGCATGTACCACGGTCGGCTGTCGACCACCGCCTACCGGTACGTGAGCGCGGTGGCCGCTGCCGAGCTCTGGGCCGGCGCCCGCCTCCGGGGGGACCACGCTTCCGCCGAACGGTGGTCCCGCCAGGCCCGGACTCTGATCAGAGGAGCAGGCTCCGGTAGCGGACCGACGCCGCAGCCAGCACCCCCACCTCCACCAGGTCCGCCACCAGCGCCAGCGCTATGACCGGCGCCGTGTTCCTCGGCCGGCACGGGAGCCGCCGCACCGCCAGGCGGTAGTGGACGTAGGGGACGGCCAGGGCCGCGCCGGACAGGCGGCGCCACCCCGGTACCGTCACCGCCACGATGCCGCCGGCGGCGGCCAGCACGGCCCGGGGATGGGAGCCCTGGTACCACCGGGGCCGCCAGAAGCGGGCCCGGATCTGGGGGTGCTCCCGGGCCGCCAGCACGATCGCCTCCCGCCGGACCCGGTCCCGCACGTGCGCGGGCCAGCTCGACGGCCATACCTCGTGGTACACGACGGCGTCGTCGACGAAGGCGGTGCGGGCTCCGGCCTCGATGGCCCGCCACGCCAGGTCGGTGTCCTCCCCGAACGGGCGGCCGAACCGCTCGTCGAAGCCACGCGCCTCCTCCAGCACGTCGCGCCGGTAGGCCATGTTGCAGGTGGCGTAGAAGCCGTCCTCGTCCAGCACCCACATGGTGCGCGCGAACGGGCCGGATCCCTCCCACTGCTCCCGCGGCGGTTCGGTCACGCCCTGGGCCAGCTCGGCCCGGCCCGCCACGATCGGCGCGACCAGCGCCTCCACCCAGCCGGGAGCGGGCACGCAGTCGTCGTCGGTGAAGGCGACGATCGATCCCCGGGCCTCCCGCCAGCCCCGGTTGCGGGCCCGCGCCGGACCGCCGGCGCGGTCCTCGCGCAGGACCCTCACCGGCCGCGTGACCGCCGCCGCCAGCCGGCCGAGCTCATCCCAGGTTCCGTCGGTCGAGCCGTCGTCGACGATCACGATCTCGAGGTCGGGCCAGGTCTGGGCCTCCAGCGCTGCCACCAGGCGGCCCAGCAGGGCGCGCCGCTCGTGCGTGGCCACCACGACCGACACCGCAGGATCGACCGACGCGGCAGGGCCCGACATGCCACGAGCGTAAGGTCACGCCCCGTGGACCGTCCTGCCGGCCTGCGCGAGCTGCCCTGGTACCTGCGCCACCGCGTGGGGTCCCGGGCCGCCTCCGAGGCGCGTCGGCTGGTGATCCGGGCCACCCACCGCCACTGCCGGGTCGAGTTCAGGGGCCCCGTGCACCTCGGGCCCGGTTTTTCCCTCGACATCCCGGGGCGGGGAACTCTGATCGTCGGCAGCGGCGTCGAGTTCCGGCGGGGGTTCGTGTGCCAGATCCAGGGGGACGGGCGGGTCGAGATCGGGGACGGCGCCGTCTTCACGGCCGGCTGTCTGATCCAGTGCAGCACGTCGATCGAGATCGGTCCCGGAGTGGTCGTCGGGCAGGCCGGACTGATCGTCGACGGGCGGCACCGGTTCCGGGACCCGGACCGCCACCTGCTGGCCCAGGGTTACGACTTCAAGCCCATACGGATCGAGGAAGACGCCGTGATCATGGGCAAGTGCACGATCTTCGCCAACATCGGCCGCCGGGCGGTCATCGGCGCCCACTCCGTGGTATCCCGCGACATACCCGCATACACCCTGGCGCTGGGCGCCCCGGCGCGGCCGGTGGAGTACTTCGGGCCCGGTGTGGGCCCACCGGGGGTGCCGGTCACCACCGGCAAAGACAAGGTGGAGTGAGCTCCTTCCGGGCCGAGGACCTCGTCGTCGTCATCCCGACGCGGGACCGGTGGCACGTGCTGCCCCGCGCCCTGGACGCCCTGGACGCACAGACGGCGGCGGGGTTCCACACCGTGGTGGTGGCGGACGGGGAGGACCAGCCCCTCGACGCGGTGGCCCCTCGCTCCGGCGTCACCGTCACCGGTGTCCCGCGGGGCGGCCCGGGCCCGGCGCGCAACGAAGGGGTTGACCGGGCGCGCCGGGACAACCGTCCGCTGGCGCTGCTCCTGGGTGACGACATCCTCGCCACCCCCGACCTGGTGGCCCGGCACCTCGACGCCCACAGCCGCCGTCCCGACCCGGAGGACGCGGCCTTGGGCCTGATCCGCTGGCACCCCGAGGTGGAGCGGGGGCGGATCCAGCGGTGGCTGGAGTGGTCGGGCACCCAGTTCGACTACGCCCACATGGACGCCGGACCGGTCGGCTGGGCCCGCTTCTACTCCTCGAACGTGTCGTTCAAGACCGAGCTGTTCGCCCGCGTCGGAGGCTTCGACGCCGCATTCCGCTTCCTCTACGAGGACCTCGACCTCGGCTGGCGGATGGAGCAGGCCGGGATGCGCCTCTGGTACGAGCCGGACGCGATCGGTCTCCATGTGCACCGCTACGACTGGCCCGGCCTGCGCCGGCGCTTCGAGACCGCCGGCCGGGCCGAGTACCTGATGTCGGCGCGCCACGACTGGTTCGAGCCCTGGTTCCTGCCTCGCTGCCGGGAGGCGATAAGCACCCGCCCCCCGAACCTGCTGTGGCAGCGCGTCGCCGACTGGCTTCCCCCCGGACCGGTACGCCAGCGGGGGCGGGGGGAGGCGAACCGGTGGTACCACCTCCAGCTGGCGCCGTTCTTCCTGAACGCGTGGGAGTCGGAGAGGGACTTCTCCGACCTGCGTGCCTATCTCGGTGACCGCTTCGAGGAGCAGCGCCTGTACCACCACGACGACGCCGTGGCCGCCGAGCTGGAGGCGGCCCCCGACGAGGAGACCTTCTACCGCACCAGTGAGGCGTACCTCTACGACCTGACCGCGTTCGCGGCGTGGCCCGCCAAGCTCCCGTACCGCGCCGCCGTGCGCCGCTTCGTACCGCCCGGCTCGCGGCTGCTCGACTACGGCTGCGGGATCGGCGCCGACGGGCTGCGGCTGATCGGGGACGGGTACCGCGTGGACTTCGCCGACTTCGAGAACCCGAGCACGCGCTATCTGCGGTGGCGGCTGGAGCAGCGCCACCTCGACTCCCAGGTGTTCGACGTCGACGGAGACGTGCCGGGCGGGTACGACCTTGTCTACGCGTTCGACGTGATCGAGCACGTCGAGGACCCCTTCGCCTTCCTGGCCGCCCTGGAGGCCCGGGGCCGGCTCGTGGCCGTCAACTTCCTCGAGCCCGATCCGGATGACCCGCACATGCACCGGGAGCTCCCGATCCCGCGTCTCCTCGACCACGCCGCCGACCGGGGCCTCCTGCGCTACCGGATCCACCACGACCGCTCCCACTTCGTCGTCTACGGCGGCGGGGGCGGTGCCCGCTCGGCGCTGGAACGAAGGGTGGGACCGCTGCTCTCCCGCCACTGGCCGGGACGGGCGCCCTCGGCGCCCGGCGGCGCCTGCTGGCAGGAGAGCTGAACCACCGCACCCCGCTCGTACACTCCGGGTCGTGCCGCAGAGCCGGAGCTGGTACCACACCATCGACCTGCCAGGGAGCGGCCCCACGCCCGGCTACTTCGACACACGGGGCGCGCCCGCCCACGTGCCCTGGCCGGCACAGATCGGCGGCGGGCGCTGCCTCGACGTGGGGACCTTCGACGGCTTCTGGGCCTTCGAGATGGAGCGCCGGGGCGCGGCCGAGGTGGTGGCCTGCGACCTCGACGACCCGCACCAGATCGACTGGGCGTACGACCACCGCCGCTCCGGCCCCGCGTCCATCGGCGAATGGGGCTCGGGCCGGGGGCCGGGCTTCACCGAGGCGGCGGCCGCGCTCGGATCGAAGGCCAAGTGGGTGTCGCGCTCGGCCTACGACCTCGACCCGGCCCGCGACGGGACCTTCGACGTGGTGCTCTGCGGAGCCCTCCTCCTCCACCTGCGCGACCCGGTCCGGGCCCTGGAGGCCATGCGCTCGGTGTGCTCGGGGTCGCTGGTGCTCGTGGAGGCGGTCGATCCCCTGCTCGACGTGGTGGCCCGCCGGGTACCGGCGGCCCGCCTGCGGCCGGAGTCGGACGAGTGGTGGCGGGTCAACTCGGCCGGGCTGTGCCAGCTGGCCGACACCGCCGGCTTCCGGGTCCAGCGGGTGGGACGGCGCTTCCTGGTCCCGCACGGGGCCGGTGCCCCGCCCGACCACCGCCTCTCCCCGCTGGCCGGTGTCCTGGCCGGCCAACCGGGGAAGCGGGGCCTGCTCACCCGGGCCCTGCTGGCCGATCCCCGTCCCCCCCACGACGCCTGAGGGCCTCCCGGGCGAAGCCGGCGGCCCGGGCAACCGATCCGGCGGCGTGGAGGGCCACGGGGCGGTGCCAGGGCCCCTGGCGCAGGATGCTCGACAGCTCCCCGGCCAGCTGCCGGCCGGCGGCGCCGAGTCCCCGGTCCGGGCTGGCGTCCAACGTGGCGCGGTCCAGGACCCAGTCCGACCGGCCCTGGGCGTGCATCCGCCGCAGGAGGTAGCCGGGGGACAGGCGGGACAGCGGCAGCTCGTGGACGACCACCGCCGCCGGGACGTAGAGGATGCGCCCGCCGGCGGCGCGCACCTTGCGGCACACGTCGACGTCGTCGTCGACCGTGGGGCGCCCGGCGCTCGGCCCGAGAAGGGGGTCGAAGCCGCCGGCGGCGGTGAGCAGGTCGGCGTCGAAAGCGGCGTTGGCGGTGAGCAGGAAGTCGGCCCCGCCCAGGGGATGCTCATCCGGGCCGCGGTCGTACTCGGCCAGGTAGGCGACGAGGGCGTCTCCGAGCCAGCGGGGGCGGGCCACCGAGGGGTCGGCCACGACCCTCCCGCCGGCGGCCGCCCACTCCCCGGTCAGCACGGGGCGGCTGACAGCCGCCAGCCACCCCGGCTCCGGCACGCAGTCGTCGTCGAGGAAGGCCACGACCCGCCTGCTCGTCTCCAGGCCCCGGTTGCGGGCCCGGGACGCCCCCGGCTCGGGCTCGTCGGCCACGGCCACGGGGACCGGTAGGCGCCCGGCCACCGCCTCGGCCACGGGCCGGGCGGCGGGGTCGCCCGCGCTGGCGACGACGGTCACGTCCCATTCGGCCCCCGGTTCAAGCTGGTGGACCAGGCCCTCCAGCGCCCGGCGGAGACCGAAGGGGCGGTTCCAGGTCGGCACCACGACGGTGACCCCGGGCCGTCTCACAGGACCAGGCTGCGGTGGCGGACGCTCCCGGCCAGCAGGGCGACGGCGGTCACGGCTTCGACCCCCACCTCCGCCGGGGCGGACCAGAGGGCCCGCCGGCGGGACGTCTCGGCGGTGATGGTGGTCCGCGCCCGGCCGAGCACCCAGGCGGCCAGGCCGGCACCGGCCGCCCGCCGCCGGCCGAGCAGGGCGGCCAGGAGGGCTGCATAGAGGCCCAGGCGCCGGCGCCCGCCGAGGAAGACGCCGTCGACGAGGAGGGTCCGGCGCAGCTCGGGGACCTCGCGCACCAGGGCCGGGAAGGCGCCGACCGACCAGGCCCGGCGGACCGAGTCGGCGGCGTCGGCGGGGAAGACGTGGTGGCGGACCACGGCGTCGGGGCAGACGGCCACGCCGCCCCCGGCCCGGATCACCCGCCAGGCGAGCAGCGTGTCCTCCCCGAAACCGGTCCCCCCGAGGGTGCGGCCGGGGCGGAAGCGGAGCCGCTCCCCGGCCCGGGGGTCGAACCCCGAGGCGGCCTCGAAGGAGGCCCGGTCGTAGAAGGCGTTGGAGGTGGCGTAGAGGCCGTCCCTCCCGTCGGACGCGAGCGACCGCTCCAGGGGGCGGACGGCGCCCGCCGGCCAGGTCGGCCCGACCGCCACCGCCGCCCCGGCCCGGATGGCGGCGGTCCCGGCGGCCAGCCAGCCCGGGCCGGGGACGCAGTCGGAGTCGGTGAAGGCGAGGACGCGGGACCGGGCGGCGCGTACGCCCGCCGAGCGGGCGGCCACGGCCCCGACCGACGGGGTGCGCAGAACGCGGACGGGGCGGCCGGCCCGGGCGTCGGCCTCGGCCTCCTCCGCCGAACCGTCCCCGGACCCGTCGTCGACGACGATCACCTCGTGGTCCGCGACGGTCTGGTCGGCCAGGGCGTCGAGGCAGCGGCGGAGGAGCTCCCGCCGGTTCCTCACCGGAACGATGACCGACACGGCCGGGGTCAGGGGCGGCGGGCCTCCAGGTCGGCCAGCGCCGAGTCGGGGACGTCGAGATCCCCCCGGCCCCGGCCCACGGTCAGGTCGGGCTTGTAGGTCCCGTGGTGGTCGGATCCTCCCGTGACCACCAGCCCATGGCGGCGGGCCAGGTCCGCCAGGCCGCCCCGCTCGTCGGGCGTGTAGCGACCGTAGATGCACTCCATGCCCGCCAGGCCGAGGGCGGCCAGCTCACCGAGGGTGCGGTCCAGCTCGGCGGGCTCCAGCCCGAGCGAGAGGGGGTGGGCCACGACCGGCACCCCGCCCGACTCGACGGCCACCCGGAGGGCCTCGTCGGGATGGAGGCGGCGCTTGTCCACGTAGCCGGGCTTCCCCTTGGCCAGCCAGACGTCGAAGGCCTCCTGGACGGAGGAGACGGCGCCGTTGCGCACGAGCACGGCCGCCACGTGGGGGCGGCCCACGCCGACCCCACCGGCCTCGGTCTCCACCTCCTCCAGCGTGACCGGCAGGCCCAGCCCACGGAGGCGCTCGATCATGACCCCGTTGCGGTCGTCCCGGGCCCGCTGGAGGTCGGCCAGCTCAGTCTCCATCGGCGTGCCCGCCCCCGCCTCCACGAAGTAGACGAGCAGGTGGAAGGTGGCCGGCCATTCGCAGCTGATCTCGCAGCCGGGCACGAGGGCCAGGCCCAGCTCGGAGGCGCGGCGGGCGGCCTCCCCCTGGCCGTCGAGGCGGTCGTGGTCGGTCAGGGAGAACGCCGTGCAGCCCGCCTCCGCCGCCAGCTCCGCCACCCGGGCCGGAGTGTCCGATCCGTCCGAGACGTTCGAATGGGTGTGCAGGTCGATCATCCGGCGGGGAGGGTATGCGAGACTGGAGCCGTGAAGGAGGCGTGCGGGGTCTTCGGCGTCTACGCGCCCGGGATGCCGGTGGCGTTCCTGACCTATGACGGCCTTTACTCCCTGCAGCACCGGGGCCAGGAGTCGGCCGGCATGGCGGTGTCGGACGGGGCCATGATCACCGTGGTCAAGGACATGGGCCTGGTCAGCAACGTGTTCGACGAGCGCACGCTGGCACCCCTGTCCGGTCACCTCGCCATCGGCCACACCCGGTACTCCACGACCGGGTCGTCGACGTGGCGCAACGCCCAGCCGGTGTACCGGTCGGTGGGGGAGGCCGGCTTCGCCCTCGGGCACAACGGGAACCTCACCAACACGGCCGAGCTGGCGGCGCAGAGCGGGATGCTGCCCGGCACGGTGGCCAGCGACAGCGACCTGGTGGCCGAGCTGATCTCCCGGCGCTTCCCCGCCGACGACGACGGCCGCAGCGACGGTCGCGACCTCGAGCGGGCCCTGGTCCAGGTGCTGCCGGAGCTTCAGGGCGCCTTCTCGTTCGTGCTGATGGATGCGGCCCACCTGATCGGGGTGCGGGATCCCAACGGCTTCCGCCCGCTGTGCCTCGGCCGCCTCGACGTCGGGTGGGTGCTGGCGTCGGAGAGCTCCGCCCTCGACGTGGTGGGGGCGGCGTTCGTGCGCGAGCTCGATCCGGGGGAGATGGTGGTCATCGACGCCGCCGGCTACCGGACTCTGCGGCCGTTCCCCGAGAGCCGGGTGGAGCCCCGACTGTGCTCCTTCGAATTCGTGTACATAGCCCGACCCGACAGCGTGCTGTACGGCAAGGAGGTGCACGGCGCCCGCCGGCGCATGGGTGAGCTCCTGGCCGAGCAGGCGCCCGTCGACGCCGACCTGGTGATGGGCGTTCCCGAGTCCGGCGTGCCGGCGGCGGAGGGCTTCGCCCGCGCCAGCGGCATCCCCTACGGCCAGGGGCTGGTCAAGAACCGCTACATCGGGCGCACGTTCATCAGCCCCAACCAGGAGCTGCGCGCCGCGGGCGTGCGGCGCAAGCTGAACCCGCTGAAGGAGAACGTGGCGGGGAAGCGTCTGGTCGTGGTCGACGACTCGGTCGTGCGCGGCACGACGCAGCGGGCCATCACCCGCATGTTGCGCGAGGCCGGCGCGAGGGAGGTGCACCTGCGCGTCTCGAGCCCGCCGTACCGGTGGCCATGCTTCTACGGCGTGGACACGGGCACGCGCGCCGAGCTGCTGGCCGCCAACCTGACCGTCACCGAGATCCAGGACGTGCTGGGCGTGGACTCGCTGGCCTACCTGTCGCTCGAGAACATGCTGCGCGCCATCGAAGCCCCGGGCGCGGGGTTCTGCACGGCGTGCGTCTCCGGGGAGTACCCGATCTCGGTTCCGGTGACGCTGTCGAAGGCGGTGCTCGAGGGATCGCTGGAGCGGGTTGACTGAACGGAGGCCGGCCACCTACGCGGGTGCCGGCGTCGACATCGAAGCGGGGGACAGGGCCGTAGGCCTCATCCGCGACGCCGTGCGCTCCACCTACCGGCCCGAGGTGGTGGGGGACATCGGCGGGTTCGGCGGGATGTTCGCCCTGCGGGCCGCGCAGTACGACCAGCCCGTGCTCGTGTCGTCGACCGACGGGGTCGGGACCAAGGCCATGGTGGCGGCGGCGGCCCGCCGCTACGGCACGATCGGCATCGACCTCGTGGCCATGTGCGTGGACGACATCGTGTGCCAGGGGGCCGAGCCCCTGTTCCTCCTGGACTACCTCGCGGTCGGGAAGCTCGACGCGGAGATGTCGGCTGAGATCGTCGAGGGGGTGGCCGAGGGGTGCCGGCGGGCGGGGTGTGCGCTGCTCGGCGGGGAGATGGCCGAGCACCCTGGGGCCATGGCGCCGGGGGAGTTCGACCTCTCCGGCTTCGCCGTGGGAGTGGTCGATCGGGCCGACGTGCTGGGTCCCGACCGGGTGCGCCCGGGTAACAGGCTGGTCGGCCTGGCCAGCCCCGGGCTGCGGTGCAACGGCTACTCGCTGGCCCGGCACGTGCTGGGGGACGACCCGGCTTCGGTCGACGTGCTGCTCGAGCCGTCGGTGATCTACGCCCCGGCGGTGCTGGCGGTGAGGCGGGAGCTCGGGCCGGGGCTGCACGCCGCCGCCCACATCACCGGAGGCGGGCTGGTCGGCAACGTGCCCCGGGCCCTCCCCGACGACGCCGACGCCGTGCTCGACGGGCGGGCGTGGGAGGTGCCCGAGGTGTTCGGGAGGATCCGGCGGGCGGGCGGTGTCGACACCGCGGAGATGACCCGCGTGTTCAACCTGGGCCTGGGCATGGTGCTGGTCGTGGCGCCCGGATGCGAGGAGCGGGCCGTGCGGGTGCTGGGGAAGGCGGGCTGCCCGGCGGCGGTGGTGGGAGAGGTCGTCACCGGGTCGGGGGACGTGCGGATCGAGGGACTGGGGCTGTGAGCACGGAGACACTGAGCCCGACCCGGGCGGCCCTGCGCGACCACCTCCTCGAGCACTCCGTGCTCACGGGGGAGTTCACGCTCAAGTCGGGCCGGCGCAGCAGCTGGTTCATCGACGCCAAGCAGACCTGCTGCCGGCCGGACGGGATGCTGCTGGTGGCCGACGCCATGGCCGAGGTCCTGCCGGCGGACGCCACCGCAATTGGCGGTCTCACGATGGGTGCCGACCCCGTGGCCTTCTGCACCGCCGGCGTGCTGGCGGCGCGGGGCCGGCCGATCAAGGCCTTCAGCGTCCGCAAGGAGACCAAGGACCACGGAGCGGGCGGGCGCATAGCCGGCGCCCTCGACTCCCGGGACCGGGCGGTCATCACCGAGGACGCCGTGACCCGCGGCACCAGCCTCATGGAGGCGGTGGAGGTGGTGCGCGCCTACGGCGCCGAGGCCGTCCTCGTCGTGGCGGTCGTCGACCGGGGCGGCACGTGTGCCGCCATGTGCGCCGAGGCGGGCGTTCCGTTCACCGCCCTTGTGGGCGCTCCCGACCTCGGCTTCGACTACGGGTCCTGATCCACCCGGGGGGCACGTGACGGGCCGAAAGGCTCCAACGTGACTAGCCCGCGCATTGACACGAATTGACGCGAAGTAGCTATCGCATTCAATCGGGACTGACCGTACCTTCATGGCAGGAATCGGACTTCGGTACCCGCCCGACTCGGGCTCGGCTGCCGGGCCGCCAGACAGAAAGCAAAAGCGACAAATGGCAGAGCAGAACCCCAAGGATGCCCTGTTGACCCCGGCGGAAGTGGCGGCGATGTTCCGGGTCAACCCCAAGACCGTGACCCGGTGGGCCCGGGCCGGCAAGATCACCGCCATCCGGACGCTCGGCGGCCACCGCCGCTTCCGGGCCTCGGAGATCTCCCGCTGCCTCGAGCAGATGGAGGCCGAGGAGGTCTGACCCGCTCGGCTCCGAGCGGTGGGGCCGGATAGGCCTCGAATCGAGGGCCTCGGGTAGCGTCGGGGGATGGGTCCCCCGAGCACCCCGAGAACGCCCAGCTCCGCCTACTCCATCTGCCTGCGGGTGGAGTCGGACAACCGGCCCGGGTGGCTGGGGCGCATCGCCACCGCCATCGGTGACGCCGGGGGGAACATCGCCGGGCTCGAGATCGTCGAGATGGTCGGCGGCCGCATGGTGCGGGACGTGACCGTGCTGACCGCCAGCGAGGACCACGCCGTGGCCGTCCGGTCCGCCGTGGAGAAGGTCCCCGGGGTGGCGGTGCACGAGGTGCGGGACCGCACCTTCGCCCTCCACGAGGGGGGCAAGATCACGGTCCGCTCCAAGCTTCCCCTGTCAACGCGGGATGACCTGTCGATGGCCTACACCCCGGGGGTGGCGCGGGTGTGCACGGCGGTGGCCAAGGACCCGGAGCTGGCCCACCGCTTCACCATCAAGTCCAACTCGGTCGCGGTGGTCACCGACGGCACCGCTGTGCTCGGTCTCGGGGACATCGGGCCCCTTGCGGCCCTTCCCGTGATGGAGGGCAAGGCCCAGCTGTTCCGGGAGTTCGCCGGGATCGACGCCTTCCCGGTGTGCCTGGACATCCACTCGGCCGACGAGCTGGTCGAGAGCGTGATCCGACTGGCGCCCGTCTTCGGCGGGATCAACCTCGAGGACGTGGCCGCCCCCCGCTGCTTCGAGGTCGAGGAGCGGCTGAAGGAGGCCCTCGACATCCCGGTGTTCCACGACGACCAGCACGGCACGGCCGTGGTGGTGCTGGCCGCTCTGCGCAACGCCCTCACCGTCGTCGACCGCAAGATGTCCGACATCTCCGTTGTCATTGCCGGCGCCGGGGCGGCGGGGGTCGCCATCGCCCGGATCCTGCTCAACGCCGGGGTGAGCGACATCGTGGCGGTCGACCGCAAGGGCACCATCTACGAGGGGCGGGGCCCCCTCGACGTTTCCAAGGAGTGGCTGGCCACCCACACCAACCGCGAGCGCCGGGCCGGCTCGCTCTCCGAGGCCCTCCAGGGGGCCGACGTGCTCATCGGGGTCAGCGGGCCGGGCCTGGTGACGGCCGACGACCTGCGAGGGATGGCACGGGAGCCCATCGTGTTCGCCCTCGCCAACCCCGACCCCGAGGTGCGCCCCGAGGACGCCGACGGCATTGCCGCGGTGATGGCCACCGGGCGTTCCGACTACCCGAACCAGATCAACAACGTGCTGTGCTTCCCCGGGATCTTCCGGGGGGCGCTCGACGCCGGCGCGACCGACATCACCGAGGGCATGAAGCTGGCCGCCGCCGACGCCATCGCGTCCGTGGTGGACCCGGAGC
>DASSEU010000061.1:0-4114 GCA_035695125.1 Acidimicrobiales bacterium
TGTAGCGCCCACCGGGGAGCGCCCGCTCAGCGCGCCGGTCGCAGCTCGTTCAGCTCGGCGGCGTTGTCGCGCATGATCCGCTGCACGGTGTCGGCGTCGAACTTGCGCAGCTCGGTCAGGTAGTCGAGCGGGTCGGGAAGCGCCTCGATGTGGGGCCAGTCCGACCCGAAGATCACCCGGTCCGCCCCCATGAGCTCGACGACCTCCTCGACGTCGTCCTCCCAGAACGGGTTGATCCACACATGGCGCCGGAACGTCTCCACCGGATCGTCCTTGAAGTACGTGGGCGTCTTGTGGGCGGAGGCGCGCAGCTTGCGGAACAGGTAGGACAGGAACTCCGACCCGTTCTCCACCGAAGCCACCCGGAGGTTGTCGAAGCGCTCGAACAGGCGCTCCAGCACCAGCGTGGCCAGGAAGTCGTGGGCGGCCCGCTCGATCGAGAAGAGCCGGATGTTGAGCTTCATGCCGCCGGACCCGAACGCAGCCGAGAAGCCCTCGGGCGCGTAGCCGTTGGCGGACAGGCCGCTGTCCCCGGCGTGGACAACCACCGTGATCCCCGCCTCGTTCACGCGCGCCCAGAACGGGTCGAACACCTCGTGGGCGGGGGAGAAGGGGCCCGTGCGGGTGAAGGCGGCCGCGGTCCTCATGACGATCGTGCGCGCCCCGCGGTCCAGGGCCCACTCGAGCTCCTGCACCGCGGCCCCGGGGTCGGCCAGCGTGATGTAGGGAGCGGCAAAGATGCGGCCCTGGTGGGCGAAGCCCCAGTCCTCCTCGAGCCACCGGTTGAAGGCCCGGAACATCAGCACCACCGCTTCGGGGTCGTGCTTGAGCGGTTCCTCGTAGATCATGCCGAGAGTCGGGAAGAGCCAGATGCGGTCGATCCCCTGGGTGTCCATGACCTGGAGGCGCACATCCCGGTCGCGGTACTCCGGCCGGATGGGCTCGGGACGGCCGAGAAGGTCGGCCGGGGAGCGGCCCCGGGGGTTGCCGCGGAAGTACTCGGACAGGGCGCCGGCCGGGGACACGGGGTCGAAGGTGGGGTTGGTGACGGCCCGGTTCACCCTCCCGCCGATGACGTGGTAGCGGCGCCGGCCGATCTCGGCCCACTGGACGACCCGCGGCCCGAGGGCGGGGTCGAGGTGCCGGGTGAAGGCGTCGAGAGCCTCGTAGTAGTGGTTGTCGGCGTCGAATACCCGGTAGCCGAGCTCGGATGCGGGCGTGGCCATCAACGTGCCTCCAATGAGGTGGGTCCGGGCTCATTGTATTTGTAAAGCCCGTTTGGACCCCCGCCGATCACCTGGGTGCACCCCGGCGGAGGAGCCTCACCCTGCTGTCAAGAATCAAGGGTCTCGGCATCGGCGCGCTCGGCGTCGTGGGCGTGGCCATCCCTTTTTCAGGCATAGGCGGTAACGGCGCGGCCCTGGGGGCATCGGCACCCGGGCCCCTGCCCGCCGGGGCGCGTCCCGCTGCCTCCAGCCTTCCGCCCTACACGGTCGACGCCGAGGCGGTCGCCAGCTCCTTCATCGTCGGCTACGAGGGCTACTCCTACGCCGACGGGCCGACGGCGGTGGCGGACAGGGTGGCACCCTACGTCACGCCCGCCCTGCACGCCGTCCTGGCGGCGCCGTCCCAGGGCGGCGCCGGCGCGTCACTGGTGGCGGAGAAGGTGGTGGCTTCGGCGTCGGCCACGGCCACTGATGTCGTCCAGGCCGACCCGACCCACGCCCTGCTGCTCGTCACGGCCTCTATTGACACCACCTCCTCGAACGGGTCGTCGGTGACCATGCGGTACGTGCCGCTCAGCCTCACCAACGACGGGTCGGGCTGGAGGGTCGACGACGTCGACGGCCTCATGACCCATGTCCCTCCGGCCCCGCCTCCCCCGGCTCCGAATCCGGTTCCGGCCCCCGTCGGCCACCCTGGGCCCGCTCCGGTCGCTCCGCCCGCCCGGCCTCCGGCGGCGCCGGCGCATCTGGCCGGCATCCCGGACGACTACCTCTCCTGGTACGAGGAGGCCTCGACCACCTGCCCCGGCCTCTCGTGGGCGGTGCTGGCCGCCGTCGGGACGGTCGAGAGCGACAACGGTCGGTCCTCGCTGCCTGGCGTGCACTCGGGTGCCAACTACGCCGGGGCCGAGGGCCCGATGCAGTTCCTCCCCTCGACGTTCTCGGCCTACGGGGTGGTGGCGCCGGGCGGGGCGGCGCCACCTTCGCCCTATGACCCGCCCGACGCCATCTGGTCGGCGGCCCGGCTCCTCTGCGCCGACGGCGCCGGCACGCCGGCCGGGCTCTACGGGGCCGTGTTCGCCTACAACCACTCCGCCGCCTACGTCTCGGCCGTGCTGGCCCTGGCCGGGCAGTACCAGGCCCGGGCCGGGGAGAAGCCGACCGCCTCCGGCAGCATCGGGCTGGGCTCGGTGATCGTCCGGGACGCCGAGGCGTTCCTCGGCACGCCGTACGTCTGGGGCGGGGAGAACCCCAGGGTGGGCTTCGACTGCTCCGGCCTGGTCCAGTGGGTGATGGCCGAGGCCGGCATCGACATGCCCAGGGTGGCGCAGGCCCAGTACGACGCCGGGCCCCGCCTCCCCGGCGGCGCCGAGCTCTACGCCGGTGACCTCGTCTTCTTCGGTTCGGGCCCCCGCGGCGTCGAGCACGTCGGGATCTACGTGGGGGGCGGGAAGATGATCGATGCCCCCCACACCGGGGCCGTGGTCCGGATCGAGCCCGTGGCCGGGTTCAGCCCCGCCTTCGTCGGAGCCACGAGGCCGGAGATCCCCGACGTCTCCAGCTCGGGGCCGGGGCTGCCGGTGGTGGTCGGCGCCGCCGGGTCCCATCCCGCCCACGCCGGGCCGGCCCGGTCCGGTCCGGAGCGGTCCGCTCCGGAGCGGACCGATGCTCCCAAGTGGGACAAGCGGCCCCGTCCCGCCGGCCCCGACCGGACGGATCCGGCCGCGCCGCCGGCCCACCACCGCCACCACCCGGGTGCGGGCGTGACGACCCCGACCGGGGACCCCACCTCGACGACGGCAGGTGACACCACCGCCACCGCCCGGCCCCGCTCACATCACCACCACCACGACGGGACGCCGAGCACGACGACGACCTGGCTCGGAACCACCTCGACGACGGTCACCGCCGATCCGACCGGCGTGTGGACCGAGACCCCCACCCGACCGACGTCCACGTCGAGCCCGTACGGGTCGACCGCGTCGACACCACCGCCACCCGTCCACCACCGCCACCCTGCTCCGACCACGACGACATCCACGTCGACGGATGCGCCCGGGATCGTCTCGCCGACGACACAGGGTCCTGCCCCCTCGACCACGTCGACCACCTGGCACCACCGCAGCCATCCGGCTCCGACGACCACGACATCGACGTCGACCTCAACGTCGGGGCAGGCCGCCGCGCCCGGCTCCGACCCGACGTCGTCGACGGTCCCGGGCGGCACCCACCGGCACCGTCACCAGTAGCGGGACCGCCGGGGGAGCGGGTTCAGGCGCCGGCCACGGCGTCGGCCAGTCGGTCCAGTGAGTCCATGGTGTCGGACGTGGTGGCGGTGAAGACGAGCTCGTCGACGCCGGCGTCGGCGAAGCGCCGGATGGTGGAGCGGATCGCGTCGGGAGACGTGGGGGCGTCACCCGACAGCGCATCCTCCATGAGCTCGCTGGAATAGCCGTAGTACCGGTGCACATGCGCCTCGTAGGACTCCCGAGCGCCGGTGCCGAGGGCGTAATGGGTGGCGGTGATCAGGCGGGGCTGCCCGGCGCGCCCGGCCCGCTTCCACGCCTCCGCCGTGACCGCCAGCCGGTCGAGGTGCTGGCCCACGTCGGTCGAGAAGCTGAAGCTCCGGATGCCGTCGGCCAGCCGCCCGGCCCGCTCCAGGGCCGCCGGCGCGAAACCACCGATGATCAGCTCGGGCCCGCCGGGCGTGATCGGCACGGGCCCGATGGGCTCGGTGCCCGGATAGGGCGGCTCACCCCGCCACGCCCGCTTCATCGCCAGCAGCTGCTGCTCGAACCTCTGGCCCCGCCCCGCCCACTCCTGGGGCGCCACCGCAAAGTCGGCGGGACGCCCGCCCAGGCCCACCCCGAAGCTGAACCGCCCGAGCG
>DASSEU010000062.1:0-24856 GCA_035695125.1 Acidimicrobiales bacterium
TGACCAGGATGAGCGATCTCGTCCCCAATCGCGAGCATCCGGCGATGACGAACGCGCTGGTCAGGCGCCTATTTCGAAATCCCCTCGCAAAGGGATTGCTCAGCAGGCTCCTAGGCCCGGACCAGCCCGGCCAGGTCCTCCAGCTGGGTGCCGGTGCCGATCACGATCAGCACCTGGTCCTCGGTCACGACCGTCTCGGGGGACGGGTTGGTCACGAAGGTCCCGTCGGGCTGGCGCAGCGCCAGCACCAGCGCCCCCGTCCGGCCCCGGATGTGGCTGTTCCCGAGGGTCTGGCCCGACAGCGGGGAGCCCGCCGGGAGGCGGAGCTCCTCGAGGCGGAACTCGAGGCCGGCCTCGTGGGTCACCACGTCGAGGAACTCCGACACGTGGGGCTGGAACAGGAGGGCGGCTATGCGTGAGCCGCCGATGGCCTGGGGGTTGACGACCCGGTCGGCGCCGGCCCGCAGGATCTTCTCCTCGGAGTCCGCCACCCGGGCCCGGCCCACGATGAACAGGTCGGGGTTCAGGGACCGTCCGGACAGGGTCACGTAGAGGTTGGCGGCGTCGTTGCTCATGACCGTGACGAGCGCACGGGCCCTGGTGATCCCCGCCGACCGCAGCACGGCGTCGTCGGTGGCGTCACCGACGATCGTGGCGTAGGGGACGCCGACCAGGCGGTCGGGCTCGACGTCGATCACGACGAACTCCACCCCCCGCCCCGACAGCTGGTCGGCCACCACCCGGCCGACCCGGCCCCACCCGCACACGACCACGTGGCCGGACATCCCGGCGATCCTGCGCTCCATGCGCCTCCTTCCGAAGATGGCCGCCAGCTGACCCTCGATCAGCACCTCGATCAGCACACCGAGGGCGTAGAGCGCCGTGCCCACTCCCGCCAGGATCAGGACGATCGAGAAGATCTTGCCGCCCGTGGAGAGCGGCCGGATCTCGCGGAAGCCGACGGTCGTGATCTCGGTGACGGTCTGGTAGACGGCGTCGAGAGGGGTGGCGCCGAGGGCCCAGTAGCCGAGGGATCCGCCGAGCACGACCACGGCCAGGGCCACGAGCGCGAGCCGGAGGTGACCCAGTGCCCTCCGCTCTCCCGTCGGCCGCATCGGGCCAGTCTCGCCCATCCGACCCCGCCTGCCCATGGAATGATGGCCGTCCCGCTACAGCACAGGAGGGGTGCGATGGCCTGGGATTTCTCGACCGAGCCGGAGTTCCAGGAGCAGCTCGACTGGGTCGCGCGCTTCTGCAAGGAGGAGATCGAGCCTCTCGACCTCGTGTTCCCCGGCGCGGTCCGCTCCCGCAGCCCGAAGGTCAAAGCGCTGGTCGACCCCCTGAAGCAGCAGGTGAAGGACCGCGGCCTGTGGGCCCTGTTCCTGGACAAGGAGCTGGGCGGCCCCGGCTTCGGCCAGCTCAAGCTGACCCTCCTCAACGAGATCCTGGGCGCCTACGGCTCGGCTCCGGCCATCTTCGGCACCGCCGCCCCCGACACCGGGAACATGGAGATCCTGGCCGCCTACGGCACCGAGGAGCAGAAGGAGCGCTGGCTGGTGCCGCTCATGAACCAGGAGATCTTCTCGGCCTACTCGATGACCGAGCCCGAGGGCGGCTCCGATCCCAACCTGTTCAAGACCCACGCCGTGCGTGACGGGGACGAGTGGGTGATCAACGGGGAGAAGTGGTTCACGAGCGCGGGCCGCTACGCCGACATCCTGTTCGTGATGTGCACCAACGGCATGTTCATCGTGCCGCGCAAGACCCCGGGGGTCGAGATCATGGACTACCCCCGCAACCACAACCACATCCGCTACAACGAGGTGCGGGTCCCCCTCGACCACCTGCTCGGGCCGGAGGACGGCGCCAAGGTCCTGGCCCAGAGGCGCCTGGGCGGCGGGCGCATCCATCACGCCATGCGCTCCATAGCCCAGTGCAAGAAGGCGTTCGACATGATGTGCGAGCGGGCCCTGTCGCGCGAGTCACACGGCAAGATCATCGCCGAGCACCAGATGGTGCAGCAGGCCATTGCCGAGTCCTACGCCGAGATCAACATGCTGCGCCTCATGGTGCTCTGGACGGCATGGACGATCGACAACTCGAGCACCCAGGCGGCCCGCACCCAGATCGCGGCCTGCAAGTACACCGCCGCCAAGACGCTGCGCGAGGTGACCTACCGCGCCATCCACGTCCTCGGCTCGCTCGGCACCACCAACCTCACCCCGCTCCAGGACATGTGGGCGGGGGCTCCGACCATGGCGGTGATGGACGGCGCCGACGAGGTGCACAAGGTCACCGTGGCCCGCAACATCCTGAAGGACTACCGCCCCCACGACGGCCTGTGGCCCACCGAGTACCTGCCGACCAAGCGGGCCGAGGCCCGCAAGAAGTTCACCGAGGTCCTGGCCGACCCCGAGCTGGCGGCCTACGCCGACTACGTCGAGAAGCGCGCCAGCGACCGGTGGTGACGGCGCCGCAGCCCGTGCCGTCGGCCCGGTGACCGCCACCGAGCTCCTCTACCTCGACGACTCCTACCTGCGGACCTTCACCGCCGAGGTCGTGGCGGCGCGCGAGGCGGCGGTGGCCCTGGACCGCACCGCCTTCTACCCCACCGGTGGCGGCCAGCCCCACGACACCGGGACCCTCGGGGACCGAACGGTCGCGGCGGTGAGCCACGGCCCCGACCACGACGGCCTGGTGTGGCACACCCTCGAGGGCGGGGAGCTGGCGGTGGGCACGGTCGTGGAGGGGACGATCGACTGGGATCGGCGCCACCGGCTCATGCGGACCCACACGGCGCTGCATGTCCTCTGCGGGGTGATCTGGAACCGCTGGTCGGTGCCGGTGACGGGCGGGAACATGGAGCCGCTGTCGGCCCGCATGGACTTCGAGTTCGACCCGCTGCCCGAGGGCTTCGGGGTCACGGTCGAGGAGCTGGTCAACGCCGAGCTGGCCGCGGCCCGGCCGGTGCGCGTCGACTACCTGGAGCGGGACACGGCACTGGCCGACGCCGACCTCATCCGCACCAAGGTGAACCTCATCCCGGCCTCGGTCCCGCGCATCCGGGTCGTCGACATCGTGGGACTCGACAAGCAGGCCGACGGGGGCACCCACGTGCGCAGCACCGACGAGGTCGGGCGCATCCGGGTGGTGAAGACCGAGTCGAAGGGCAAGGGCAACAAGCGGATCAGGATCGAGGTGCTGGACCCCAGCTGACGCCGGCCGGCTCGCGGTCGCCCAGCAGGCGGGCGTGGCTCACGGCCCGCTCGACGTCGGAGGGCGTGAGGATGCCCACCAGCCTCCCCCCGTCGACCACGATGGCGCGACGGTCGGCGCTGGCCCGCAGTCGGGCGGCAGCCTCGGCCAGCGGCTCGTCGGGCCGGCACACGACCATCTCCGCCGGTGAGGCGGCGGCAGCCGTGATCGCGGCGGACGGCCACGCCTCTGGGGGGATGCGGCCGATCCGGTCGACTGTCGCCAGGCCGACGATGCGCCCCGACTCCCCCACCGGGTACGACGAGAAGCGCCCGGGCCGCACGCAGCGGTCGACGACCTCGCCCACGGTGGCCGTGGCCGGCACGACGACGGGCTCCGGCGTCATGGCGTCGGACACCCGCAGGGCGCCGAAGCGGCCCCGCTCACTCACGTGCTCGTGCTGCTGGCTCGCGGCCGTGGCCACGAACCACCCGATCATCGCCAGCCAGATGCCCCCGAGGACGCCGCCAGCCAGCAACTCGAGCGCCCCGAGGCCGACCAGTCCGTAGCCGACGACCTTCCCGGCCGAGGCGGCCACGGCGGTGGCCCGCATCCGGTCCCGCCAGTGGCTCCACAGGACGGCGCGCAGCACCCGTCCCCCGTCGAGCGGGAAGGCGGGCAGGAGGTTGAACACCCCGAGCAGGGCGTTGACGCCCGCCAGCCACGCCACGGCCGCCACGAGCAGGGGGCTCTGGCCGGTGTGGCCCAGCAGCCAGGCGGCGGCGCCGGCGACGCCGGCCAGGGCCAGGCTCAGAGCGGGACCGGCGGCCGCCACCCGGAGCTCGGCGCGCGCGTCCGGCGTGTCCCCCTCGAGCTGGGCCACGCCCCCGAACAGCCAGAGGACGATGCCGCGGGTCGCCACGCCGTGGCGCCGGGCCACGAGGGCGTGGGAGAGCTCGTGGGCCACCAGGCTGGCGAAGAAGGCGACGCCGGTCACGACGGCCGTGGCCCAGTAGGCGCTGCGGGTGTACCCGGGCGCCTCGAAGGGCAGCTGGCCGACCGCCAGGCTCCAGGCGACGAGGAAGAACACCGGGACCAGGCTCCAGTTCATGCCGACCCGGACCCCGCCGACCCGGCCCAGGTAGACGCTCTCGTTCATGGGTCCAGTGTGGGCCCGCCGGCTGGGACGGACCTCGGAGCTTCCTGTGAGCGGGATGTGCGTCCTGCTGGGCAAGGATGACCGGATGGCGACCGCGACCCCTGCCGCGGCCGCAGGGGAGGCCCGCCCGGGCGGCCGGCTCGACCGGGGCCTGGTGGCGGTCATGGCGGTGGCCACCGGCCTGGCGGTGGCCAACAACTACTACGCCCAGCCCCTGCTGCCCGCCATCGGCCGGAGCCTCCATCTCGGCCCCGGCGTGGCCGGCCTCATCGTCACCGTGGCGCAGGCCGGCTACGCCCTCGGCCTGATCCTCCTGCTGCCCCTCGGGGACCTGGTCGAGCGCCGGCGCCTGGTGTCGCTCCTGTCAGTCGCCACCGCCGCGGCCCTCGTCTGGCTGGGGGCGTCCCCGTCGGCGGCCTCGCTGCTCCCGGCCGCGCTGGTGGTGGGGGCGGTGTCAGTGCTGGCCCAGGTCCTCGTGCCGTTTGCCGCCTCCCTCGCCTCCCCCGAGGAGCGCGGACGGGTGGTCGGCATGGTGATGAGCGGGCTGCTGATCGGCGTGCTGCTGGCTCGAACAGTTGCGGGCTACCTGGCCGAGACCGGCACCTGGCGGGTGGTGTACTTCGCCGCCGCCGGCGCCATGGTGGTGCAGGCGGTGGTGTTGTACCTCCGACTGCCCGACTACCGCGAGCGGACCGGTCTCTCGTTCCCCCGCCTGGTCGGTTCCGTCGTGACCCTGCTGCGCGAGGAGCCCGTCCTCCGGCTGCGCTCGGTCTACGGGCTGTTCTCGTTCGGGACCTTCAGCGTGCTGTGGACCTCGCTGGCGTTCCTGCTGGCCCGCCGGTACCACTACTCCACCGGGGTGATCGGTCTGTTCGGTCTCATCGGCGCCGCCGGCGCTCTGGCCGCAACGCTGGCGGGACGCTTCTCCGACCGGGGCTGGGCGCGCTACAGCACCGGCGCCGCCTCCGCCCTCCTTCTGGGCTCGTGGCTGCTGCTGTGGCTGGGACGGTCGTCACTGCCGGCGCTGGTGCTCGGCATCGTGGCCCTCGACGTCGGCGCCCAGGGCCTCCACATCACCAACCAGGGCGAGATCTACCGCCTCCGGCCCGAGGCCCGCAGCCGGCTGACCGCGGCCTACATGGTCCTGTACTTCGCCGGCGGAGCCGCCGGCAGCGTGTCGTCGGCCACGCTCTACGCCGATCTCGGGTGGGGCGGCGTGTGCACGGCGGGCGCCGCGTTCTCCGCCGGCGCGTTCGGTCTGTGGCTGTACAGGACGGCCCGCCGCTCCGTTTGACGTCGGCGCCGATGTGGAGGAGGGTGGCCGACAGCCATCGATCCCACCCGCTATCGGAAGGGAGACACGATGACCCGCAACCGCAACCGCCTCCAGCACCTGCCAGTCGATCTCAGGGACTCGCATCTCGCCGAGGATCCCCGGTGGTGGGCGGTCAGACAGCCGGCCCGGCAGGCGGCGGCCCCGACGCTCGAGCCGTCGACCCAGGCCGCCGCTCTCGACGCGGCGCCTGACGTCGGCTCCGGGGACTGACCGGGGTCAGGGATCAGGAGCCGGCCCGGTCCTCGATCTCCCAGGCATGGTCGAGGACGTGCCACGCGGCGCGGCGGATGGCGTAGGGCGCCGGCCAGCGGAGACCGCCGCGTGGACCCTGGTCCGGTACCTCGCCGCGCGCCCGGGCCACAGCGGCCGCGCTGAACGCGCTCCGCACCGCCTCGGCGTCGGCGCGCTCGCGCCCGGCCACCTTCCCGCCCAGTCGACCGAGATAGGCGGCCTCCGCCTCCCGGACGTGGGCGCGGATCTTGTCGAGGTCGCGACCACCGCCGCGGGGACCCTTGGCAAGCGGGACCCCGGATGCAGCCGCGGCGATCCGGTCGAAGGCGTCCCAGCAGGCCCGCAGGATCCGCAGCTGGCGGTCGAGCTCCTTGGGCTCGACCGGGTGCTCGTCTGCCCTGGGCACTGCTCCCGGTGCCCCGAAGTCGGTGGTGGCGTCGCCCGCGACGCGCTCGATGACCCGCAGGTCGCCGACACCGGACACCGACAGGCCGCGGGCACGGGAGCCAAGGGCGGCCTTGTAACGCCGGGCGTAGGCGGCCAACGCCTGTAGCGCCGTCTCCTCGTCCGGCCCGCTCCGGCACCACCCGGGCCAGTCCAGGGCGGCGGCGAAGGTGCGCTTCTTTCCCACCTCCAGGTACACCGGAAGGGCAGAGGTGGGGGTGGGGGTCATGGGAGCGGCTTGGCCCGGAGGAGTCTCGGCACCGCACCCCGGGCCTCGAAGGGGCGCCACGACCCCTCGGGCTGGGCCAGGCGGTCGGCGACGATCCAGAGCACGGCCGGGTTGTGGCCGAGCCCGCTGTGGCTGCCGACGACCTCGACGCTCTCGCTGGTGGGGGTCGCCTCCTCCACGCATGTGCGCCAGGACACGACGCCGTCGCCACGGCTGAAGACGGCGGTGGACGGGACGCTGAGGGCCCCCCGGTTGTAGAGGTGGAACGGGCTGCCGAGGGTGATGACCTGGCGCACGACCGCCGGCGCGGCCCGTGCGATCTCGCGGGCGTAGATGCCCCCGAGGCTCCAGCCGACCAGGCTCATGGTGCGACCGTGGCGCTCGGCCAGCTCCCTCACCCGGCTGCGCAGGCCTTCCACGGTCGCGGGCCGGGGGCCGAGGTTCCGGCCCAGGCGCCAGGCATGGACGTGGTAGCCGCGGTCGCGGAGGAAGCCCCGCAGCACCCGGGTCGAGAGGTCCGACGCCCCGAAGCCGGGCAGAACGAGGACGGGATGGCCGTCACCGCGCGGGGCGCGGAGAAGGAGCGGCCACACCGACGCCAGGCCGGCCGCGTCCAGTCCGGCCCGGGGCAGCTCGAGAGCCAGCCGCATCGGCGAGGGCCGACCGAGCACCGGAGGTCCGCTCACGGCTTCGACCGTAGAGGAATACCGCCCTCGCTGGATACTGTCCCGGCGTGGACGCCCGAGCCGAGATCGTGGCTCTCGTCCACGAGTACGCCGAGCGCCTCGACGGCGGGGACCTCGACGGCGTGGCCGCCCTCTTCGAGCACGCCACGTGGCGGTCGGACTCCACCGGGCAGGCGCTGCGCGGGATCGACGAGGTGCGCCGCGTCTACGACCGTGTCGTTCTCTACGACGGGTCTCCCCGGACCAGGCACCTGATCACGAACCTGGTTGTGGACCTCGCCCCGGACGGCGGCACGGCCCGCGGCCGCTGCTGCTTCACGGTGCTGCAGGGCGTGGTGCCCGGCCGACCCATCCAGGTGATCCTGGCCGGCCGCTACGTCGACCGGTTCGAGCGCGCGGGCGGTCGGTGGCGCTTCGCCGACCGTCTGTTCGTCACCGATCAGGTAGGCGACCTGAGCCGGCACTTCCGGTGAGGTTCGGCCTGGCCGTACCGGCCTACGGCTCCCACGCCGATCCCGCCCGCATCCGGGACCTGCTGGTGGCGGCCGACGAGCTCGGCTTCGACGGCGCCTGGTTCCCGGACCACATTGCCGTGCCCGACTACGCCGCCGCCGTCAACCTGTCCCCACCGTTCCTCGAGCCGCTGGCCGCGTGTGCGTGGGGCCTGGGCATCACGAGGCGGTTGCGCTTCGGCACCGACGTGCTGGTGGCGCCGTACCGCCATGCGCTGGTCGTGGCGGCGACCACCAACACCATGGCCCGGCTGGCGCCCGGCCGGCTCGTGCTGGGCGTCGGCGTGGGGTACCTCAAGGGGGAGTTCGAGGTCCTGGGCGCCGGCCCCTACGAGGACCGGGGAGCGCTGACCGACGGGTTCCTGGAGGCGCTGCGCACCCCGCCCGCCGGCTTCACGGTCGTGTCCGCTCCCGACCCGGTGCCGGTCTGGGTGGGAGGGAACGGGCCGGCCGCCCAGCGCCGGGCCGCCCTCCTGGGCGACGGCTGGCACCCGCTGTGGATGCCCGACTCCGCCTACGCCCGCGCCCGCAGCCGGATCCTCGGACTCCGGGCCGAGGCGGGACGGAGCGCGCCGTTCACGTTCTCCTACAGCTGCGGTGCCACACGCGTGCTGGAGCGCCCCGCCACCTCGAGGCCCTCACCGCCGGCGGCGCTTCCGCCGGCCGGGTCCGAGTTCTCCTATGCCCCCGAGCCGTGGCTGGCCCACGACGGCCGCCCCCGCTTCGTCGGCACCGCCGAACAGGTGATCTCGGACCTGCGCCTGCTGGAGGCGGTGGGGGTGGACCACGTCACCCTCCGGTTCGGATCGACCGAGGTGGGGCAGTTGGAGCGCTTCGCCACGCAGGTCGGCCCGGCGTTCGCGTTGTCCTAGGGTTCCCGGATGCCCGATTCATCCGGCTGGGGGAACGCGGCCCGGTGACCACCACCGCCCCGCGGCGAGAGGCCGAAGAGACCGTCCTGACCGTCCGGGCGTCCCGGGTCCTCCTGCCGGAGGGGAGCCCGCGGCGCCTGGTGGTCCTGAGCGCGCTGATGCTCTTCGTCGAGCTGGCCCTCATCCGGTGGACGGCCGCCAACAACGTCCACCTGGTCAACATCACCAACTTCGTGCTGCTGGCCAGCTTCCTCGGCATCGGCATCGGCTTCCTGCTGGCGTCGTCGCGCTTCGACCTGTTCCGCTCCACCCCGGTGACCCTGGCCGTCCTGATCGCCTTCGTCCTGGCGTTCCAGGTCCGCCTCGTCACCCTCAGCGGCTCGCACGAGTTCCAGGGACCGTCCGGGCACAACCCGCTCTCGCAGTGGGTCAGCCTCCCCGTCACCTTCGTCCTCGTGGCCATGGTCATGGGCGGGCTGGGTCAGGGGGTGGCACGCACGTTCGCGCGCTTCCGCTCGCTCGACGCCTACCGCTACGACATCGTCGGGAGCATCGCCGGGATCGTGTCCTTTGCCCTCATGTCGCTGATCGGCGTTCCTCCGGTGGCCTGGGGGGCGGTCGTGGCGGCGGGCATGCTCCTTCTGCTCGGACGCTCGGGGCGGTGGTGGCAGTGGCTGACGATCTCTGCCGTGGTCGTGATGCTGGCCGTCGAGTCGACGTCGGCCTTCGACACCTGGTCCCCGTACTACAAGATCACGGCCGTCCCGCCCCCCGGGACCCACGGCGTGCTGACCGTGTCGGCCAACAACATCCCCTTCCAGACCGTCTACCCGATCCCGACCCTCCAGCGCATCGAGTCGTTCTACTTCCTGCCCTACCGCCATCTGTCCCCCTCCTCCCTCAGCCGGGTGCTGATCCTCGGGGCCGGGACCGGGAACGACGTGGGCGTGGCGCTGTCCAAGGGGGCCCGCCACATCGACGCCGTCGAGATCGACCCCCGGCTGGTGGGGCTCGGGCGCACCTACAACCCCGAGCACGCCTACCAGAGCCCGCGGGTCAGCGTGCACATCGACGACGGCCGGGCCTTCGTGGAGGACGCGTCGGAGCACTACTCCCTGATCATGTACTCGCTGCCCGACTCGCTCACCGCCCTGACCGGGCAAGCCGCGCCCGTAGGCCTGGACAACTACCTGCTCACCACCCAGGCCATCGAGGCCGCCCGGGACCACCTCGCACCGGGCGGGACCTTCGTGATGTACAACTACTACCAGCCGTTCCTTCTCGACCGCTATGCCACCGCCCTCCAGCAGGTGTTCGGCCGGGCGCCGTGCGTCGAGCTCGGGGACGCCCTGGGCGGCCGGCGCCAGGCGGTGCTCACCGTGGCCGCCTCGGGGATCACACCCAACTGCCGCACGGTGTGGAACGGCAAGCAGGTGTCACCCGTGTCCGATGACCGGCCCTACCCGTATCTGCCGTCCCGCTCGATCCCCGGCTTCTACCTTCTGGTCGTCGGGCTGATCCTGGCCGGGTCCCTCGTCGCCGTGCGGGCGGCGGGCGGTCCCCTGCGCCGCATGACGCGCTACGCCGACCTGTTCTTCATGGGGACTGCGTTCATGCTGCTCGAGACCAAGAACATCGTGCAGTTCGCCCTGCTGTTCGGGACGACCTGGTACGTCAACGCCATCGTCTTCGCCGGGGTGCTGCTCAGCGTGTACGCCGCCGTCGAGGCCGCCCGCCATCTCCGCCTGCCCCGGCCCGTCCTCCTGTACGGGATCCTCCTGGCGACGCTCGTCATGGCCTGGTTCGTACCCCAGGCGTCGCTGCTCGGGCTCCCGGTGGCCCTGCGGATCGTCGTGGCGACGATCGTTGCCTTTGCCCCCGTGTTCATGGCCAACCTCGTCTTTGCCCAGCGGTTCCAGGACGTGGCCTCGTCCACCACGGCGTTCGGCGCCAATCTCCTCGGCGCTCTCCTCGGCGGGACGCTCGAGTATCTGTCGCTGGTTACGGGCTTCCGGTTTCTCCTCGTGCTGGTGGCAGCCCTCTACGGCCTGGCCTTCCTGGCCGGGCGCCGGCACCTGGCGGCCCTGGCCGGCTGAGCCCAGCAGGGGGCAGGCCGCGGACCGCTCCCCCACCGCGTGCCGGTCCGGGGCGTTACGGCCGGCGGGGTACCCCGGTGGCGGCGGCGAAGACGGGATCGGCCACCCGGGGCGGCAGGTGCCGACCCACCAGCCCCATGATCCGGGGCCCGGCGCCCACCACGTAGCGGGCCTTCGGACGCCTGGCGGTCAGGGCCTTCTCCACTATCGCCGCCACTCCTTCGGCCGGCGCCGCCATCTTCTGGGACCGAGGAATCGAGCGGCGCTGCCCGTCGATGTGCTTGGCGTAGAGGTCGCGGTGCTCAGGGGCCAGGCCGGCGATGCTCTCCTCGAGGAGCTGGTCGGCGGTCCGCCACATGTCGGTGTCGGTCTGGGCCGGCTCCACCAGGACCACCGGGATGCGCCACGGTCGCACCTCGATGCGCAGGGCGTCGGCGAGGGCCTCGAGCGCGAACTTGGAGGCGTTGTAGGCCCCCGTCATGGGTGTCGAGATCCGCCCGCTCAGAGACGAGACGAACACGATCCGGCCCGTTGCGGCGCGGATGGCCGGCAGCACCGTCTGCCGGAGGCCGTCGATGTGCTCGGGGTTGGTCACATCGAGGATGACGGGCCTCACCCGCCCGGCCGAGTCCTGCTGCAGTGACTCCCCGTCTTCGGCCCGGCGGACACCTGCCGTCACGTCGAAGCCCCTGGCCGCCAGTCGCAGCGCGGTGACGCGTCCGATACCCCGAGACGCTCCGGTTACAAGGACGGAAGGCATGTGACAAGGTACCGGTTCACCAATCAGACCTGACCGGTGGCGTCGTACAACCAGGACATGTCCCCCTCCGCCAGCGACTCCTGCCAACCCGGCGGGGCGGCGTCATGCAGGGTGCGAGAGTCCCAGTAGTCGACCCACAGGGTCACCTTGCCGTCGGCGACCCTGTGCACGCTGACGAAGGGCAGGACAACGTTCTCCCCGCTCGGCCACTCCCACCGCTCGGAGTGCTCGTACATCACAGTGTCTTCCTCGCAGACCATCCGGCCGTCGAAGTTGGTGTACGCCGCCAGCCCGTCCAGCCCGAGGCGCAGCCGGGCCACGACGCCGTCGGGCCCGCGCGCCGCCCCGGCGGGGCCGATCGGTGCGTCGTAGTAGATGCCATCGTCGGCTATCAGCCGGCCCACCGCCGGCCAGTCGCGGGAGGCGAGGGCGGCCCACAGTGAGGACACGACGAGCTTGGGGGGGTCGGTCACGGCGTGAGTAGATCACACGTGACGACGTCCCACCCGCCCTGGAGCCGGGCCCACAGGGCTTATGTCGCCGGCTGGATCGAGCACGCCCTGATGGGCGCTCCTGGAATCCGGGACCCCCCGCGGATCCGCCTCTCCAGGGGTTTCTCCACCCAGCGGTAGACGGCAGCAGAGCAGAGGATTGCCAGGGCGATGCCGTCGACGAGGGGGGCAAGTCCCGGGCGCATCAGGCGCATGATCGGCTGGTGAATCAGGTAGAGGGCGAAGGACCACTCGCCGAGGCGGATCAGATGGGGGTGGCTCAGCCAGGTGCGCCCGTCGGCGTCCCGGGTGGCAGCCGCGGCGATCAGAGCGGCGAAGGCGGGGATCATGACGAGGTCGGCCAGGACCGCCTGGGGAGCGGGCCCCGGAGCACTCTCTCCTCCGCCTGCCGCCACGACGGCCACCCATGCCACCCCAACCATCACGACGGCGACCCGGGGCGTCCAGGGAGGTCGCCACCCTCTGGCCACGGCGGTGGCCATGACCGCTCCCAGAACGAACTCCCCGAGCCGGTCGACGGGAAGGATGTAACCCGCCCAGTAGGCCCACTCCGGCGATAGAAGGCCGTACAGGACTACGCCTGTCACCAGGCTGGAGCCCAGCACCGCAGCCGCTGTGATCCCCAGACGGCGCCGTCGGGTCACCCAGGTCACAACGAGCGGGAAGCACAGGTAGAAGAAGGCCTCGCAGGACAGCGACCAGCTTGGACCGTTAGCGGCGAAGTAGAAGCTGGCGTGAGGGACCCAGGCCTGGACGAGGCCCAGCGAGGCCATCGGCCCGCCCCCGACTCCCGTGATCGTCGCCACCACAAGGGCCCAGGTGAGGGCGTGTAGGGGCCAGACGCGAGCGAATCGGTTCCGCCAGAACCTCCGAGCGGACTGGTGGGGCTGGTGGGACCAGGTCAGGACGAACCCCGACAACACGAAGAAGAAGGCAACCCCGGTGTATCCCAGAGAAGTCACACGGAGAAGCGGTCGCCAGACCAGCTGGCCCCCGTGGAACCCGACGACGGCGAGGGCGGCGAAGAACCGAAGCGCGGTCAGCGAGTCCAGGCGCCGGCGGTCCGCCATACCTGGGCAATGTCGGCACAGGGACGTAGTGGATCAATGGGTCGGGGGACCCATTGTCGACCCGCCGACAAAGGCTGGCTGCCGGGCCTGACCGCCCTACTAGGCGTCGTCCTCGGTGAGTTCGTCGGTCATTTCGGACAACATGTCTTGAGCGTCGGTGTTGCCTGTGGCAGCAAGCCGCCGAAGCTCATCCAAGTCGCCCCGCTCGCCCGCAAGCTCGACCAGCACATCGGTCGCGTCGGTGCTTCCTCGCTCCGCAAGGCGACGCAACTCCTCGAGGTCACCTCGTTCGCCGGCGAGTTCGACGAGCGCATCAATGGCATCTCGGTCCCCACCGCGGGCGAGCTCCCGGAGGCGCGCGAGGTCCGGATCGCTCATCTGTTCCTCCTCAGACTTTCGGCATCCGAGTCCCGGTTTCGCCGTTCATCCTGTCATGGCCTACCCGCCCGATGTTGCCGGTTCCTGGGACGGGGCGGCGAGGCGGGCGTGGCCAGTTGGGGGGCCCATATCGCTCGGGTGCCGCCGAGCGAGGGGGGGCGAGTGCCTCACGGCACCTGCAGATACGAAGGTCAGGCAGACGATCTGGCCGGATTCCCGTGGGCCGTAGAGGACTCGAACCTCTGACCCCTTGCGCGTCATGCAAGTGCGCTACCAACTGCGCCAACGGCCCGGTGGGCGGCCAGGCTACCAGGTCGGCTCGGCCACACTGCCGGGCCCCGACCGGGGTCCCGCCGGCCGGCGGGGCCGGTGACGGGCCGGCGGGCTAGGGCCGCACCTCGCTCACCCGGCCCGTGCTGACGTCGTAGACGAAGCCCCGCACGGCGTCCTTCCGGGGGAGGAAGGGGCTGGCGTGGATCCGGGCCAGGGACTGGCGGACGTCCCCCTCCAGGTCGGCGAAGGTCTCCACGGCCCAGCCGGGCCGGATCCCGGTCTCGTCCTGGATCTGGCGGGCGAAGTCGTCCCCGCTGAAGCCCATCATCCCGCACGAGGTGTGATGCATCACCATGATCTCCTCGGTGCCGAGCAGGCGCTGGGAGATGGCCAGCGAGCGGATGGCGTCATCGGTGACGGCCCCGCCGGCGTTGCGGATCACGTGGGCGTCCCCCGGCTGCAGGCCGAAGATGGCGTGCACGTCGATACGGGCGTCCATGCACGTCACGATGGCCACCCGCCGCGCCGGCGGGGCGGTCAGGTGCCCGTGGGTGAAGGTGGCGGAGTGGGCCTGGGACTTCTCGAGCAGCTCGTCGATGACCACGGCTGGAACCTAGTCAGTCGGTCGCCATCCCAAACATCTCAGGCGGGCATCTCAAGCGGACATCTCAGGCGGAGGGCAGGGCGGCCAGCACCTCGTCGACGGGAGCGTGGTCGGCGGTGTGGGCGTCCACATGTTCATACCGCACGATCGGGCCGGGGCCCACGATGAAGGTGGCGCCGAGCTGGTTGACGCGCCTGCCGCTCTTCTTCACCCGGAACCCCTCCCGGTGCGCCTGCCGGGCCCCCTTCATGCTCCGGGGGTCGAAGAGCAGGGTGGCGAAGTTCACCTTCCGCACCGACGCCGCCCGGGCGGCCGCCCCGTCGTCATCAACGAGGACGGGGAACGGGATGGTCTCGTCCTCGACGAAGCGGCGGGCGTAGGCGAGGTCCCCCGTGCCGACGGCCACCACCTCGGCTCCCCGTTCGGTGATCTCCTGGTATCGGCCCCGCAACTGCGCGGCATGCTGGCGGCAGAGCAGTCAGCCGAAGTGGCGCAGGAAGACCAGGATGACGGGTCGATGGGACCAGAGATCCTCAAGCCGATGGGCTCCGCCGTCGGCCCCGGTCAGCTCCAGGGCCTGCAGCGCTTCGAGGTCCATGGCCGGAACGGTATCGGTTAGCGTCCGGCCCGTGAGCTCGGGCACCAGGCGGATGGGGCGCGGCGCTCTCCTGGGGTTGGCGACGGTGGGGCTTCTCACGGCCGCCTGCGGGGGCAGCGGCAGCGCAGGCAAAGCGTCGTCGACCACCACGTCCTCGACCCCGGGGAGCTCGACGACTGCCGGTCCCTCGCCTGTGGCCGCCTCCACCTCGACCAGTCGTGCGGGCAGCCCGACGACGGCGGCGGGGGGTGTGAGCGCCACGTCCACGACGGCGGGAGGGGCAGCCACGACCACGCCCGCCAGGGCGATGACGGTCCGGATCGACGCCAGCCAGAACGGCCGCACCGTTGCCCTCCATGTGGGCGACACCGTGCAGATCTCGCTCACCGGCTGCGCCGACTGCGGGTACAGCTGGAGGATGACCGGCCAGCCCAGCCCGGTCGTGTTCTCCTACGAGGGGGAGCAGTCCACCACGCCCAGCACGACCAGCACGTCGGCCGGTCAGCCTCCGGCGGTAGGCCAGCCGGTGACGTGGACCTGGACGTTCAAGGCCAAAAGCGCCCACACCACCGGGTTCATCGCCCAGTACTTCCCGCCCGGGCAGGGGACGCGCCCGACGCAGACCTTCGCCGTACAGCTGCGGGTCTCGACCTGACCCGGAGCTGAGCTGCCTACTCCGGCACCCGCCGGAGCACGACGGTCGTACGCCCGGCGACGTCGATCCGGTCCCCGGCCTTGAGGGCCGGATTGTCGTCCGGCAGCGGGAAGGCGGCCGTGTCCAGCTCCCGCTGCCAACCCGTTCCCCACTTGGCAGCGGGCAGGTGGAAGGCACGGCTGTCGGGGCCGGCGTTGAACAGCAGGAGGAAGCTGTCGTCGGTGACCGGCTCCCCCCGGTCGTCGGGGGTGGGAATGCCCTCCCCGTTGAGGAACACGGCCAGGGCTCCGGCCTCACCCGTCTGCCAGTCCGACTCGGACATGTCCGAGCCCTCGGGCGTGAACCAGGCGATGTCGGTGACCGAGCCCTGGATGGCGACACCCTCGAAGAACCGCCGGCGCCGGAACACGGCGTGCTCACGGCGTAGGGTCACGACCTGGCTCGTGAACTCGAGAAGGGACTCGTCGACCTTCTCCCAGTCGAACCAGGAGATCTCGTTGTCCTGGCAGTAGGCGTTGTTGTTGCCGTTCTGGCTCCGGGCCAGCTCGTCCCCGCCCAGGAGCATCGGCACCCCCTGGGAGAGGAGGAGGGTGACGAGGAAGTTGCGGCGCTGCCGGGCCCGGAGCTCGAGGACGGCGGGGTCGTCGGTCGGCCCCTCCACGCCGCAGTTCCAGGACCGGTTGTCGTCCGTCCCGTCGCGGTTCTCCTCCCCGTTGGCCTCGTTGTGCTTGCCGTTGTAGGCCACCAGATCGGCCAGCGAGAACCCGTCGTGAGCGGTGATGAAGTTGATGCTGGCGGACGGCTTGCGTCCATTGGACGCGTAGAGGTCCGAGCTGCCCGTCAGCCGGTAGGCGAACTCCCCCAACGTGCCGCCGTGGCCCCGCCAGAAGTCACGGATGCAGTCGCGGTACTTGCCGTTCCACTCCGACCAGAGCGGGGGGAAGTTGCCCACCTGGTAGCCGCCCTCCCCGACGTCCCAGGGCTCGGCTATGAGCTTCACCTGGCTCACGACCGGATCCTGCTGGATCAGGTCGAAGAAGGCTGACAGCCGGTCGACGTCGTGCAGCTCGCGCGCGAGGGTCGAGGCCAGGTCGAAGCGGAAGCCGTCGACGTGCATGTCGAGAACCCAGTACCGCAGGCTGTCCAGGATCAGCTGCAGCACGTGCGGGTGGCGCATGTTGAGGCTGTTGCCGGTCCCGGTGTAGTCCATGTACCGGCGCCGGTCCTCGGTCAGGCGGTAGTAGGCGGCGTTGTCGATGCCCTTGAACGACAGCATGGGGCCGCGCTCGTTGCCCTCGGCCGTGTGGTTGTAGACGACGTCGAGGATCACCTCGATGCCGGCCTGGTGGAGGGCCTTGACCATGGCCTTGAACTCACCGACCTGCTGGCCCCGCTGGCCACTCGAGCTGTAGCCGTTGTGGGGGGCCAGATAGCCGATGGAGTTGTAGCCCCAGTAGTTGGACAGCCCCTCGTCGACCAGGCGCTGGTCGTGGATGAACTGGTGGACGGGCAGCAGCTCGACGGTCGTTACACCCAGCTTCTGGAAATGCTCGATGACCACGGGGCTGGCCAGCCCGGCATAGGTGCCCCGGAGGGAGGGGTCGACGTCGGGGTGGAGGTGGGTGAGGCCCTTGACGTGGACCTCGTAGATCACCGTCTCGTGGCGGGGGATGCGGGGGTGGCGGTCGTCGGCCCAGTCGAAGTAGGGGTTGTGGACGACCGAGAGAGGCATGAACGGGGCGCTGTCCCGCTCGTCGGGGGGCCCGTCGGGATCGTCGTGGTCATGGCCGTAGACGGCGGGATCCCAGCGCACATCCCCTTCGATGGCCTTGGTGTAGGGATCGATCAGCAGCTTGGCCGGGTTGCACCGGTTCCCCTCGGCCGGGTTGTAGGGTCCGTGGACGCGCCAGCCGTAGCGCTGGCCGGGCATGACGTTGGGGACGTAGCCGTGCCAGCAGAAGGCGTCGACCTCCTCCATCTCGACGCGCGTCTCCTGCCGGTCGTCGTCGAACAGGCAGAGCTCGACCATCTCGGCCGCCTCGGAGAACAGCGAGAAATTGGTCCCCGACCCGTCGTAGTAGGCCCCGAGAGGGAAGGGCTGGCCCGGCCAGGTGCGCACGCCAGCACCATAATCGGGTCTTCTAACCGGCCGGTCCGTCCCCCTGGGGCGCCACCGAGGCCGGAGCGTCGTCGGCCGTCTCGTACGAGAAGTGGCCCGTAACCATGAACTCGACCCGGTCGGCAAAGTTGGCGGCGTGGTCCCCGATGCGCTCGTAGTACCGCCCGACCAGCGCCATGGAGACCGAACGCTGGAGAGCAATTTCCCCTTCGTCGTGCTGCGAGAATATGTAGTGGAACAGCTCCTTCTGCAGATCGTCCATGACGTCGTCCATGTCCGCCAGGGCCCGCGCCTTGGACATGTCCCCGTCGGCGAAGGCGTCGACCGCCAGCCGCAGCTGCGCCGCCGCCTGGTCGCGCATCCGGTTGATCAGGCCGCGCCCCCGAGGCTCGAGCGGCTCGGGGTACAGCCGCCGGGCCGCCTTGGCCACCTTGACCATGAGGTCACCGATGCGCTCGACCTCGTGGATGATCCGCAGTATCGAGACGAGCACACGCAGGTCCACCGCCATGGGTTGCTGCTGGGCCAGAAGCAGGCAGGTGCGCTGCTCGATCGAGTGGGTGAGCGCGTCGATGGCCAGGTCGGCATGGACGACCTCGTCGACCTTCGAGAGGTCTCCGTCCAGCAGGGCGTTGGTCCCTGCCTGGATGGACTCCCCGGTCATGGCGCCCAACCGGATGACGTCCGAGCGGATCTCCCCCATCTCCTCGTGGAACGCCTTGCGGATCTCCACTTTCCCTCCCACCTCGTCAGCCGCTGCGCGGCGCCTCGAACCGGTAGCCGAGGCCCCGGATGGTCGTGATTCGCTTGGGATGACCGGGGTCATCCTCCAACTTCGCCCGCAGCCGCTTGATGTGGACGTCGAGGGTCTTGGTGTCGCCGACGTAATCCCCGCCCCAGACCCGGTCGATCAGGGTGTCGCGGGTGACGACGCGTCCGGCGTTGGTCATGAGCAGCTCGAGCACCTCGAACTCGCGGAGCGGCATCCGCACCGAGGTGCCCCGCAGCGTCACCTCGTGGCGGTCGGAGTCAAGGGCCACGTCCCCCACCTCGAGGACCCCCTCGTGACTCGGGGAGTCGGAGGTGGCGGCCCGCCGGAGCACGGCGCGCATGCGCGCCACCAGCTCCCTTATCCGGTAGGGCTTGGTGACGTAGTCGTCGGCGCCGACCTCGAGACCCACGACCGTGTCGATCTCGGCGTCGCGGGCGGTGACCATGATGATCGGCACCGCAGAATGGGAGCGGATGCGTCGGCACACCTCCAGCCCCGACAACTTCGGAAGCATCAGGTCGAGCAGGACCAGGTCGGGCCTGGTCACGTCGAACAGGCTGAGGGCCTCGGCCCCGTCCCGCGCCACCTTGACGATGAAGCCCTCCCGCGACAGGCCGGAACGGAGCGCCTCGACGTAGGACTCCTCGTCCTCGACGACCAGCACGGTTGCTTCGGGGGTCATGCCACCTCCCGGGGCAGGATCAGGGTGAAGGTCGAGCCTTCTCCCTCGCGGGAGTCGACGGTGACCCGGCCACCGTGGTTGAGGGCCACGTGCCGCACGATGGCCAGGCCCAGGCCCGTGCCCCCGGTCTCGCGGCTCCGGGCCCGGTCGACGCGGTAGAAGCGCTCGAAGATCCGCTCGTGGTCGCGTGCCGGGATGCCGATGCCGCGGTCGGTCACCCGGAACGACACCCGCCGGGGATCGGACAGGACCTCCACCTCGACGGTCGACCCCGGGTCCGAGTACTTGACGGCGTTGTCGAGCAGATTGGCGAGGGCCGAAACCAGCTGGCCGGCGTCGGCGGTGAGCCGCACGGAGCCGTCGATCCCCCGCTGGACGATCCGGATGGCCCGCTCGTCGGCCCCGGCCCGGATCCGGGCCACCGCCTCGGCCACGAGGCGCCCGGCCACCAGCGGCTCGGGCCGCGTGCCCGCCGCCCCCTCCACCCGGCTCAGGTCGAGCAGATCGTTGATCAGCCCGGCGGCCCGCTCCGCCTCGGCGTTGATCCGGGCCCCCAGCCGCCGCATGACCGCCGGGTCGTCCTCCTGGCACAGGGCCTCGGCCAGGGCGCCGAGTGCCCCGACCGGCGTGCGGAGCTCGTGGCTCACGTTGGCCACGAAGTCCCGGCGCATGGCGTCGAGGTGGTGCCGCTCGGTCACGTCCTGGATCAGGGCCACGGTGGCCTCCGGGTCCCCGGCGGCGGAGACCGGCATGGCTTGAATCTCGAGCACGCGCCGGGGCGGCCCCTGCAGCTCGAGGGTCCGGGTGCGCCCGCCGGTGCGGACCGCCTCCTCGACGACCGTCCCGAGGAGATGGGCGGCCAGGGCGTCTCCGTGCCGGGCGTCGACGAGCCCCTCGGCCGCCTCGTTGCGCAGGAGCTCCCGGCCGTCCGCTCCCACGACCACCACGCCCTGGGGGACGAGGTCGAGGGCGGCGCGGAGCAGCCGCACCTGGCGGCGGCCCGCCTCGAGCTCGGAGCTCGCCTGGCCGGCCTCGGCTCGGGCCCGGGCCAGCTCCCCCCGGGCCGAGCGCGAGAGGGGCCTCATCCGGGCATCCCTAGCCGAACCGGCCGGTGATGTAGGCCTCGGTCCGCTCATCGTCGGGCTTGGTGAAGATCTTCGAGGTGGCCCCCACCTCGACGAGCCGGCCGGGCAGGCCGGGCCCGGCCAGGTTGAAGAAGGCGGTGATATCGCTCACCCGCGCCGCCTGCTGCATGTTGTGGGTGACGATCACGACCGTGTAGCGGTCCTTGAGGTCGAGCATCAGGTCCTCGATGATCAGCGTCGAGACGGGGTCGAGCGCCGAGCACGGCTCGTCCATCAGCAGCACCTCGGGGGCCACCGCGATGGCCCGGGCTATGCACAGGCGCTGCTGTTGGCCGCCGGACAACCCGCCCCCGGGCCGGTCGAGGCGGTCCTTCACCTCGTCCCAGAGGCCGGCGTGGCGGAGGGACTGCTCGACCGTGTCGTCCAGATCGGACTTGCGGACGCCGTTGAGTCGCAGCCCCGCCGACACGTTGTCCCTGATCGACATGGTCGGGAAGGGGTTGGGGCGCTGGAACACCATGCCGATGAGCCGGCGCACCGCCGTGGGGTCGATGTCGTCCGCGTAGATGTCCTCCTCGTCGAGGAGAACCCGTCCCTCCATGCGTGCCCCGGGCACGGCCTCGTGCATCCGGTTGAGGGTGCGGATGAACGTCGACTTCCCGCATCCGGAGGGTCCGATCAGCGCCGTGATCTGCTTGGGCTCGACGGTGAGGGACACATCCTCCACCGCCTTGTGGCTCCCGAACCAGGCGGAGACCTTCTCGACTTCGAGCCGTTTGGACATATACCCCTCAGGTCACCGAGACCCGGCTGCGCCGGGTCACGACGCGCGCCACCACGGTCAGCAGCACGACTATCACGATAAGGGCCAGGGCGGCGCCCCAGGCCCGGTCGACGTCGATCTTGAACGGGGACTGGGCCTGGGAGAACACGAACAGCGGCAGGGCCGACTGCTGTCCGTGGAACGGGTTGGCATTGATGCTGTCGAACCCGAAGGCGGTGAGAAGCAGGGGCGCCGTCTCCCCGGTCACCCGGGCCACGGCCAGCATCACGGCCGTGGTGAGCCCGGCCGACGCGGTCGGGATCACGATCGAGACGATCGTGCGCCACCGCGCCACCCCGAGGGCGTAGGACGCCTCCCGCAGATCCTGGGAGACCAGCTTGAGCATCTCCTCCGACGCCCGGGCCACGACCGGCAGCATCAGCACCGACAACGCAAGGGCGGCGCCGAAGCCGGAGAACCCCTGGTGGAGGCCGAGCACCCAGAAGGTGAAGACGAACAGTCCCGCCACGATCGACGGTATGCCGGTGAGGACGTCGACGAAGAAGCGCACCAACTGGGCGAAGCGCCCGCTGCGCCCGTACTCGACCAGGTACACGGCCACCATCAGCCCGAGCGGGACCGAGATCAGAGTGGCCAGCCCCACCTGCTCCAACGTGCCGATGATGGCGTGGAGGATCCCGCCGGTGGCGTCGAGGGGACCGACGCCGCGCATGGTCGTGGTGAAGAACTGGCCCGTGAACTTGGCGACGCCCCTGGCGACCGTGTAGCCGAGCACCGCCACCAGCGGGATCAGGGCCACCACGACGGCCAGGGCGCAGGCCCCGCAGGCCGCCAGGTTGGCCACCTTGCGCCTCCGGGCGTTGCCGGCCCGGTCCGCCGACGCCTCGCGCAGCGAGACGGCGGTCACGGCCGCGCCTCCACGGCGCGCACAGACCGGTAGACCACGGCCCGGGCCGCCAGGTTGACCACCAGCGTGAGGGCGAAGAGCACCAGGCCGGAGGCGACCAGGGCCGAGCGGCCCATGGTGAGGGCCTCCCCGAACTGGGTGGCGATGTTGGCGGCGATGGTGTTCCCACCCGGCTCGGTGATGTGGGGGTTGACGGTGAAGGTGGCGCTCAGCACCAGGGCCACGGCAATGGTCTCACCGAGGGCCCGGCCCAGCCCGAGCATGGAGGCGCCCACGATCCCGCTGCGGCTGAACGGCAGCACCGCCAGGCGGATCGTCTCCCAGCGGGTGGCCCCCAGCGCCATGGCCGCCTCCCGGTGGGCGTTGGGCACCTGCCGGAACAGCTCCCGGGCGATGGCGGCGATGATCGGCAGGATCATGATCGCCAGCACGACGCCGGCCACGAACATGGTGCGGCCGTAGCCGCCGGTGCGGTTGTGGAAGATGAGCGTCCAGCCCAGCGCCGTGTTGAGTCCCTTCTGGACCGGGATCATCTTCGGAATCAGGACGAATACGGCCCACAGCCCGTAGACCACGCTCGGCACCGCCGCCAGCATGTCGAGCAGGTAGCCGCCGATGCGCCCCAGCCACGCCGGCGCCAGCTCGGTGAGGAACAGCGCCGAGCCGATGGCGATCGGGGTGGCGATGACCAGGGCCACGATGCTCGAGGCGACCGTCCCGAAGATCAGGGCCTCGATCCCGAACCTCGGCTTGGGCTGGTCCGGGTTCCAGCCCTTGTTGCTGAAGAAGTGGACGCCCTGGGACCGGAAGGCGGAGGCGCCGTGGATGGCCAGGAACACGGCGATGGCCACGACAATGACGAAGACGAGGACGCCGGCGCCGAGGGCCAGGGCGGCGAAGCGGCGGTCCCCCCGGCCCGCCCGCCGCGATGGGACGAAGTTCATCATCGGTCAGGGGGCGGCGCTAACGGCCACGGACCACGAAGTTACGGCGGCCAGGAGAACGCCCTCCCACCGCGGGGTGAACGGGGGGTTAACGGAGGCCGACCGGCATGGGAACGTTCGGGCCGGGCCAGAATGGCGCCGTGTACATCTCGGCCAAGGCCGACTACGCCCTGCGCGCCCTGGTCACCCTGGCGGGCTCCGACCGGCCCATGACCGCCGACGCCCTGGCCCGCTCCCAGGAGCTGCCCGTCAACTTCCTGGAGAACATCCTCCTCCAGCTGCGCCGCTCGGGCCTGGTCGGCAGCCAGCGGGGCCCCGACGCCGGCTACCGCTTCCGCCGGCCCCCCTCGGAGATCACCGCCGCCGACGTCATGCGGGCCGTGGACGGGCCGCTGGCCGAGGTCAGGGGCCTGCGCCCCGAGGACACGGCCTACCCGGCGGGCACCGAGGTGCTCCAGGAGCTGTGGGTCGCGCTGCGTGCAAGCATCCGCAACGTGCTCGAGACGGTGACGATCAGCCAGCTGGCCAAGGGGGAGCTCCCCCGCCGGCTGCGGCCGCTGGTGGCCGACCCCGACGCCTGGACCGCCCGCTGATGGGCCGGCGGTGATGGACCTGGTCGAGGCCCTGCGCACCACGGGGGCCGTGCGGGAGTTCACCGACGAGCCGGTGCCCGACGAGGTCCTCGGACGGATACTGGACGCGGCCCGCTTCGCCCCGAGCGGGGGGAACCGGCAGGGGTGGCGGGTCGTCGTCCTCAAGGACCCGGAGGTCCGCCGCCGGCTCCGGGAGATCTACCAGGACGGCTGGTACGACTACCTCGCCATCGCGTCGGCGGGAATGGTGGCCTTCGCCCCGCTCAACGACCGCGCCGCCGAGTCCGAGGCGGTGGCCCGGGGGGCGGCGGAGCAGCGGGCACGGGGGGAGGGGGCGGCGGAGCGGGGCGGCTTGGCCGAGAACCTGGAGCGGATGCCGGTCGTGCTGGTGGTGCTGGCCGACCTGCGGGCGCTGGCGGCGGTGGACCGGGACCTGGAGCGGTACACGTTTGCCGGGGGGGCGTCGATCTACCCGTTCGCCTGGAGCGTGCTGCTCGCGGCGCGGGCCGAGGGGCTGGCCGGCGTGCTCACGACCATGGCCGTCCGGCACGAGGACCGGGTCAAGGAGCTGCTGGCGGTCCCCGACGAGCTGGCGGTGGCGGGCGTGCTCGTTCTCGGCCACCCGGCGCGCCGGCCCACCCGGCTGGGGCGCCGCCCGGTGCCGGAGTTCACGACCGTCGACCGCTTCGACGGTCCCGAGTTCAGTGCCACCTGAGCTGCGCCGGGCGGCGCGCCAGCTGGCCGGCAGCCTGCTGGACGCGGCGTGGACGTGGATGGGCTCGGCCGGTGCCATCGGGCCCGACGACCGCAGGGCCCGCCGCTACTTCCACGTCGGGCGGGGCACCCTGATCGGCTTCCCGCCGGGCTCGCTCCTCAACACGGGCTCGGTGAGCATCGGGGACGGCACGCTGATCTCCCCGTTCGTCACGCTGGCGGTCGGCATGCCCGGGGAGCGGATCCCGCCCGAGCGCAACCCGGTCGTACGCATCGGACACCGGGTCAGCATCGGACGGGGGAACTCGATCGTGGCCCGCCTTGGCGTCGTGATCGAGGACGACGTGACCACGGCCCCCAACGTGTACATCACCGACCACAACCACAACTACGAGGACCCCGACGTACCGATCGCCCGGCAGTGGCCGGCCGAGGCGGCGGTCCGGGTCGGGGCCGGCAGCTGGCTGGGCACCGGCGCCGTGATCCTCCCCGGAGCCGACATCGGGCGCAACGTGACCGTGGCCGCCGGAGCGGTCGTGCGCGGGGTGGTTCCCGACTGCTGCGTGGTGGCGGGATCGCCGGCCCGGGTGGTGCGGCGCTTCCAACCCGACGAGGGCTGGGTGCCGCCGCTCCCGCCCCGCTCGGT